>DATKPJ010000001.1:0-10527 GCA_035524195.1 Occallatibacter sp.
AGAGCCGCCTATTTCCAGTGTACCGATGTGGCGGAATTAATCGGCAGGATGGTGCGCATTTTTCGAGACCCTTGTGTGATTCTCATCATGTCTTGAATTTCCCAGGTATGTGTAAGCTTTAGCCTCAATAATTCGGAGGTACGCGCCTTCAGGGGTGCGTTCGACGCACATGAAAGCTGCCGTCTATACCAAGAGCAAATCGGGCAATGTTCTTGAGATTCTTGATGCCGCGACTCCAGTTCCGAAGGACAACGAGGTCCTGATCAAAGTTCGCGCGGCTTCCGTCAATCCGCTGGACTGGCGCTTGAAGAGCCGCCGGCCGGGAGTGGATGTGGCCGGCGAGGTGGAAGCTGCCGGCAAAGGCGTCACGCGATTCAAGCCAGGCGACGCAGTATTCGGCACGAGCAAGGGAACTTTTGCGGAGTACGCCTGTGCCAGCGAGTCTGCGCTGGTTGCCAAGCCTGACAAATTGACGTTCGCGCAGGCCGCTTCTGTACCGATTGCCGGATTGACCGCGTTGCAGGGACTTCGGGACACTGGACGCCTTCAGCCTGGGCAGAAAGTGCTGATCAATGGGGCGGCGGGCGGGATCGGCACCTTTGCGGTACAGATCGCGAAAGCGATGGGCGCGCACGTCACCGGCGTTTGCAGCACGAGAAATGTGGACCAGACGCTGGCGCTGGGCGCGGACCGCGTGATTGACTACACCGGCAACGATTTCACGAAGGATGAAGCGCGCTACGACGTGCTGCTGGATAACGTTGGCAACCGCATGCTGTCGGATTTCAGACGCGTGCTGACGCCGCGCGGCAGATGCGCCATGGCAGGAGCGCCGAAAGAAATGTGGGCCGTTTTGACCCGCATTCTTAAGGCGTTCATTTGGTCTCCCTTTCTGCGACAGAAGTTCACCTTCTTTATTGCGAAGATGAAGAGCGAAGATTTGAAGTCTCTTTGTGACCTGATGACGGCCGGAAAAGTGACTCCGGTGATCGATCGGCAATACAAGCTCGCCGAGGCTGAGGACGCGATCGCCTATGTTGAACAGGGGCACGCGCGGGCAAAGGTCGTGATCGTCATCGGATGAATGGATCGAGGGCCGACTTCAGCCAGAATGAATGCGCCCTGTTGTCACAAAGGGTGCGACTGAGTCGTTGGCCCAACAGGTTCAAAAGCAGGTTCTTCGCTGCGCAGAAGACAGCGGCTCCGCTCAGGATGACAAATATAACATAAATAAATATAAATAAACAAGATAATTTCCTGATATTATCTGTACAAGTCCTGCACAGATACGAGGATTCAAACACTTACAGAAAAATCCTACACGGAATCTGCACAGAACGAGTCAAACGATGGAGGCCAACTATGGCATTCGTCACCGAAAAAGAGGAACTGAAGCCGGGCCTCATCATCTTCCGGCGCGGCGATGTGGAGCATCGGATGTGGTATTGCCGCATGAAGATGCCGAAGGCCGACCGCTACAAGACGGTTTCACTCAAAACCTCCGATAAAGAAGCGGCGCGGGAACGCGCCTTCGATCAAGATGCGGACGTTCGATTCCGCATCAAGCATGACGTTCCCGTATTCAATCGCCCCTTCCGTGAGGTCGGCAGAGAGTATCTGCTGACCCAGGAAGCGCGGGCGCAACGAGGAGAGATCAGCAAGGCACGTCCTAAGAAGGTTCGCGCCATCATTGAAGGTGCGTTGGACAAATATGTAGGCTCCACTCAGGTTCACCTTATCGGGGATGAGCTTTGGGGTGGTTATCCGGCATGGCGACGAGTGAACGGCGCGGGACGCAACAAGCGCAACGGCGTTCGGGAAGTCAGCGAAGAGATGGCCCAAGCCTTCGCGGACCACGAAGCCGAGCGCCGCACGAAGGTGCAACACACGCTTGGCATCCGGGTTTTGAAACCGATTGAGGTCAAACCTTCCGATGAGCGGGTGGTTCCCTTTATCAGCGATTCCACCATCCGGTTTGAGATGTCCATCTTCGGCGCGGTGATGAATTACGCCATCAAGAAACGTTACGTTCCTGCCAGCCAGCGTTTCGACGAGCGCCCCAAACTCAAGACGATGCGGCGGGATGAGTTCACGCTGGAGGAATACCGCAAGCTGCATACCGTAGGCCGCAAGTGGATTGGTGAAGCGGACAAACCATCGAGCACTTGGTATCGCACTGTCACCTACAACATGATTCTGATTGCCTGCAATACAGGCATGAGGCCAGCGGAGATGAAGAATCTCCGCTGGCGCGACATCATGCCCGCAAAGGACCGCGAGGGACGGGAGATTGTTGTGCTGTTCGTGCAGGGCAAGGGCAAATCGCGCAAGCTGGTTGCGCCCAAGAGTGTTGGAGAGTATTTAGAACGCATCCGCGTGATCTCCAAAGCCACGCAACTGGAGGATAGAGTCTTTACCAATATCACCGGCAGGCCCGCAAAGACTCTCTACAATTCCCTGATTGCCGATCTTCTGAACGAAGCGAATCTGCGCGAAGGCACGCAGGGCGTGCCGCGCTCGACGTATTGCTTCCGGCATACCTATGCCACGCTCCGATTGCAGGAAGGCGTGGATGTTTACTTCCTTGCCGAGCAGATGGGAACCTCCGTCCACATGATCGAGGAGCACTATGGGCATGTGAATACCATCAAGCACGCCGACCGCGTGTTGCAGGGCATGGCGGGATGGGAACTGCCGCACTCGGAGCTGGACGTTACCAGGGCTAAAGCAGCGAAGGCGGCGGAGACGCACGATAAATCCAAGCGAGGTCAGCACCGCAGGATCGGCTGACCGCGACTCTTTCCCGAAGCCGTCTTTGGCCGGAGCCGCTGGCGGAGGTGAGCGCAGGGAGATGTCGTCCAACGTTCTGCCTGGACACTCCTGACTGAGATTGCCGCTGCCCCGCTGGGGCGTTCTTCGCGGCAAATCTGGAGCGCACGAGCCGCCGCCGGCGGCTGTTCTTCGTGCGCGTTATCGCGCTCATACATATCGTCACGAAAAATCCAATGCTAAGGATCGATTCAGGAAATTGCGTATTGCAAGAATGGCATGGTTCTTCTCTACTTATAACCTTTAGATAGCTCCTGCCAACCTTCTCCGGGCCGATACACGCTGCTTCGCAGCGCCCGTTCCCCTCAAAAGACAATTCGGTGCAGCCTTCGGCTGATTCTGTCTTTCGGCATTCGTTTCCGGGCGAACTCTAAGCTCCGTTCGGCTCCTCGTGTCAATCCCGCTTGTGCAGCTCCGCGCGGCTTGAGACTGCGCGCCGTGCTCGCTTCCGCGCCCCTCGCGGGCTTCGAGGATTGACACCGCCTCCCTCCGCCCGTTTTCGCCAGCCATGAAACGAATGTCTTTTTTTTGGCCCACCAGGGCGAAAACGGGCAAATCCAAGCCAAGGAGCATCCTTATGCCAACCGTCAGCAGCGTCAACACCGCCAACCACCGCAGCACCAACTTCGGGCCGCACAGAAAGAATGCGGCACAACGGAGCCGCAGCGATTCGCCCTATCAGCAGCGCACCACGGAGCGCGACAACCCCACGCAACTCGTCATCAAGCAGGCCGTGGACCATCTGATCCGGCAGCTAGAAGCCGGACAGAGCGAAGCCTTGACCGCGTATCTCTCCGCAATGGCGCGGTTTCACAGATATTCTTTCGGGAACATTTTGTCCATAGCGAGACAAAAGCCCGACGCCCAAAGAGTGGCGGGCATTCGCACATGGAACGAGCTTGGCCGTTTCGTCAAGAAAGGCGAAAAGGGTATCCAGATTCTCGCGCCCTTGATGGGATATCGGCGCAACCGGAAAGATGCGGACCGCGAGCAGGAGCCGGAAACGAAGCCGCAGCCTGCTCTGATCGGTTTTCGCATCGTCTACGTTTTCGACATCAGCCAGACCGATGGCGCGGAACTGCCAGAGCAGGAGCACCACGTCAGCGGCGAAGTCGGCGGCTCGCTTGACCGGCTCATCGAGTTTGTAAGCAAGCAGGGAATTGAGCTTGAGTGCAACGAGCGCATCGCGCCTGCTCTTGGCGTGAGCTATGGCGGCAAGATCGCTTTGCTGCCCGGCCAGTCGAAGGCCGAAACCCTCACCACGCTGGTTCACGAGCTAGGCCACGAGATTTTGCACAAGGCCGAGCGGCGCACCATGACGACGGCCACGGTGCGCGAAACCGAAGCCGAGGCTGTGGCCTTCATCGTAGGCCAGGCCATCGGCTTGGAGATGGGCCGAGCTTCGAGCGACTACATACAAATGTACGCAGGCAGCGCGGCGCTCTTGGTCGAAAGCCTTGAAGTCGTGCAGCGCACGGCGTCAACCATTCTCACCGCCATCCGCCCGGAAGAAGCGGCACAACCAGAACAGTTTCGAGCGGCCAGCTAGCGCCGCATCCCTGAGCGGGCATTCGCCCCAATAGATGCCCGCTCATGCACTCACGTTCGACAACCGAATACGGAGGTATTCCCCATGACGACCGCAATCGCTCCACAATCCGAATATCGCAACCTGCCGCTCACACAGTTGCAGGAATCACCCTCGAACCCGCGTCGCGTTTTTGACGGCCCCGGTTTAGAAGAACTCGCCGCTTCCATTCGTGCTCAAGGCATACTTTCGCCCTTGCTTGTCCGGCCAGTCAACGGCACGCACGGCTATGAGATCGTGGCCGGGGCACGGCGCTATCGCGCGGCGCAACGTGCCGAACTTGCGACTATTCCGGTTCGCATCGTCAATCTCTCTGACGCGGAAGCGTTGGAGGCCATGCTGATCGAGAACCTGCAACGCGCCGATTTGCATCCTCTTCACGAGGCGGAAGGGTTCCGTGCTCTTTTGGGCCTTGAGGAACCCAAGTATTCCATCGAACAGATCAGCGCCAAGACGGGCAAGAAACCAGCGTACGTCGCGGCTCATCTGAAATTGACCGAGCTTGCGCCCGCCGTGACTGAAGCCTTCGCCAAGAATGAAATAGGCGTAGGCCACGCGCTCTTGCTTGCGAAATTGCAGCCAGAGCAACAGGAGGAAGCACTCGTCGCCTGTTATCAGGAAGTGTACGGCAACGGCAGCAAGCCGCGCCGTGTCCTCTTGCCTGTCCGCCACCTGCGCGATTGGATCGAGCACAACATACTGCTCGACCTCGGCAGCGCGCCGTTCTCGAAAGAAAACGCGCAGCTTGTGCCCGAGGCCGGTTCCTGCGTGGATTGCCCGAAGCGTACCGGCCACAACACTCTGCTCTTTGCGGACATCGGGGCGAACCAGCCCGATTCGTGCAGCGATCCAAAATGCTACGCGGCGAAGATCGACGCGCACGTAAAGCAGACCGTCGCCGGTAAGCCGAAGCTGATTCAGATCAGCACCGACTACGGGAAACCTGCCGATGGCAGTCCGGCGATTCCACGAAATAAGTACGTCGAAATCAGGCAGGACAAGCCGAAGGGCAAGAGTGAGCGCGACTGGCCGGAGTACAAGACGTGCAAGTACGCAGCCGAGGCCATCGTCACCGAAGGCACGGAAAAAGGCGAGACACGCAAAATCTGTGCCAATCCCGAATGCCTGGTGCATCACCCGAAGCGGCGGCAGCAGCCCAAACACGCCGATGCAGCTTTCAAAGCCGAGCAGGAAAAGCGCCGCCGTGAGGAAGACATCGCACAGACCACCGGAGTGCGCGTCTTGAAAGCCATCGGAGACGCGGTTCCCGTCCGGCTGATGAAGCGCGACCTGCTATTTCTGGCCGAGCGGCTCACGTTGATGCTGGACGAGCGGCGTGTTGCTCTTCTCATCCGGCAACATGGCATAGGCAAACCGAAAGACGACGCGGCCCCGGCGAAACTGCTGGCCGCGTTTCTTCCTAGGTCCGAGGAAAGCAAGCTGGGCCGCATCCTGATCGAAACCGCGATTCTGCTCTCCATGCACAACCAGACGGACACGGCGAAGATTTTGCGCGATGCGGCAGACGCTTACAAAGTGGACGTTAACGCCATCTCCGCGACAGTCAAACAGGAGTTCGCGGCGAAGGAGAAGGCGAAGAGAGTCAAGAAGACCGCACCGAAGCCGCCATCGAAGCCTGCGAAGAAAGCGGCAGCGTGACTACCAACCAACATAAAACCCCTCGCGGAGCCAGCAAGACCGGCTCCGCATTTTTCGTGTCCGGCGCGCGTTTGCCCGCCCTCACTCGAGGCCCGCGAACGCGGGCGGCAACATTGCCCCCCCGACGCGCATGCGGCGAAGCCCTTGGGTAACCTGGTTGGATTGTTGAGTACCTGATCGATGAGACGAGATGCTCAAGAGGCAGACACCGATGAGCTTCGCCGCATACTGAGATTTCGCGGCGCTATTGGACGGTTCCTGGTCCGCCACCAGATGGGTCGAAGCTTGACGGGTCGAATGGCGTGTTAAGACTCAGCATCATCCCTGTTAGAAGGCGCTCAGCCAGTTCAGCCCAGCCCTCGCCCGGGTCTTCTGGAACCTCTTTCAGCGTACGGTCGACTCCCGCTCGGCCAAGCTGATAGCTGACAAGTGCCGCCTTCAGACGGCGGCCCGCCTCCCGGTATGGTTGATCGGCCACAAGACTTTCCTTTCCTGTTCAGCATTCATGATCAATCGAGAGGCGCTGATCTCGCAATTTTGAAGATTCGAGATCGCGAGGGCAAGTATGACAAGGAACACGCTGCCAGCAAGAAATTCACAATTCGACCCTTGACAATTCTCTCCGGATCGCAGTACGTCACAGTCGTTTCAGCTTCACAGAAGCAAATTACGAGTTTCGCCGGGGCATTCCCCGTAGGTGCCGCCGTTTTTCACTGTGATTTTTCCTGCTCGCGGCCAACACCGCAGGGCAGGTGATCTTCCCTTCAAATCTGCGCATGTCGTGAGTCAAGAGGTCTTCGAGTGCTTCTCGTGACTTCTTTGCGCGTTCCGCCGCCAGCGAACGAATGGGATTGATCTTGTGCGCTCCAATCGCACATCACGAATCGCAGCCACCTTCCTGGTCACCGTTCTGACTGCGGGCACGACGGAAGCGTTGGCCTCCCGCACACATCGACATTTCCGCGAGGTGATGAAAAAGTGAACACCAATGAGCCAGATTTGCGACGTCGGAAACTTCTTATCGCTGTAACGCTGGTGCCGGTCCTCGCCTTGATAGTACCGGCATGCGGTCAAAATAATCCGCCGGGCATTGGAAAGTCAGCCTCTGTTCAACCTGTTCATCTCATTTCGGACTGGTCGATGCACCACACGGTCTTCTCAAACCCTGGGACCTCCGCGCAAGCTCAGCAAAACGGGACATACGATCGGTGGCTGAAGATTGTGGAGGATCCACGTTACAAAATGGAACAGCTGATCCGTGGCGGGGCAGGCCCACGAATTGGACCTTCGACTTCTCTTGCCTCTTTTCAGGCCGGATCAGCAGTCAATGCGAGTTCGACAGCTAGCACGGGAACCTCTGCCGCACCGGTCGTCCCCACGACCCATGCGGGATATCCCGGCGGTGTGCTGCCTCGCGGCTTAATGCACGCGCTAATACCGCCTCCCGTTCAATCATCCCGGATACCGCCCAGTTCGCCCACAGCCCAGCTTAGTTTCAACACGCCCGACACAACAGATTCTCCGCAGAGAGACTGGAGCGAATTGATCGGCGCCAACGGCACCGTTGGGCTTGGCAACTTTCCTGCAACCTTCACCAGTAATCCCGCAGATTGCACAGATGACTTTGCAGTCTTCAATACGAGTCTGGCCGGTTCCTCGACCCAGGCGAGCATCGTGGCATTCAATCAACTTTATAGCGGTTGCACTCCGAACCCTTCCGTTTACTGGGCTTACAACACCGGCGGGGCGATTATCACAAGTGTGTCCACCTCTCTCGACGGCACACAGATATTGTTCGTCCAGACGGACAATAGGACGGGCGATGCCGATTTGGTTGTCCTGAAGTGGGTATCGTCGAGTGGTTCCGTTGCCAGCCCGGTCACTTTGACTTCCAACAGTTCCTTCCCGAACTGCACCGCGCCGTGCATGATTTCCATTCCCTTTGCGGGTAACCCAACCGACAGCCTTTCTTCGGCATACATCGATTACAGCTCGGGGAATGTTTATGTCGGCGATGACGTGGGAGACCTCCACAAATTCATCAATGTGTTCACGAGCAGCACGCCTTCTGAGGCAACCAGTCCCTGGCCAGTGACCGTGAATCCTTCGACGGGCGCAGCCCTTGCTCTCCCAGTCTACGATTCGGCCAGCAATAACATCTTCGTTGGCGATTACCAGGTGAATCCGTCGCTGAGCTGTGGTTCGGTAGGAGGGTCGGAAGACGGGTTGTGCGGCTATCTTTACGCCGTTAATGCAAGCACTGGGTCAGTCACAAAGTCGGCTCAGTTGGATTATAACTTTGGTATCTATGACGGTACGATTGTGGATTCAGCGGCGGGCATGGCGTATGCCTTTGCCGGAGCGGACAATTCATCTGGCTGCACCGGTGGTCCCTGTGCCGCTGTCTTCCAGTTTCCAGTCAACTTCAGCAGCGGCGCTGCAGGAACAGAAGCAACAGTCGGGGCCGGCTATGAATATCTATTCGCGGGCAGCTTCGACAATCAATACTATATTTCGAACGACCCACCCAGCGGCCACCTCTATGTAGCCGGAGGAACCGGCCCGCAGAACAACACTCTTTACGCGATCACAATCAACAGCAATGTGATGACATCGGGCGCTGCCACGGCAGGACCCGAACTCGCCACCAATTACACCAATGGCTACTATGCGGCAGGGCTTCCAATCACCGAGTTTTGCAACGACGGAGGAAATCCGTGCACTTCTGACGAAGGGCCGGATTACTTATTCCTCGGCGTCTTAGCATTCGGCGATCAATTTGCTACGAACCCTTGTACGAATCAGAGTGAAAGTACCGGTTGTGCCATGGGATTTACAGCCCCGACCAGCGGCGTGATCTCAACAAGCGCTACACCCAATGGAACGTTGCCGGAATCCGGCGGTCCCAGTGGAGTTGTGATCGACTATTCGTCGAACATTTATTTCTCGACGCTTTACAACCAGGCTTGCACGACATCGGGCGGAAGTGGTGGTTGCGCTATCTCGGCAACGCAGTCCGGGCTGCAGTGATACGTGCGCGGCGTCTGGCTTCGATTGGTTCCGTCGCGAACTGCGCGACGCGCGGGGAAAGGAAGGCGTGTGATGCTTTTGAAAACGAAACTCCTTGTTCTGATATCTCTTCTCTCGCTGCTCCCAGGGGTCTCCTCGCGGACTTTTGCCGCTCCTATACATGTGATAAAGCTATTGACCCCTTCGACGAACGGCCATGGTGTCAATGCTTCGCGCGCGCAATTCATCAAGGAAAATGCCGACGCCGCTCATGCTGTCACCACGACCAAAGCGCCGAATTCGACAGCACAGCAACTCGCGCAGCCTCAAACTGTGCCATCTGACACGATTGGCTTTGTTGCTAATTACGGCGAGACAGTGGCCATCTCGGAAGCCTGGAGCTATTATCCCGATACATGCACGGCAGCCGGTCCGATTACCGGGCAGGTGGATCCTGCACCCAGCTATGGATATGTTTCTGCTTCCGAGGGAACGGCGCCAGTGCCACCTGGAAATCCGTGCGCTGGAGACGAGCTTCCGGAGGTGACTTCGTACTACACCTGGGATACGCATACCACAGTGACCCTTATCGATTTCTTCAATCTGGAATGGCTGGCGGCCGGTGTGCCCTTTGCCGATTGGGATTTTCAGCCGGAGCTAGTCGCCAAAGAGATGGGCTGCTGTTCAGAAAATCAAACTGGAGGCGTAGGAGTCGGCGATCCGATTAATGTGGGGACAGGGAATGTGTTTGAACCGGTCACCGATTATGAAACGGCAGGCCAGAACAAGCTGAGCTTTATCCGCTACTACAACAGCATGGGTGTTCCGAACACATTTGCTCTGACACTCGGTACCGACTGGCGCTCGAATTATGACCGCTATTTATTTTTCTATTCGAGCGATCTGATCGTGGCAGAGCGTCCGGATGGCAGGCTCGTCAACTTTACCTACAATGGGAGTCAGTTCGTCGCCGACAACGACGTTGACATGACCCTAACGGGATCGGGCACCACGTGGACCCTGACAGACCACGATGACACCGTTGAGACCTACACAGAGATTGCGTCGATTCTTGGCCTTCCCACCTCCATTGCCTCGCGGAATGGCTATACACAAACACTTGCCTATAATTCCGGAGACGAACTGACCTCGGTGACCGATTCGTATGGCCGCCAGTTGACGTTCAGCTACCTCTCAAGCGGAGCCCTGGGTTCGGTAACAACTCCGGACGGTCTGGTATTGACCTATAGCTACAATTCCATCGGATCGACGGACGATCAACTCGCGTCGGTTTCGTACTCAACCTCCCCGACGACCGAGCAGCAGTACATCTATGGCGATTCCAGCCTGCCGTACGCGCTGACCGCCGTTGTCGATGAGGATGGAAATACCTACCAGACTTGGAGCTACGATCAATTCGGGCGCGGGCTTACCAATCAAGT
>DATKPJ010000002.1:0-7802 GCA_035524195.1 Occallatibacter sp.
CGGGCTTAGCTTCCTCATCGCCACGACCCTATCAGTGTGGGATCAACCATTAGGTAGCGAAGCTCAAGTTGACGCTACTCTCTGGCAGGCAGCAGCAATCGCTGTCGGTGCGGGAGTGACTGTGGTTACGGAGGCTGTCTATCATCTGTTTGATCGATCCGACCCGTTAATTACCTCCATCAACGATTTGCTGCTTACGACACAGCGAGTCTTGGAGAGTATTGCTCAGCGCCGAGGCGTTTCAGAAGCACTCCGCGATAAAGTTCTGCAGTACGACATAACCGGGACGGGTCGCCTCAGAACAGCGTTAGTCCGGCAGGGCGTAGACCCGACCCGGCGCGCACACCTCAGTGCCCTGATTTCTCTAGTGGGTCGACTCGTAGAGCTCGCTGCGGATCTTCAACGCGGCTCAACCTCGGTGTCAGACGATGATGCCGACCGTTTGCGAAACCTTTCCGAGAGGATAGAGGGAGTCAGAAACGATCTTCGACGGTCGGGCGCTATTAAGGCGGTAATGCCGCCCGGAGCGCGGCCGCCGGCCTCTATACCGATCCTGGAGGAAATGGAACGAACCGTCGATCTTATGATCGATGTTTTTCATCGTGGCGAGACCCCTCAGAATTTTCCGCACCAGCAAGTTCCCTCGCAACATCGTTTGTTCGTCCCGGATGCCTTTACGAATCCCGAATATATGCGCTTCGCGTTTGCTGGATGCGTCGCTTCAAGCGTTTGCTACGTTCTCTATAACGCGCTCGACTGGCAGGGCATTAGTACGAGCGTCCTCACCTGTATTGTCACGGCGCTGAGCACCATCGGCACCTCGGTTCAGAAGCAGATTCTTCGCTTAGCAGGTTATGTCGTCGGTGGTTTAGTCATCGGAATTACCGCTCAAATCCTGATCCTGCCCAATCTTGACACGATTTTTGGGTTCACCCTCTTTTTTGCAGCGGTCACAGCTCTCGCTGCCTGGGTTGCCACATCCAGCCCTCGGCTGTCCTATCTCGGCTTACAGCTTGCGTTGGCTTTTTACTTCATCAATTTGCAGGATTTTCAGGTTCAGACCGACCTCACCGTCGCGCGAGATCGCGTGATCGGTGTAGCGTTGGGCATTATCGCCATGGGGTTCATCTTTGATCGATTCGGTACGAAGAGCGATGCCGAAGAGATTCGGAAGCAATTCTCGCGGATCCTACGAATGCTCGCGCGTTTCGGAATCTGCTCTTCTGATAGTGACCATGCCGCAGTTATGTCCGAAATTCAGGATCTTCGAAGTCAAATTAATGAGAACTTCACTACTCTTGCCTCGCAGATGGACTCCGTACAATTCGAATTTGGACATACACGCAGTCGAGAGCTAGACATCATCGAGCGCGAGAATGTGCAACGGGCCCAACCGGCGCTGCGATCAATCTTTGTGCTTGAACTGAGTCTCTCGCGGTATCGAGACTTGATGGAAACCGAATCCGAGTTGACCCCTGAACAACGAGAGGCGCTGAGCCTTTTCCTACACAGATATAGCAGCTCGCTCGCAAATACCGCCGCGGCCGAGCCGGACGTGCAAATCGCCCCCGGACAACTTGATGATTCCGCCCAGCGCCTCCGCCGGGCGTTCCAGGAACATGACTCGGCTTATTCGACGGCGATTATCGATATAAGCGAGCGAATGCTCGCCTCGCTCAGTTTATTGACAAACACAAATAGAACGGCCGAAAGATAAGCCCCTCGTCAGTGAACGCGAACGGTCATATGTCAGCTGACATGCGTTGACTTTCGGTGGGTTACGGCGGTAGTCCCTCGTATCCTAATGCTTTTCGAATCGATCATTCTGCTGTTTGTCCGATCGCGTCGGTCAACTCGTCCTGCGCTTGAGCGTATTCGAGTTGCGATTGGAGCAGGAGTGTCTGGGCCTCGAACTCTTGCGCCGCAGCGGCGTCGGCTTGAGATGGAAGATAAGCGCCCCGTTGCAGCTGCTGCGCGGACACTCGCCGGGCCTCTTGGCGCGTGGCAAGGAGTTCACGGGAAACCGTGATCATTTGCTGCGTGCGTTCCACCTTGTTATAGGCAGTTTGCACTCGTACTTCGACTTCGTCGCGAACTCGGGCTAGGTTTTCTTTGGCTTGGGCCAACTGAGAGTCACGCTCCCGAAGTGTGGCCCGTTTCTTTCCCCCGTCGAACAGGTCATAGCCAAAGTGAACGCCAAAGGTCCCGAAGTTCCGGGCGAGAAACGGCACGTTTTCCTGGTAGCTATAGCGTGCGAACCCCTCGACATCGGGGATATATTCGCGCTTGGCCGAGCGCACGCCGGCCGAGGCTTTTTCCACTTCAGCCCGCGCTTCCGTGACTTCCGGGTTAGACTCCAGAGCGAGTCCTATGCATTGCTCGCGCTCACAGTTGTCTTGAGGCTCTGGAACATCGGGATCGAGAGCGATATCAGTCTTGAGCGGGAGCCCCACCAGATCGTTGAACTTCAATCGCAGATCGGAGAGTTGCAGTTCGGTCGCGAGCAGATCCTGTTTCGCCTCCAGTAACTGGGCCTTACTCTCGATCAGATCTACTTCGAGGGTGCTGCCGTACTTGACTTGCTGCACGCGTTCACCTTCCACGTCTTCGACGGCGCGAATCTTCGCCTCGATGGCCTGGTGTTGAGACTGAGTTACCAGGATGGTGTAATAAATCTGACGGACTTGCAGGGCCACATCGTTCTCAACTCCTCGAGCCTTTTCACGGCTCGCATTCAACTCGGCGCGCGATATGTCGTTTCTCGCTTTGATTTTGAAAAGTTCGGTGAGCGGTTGGGTCAGCCCCGTGCCACTCACGATGAAGTTCTTGGCGCCCTGGCTGATGTTGAATTGCCGGGGGGGAATCGTAGTACCTCCTACGGTTCCAAAGGCACCCTCGGGAATGCCGATGAACTGTGTATCGGTTGCGTGCGTAAACCCGCTGTCATTCCGAAGTGTCGGCAAGTAGGCGCTTCTGGCGACTTCCTTGGCGTGTTCCTTTTCTTCGACATGAAGGGCCGCGATACGCACAGAGTGGTTGTGTTTCAGCGCCAGTTCGACGGCTTCATGCAGATTGAGACGACGCGCGATGCTCGACTCTGGCTGCTGCGACAGGGCAAACGTTAAAAAGCTGAAAAGGGAGACGAGCACTGTCGCCCCCTGACGGAATAGGCGATTTGAAGGATTTTGATCAGGAGTCATGATTTCGCACCCTCAGGGGCGTGCAGTTGTTCTTGAATCGCAGTGAGATCGCCATAACTCAGCGGAGACCGGCGCACCAGGGCCGTTAACAGCAGCATGACGGCGCACCCCCAAGCAACGAGATAGAACCCATCGTTTATGCTCAGCGTGTATGCCTGAAGACGAAGCCGAGCACTGATAACGCCAACTGCCCGACCTGTGGCTGCCGCAGCTCCGGACGATCTTGAAAAGAGTCCCGTTGCCAGTTGGTGAATGTTGCTATCCGTGATCCAATTTCCGGTCTGTACGTGCAGGCCGAGGAGATTCGAATGCAACTTCTCCCGCTGCGCGATGAAGTGCCCCATGTAAACGGCACCCAGGTTTCCGCCAAATATGCGCACCGTGTGAATGAAGGCGGAGAACGTCAAAATCCGCTCGGGCTTCGACATCCCTCCGGAAAAAATCCCCTGCAAAATCAGGCCACCGACCAGACCAATAAACGCGAATGCCTGCCCAACTCCCATCAGCAGTTCAGTGCGGTCATAGTTCGAGGCCGACCAAGCGCTGGTCAGATCGGCATTCATATAGCAGGCAAAGGCCATGCACACGAATCCTGACGCCATGAGGAAACGGGAGTCCGCTTTGTTCGCCAGTAAGAGCCCTGCAATGAACGCGATGATGAGTAACGGGAGAGCGCTCCAAATAACCGCCGGGCCGATCTGATCGGCGACGAATCCCTGAACTGCCAGAGACTGCGGAATGAGGATGATGGTTGACACCAGACAGAACCGAAAGAAAAACAGCGCGATTGCCAGCAGGATGGTGTTCCACTGCCGAAGATAGGGAACTGCGACCAGGGGGTTAGGCATTCGCAGACGTCTCACGATGGCGCAGACGACGAGGAACGCAGCTCCGAAGAACAAAGCATTGAAAAGGCCGGAACGCCACCAGTCAAGCCGTTCGCCTTGATCGATGGCTGCGTAAAGCATCGCCAGTCCCGCACTCCAGTACAGAAAACCGGCAAAGCTTGGAGCCGGATCTGATTCCTTTGCCGCGGGTGGTTTGGGAATTCCGAAGTAGATGCAAATCATCATGAACACCGTAATGACTGCGGAATTCCAGAATATCCAGTGCCATGAAAGGTGCTCTCGGTACCAACCGTATAGCGATGGCGCAATATTGACGGCTCCATCCACAAAGGTGGCATACAGCGCGATGGTGTACGGAAGAAATCGAAGTGGAATGTTGCGCAGCGCAAAAGTCAGCGTCAGGGGGTAGAAGGTACCTGAGGTAAGCCCGGCCAAAACCATGACAACGATCATGAGGCTGTAATTGTGGATGAACGGAGCCAGCAGGCAGATCAATGTGAACGAGGTCGCGGCAAGCAGTAAAATTCGCCGCGCTCCCAATAGAGCCCCCAGATACACCGTAAATGGCCCAATAAACATCAGCGCAATGTTGTAGGAGCTGCTGATCCAAGAGCCGTCATCGAAACCAAATCCCATACCGCCCTTGAGATCGGCGAGACCGAGAGAAATCATCCGGCCCGTAAGTGTGACCACGCCAGCGCCGATGATTACACCCAGAATCCCGAGCAGCGGACTTTTCGAGATCTCACTCGGCAACCCCGCAGCAGTGGCTCTCGCGACCTGGAAGGGTGAAGGTCGAAGTGTGGTCACCGATGAAGACATCGTTCGTTCCAATCAGTGCCTTGTGCGAACGGTCGCGATCACGGATAGACCCGGCTGCAGTGTGGTAGCGATAGTTTGGTCGTCGAGCGCAATTTTTACTGGGATTCTTTGCACGACCTTCGTGTAATTGCCGGTGGCATTGTCGGGTGGCAGCAATGCGAATTGTGAACCGCTGGCGGGCGCAATCTCGATGACCTTGCCGCGAAACACTTTGCCTGGGTACTCATCTATCCGAATCTCCGCGGGGTCGCCGACCTTGACATTTGTGAGCTGTGTCTCGCGATAGTTGGCCTGCACCCACTTAATTCTGCTAACAAATGGAATGACTTGGGTTCCAGGAGATACCAGCTGTCCAGGTCGAACCTGCCTCTCGCCCAGGCTGCCATCGTCTGGAGCTTCGATCTTCGTGTAGCCGAGGTTCACCTGTGCCACGGTGAGTGCCGCCTCTTTTGCGTGGAGATCGGCAATGAGTTGAAGTTCCTGGGATCCTAGAACATCAAGCCCACGACGTTCGGCATCCACGCCCGACTGACTGCTCTTGAGCGCGGCCTTGGACTGCTCCAAATCGGCTTGACGGTTTACAAGCTGAGCGCGTGAACTTTCCTCAGCGGAAGTTGCTTGTTCTACTTTCTGCTGAGTTGTGGAGTTGGTTGCGATTAGGTTTTCCTGCCGACGGCGCTCTGGAAGAGCACGGTCGATATCGGCCTGCGCGGCTTGAATACCAGCTTGAGCCGCCGAGATCTCCGCTTCCGCCTGGTTCACCCCAGCTAGCGCGCGGTCGATTTTGGCTTGTTGCAGTTGCTTTTGGCGACGATTGTTCTCGATTGCTGCCTTCGCAGCTTCCACTGCCGCAAGTGCCTGAGCTACCTGTGCCCGATAATCATCGTCATCCAACTGAACAAGCAGGTCCCCGCGATGGACGGTCTGAAAGTCAGAGACGCTTACCTCCCGGACGATGCCAGCAATCTTCGTGCTTAACGGCGTGAGATCGCCACGAACATAAGCGTCGTCTGTCACTTGCTCGATGTGGCCGCCTTCCCAGGCATTCCAGTTCCGGGTAATCGTTACAACCACGGCTAGCGCTAGAATGACGACGATCAGCGGCGTTCCATACTTCTGCCAGGCTGGTTTGAGAGGTGAAGGCGGGTGCTCAACCACCTTGGGCGCCGCAGGTGCAGGTGACGGAATGGTTGCCGGTACCGGAGAAGTTGCCATTATGTTCAAGCGCTCCTTGGGCGCCGTCGCGCATGAATCTGCATCCTCATGGCCGTTTCTGCGCAAAGCTAACTCTCTGACTTTGCAGGACTAGGATTTGCGTTAATAGTTAAATCAATCGGCGATCATTGGCATGTGACGAACGCCTGTCATCTCGCCCAGCGATAAAGTGGCGGCCATTTCGGGGCCCGAGACTAAACTCGCAGAAGAAAGGTCGATGGCGACCTGGTTGTCCGTTGGAATGCAGAGTGCAAGAGAGTGTGTTCGGACCGTGATGGAGGCCCGGATGGTGAATCGGCCCCCAGCAGATCGGAGCAGGGACTGAAAAGCTCGAGAACAATTGCACTTTAAAAGGAGAAACTATATGCCGACGATTACGACGAAAGATGGTACCCAGATCTACTACAAGGATTGGGGCACAGGGCAGCCAGTTGTATTCAGTCACGGTTGGCCTCTCAGTGCAGATGCATGGGAAGACCAGATGATCTTCCTTGCCGACCGTGGTTTCCGCTGCATTGCGCACGATCGCCGGGGTCACGGGAGATCAAGCCAACCTTGGGGCGGCCACGATATGAATACTTATGCTGATGATCTTGCAGCTCTCGTTGAGAAGCTCGAACTGAAGAATGCCATACACGTTGGCCATTCCACCGGCGGAGGCGAAGTCGCCCGTTACATCGGGCGCCACGGCACAAAGCGCGTGGCCAAGGCAGTCTTGATTGGCGCCGTACCGCCATTGATGCTGAAAACGGCAGCGAACCCAAACGGCACTCCAATCCAGGCGTTTGATCAGATCCGCGCTGCCGTGCTTGCGGATCGGTCGAGCTTCTGGAAGGAACTTGCCGTCCCTTTCTATGGCTTCAATCGCCCCGGTGCAAAACCCTCACAAGGGTTAATCGACTCATTTTGGCTGCAGGGGATGCAAGCCGGACACAAAGCGGTTTACGACTGCATCAAAGCGTTCTCGGAGACCGACCAGACTGAAGATCTGAAAAAGTTCGATGTACCGACGCTTATCCTCCACGGGGATGGCGACCAGATCGTGCCCATTGCAGACTCGGCCATGCTCTCGTCCAAAATCATCAAACGAGCGGCTTTGAAGGTCTTCCCGGGTGCGCCACACGGCATGTGCTCAACATTGAAAAATGAGATTAATGCCGAATTGCTCGCCTTCTTCAAACCCGGGACGGCGGCCGCCGCTTAAATGTGTCGCCGAAAACTGCCTCTTAGGAAAAACCTGCTCAGCCAGAGAACCTGAGATAGAGGGGTGCACGCATCCCCCGTTAATTCGAAATCAATTATGACCCGAAATATGAGGATCAGGAATGAGCACGATACCTCGGAGTGCTTGGGTTCAGGCCCAAACATTCAGCAGGTTGAACTGGAATGCGACGACTCTGTTCCCGCGGTGTCGTCGTAATTCTAGGTCAGGATTCCCGTCTCCCGATGAACTACAAAGCTAACCACAAAAGCAGCCGCGGCGTGGCGGAGGGAGCCACGCTTTCAACACGCGGTCCTGTGACGGGATGAGTTTGTGCAACGATCTCCTTTCGAGCCAAGAATCGTTCGTGCGCTACATAAGAAGGACTCGGATCGTCGCGTCGGTTGTCACCTGACAGATTCTCGTCACGCAATTCCGCTGCTCTGATACGGGGTAAGCGCACCGCCGCTTGCAAGTCTTAGTAATCGCAAGGTGTGCAGCAATTCTCGCCAAGCG
>DATKPJ010000003.1:0-5531 GCA_035524195.1 Occallatibacter sp.
GCGTTCTTTCACACGATCCGCTTGTTCGGTGGAACCACGGGCGCCGTGTACATGGGCCACTTTCTCGCCGAGCGCGAGAAGCTGCACTCGAACCTTTTAGGTCTACACGCGGCCAGGGGAAGCTGGATAACGGACGGAAATCTTCACGCCCTGGCGGCAGGCGTTTACGCCAAATCATTTGGTGCGGCTGAAGCTGGCGCCCGTGCTGTCGGTCTGGTCGGGGCCCGGCTGCGTCTTCAGGCACACGCCCTGAGCCTCAACGATGGGTTTCTTCTGGTGGCGTGGACTTGCCTTGTGGCTCTTCTTTTGACCGCATTGCTGCGCAAGTCACCGCTGAACTATGGCCACCTCAGCACGCTGCAGCCGGTGAAAGAGGGAAAATCATGAAACGTAGATTGCACCTTACATTTGCTTTAGCGGTGTCGAGTGTTTTCGCTTTTGCCCAGGAGCCAGGCAATACCGCTCCTCCGCGCCACATCACGTTGCACGAGGCCGTGCAGTTGGCGCTGCAGCACAACCACACCATCCACATTGCCGGATACAAAGTCGAGGAGATGCAGCACGCCAAAGAATTTGCGAAAAGCGCATATTTTCCCACTATTCGAAATGAAAGCAACTTCCTACATTTGACCGACACGCAGCTGATACAACTCTCAGCAGGTAGTCTCGGTACCGTCGCAGGTAGCCCCATTCCCCCGGGGACGTCGACAATCAATCAGGGTGGCGTGAACCTCGCGACCAGCGGTACTCAACTTACGCAACCTTTGACCACACTACTGAAGATCCGGCCTGTGAACGACATGGCGCGAGCGGAGCTGAAGACCTCACAACAGAAGGCGCAACAAACCGAGAACGATGTTGCTCTGCGAGTTCACCAGCTCTATTACAAGGTTTTGATCGCCCAGGTTCACCGTGCTGCCACCGAAGCCAGAATCAGAGCGTCGCAGGATCTGCAAAGCGAACGGCTCCAGCAGGTGAAATACGGCAGCGTTATGGAAGAAAACCTGATCGAAAGCCGCGCGCAACTGCTCGAGGCAAAACAGGAGCTCCTGACTACTGACCTACAGCTTTCCGACCTTAAGCTGCAGCTCAACGATACGATCGGACTTCCTCTCACGACTGCTCTGGATCTTGATCCCAACACTGTGGGAGCGGAGCCGGCCTGCGCGCGCGAAACTTGCGTGGCTGAGGCGCTCGCTTCTCATCCCGAAATCGTGGAAGCGCGAAACGAAGTGGAGAAAGCAAAAGCCAGTGTTCGCCTGGCAAAAACGGATATTTATGTGCCGGATGTGGACGCCTTCGCTCGTTACAGCTACCAAAATAACGTTCCGTTTCTCGCCCGTAATTTCGGCAGTTTCGGAGTTCACTTCAGCTACGATCTGTTCGACTCGGGTCGCAAGCGTTCGCTACTCCGCGAGCGCGAGTCTCAGTTGTCACAGGCGAAAGAAAACCTTGCGCGTCTGAGCGATGAGGTCGAACTGGCCGTACAGACGGCCTACAACAAGCTGGAGAGGACCGACCAAATGCGGAAGGTATCTGAGGAACTGCTGGCCTTGCGAACGGAATCCAGTCGAGTTCTGCATCAGCAACTGGTGCGGGGAGAGGCCCTCGGTTCCCAGGCCGATATGGGAACAGCGCAGGAACTCGACGCCCAGACGTTGCTTCTGCAGTCAGAACTCGATTACAGCCAGGCGAATGACGAGATCATCCACGCGATAGGCCGGACTCCTGAATAGATCAGGGCTGAGGAGAACCCGGCTCAAATTTGCAAAATGCGAAACGGAAGTCACCAACGATTGCACGAACGCGCGCAATCTGTCGGTACTCAACGAATGTTTCGACAGTTTACGTTGCTGCCGACGACAACCCAACAATCTCACCGCTCGTCCGAACTTCGTAGCTCATTGGGACAGGAATCAGAGACCGACTTGGTATTCGAACGCGCGCTCAGGCTTTGAATGGAACGCTAGATGCTGGAAGGAGAACGAGCTCGCGCCAACGGGCGTCGCAGCAGTTCCGCATGGTTGCCAATCAATCGCCCAAAGGGGAATCAATGCATAGAAAACACCTGTTCGCTGTTGCAGCACTCATTGTGATGCTGCTGCCGACTCCTAACCTTTCTTTTTCCCAAGACTCCGCTTCGCGGCAAGACAAGCCTGACCCATCGGCCGGCAAGTCCGCGCAGGGCGATGACGATCAAGTGCAAATCGATCAAGACATCAAACTGCTCAGGGAAAACGTGCGATCACAGAAGAAGCTGATTGTTGCGGCCAACATGCAGCTGACGGGCGCCCAAGCTGAACAATTTTGGCCAGTTTACGACCAGTACGCGGCCGATCTAGCGAAAATCAACGACACGAAAGCTGCGCTGATTAAGGACTATTTGCAAAATCTCGACACGATGAACGGCGAACAGGCCGAGAGCTACGTGCGCAAGCGCGCGGCCGTCGAGGAATCGATCATGCAATTGAGACTGAAATACTTTGCCGCGTTTCGCAAGGTCCTTTCGGGGCGGCAAACGGCACTGTTTTTTCAGATTGATTGGCGGGTCGGGCTGCTCGTCGATCTGCAGTTGGCACGGATGCCGATGATTGATCCTTAAATATAGCGACGAAACCGGGTGCATCCAGCAGAGGGGGAATGAGTTGACGAGCGGCATGGTTAGTGCCACCGATCTTCAGGTCTCGATGGAAGAGAGCAACGAGAGAACCGTCGTGCGCTTGCGGGGACGTCTTAGCATTGACTCTTCGCCTGCCTTCCGTGACCAGCTTCTCTCCGTGCTGCTAAGGGCATCGGCAAGAGCCGTCCTGGTTGATCTGACCGATGTCGCCTACATCGATGCCTCGGGTATTGCGACTCTCGTCGAAGCCCTCAAGATCGCGCGTAATCGGCGGAACAACCTGTGCCTGGTTGGGCTGCAAGGTCGGGTGCTTCATTTGTTCGAAGTCACGGGTCTCCTGGACCTGTTCGGGACCAATGGCTCTAGAAGTGCTTCCACAGCGTTGAAGGTGTCCTGATGGCAACGGCTCTCGAAGGCGTCGGAAAAAGGACCATCTCTGAACTCGACTATGTCGGAAGTCTGAACATTCAGCTATGGGCCACGCTGCGCGCCATGAAGACCGTGTTACCTTTCGTCGGCAACCGCCACCGCTGGCAGGCAGCGGTGCGCCAGATGCTGCAGATTGGCGTGGATGCGCTACCTATGGTGGCGCTGATGGCAATTTGCACCGGCTTCATTCTGGCCATGCAAGGTGCCTCAGAACTGCGGCGTTTTGGAGCCATGCACTATGTCATCGATCTCGTTGCCGTAGGTTTCACGCGTGAACTCGGCCCTCTGCTCACCGCCATCGCGGTCAGCGGGCGGTCAGGCTCGGCATTCGCGGCGGAGATCGGAACCATGAAGGTGACCGAGGAACTCGATTCCCTTCGAGTCATGGCCTTCGAACCGGTCGAGTTCTTATTAGCGCCCAAATATCTGGCGGCGCTGATCAGTGTTCCTTGTCTCAGTATCATCTCGAACGTTTGCGGCATTTTGGCGGGTTATTTGTTTATGTTCTTCAGCACCCGACTCGCTCCGCTACTTTACCTCCGCTATGTCTTGGACGCCATCGTGCTGCGCGACGTAATCACAGGACTTGTCAAGAGCGTGGCCTTCGCCACCATCATCGCTCATGTTGGCTGCCTGGAAGGCTTCCGCGTCCGCGGAGGGCCCGATTCGGTAGGCCGTTCCACAACCAGCGCGGTGGTGAAGTCGACCTTCCTCGTCATTGTGGCCGACGCTGTCTTCACCGCCATCTTCTACTTCACGGTGAAATCCTGATGCCAATCATCTCCATTCGCGACCTGGTAGTCGAATATGACGGGCGCCGCATATTGGACGGGATCAATCTCGATATCGAGCATGGAGAGACGATGGTCCTGTTGGGCGGCAGCGGTTCTGGCAAGAGCACACTATTGCGCCAGATTCTTGCTCTCGAGCGCCCCAAGTCGGGCAGCGTCTCAGTGAAAGGGGTTGAGGTTAACCACTGCTCAAAAACCGAACTAAAATCTGTCCGCCACTCCATGGGTGTGGCGTTTCAGAGCGCAGCGCTGTTCAATTCGCTATCGGTAGAGGAGAATGTCGCTCTTCCTCTGCGAGAACACACCAAGCTCGCGCCTCCCATCATTGATCTGGTCGTATGGATGAAGTTGGCGCTGGTAGGTCTGGGCGACTTCGGGAAGTTACGCCCGCAGGAATTGTCGGGAGGCATGAAGAAAAGAGCTGCGGTCGCGCGTGCGCTTGCACTTGAGCCCGAGATTCTGGTGCTCGATGAGCCCTCCGCGGGCCTCGATCCCATTGTCGCAGCGGAACTCGATGAACTCATTCTTCTCCTTAAAGAGGTTTTTCAGGTGACCGTCATCGTCGTGACTCATGAAATGCCGAGCGCCTTCCGAATCGCCGACCGCATCGCGATGCTGTACAAGGGCAGGTTTACCTCAATTGGAACCAAGGACGAATTCCGGGCGAGCCAGAATCCTCGTGTGCGGCAGTTCCTTGATCGTATTCCTGAAGATATGACAAAGACGCCAGCGGTAGCCGCTTACTTCGAAAAATACCTGCAGACTCAGGAGGCTTCAGAATGACAACCGAAGCAAAAGTCGGGGCCTTCGTCCTGGCATGTTTCTCGCTGCTGGCGTTTACGGTGATCTACCTGATGCACGCCCAGTTCAGCGGGGAAACGGTGCCCTATCGAACTTATCTGCGGTACGCCGGTGGACTTGAGTCAGGAGCAGAAGTGCTCTTTGGGGGAATCAACGTTGGAAAAGTGACAGCCGTCCGTCCTTGGACAGCCGATCCCACCAAGATAGAAATCCTCATCGAAATCAAACAAGGTACTCCGTTGAATGAGAAGTCCGTGGCCAAGCTCGGGCTGGTGAGCATCATGAACAGCGCAGCACTGTCGATCACGACTGGTAGCAATAACGCTAAACGGCTCCCGCCGGGGTCCGCCATTTCGTCCCAGGAAGCCGCCAGCCTCGATGAGATCGCCGGCAAGATGGCCGCTGTCGCCGACAATGCCAATGCGCTCATCACGCAAGCACAGGGAGAGCTTAACGGCATCAGTGGGGATGCACGAAATCTTCTCGCCAATCTGAACACCGTGACGGGCCCGCCTACGCAAAAGAAGATTCAAGCTGTGTTGGATCACGTCAACGGGATACTGGCGACCGAAGGACCCAAGATCGATCGTCTTTCCGATCAGTTGACCGCACTCAGCCAGCACGCGGATGACACCATCGAGAACGTGGATGGCGCTGTTACCGATGTTCGGGAGCCGGTCCGCAAAGATCTCGTCGAACTGCAGAACACTTTGCAGCAAGCCAAGCAATTACTGAATGACATGCAGGTCATGGTACGTGCGAACGACTACAAGATCGACGACACGGTGGAAAACCTGCGCGTCGCTACCGACAATCTGGATCAGCTGACTGACTCGCTGAAGCAGCGTCCGTGGAGCTTGATTCGCATCAAGCAACCGAAAGAGCGGCAG
>DATKPJ010000004.1:0-11784 GCA_035524195.1 Occallatibacter sp.
GTGGCTCTTGCCGGCACCGGTGTGCCGGTTCTGAAGGCGATCTCGTGCACTAACTCTTCCATGACCGGAGCCGGAACCGATGCCTGCACGGTCTCGCTGAATGCCGCGGCGCCAAGCGGCGGCATGGTCGTCAGCTTGGCAAGCAACGATAGCGTGGTCTCGGTTCCTGCATCCATCACCGTTCCGGCGAGCTCTGCGAGTGCATCATTCACGGCGACGGTCTCTTCCTCGACTTCCGCCCAGACTGCCACTCTCACCGCGAGTGCAGGATCGGCTTCTCACACTTTCGCAATTCAATTGAATGCCGCTGACCCGGTTCTAGGTGTCAGTTCAACCAATGTCAGCTTCGGCAACGTGATAGCTGGCCAAACGGCAACGCAATCCGTGACCGTGACTTCAAGCGGGAACGTTCCAGTGACCATCTCCGGGCTGGCGGTCTCCGGATCTCAGTTCTCCGCGTCCGGTGTTACCACTCCACTCACGCTCAACCCAGGACAAACGGCCACCCTGGTGCTCACCTTTAAGCCGAATCAGGTCAGTTCCTTCACCGGTGCGGTCACAATCTCGAACACTTCGTCTACTGGAAGCCTCGCGGTGAACATGACGGGATCGGGTTTGTCACCACTGACTGGGTTGAGTTGCTCTCAAACCTCGATGACGGGTGCAGGAACGGATGCTTGCACGGTGAGCCTCAGTGCTCCGGCTCCGACAGGTGGCCTGGCAGTCAGCCTTGCCAGCAACAACAGTTCGGTTTCGGTTCCTGCATCGGTCACTGTCCCTGCAGGGGCTACGAGCGCTGCATTTAACGCCACGGTATCGTCATCGACTTCGGCGCAGAGTGTGACCCTGACCGCAACCGCTGATTCGGCATCGGTAAATTTCGCAATTCAACTCAATACATCCACGCCAACCCTGACAGTCAGTTCCACCACGGTCGCTTTCGGCAACCTCACGGTGGGTCAGACTGCCACGAAGACCGTTACGTTGAGTTCCACTGGAACCGCGCCGGTTACCATCTCAGGGCTGTCGATTGTCGGCTCTCTGTTCACTTCGTCGGGTATTACCACTCCACTTACGCTCAACCCGGGACAATCAGCCACCTTGACGCTGAGCTTCTATGCAAGTCAGGTAAGTAACTTCACCGGCGTTCTCACGATCTCCAGCAATTCATCCACCGGCAACCTCGTTGTGAACATGACCGCATCGGGTCTGTCGCCACTGACTGGGTTGAGTTGCTCTCAAACCTCGATGACGGGATCAGGAACAGATGCTTGCACAGTGAGCCTCAACTCTCCCGCCCTGGCCGGAGGACTGGTCGTCAGTCTTGCCAGCAACAACAGTTCGGTTTCGGTTCCTGCATCGGTCACTGTTCCTGCAGGCGCAACGAGCGCTGCATTCAGTGCCACTGTCTCCGCTTCGACCTCCTCCCAAAGTGCAACCCTCACGGCAACCGCTGAATATACTTCAGTGACTTTTACGCTTCAACTCAATACATCCACGCCAACCCTGACGGTCAGTTCTACCATGGTCGCTTTCGGCAACCTCACGGTGGGTCAGACTGCCACGAAGACCGTTACGTTGAGTTCCACTGGAACCGCGCCGGTTACCATCTCAGGGCTGTCGATTGTCGGCTCTCTGTTCACTTCGTCGGGCATTACCACTCCACTTACGCTCAACCCGGGACAATCAGCCACCTTGACGCTGAGCTTCTATGCAAGTCAGGTAAGTAACTTCACCGGCGTTCTCACCATCTCCAGCAACTCATCCACCGGCAACCTCGTTGTGAACATGACGGGATCGGGAGTAGCGGCCCCGGGTGTGCTCAATGGAGTCTCCTGCGGCAACGCCTCCCTAACTGGTGCGGGAAGCGACGCCTGCACAGTATCCCTGAATGCTGCGGCGGGGACCGGCGGTCTGGTGGTCAACCTGGCAAGCAGCAGCAGCGCGGTCTCGGTGCCGGCGTCTGTGACCGTGCTCGCCGGAGCAACAAGCGCATCGTTCACCGCAAACGTGTCTGCTGTGAGTTCCGCGCAGTCCGTCATGTTGACGGCAACTTCGGGGAGCGTGGTTGAAACCTTCTCCATTCAGTTGAACACCGGAACCGCGTCTATAAGCGTGAACTCCAGCAGCGTCGCATTTGGTGACGTCGTGATCAATACGCCCGCGACCCAGTCCATCACCATTACCTCCACCGGGACATCAGCCGTAACATTGAATTCCGCCACAGCGAGCGGCAGTGGTTTTTCGGTTACCGGGATCACTTTTCCGATTACGTTAAACCCGGGCCAGTCCGCAACGTTGAACATTCAATTTGACCCCGCATCGACCGGTGCAGCAACGGGGAATGTGACAATAACGAGCAATTGCTCTGGAGGCGGATCAACCGTGATCAGCTTGAGCGGAACAGCAGAGCCGCATGAGGTGGCACTCAGCTGGAACGCACCAACCTCATCCACCGATCCAGTTGTTGGCTACAACGTTTATCGCACGATCAGCGGCGGTTCCTCGTACCAACGCCTGAATTCGTCGCCAGTCACGCAAACCTCATATACCGACACGACCGGGCAGAGCAATGTCAGCTACGAGTACTACGTCACCAGCGTCGACAGCTCGGGGAATGAAAGCACGCAGTCGAATTTAACTTCGGTCACAATCCCATAGGGCAGGGAGTTTCTACCCCAGCGAAACCTTGAACGCCGCGGCAAAATCGGTCGGTGGCCGATAACCCCGCGGCGTTTCTACGCGCAGTCCGTCGCCTGTTTGTTTCCACCGGAGCTTCTCATCGGTGCCGATCAGTTGAACGTTGGCAATCTTTCCGGGCTGCGTACTCGCCGCAGTTCCAAGCGCCTTGATAATAACTGCCTCGGTAGGCCAGCCAAGTGCGATCGCATAGACCACCGTATTTGCCTTGTTGCGCGTGAACCGGATGTCGTTCACGCCCAGCTTGCTCACGCTATTGCCCTCGAAGGATCCGCTCTTTACCGCGTTTGGTCCTTCGCCGTAAATCTTCCACGGCCTGGTCGCGTAGATGGCTTCACCATTTACCTGCATCCACGCGGTGATCTTGTCGAGGACAGCAATTTCCTTCAGATCGATTGTGCCGTCCGGTTTGCCTGGAATGTTAAGGATGAACGTTCCGTTCTTGCTTACCGTGTCAATCATCCAATGGATCACGTCGCGGGGTTCCAGGTAGCCGCCATACTCGCCTGCCTGTTCCAGAAGCTCGCGGTTGTAGTGCCAGTCCCCGATGCAGGTTTCCGACTGCCATGCGTATGGCATAATGCTGGCCGTCAAGCCGCGTTCATAATCTGCGATCACGGCCTTGGCAAGACGATCAGGAACCTGCTTGATGTTCAGTACCGCTTCCATCTTTCCAGCGTGAGTCTTGAGGTTGTGGTTGTAGAAGTACGATCCCACATTCATGCCGCCCCACCCAAGCGGAAGCAGCGAATTGTCGAAATAGAGCAGGTCGGGATCGTGCTGATCGATCAGGTCCCGCGTGCGATCGTAGAAGTTCTTCACATACGAGATGTCCGGAAGGGCATTGAACGGGTGCTTCACGCCATAAAGCCGCTGCGGATCAAGTCCCTCCCACCACTGATCTTTCCCCTCCGCAGCCATCAGGTCTCCATCATAGGGAATGCCCGCATACGGCCCTTTCGTGTCCGCGCCGTGCGATGTCTGAAACCACCACCAGTTGCGCGCCTGATGCACGGTGACGCCAAAGCGCAGACCCTGCTTGCGCGCTGCATTGGCCCAGGTTCCCACAACGTCGCGATGCGGTCCATGCTTGGCCGCATTCCAGGGATTATGTTGCGAGTCCCACGCGTCGAATCCATCGTGATGATTGGCGAGCGCGATAAACAGCTTGGCGCCGGCTTTCTTATATCGCTCGATCAGCGCGTCGGGCTCCCAATTCAACAGCGTCCACTGCGCGCAAAGATCCTTGTAGCCAAACTTCGACGGCGGCCCGTAATGATCCAGGTGGTACTTGTATTGCTTTGAGCCTTCCATGTACATGTTGCGGGCGTACCAGTCGCCGGCTTCAGGAACGCACTGCGGACTCCAGTGAGCCCAGATGCCGAACTTCGCATCGCGGTACCATTCCGGCGCCTCATATTGCAGCAAAGAATCCCAGTTCGGCTTGTACGGCCCGTCGCCGGCGAGATCGGCGATCGGAGAATCCATGGGCACTCCATCCCATGAGCCGCCTGGTATTGGCAATTCGGGAGAATCGCCCCATTCGGTCGCCTTCCAGTTCGCTTGGTCTAAACTCTCCTTTACGATCTGCCCGCCCTCCAGGGCAAAAAAAGATCGCTGGTCAGGCGGCGTGGCGCAAAACTTTGCATAGTCTTGCGAATAGGTATCGAACTCGTGGAACGCAGCGGTCTGCGTCGCGTTACCGGCCTGGGCTCTGAGGGAAAGTGACCTGGCCGCGGCCGCAGCCGCCATGAGTTTGCAGAATTCTCTTCGCCGCATCGACACTCCTTCTTGCTAACGCAGTGTTGTGTGCCCAATCGTGTGGGCTATTCTCGCACCTTACAGAGAAACAGCGAACCCGATTTCAGCGCCCTGGAAAGTCCGACTTCCGCCGCCCCACTAACTATATATACGGAATTTCGGTTTCCACTTCGTCCGTGTCAGAATTTTCAATCTAGGAGCCGGTTTTTAGCTGAAGCACAACGGCACAAGGCACGCGCATCGAGAACGTCGGCACGGGACCAGTCAAGTCTGAATGCCGGCGGTGAGGTACGCGACGAGCCCGTGAATCTTCTCGCGATTACGCTTCTGAAGGAACCTCGGCCCTGGTTTCATCGAGGGCAGTGTGTTCTTCGGCGGATTTCGCCTCCGGCCGCTCCGCCAGCTCGACGAACGAGCGGCCGTAGTAGCTGTCCAGCAGAATAGCCCGGAATTCTGAAATCAGCGGGTAGCGCGGGTTGGCCCCGGTGCACTGATCGTCAAAGGCGTCTACGGCCAGTGAATCAAGCTTCGAAAGAAACTCGACCTCATTCACTCCCGCATCCCGGATGCTCTTTGGAATTTCCAGGTCGCGCTTCAGGCCTTCCACCCATTGAATCAGGTTTTTCACCTGCTCATCCTTCCCGGCGCCGCCAAGGCCGAGATATTGTGCGAGTTCTGCGTAACGGCAACGTGCCTTGGGGCGGTCATATTGTGAAAATGCAGCCTGCTTCGTTGGATTGTCATTTGCGTTATAGCGAATGACGTTCGAAATCAGAAGGCCATTTGCAAGCCCGTGTGGAAGGTGAAAAGCTGCGCCAAGCTTGTGCGCCATCGAGTGGCAGGCTCCCAGAAAAGCGTTGGCAAACGCGATTCCGGCCAGGGTCGCCGCGTAATGCACCTTCTCGCGCGCCGTAGGGTCCTGCGCGCCATGCTTGTAGGCGCCAGGCAGATACTCCTTCAATAGCTTCAGCGCCTGCAACGCCTGCCCGTCCGTGAACTCGTTCGCCATGATCGACACATACGCTTCCAGCGCGTGTGTTACGGCATCGATTCCCCCCGACGCCGTGAGTAGCTTTGGCAGGTTCATCACCAGATTCGGATCGATGATCGCCATATTCGGGGTCAGTTCATAATCCGCAATCGGATACTTCTTGCCCGTCGCGTCGTCGGTCACTACGGCAAACGGCGTCACTTCCGATCCCGTGCCCGAGGTGGTCGGGATGGCAATCAGTTTCGCCTTGATCCCCAGTTTCGGGAAGGTGTAGATCCTCTTGCGAATATCCATAAAGCGCAGCGCCAGATCCTCAAAATCGACTTCGGGATGCTCGTACATTACCCATGCAATCTTGGCTGCATCCATCGGCGAACCTCCGCCAATCGCAACGATTACGTCCGGCTGGAAGGCATTCGCAACATCGACGCACCGGCGCACCGCACTCAGGTTCGGATCGGCCTGTACCTGGTAGAAAGTATCCACCTCGAGACCAAGTTTCTTGAGCTGCTCAATCAGATCATCGGCATATCCGTTGCGGAACAGGAAGTCATCGGTCACGACCAGCGCGCGCTTTTTCCCTTTGACCTCCTTCAGTGCCTCGGCCAGGCAGCCGCGGCGAAAGTAGATCGAGCGCGGCAGCTTGTGCCACAGCATATTCTCAGCCCGCTTGGCCACGATCTTGGTGTTCAGCAGGTGCTTCGGACCCACGTTCTCTGAAACCGAATTGCCGCCCCAGCTGCCGCATCCCAGCGTAAGGCTCGGCGAGAGGCTGAAGTTATACAGGTCGCCGATACCGCCGTGCGACGAAGGTGTATTGATCAGGACGCGAGCTGTCTTCATCTGCTCTCCGAAGTAGGCCACCCGCTCACTCTGCCCATCCTGGTCGGTGTAGAGCACCGAAGTGTGGCCGGTCCCGCCCAACGCAACCAGCTTTCCGGCGATGGCTACCGCATTCTTGAAATCCTTTGCCCGATACAACGCAAGAATCGTCGTCAGCTTTTCATGGGCAAATGGCTCCGCTTTGGTTGTTTCTGTTACTTCGCCGATGAGCACCTGGGTCGTTCGCGGCACCCGGATGCCCGCCAGTTCCGCGACCCGGGTCGCCGGCTGTCCCACGATCTTCGCATTCACTGCGCCATTCACAAGGATGATCTTGCGCACTGCGTCCACCTCTGGGCCTTTCAGGATGTATCCGCCATGCCTCGCAAAGCGGTCGCGGATCGAATCGTAGATGGCGTCTACCGCGATCACCGCCTGCTCTGATGCACACACCACACCATTGTCGAAGGTCTTTGACATCAGGATTGACGCTATGGCGCGTGTTTGATCGGCCGTTTCGTCAATCACGACGGGCGTGTTTCCCGCACCGACACCGATCGCAGGTGTTCCGGAAGAGTAGGCCGCATGCACCATTCCCGGGCCGCCCGTGGCCAGAATCAGCTTGATGTCACCATGGCGCATGAGCTGATTGCTGAGCTCAACTGTCGGTTCATCGATCCATCCGATGATGCCTTCCGGAGCCCCCGCATCCACCGCCGCCTCCAGCACCAGCCGCGCCGCGATGCAGGTGCACTTCTTTGCGCGTGGGTGAGGACTGATGATGATCCCGTTGCGGGTTTTCAAAGCGCAAAGCGTCTTAAAGATTGCGGTCGACGTAGGATTTGTCGTGGGAATGATGCCGCAGATCACTCCCATCGGTTCGGCAATCGTCAGCGTGCCCGCTTCTTCTTCCTCGCTCAGGATCCCGCACGTTTTTTCGTCCTTGTATTTGTTGTATATGTACTCCGATGCAAAGTGATTCTTGATCACTTTGTCCTCCACAACGCCCATCCCCGTTTCTTCCACCGCCAGTTCGGCCAGCGGAATGCGGGCATTTGCCGCTGCCAGCGCCGCATTTCGGAAGATGTGATCGATCTGCCTTTGTGTATAAGTCGCGAACTTCAACTGCGCAGCTTTCACGCGTGCGATAAGCCTGTCCAGTTCTTCCGCGGTCGTGACCGGACGTCCGTTCTCTGATTCCAGGGTCAAAGTTCCTGCCGGCTCTGTCATCCTCTTTCCTCCTCGGTTTGCGCCATCAGCTAACGCCGCGGCTATTCTTGCAGTCTCGCGATGGATTTCTGTTGAGATCACCGCTAGACATATTGCAGAATTACGCGCTTCATGTACTTCGTCTCCAGCGTCTGAGCGATCCGCTTTACAATGTTGCGGCGCAGGTCGAGCTCAACCGGGATATTGGGGTCCTGGTGAGCCTCGTTGATGCGCGTGCCGACGGCGAACTTCACCACGTCGCTGTCAAGCAGCATTCCCGCCACACGCACGGCGGCATTGGATTTGAGTTCTTCGGGAGCAAATCCCTCCTCCAACAGCCGGAGCACCTCACCCAGCGTCAAAATCCCTTCCGTGACAAGTTCAAAACCTTCCATCTTTGCCGATGGCGGAACGCGAGAATCGCGCGCCTGCCGCATATCGATCTGGATCGGCCGGTTGAGATAGCGCGAGATGATGTTCGCTGTGGTTCCTCCGCAAATCACCTTCCTGCCTGGCGTTCGTTCTGCGAGCCGCCCGAGATCCTGATCGTGCGCGCGATTGAACGGAGCGCCTGTCATCACAAGCAGCTGGCGCGGGCTTCGAAAATAGACCACGCCGCAGGTGATGTCGTCTTTTGCCGATAGCCCGTCAATCTCTTCCGCCCGGGACACGAGGGAGCGGGATAGTTCGCGTGCCGAAATGTGCGGGTGCTTTTGAATCTGTTCGCGAACGAACTGCTCAACGCTCGGCACTCCCCAACCAAACGGTGTGCGGAATTCTCCCATCCCGGCCTGAGAAATTCCGTCAGAGAAAAAGATGATGCGGTCCTCGCGCTGTGCCTCAAAACCCGTGTAGCTGATCACGCGATCCTGCCACCGCTCCGGGCGTACCTCTGTCTTTTTTATCTCGATCGTGCCTGTGGGCCGAACCAGCAGAAACGGGGGGTTTCCGTGCTCGATAATTCGCGTCTGCCCCGTAGCGTCCGTGTCCACCACCGTGAAGGTGGAATAACTGATCTTGCGCACGCTGCAGATAGGCAGCGTATCCATGATGATCTCCGCCGATCGGCGAGTGTCCATGGTGCTGACTGCGAACTTCAGGGCCATCGTAGCTGTCATGGTAGCCAGCACACTGGCCTTCACGCCGCTTCCCAGCCCGTCTGACAGAACGGAAACGATACGCCCGTCTTCCTTCACCTTTTCCGAGAGGAACACATCGCCCGAAATCAGCTGGCGATGCTTTGCTCGCTGGCAGAAATCGACCTCAATAAAGCTTTGGTCGCTTTCCTTCACTTGATCCCCGTGGCCTGGCCATCATCCAGATCCTCAGGGCTGAACGACCGCACGATCGAGTTCAGCGTGATCTCGGAGTCAGCGGCATTTTCGCCAAGCAGGTAAGCGATCTGTTGAACCGTTTTCAGATTCTTTTCAATCACGTCCTGGGCCCTCTTGATGATCTGTTCTTTTTGAAAGATGGGCTCGGTGATGTCCTGGAACGTGCCGCAAAGTACCAGGTGGGGTTCAATGGCAAAGATGCTGGTGTTCAGAATGCTCCGCTGATAGCGGATGTCGTGGCTCACAATGTCCTCGCCGGACTCGAGCACGCGCTGAAACAGGTTCGAGAACGGAATGACCGAGTCGAGCGAGCAGCCTTCCAGCTCCTTGGGATGGCTCAATTCCTCTGAGAAGAGCCGGAGGAAGTTCGCATTGCACTCGATGATCTTCAGTTGATCGTCAACGATGACCACTGCCGACGGCATCTTCTGCAGGAGTGCATTGGCCTTTTTCTGCGCGAGCTTCCGGGTGTAGGTCGCACACATCATGCGCTCTGCATCGCGCCCGATCAGCGCCCGCGCAAAGTCGCGGCACGACTCGTATCCGCATCCACCGCAATTCAGCTCATCTTCCACTGAATACTTGCCCACACTGCGCAAGGCCTCTGTAATCTGCATTTCACTGTATTGGGCCCGTGGGACAGGAACGGGGTCATACGGACTGGTCACCGCGAAGTCGGTTGCGCGGAACGATTCTTCGGCCGGCTTGGCGTACTTGAGGATTTCAAAACGCCGTTTTGCAATCGACGTATTTCGTGCAGCCTTCGGCCCATTCACGCAGGAACCTGCGCAAGCGGTCAGCTCCAGAAAGATGCTGTGTTCCGGTCTCCATTCCGCAATACCTTTGAGAGCCTGCTCCACATTCGCGATCCCTGAGAATGACATGACTTGCGAGCTCTTCACTTCGCCAGTCCGGGTCACGCCGGGTACCAGGCCGCCTTCGATGGGATACAGAGCGCCCTCGCGCGCCTCTTCCAAGGCAAATTGATCGTCCGGGGTCTCGATGACCGAAGCGAGATCGATGTTCTCTTCATTAAGCCAATTCTCAAGATCATCAAAGGTAAGCACCGCGTCAAGAAGCTCCGGGTGCTGATCTGCTTCTCTCTTCTTGGCAATGCACGGCCCCACAAAGACCGTCGCAATATCCCTGCCGAAGTGCGCGCGCATCATTCTGCAATGCGTCAGCAGGGGCGACAACAGCGCTGAAACGTTGGCCTGGCATTCGGGATGGTATTTGGTGACATAATCAACGACGGCCGGACAGGCGGAGGAAATCCATACACGTTTTGGGTCCACTTGCATCATCTGCAACACGCTGGCTGAGACCTGTTGGGCGCCGAGAGCTGTCTCTGACACCGCAAAGAACCCCAACTGCTTCAGCGCATGAACAAGCTGCGATGCCCGCACCCCGGGAAACTGCGTCACAAACGAAGGCGCAAGAGAAACAGCCACTCTGCGCCTACTCGACAGTAGCTCCTTTACGATCGGCAGATCATTCCGAACCTGCTTGGCATTGTTCGGACACGCCAGAATGCAATTGCCGCAGAGGATGCATTTCTCCGGGACCACCCGCGCATACCCGTCCTGCACGCGAATCGCTTTCACCGGGCACTCGCGAATGCATTTGTGGCAGTCCTGGCATTCGCGGCGTTCCGTGTAGATGGCGTGAAGGCGTTGCATGCTCTATCGCGCCTCGCTTATCAGCCCTTGCAGCGCGGCGCGCAGCCTCGCTGTATTTACCTCGTGCTGCTCGTCGCCGCAAATCGTCAGATTCGGACCCAGCTTGCACTCGTCCTTGCACAGTCTTCCAGTCACGCGGATCGCGTCGGCAAGACCGTGATTGCTCAGAAAAGCCTCGATCGCCGAAAGGTTCTGTGCATTTCCACGCGCAAAACACGAACTCCCCAGGCAGACAACAATTTCGGGGCTATCTTTGTCAGAGGTCATAGTTCGGCACCTGCAACTGGACAAACTCCCGGGACGGCGCGGTCACAAAGCGAGGAGCTGATTCCATCTCGCCCCTGCTGCCCCGGCTTCGCCCGATGAACCGGCCCAGCGAACCAATCTGCCCGCGCAGGCATCGATTGCAGTCCGTCGCGCTCTCCTCAATGCATGCCTTCTCCGGATAAATCTGGTAGAGCGACCGGTATTTTGCAGGCGTCAGATTCGGCATCACGACATTGGCGCCAACCGAGAGCCCGCGCCTGCGCCCGTCAATTCTGTTGATTGTTGCCAGCGCCGTCGTGCTGGGAATATTTGCAGTCGGACAGGCAAGACGTGCCAGCGCGATCATCTTGTAAACCATCTCTTCACTGCTCGGGACCTGTTCGGACGGGTCGATCGGCGGCCGAAGAGCGCCCGAACCGAGCGGAGTCGCGGGATGCGCAATGTACGGCCCAATGCCGATCATGTCCAGATCGAGGGCGCGGAACGTGAGCACGTCCTGCGCGAGGCTTTCGAAACTCTGCCCGGGAATACCGACCATCACTCCGCCCCCGGCTTCGTATCCAATCTGCTTGATTCGCCGCAGCAGGGTGATTCGATCTGGGGATCCGCGATGCCGTTCGGGATGGATGGTGCGAAACAACTTCGCGTCCGAGGTCTCGAAACGAAGCAGGTAACGATCGGCTCCCGCCGCGCGCCACTGGCGCAACGCGTCCCCATTGCGCTCACCCAGGCTGAGAGTGACCGCGAGCGGCGCCTCCCATTTGATCCGGCTCACAATGTCGGCGATCCACTCCGTGGTCAGCGCATCGTCTTCTCCCGCCTGCAGCACGACTGTGCCGTATCCGAACTTCACCGCTTCGCGACTACACGCAAGAATCTCCTCGCGCGTCATGCGATAACGAGCGAGGCCGCTGTTCGCGCGTCGCAGCCCGCAGTACATGCACTGGCGCTCGCAGTGACTTGAAATCTCAATCAGCCCCCGCAGATGCACAGCGTCGCCAACCTGCTCTCTGCGCACGGT
>DATKPJ010000005.1:0-22258 GCA_035524195.1 Occallatibacter sp.
TCGAGCGTTGCCCAGTGGTGGTGCATCTCCCACAGCAGATTGGGCAGAACAAGCACGACCAGGAGTGCAAGGCCGATGGGGAACCATTTCGAAGCCAGTAACTTTCTCTGGCTGGTCATCAGCAGCGCCGCCAGCAAACAGATGAGGAAGAAAACCTCGTTCCACTTGTTTTCGAGGCCCACGCCGGCCGCCGCGCCCAGCAGAACCCACCAGAACGCCACTTTGCGGCCAGTGCGAATGCCGCGACCGGCCAGCCGTGCCAGCTCAATTGTCGCCAGCGCCACCGTCATCCAGAAGACCGGTTCAAAGGTGCTCGTCGAAAAGGTCGCATCGGCGCCCATCACCATGGGCGCCAGCAGAACTCCCGTCATGGCGAGCGCTTGGGCCCCGCGCGAGGCGCCCAGCCGCCACGCCAGAATCCCCGTGATCGCAACTTCCACGGCACCCGCCAACGAGGCAAAGGTCCGGAACAGCGCCAGCGAATGTAGGCCAAACAGCGACGCTGAAATGCGCGCGACCAAAGGAATGACGGGCGGCTGGTCCACATATCCCCAGGCCAGATGCCGGCCGCACACGATGAAATACAACTCGTCACGAAAAATGCCGTACCCAGCATGTTGGATCGTTATCTGGCTCAGCGTTGAAAGAACATACTTCAGTAGGCCAAATCCCGCCGCCAGCCAAACAGCGCTCTTCACAGACTCTGCAGCAAATCCATGCGCCTCTGCAATTCTCGTCTCAGTCGTCACCCCGGTCGTGCCTCCATCGCCGCGCACAAATATTTCGCCGGCATCGATCCTTACGCATAGCTTTATCACTGGTGTTCCGCGATCACGTATCCCTGAACCCGAAAGAGCGAATTGGACATTGATTGGTGCCAATTCGCCAATGCGCTCATCGAGCCAGATTAATACCGGGATGTCGGCATTGCGACTGGAATCTCGTGACTTATCGGTGACTTGGATCGGCGTTACCTAGGTCGTTTCTCAGGACCTAACCTTTCATCGACGTCCAAATCTCCGTTGAATGAGTGTGTTGGCCTGGCCTTTCGCAAAAGGAGCTGCAACCACCCGTAAGCGCGAGAGCCCCATGACAACAGCGCGTGCGAGGACCTCTGAAACAACCCTCAAAGCTTCTACTATTCGCTTCGTAAAGCCTGCATGGGATCAACCCGCATTGCCCGCCGAGCCGGTAGCCAGACAGCGAGTAATGCCGCACTGACCAGGAGCAATGGCACAAACAAAAATACCTTTGGGTCCCAAGTGGTAACACCAAACAGAAGACTCGCAATGAAGCGCATCAGACCAAAGGCGGCGCATACTCCAATCGAGACCCCTATGATCGCCAACAGCATTCCCTGCCGCAGAACGAGGTTGCGAATCTCAGGCCGGCCAGCGCCAAGCGCCATGCGAACGCCGATCTCCCGGCTGCGCTGAGCAATGGAATAGGACACGACTCCGTAGATTCCGACGATCGCCAGCACCAGTGCCGAGGCGGCAAAGATAGTGAGCAGGAGCATATCGAAGTTCTGCCTTGAAATTGAACTTCCCATTACTTCATCCATCGCGCGGATATGCCCTACTGCCAGGCCGTCGCTGGCTTCGCTCAGTTGTTTGGAAATCAGGGATGCGATCTGGCGTGGGCCTTCTTGCGTGCGCACCAGCCAATAGGCCGGAGCAAACTGGTTCCAGAAGGCTGTCATTGCGTCAGATACCTGTGCCTGGGGAACGAACATGGCCGAATCAGGAGAGCTGCTCAAGTCAACGTCGCGGGTATTTCCCACGATGCCGATGATCTGCCGGGGAACATCTTTGAATCGCGGGCCCAAGCCGGCTCCAATGACGATCTGTTGACCAAGCGGATTTTGATTTGGCCAGAACTGTCTCGCCATTGCTTCGTTGATAATAACCACGGGTGGCGCCACTTCATTATCCTGCTCCATAAAAGTGCGACCACGCAGGACTGGGATTTTGAAAACATCAAAGTAGCCCGGCGACACGTCCATCCACAGGGCGTCGCCCGTGCTCGAAGAATTTCCCGCGGACCTCCCAACCACGATGAAAGGCTGGCCGAGTCGATCTGTAAACGGCGGACTGGGTGTCATCGCTGAATTCTGGACGCCGGGAATGGAATTGATGCGAATGCGCGCATCGTTCACGAAGGCTGTGACATCAGCCGTTTTCGCAAACCGCTTTCCGGCAAGCGACATGTCGATCCTGAGTACATTGTGAGGATCATAACCGGGATTCACTTCGCGCAGCGCAAAGAAGGTTCGAATTAGAAGTCCGGCCACTATCAGAAGCACCACGGCCAGAGACATCTGGCTGATCACGAACCAGGAGCGCGCCCGGTTCTGCCTAAAACCCTCACCCTGCTGATTACCACTTTCCTTGAGTGTGCTGTTCAGATCGGGCCGCGATGCGGAGAGCGCCGGAAACAACCCAAAAAGAATTCCTGTGAAGAGCGACAACCCCACGGTAAAGAGCATTACGCGCCAATCGACGCCAATCAATAGGCCACTGTGTCCAACGCGCGGAAGATCACCGGGATTGATGGCCACGAGAGCCCGCACTCCGTTGAGCCCAATCACTACTCCCAGTGCGCCACCGATCATTGACAGGATGATGCTTTCTGTAAGGAGTTGGCGCACGATGCGGATGCGCCCTGCCCCGAGAGCGGAGCGGATTGCGAACTCGCGTCTCCGCCCGGTAGCGCGAACAAGAAACAGATTGGCCACGTTTGCGCAGGCAATCAGCAGCACCAAACCCACCGCTACCGTCAGCATCAGCAGTGACGGTTGCACATCCCCCATCATCATGTCGCGGAGTGGTTTCACTTCAAAATCAAAATGCGAATCGGCAAAAAAGTGGTTGCGCCGCGTTTCGGCCGCGGCCAATTTCAATTCGGCATTCGCCTGCGCAAGTGTCACGCCGGCCTTTAGTCGCCCCGCCACCTGAAGGTAATGGATCGGGTCGTTGCTCTGCAGAGCAAACTGAAAGGGCGTCCACAGATCTGTCGCGGGATCGCCTTGGAAGCTTCGGTCTGTGACGCCAACGACCGTATAGGCTTTCTGGTTCAGAGAAATTGTCTTCCCCAGGATTCTGGAGTCACTGTCGAATCGGCTCTTCCAGAGTTCATAGCTGAGGACCACCACATTCTTGCCGTTCGGGCCAGCCTCCTCTGCGATAAAGGAGCGCCCCAATAGCATCGGAGCGCCAAACAATCGGAAATAGTCTGCGGTCACATGAATGCCACGAACTTCTTCCGGTACGTCACCGGCCAAGCTCAGCCCGTTGGCTGCGAAGTCGAAGGCCGACACATCCTCAAACGCGCCGGATTGCTCGCGCCAGATGCGAAAATCAGCGATGGATGAGCTGGGAACAGCTCCACCTTGCGGGGGTTTCAACAGAAACTGCACGATTCGGTCAGCTTCTGGATAGCCGAGCGGCTTTAGGAGCACGGTATCGATCACCGAAAAAATCGCGCTATTTGCTCCGATGCCCAATGCCAGGGTGGCAATCACCGTGGCTGTGAACACCGGCGATTTGCGAAGTTGATGGACGGTCAGTCTTATGTCGGCCCACATGCTCTCCCAAATGGGCCACTGCCACACTTCCCGGCTGCGCTGTTCAATTAGTGGCACGTTGCCAAACTCGCGGCGCGCAGCCCGAACCGCTTCTTCCCGCGACATGCCTTGCTCCATCAATTCCGCGGTCAATTCCTCCAGGTGTTCCTGGATCGACTCGGAAATCTCCCGGTAGCGGCGCTGTCGAAAGAAAAGCTGCTTGAACAAGGCCATCTCGGTGCCTCAGGGCTCTGCCGTGGTGAGTACGCGGGTGATGCCGTCGAACATCTTCTCGAAGCTCGATATCTCCTGTTCCAGATGCTTCGCGCCTGCCTTCGTGAGTTTGAAAATACGAACCGGGCGGTTCTGCGGCGAAATCCCAGGCTTTGACTCCACCCAGCCCTCTTTGAGCATTCGTTGAAGTGCAGGGTAAAGAGACCCCTCCTCAATCTGCAGCAGATGATCAGAGCTTGCCTTGATGTGCTTTGCCAAGGCATAGCCGTGCAAGGGTCGGATGCGGAGCGATTGGAGAATCATCATCTCCAGTGCTCCCGGAAAGAGGTCGCGGAATTGAGAGTCTTTGTTTCTTGCCATCAGCCCGCCCTCCCTATTTCCACGAGACTATTTTAGGTATAGTCTCGGTACAGATCCGCGTCAAGCGGACTCTTCCATTCGCTCCGGACTTATTGAAACTGGATTCGGATCGGGAAGAAGGCATCGCGACTGGATATCGAGATCTGCCTCGCCGCGGTCGCCGTCGCAATGGGCATTTGCCGGGACCGATCCTGCTGGATCCGTGCATAGGCACACCCATTTCGTCTCGAGCCCAAGTGCAAGACTATCTGAGCCCGACCCTATTCATCGAATCCCCTTTTGACTAGACATTTACTGCAATGTAACGTCGTCATAAACATGAAAGGATTACAACGTTGTCATCGAAAGATTGCACGACGCTCCGGCCGATGAAGGCGATGTGCAGATGTCCAGCGGATAATTATCAAAGCAGACGCACGTGACAACTCTTGGCAGTACGCTTACAGAGGAGTCCCGAAGGGGCTTCGTTTGTAACCGAGTAAACGGACCCGCACTGAAGAATCGCATTTTTGCAACAGCGGCACGCGTCCGGTGCGGCATTAACCGGCTCCCGGGGAAGTGTGTGCATCCGAGCAGGCGAAAGCCGACAACCCACTCTTTGATTCGGAGATCGTATGCATTGCGAGACAACCAAGAATCTCCAACCGGCTGGAATGCGCGCACCGCATCAGCCATTTCTCCCGTTCCTCCCGCTCGGCGTGCTCTTTCTGGTTGCCGTCGTCTCGTTCGCCCAAGTAGACCGAAGCGGATTGAACGGCACCGTCAATGACAGCTCGGGACTTCACCTGCCACAAGCGCACATCACTGCGGTGGAGAACTCGACAGGTCTGCGGCGCGAAGCTATTTCAGATTCCAGCGGAAACTACAGCATTCCACAATTGCCGGTGGGAATTTACACCGTCACATTCGAGCACCCGGGCTTCAGAAAGCTTGAGTTTGTTGATGTGGAGCAGGTCATCGGCAGGACACGCGTCCTGGACGCGACGCTAGTAGTCGCGGGCGGCGAGGAGCGCGTGAACGTTTCGTCCGTCTCAGCGCTGATGGACCACAACACCAGTGCGGTAACGGGCCTGATCGAGAGAGAGCAAGCGGATGATTTGCCACTGAATGGCCGCAACTGGTCGGCGCTAACGGCCTTCGTGCCCGGCGCCATTGACACGGGCGGCAGCAATCAGCGGACCATTCGCTTCGCCGGCCGCGGCCTCGACGATAGCAACTTTACTTACGACGGCGTCGACGCGACCAACATTGTGAATCAGACACAGCGGCAATGGGTGCGGCTCAACATTCCGCTGGACGCAATCGCGGAGTTTCGCGTTGACTCGATGATGTCCCCCGCCGAGGCTGGTGGGACCGGTGGTGCGCAATTGGATGTGACATCCCCTTCGGGTACGAACCGATATCATGGGCGCCTCTTCGAGTACGTACGCAACGATTTCTTTGACGCACCGCTGCCTGCCTGGGCCTCCAATGGTGAAGCTCAGCAGCCGCTGCGCCTGAATCAGTTCGGCGGATCACTAGGCGGGCCCATCCGGCGCGACAAGACATTTTTCTTCCTTGCTGCGGAAGCTTATCGGCAAAACTGGGGCTACCCGGTGAGCGGCGACGTACCAAGCCCGTCGCTCAAAGCAACGGTTCCGACTACATCTCCCGTATATGCAATCATCAACGGATTCCCCGGAGCCGGTCCCAAAAGAATTCTCACGCCTTGGACGCCGGCAACCGACCCGAACGATCCGCTCTACATGGACTATGACCTGCTGACCTGCGAATGCACGCAGGTGGTCAACGAGGACTCCGAAATGCTGCGGCTCGATCAGCACTTCTCGACGAAGACCACGGGTTTCATGCGCTTCAGCTATGACCGGTCTGTTGACACGCAGCCTCTTTCAGCTTCCGCGACAGACCTGCAGCAAAAAGTCTCCGCGCCGGTCAATGGCGCTCTCGATCTATTGCACGTGTTCAGTCTCAACCTGGTAAACGAGGCGAAGGCTGGCTTCAATCGTTCGACAGACAACCAGTACAACTACAGCGACTCTGGGATCATTTATCAGGTTGCGATCGCGAATGGCCCGGGACCGGGATTTGTCACTGAGAACTACGACTACGCGAGCGTTTATGTGGGCAACTCATTTTCGGGGATCGATAACCTGACCTGGGTTAATAGCCGGCATACGGTTAAAGCCGGAGTCGAGGCCCGCTATATTCAATTGAACCAGGAATACGGACAACACGGGAAAATCACGTTTTCAACGGTTGAGAATCTCGCCGCCAATTTGGTCAAGAAAGCCAGCCTGACAGGCGCCCTACCGATCAATCACCTGCGCAAGACTGATTACTTTCTCTATCTTCAGGACGATTACAAGTTGCGCCCCGGTCTCCTTCTCAACTTGGGCCTGCGCTACACCATTTTCGAGCTTTTCAACGAGAAGAACGGTCTAGCCAATCCCTTCGACTTTGAAACCTGCGGACCGCAAGGATTTTGCGGTGTAGGGGCGAGTTTCGGCCAGCAGAACTATGGCGACATCGATCCTCGCGTGGCCTTTGCCTGGACACCATCGAAGCAAGGACGAAGCGTAATTCGCGGCGGATTCGGGATGTACCACGAAGACGGTCAGCTGGATGATCAAAATCTACCCGCCAAGAACGAAGTGCCCTCCTATTCGGCAACAAGCGGGTCGAGTTCACCTCTTTCCTATTGCCCTCCCACAACATGCCAGACTGCGGTACCTTTCGGCGTCGGTACTCTCTCTCCGAATGCCGAACAACGGAACCGAAAGGACTCCTATGTGGAGCAGTGGAGCCTCTCGGCACAGCGGGAGATGCCGGCGGATTTGGTGGGCACGGTCTCCTACCTGGGAAGTCACGGCGTGCATCTGCTGGAGACGAACGTAGTGAACCTGATCGCTCTGGCCACGGGGACTGCGCAATACCCGGCCTTTGCTCCCGCAATCGGATGGCGCGGCTCAGTCGGCATGAGCTCCTACAACGGTCTGTCCCTTTCCTTGCGGCGTACCTTCTCTCGCGGGCTGCTAGTGGCGGCCAACTACATGTACTCACATGAAATCGACAACGGCTCCAATGGCAGCGGAGATGGCGACGAAATATCGCCGCAGAACCCGTTGTGCCTGGCCTGTGATCGCGCCAGCGGCGCCTGGGATGCCCGTCATGTGGTCAATGGAAATGCGGTCTATCAGCTGCCCTTCGGGGCGGGAAAGCCGATGTTGAACGGGTCCGGGATTGCGAGCACCATTGCCGGCAACTGGCAGCTGACGACAACCGCGCTGGCTCGCACTGGCTTTCCCTTGAATGTGCTGATGCCTAGCAGCTACATTGCATCGGACGGTGCTTCCGGTACGGAGCGTCCCGACCTGGTTCCCGGGGTTTCGTTGACTCCTCCGGGAGGTAGAACAGTGGCGCAGTGGATCAATCCCATGGCGTTCGCCACCCCAGCCGGCGAATTCGGCACCGCGCCACGGGACTTGGTTCGCGGGCCAGGCGCCTGGCAGATCGATCTCGGCGCAGCTAAGACATTTTCATTGCCAGAGCGTGGGCGGCTGGAGTTTCGTTCGGAGTTTTACAACATCTTCAATCACCCGCAATTGGGTCAGCCCCAAGCGACTTTCAATGCATCGAATACCACCGGATTCGGCAGCATTATCAATACGGTGAACACGGTGTCGCCGCAGACACCGGTAGGATCGGGAACCCCGCGCGAGATGCAGTTTGCGCTGCGCTTCGAGTTCTGAGGCTTTGCCACAATGAAAATCCTTGTGATCGAAGATGAAGTGAAAACCGCTAAGTTTCTCAAGAAGGGCTTGAGCGAGGCCGGCTACGTGGCGGACGTTGCTGCGGGTGGCCTGGAGGGCCTGCACCTGGCTGTGGAAATCGATTTTGATCTGATCATTCTCGATGTGATGCTGCCGGGATTGAACGGGTGGCAGTTGCTTGCGCGGCTGCGCGAAGCGGGGCGAAGGACGCTGGTTCTGATGCTTACGGCTCGGGATGCCGTTCATGAACGAGTACGCGGATTCGAACTGGGAGCGGACGACTATCTTGTGAAGCCATTCGCGTTTTCCGAACTCCTTGCCCGGGTACGCTCGCTCTTGCGCAGGTCGACTCCGCGCCCTCAGGAAACCATCCGCATGGCGGACCTCGAGATCGACTTGTTGAGGCAACGCGCAACTCGAGCCGGGCAGAGGCTGGAACTGACTTCCAAAGAATTTCTGCTCCTGACGCTGCTGGCGCGGCGCGCCGGTGAGGTGCTGTCGCGAACGCTGATCGCCGAGGCCGTCTGGGATATGAACTTCGATAGCGACACCAACGTCGTGGACGTGAACGTGCGGAGATTGCGCAGCAAAGTGGACGATCCTTATCCGATCAAATTGATTCAGACCGTTCGCGGTGCGGGCTATGTTCTCGAAGCCGAATCGTAGCGATCCAATCAAGCGTCACCTGGCCCGAACTCTGGCATTTCGCCTCACTGCCGCTTATTCAATTGCGGCGCTATTGCTGGTAGTTTTGGCCACCTTCAGTCTGTACATGGTGTTGCGTGCGGAACTGGAGAAAAGCACCGAGCTCTTTCTCGCCGACAAGCTTCATGTGCTGCGTACAATGTTGCGGGAGCGCCCCGATGACGAGGATGGCCTGCGCGAAGAGATTCAGCTGGAGAATGCTGCGCGTCGATACGAGCGATTCTACATTCGACTTCTTGACGAACACGGCGTGCCAATACTCACTACGCCAGGTATGGCCGAACAGTTGGATCTAGCGGACCTCGTTAGGAAGACTCGGAATCGACCTGAACGTTCGATTTCCATGGTAGGAAGTCAGGGTCGAGCGTTTCGAGTCACCAGCGTAGTTGCATCGGTAGGCACGCCAGGCGGTCACGTCGACACAATCCAGATCGCCATTGATGTTTCTCAATCGGAAGAACTGCTCGCGCGCTACCGATTGTGGTTCTGGGCCATCCTTCTGGTAAGCGCGGTTCTCTTCCCGTTGGTGGGATACAAAATCGCTCGTCATGGTATTCGGCCCGTAGAGCAGATCGCCGCAACTGCGCGAAGAATTACGTCGACGAACCTGCGCGAACGGATTCAGGCCGAAGGCTATGCTTTAGAGCTTGCGTCCCTCGCCGAGACCTTCAACGAGATGTTGGATCGTCTTCAACAATCTTTCGAGCGCATCTCGAGATTCTCGGCCGATATCGCGCATGATCTGAGAACTCCGGTCAACAATATCCGCGGCGAAGCCGAGGTGGCCCTCGCCCGTGCGCGAACAGTTGAAGAGTATCGCGATGTGCTCGAGTCTTCATTGGAGGAAGCTGTCCGGCTTTCAGAGCTGATCGGCGATCTGCTGTTTTTGGCCCGCGCGGAGAGTCCTTTGACAGAGCTGCACCTGGAGCAAGTGGATGTCGGCGAGGTGTTGAGCACGGTGCGTGATTACTACGAAGCGACCGCGGCGGACGCTGGAGTTTCATTAATTGCGCTCGAAGACGCGCGGCCCGTGACCACGGACTTGGATCGATCGATGATGCTGCGGGCAGTGAGCAACCTGGTGTCGAACGCCATTGCGCACACGCCCAAAGGTGGCTTGGTGACCCTGGCAGCAGCAACCGATGGCGATGCGCTCCGCATCTCCGTATCTGACACCGGCAAAGGAATACCCGCTGAAGCCCTGCCCCGGGTTTTCGACCGTTTCTTCCGCGTCGACCCTTCGCGTTCCCAAGCGTCAGGCGGGACTGGACTGGGCCTGGCGATTGTTCAAAGCATTATGACGCTCCACGGGGGCAGGGCGGAGATCACCAGTCAGCCCGGTGAAGGAACAACTGTCACACTCCGCGTTCACACAACTGCAAAGCAATGACGAAACTGTAATCCTCGTGCCATCCCGACGTCATCTTTGCCTAGTTAGACTTGCCGCGAGTTGCGAATTGGGCCGCGTGAGAAAAACGGGTTTTTCGTTCTGAGGCGCGGCATGTCGACACCAAGAGGACCACAAGCGATCGATTCGTCCTGCCACTAATCTCCCTGACCGTCCATGAAATCTCCCGTTTCTGATGCAATTCCACCGCGCAGCCAGTTCCAGGCTGCGTGAAGAAACAAAGTCAAGCAAAAGGAGAATGACCGATGTCTCGAAATAATCCTCAGATGAACCGTATGCTTGTCGGCCTGCTGGCGGCTGGCCTGAGCGTTCCTGCGCTCGCGCAGTCCGTGGAGTTCCCGACCTACACACCAGGCGCGCAGACAAACGGAAGCTTCATCGTCGCCAGCGGCCAGGTCATCACCCCCGCCGGAACCTACATCAACCTTGGCACCACGACACGCGCCAAGGCCATTGCGCTGAACCCGACCGGCAATAACACCGCCGCTGTGCTTCAGATGGGCGCTCCTCAAGTAGTCACGATCTTCAATACCAAGACCGGCGCTGTGGTGCAAACCTTCAAGCCGGCCACCGGCGCGGGCGGTAGTTCTACCGGTATCGCTTATACCCCGGACGGCAAATACCTACTGTTCAGCCAGGACGGCGACTACGGTCCGTCTTATGTGGCTGTGGCTACGGTCGGCGCGGGCGGTATGCTCACCGGCTCCGCCCCTGTCGCGGTTCCGATCGCTGTTGACTCGACCGGCAAGTTCACCAACGTCACCTGCTTCGGCGTCGATTACACGAAGGTGCAGCAAGGACTTCCAGCCAAAGGCGTCAGCCCTTCGGGAACCACGGGCGGCTTCAATATTCCCTGCGGCTACTCCGTTTCGCTTTTCTCAGATCAGGCGCCCACTTCCTATCCGATGGGCATCGCCGTTTCCTCAGACGCCTCGACCGCGTACGTGGTATTGGATAACAACGATACGCTGGCCAAGATCACATTGGGCTCCACTCCAACCAAGAGTGCGGAGGTCCGCGTGGGCAACGTTCCGAACAGCGTTGTGATCTCGCGGGACGGCAAAACCGCCTACGTCTCCAATGAAGGTGGCAGGATCGCTACCGACAAAGATTTCCAGGAGTATTCAAATGGCACCCCGGTCGTCGCCGAATACCCGACCGGAAGCCTGGCCAGGGGTACTATTTCGGTAGTCAACCTCGAAAACTTTGCGGTCACTGGCGAAATCAAGGTGGGTCACCATCCGACAGGCATGGCCCTGTGGGGCAAGAACCTGCTCGTCGCCAACACGTATGACGACACCATTTCGGTAATCGACACGGGCAGCAACACAGAGGTGGGAAAGATCGACCTCGGGCTGCCCATCGGCGTGCCCGGCGAATGGAAACCCGCCTACGGCGCGGGGCCGAACTCGATCGCCGTCGATGCCAAGAACAATGTGGCCTACGTTGCACTCTACAACGCCAACGCCGTCGCGGTCGTCGACCTCAACAACTTCTGGGGATCGAATCCCATCAAGGGCATGATCCCGGTTGGCTATGCGCCCTCTTCGGTTGTGCTGGACGCTGCGAACAAGCAACTCCTGGTCGCCAACGATAAAGGCTGGGGGACCACGGGCAATCCGAACCCCTTCGCACCGGACGTGACCAACGCGCCCCAAACAGACAATTCAGTTGTCTCTGAATTTGGCACTCCAAAGGCCTTGAACACTCACCAGGACCTTGGCTTTGTCAGCATCGTTCCGATTCCGGGCCATTCGGCTCTGGAAACGATGACGCATCAGGTCTTCCAGAACAACCACTGGGATCTGGCAGAGAACATCTGGTCTGCCGGTGGCGGGGACAAGCATAAGAAGGAAACTGTGATCCCTGAAAGGATCGGCGATCCATCGAAGATCAAGCACGTCTTTGTGATCATCCGCGAAAACCGCACCTATGACCAGATGCTCGGCGACGTCACCGGCGGAAACGGCGACCCCTCGCTGGCGACGTTCGGCGACAACTCGACATACACTCCGTACCCCAAGGTATCGCCCAACGTGCATGCGCTCGTGGAGCGGTTCCCGCTCTTCGATAACTTCTACGATCCGAGCCGCCAGTCGGCCGATGGCCACAACTGGATCGTTCAAGCGATGGCGCCCTACAGCGACGACATCCAGTCGCCCGACTGGCTCCGGGACTACCCCTCGAACGGCGGCGATGCGCTTGCCTACCAGGAGAAAGGACACCTCTGGGATGCGGCGGCCAAAGCCGGCGTCAGCGTGAAGAACTACGGTGAGTACGTCGAGTACAACACGTTCAACGTGCCTGGCTGCAAGCAGAGCAACGTCTACACGAGTTATACGAGTGCCGGCGGTAACAGCACCGGTGGCGGCGGCGTCTCCAGCACTGCCACATTGCCGTTCACTCAATCGCTAAGCTGCGAGCCGTTGTGGATCGATTTTTATAACGACGTACAGGCCTATGAGTCCGGCCAGGAGAGCCAACTCTACAATTACAAGTTCATCACTTCGTACACCCCGCTGCCGAACCTTTACAAGGACACGGTTCAGAATTATCCGCAGTTCGATCTGAACATCCCCGACCAGTACCGATTCGATGTCTGGCAGCAGGACTTTAATCGCGACGTGGCAGCCGGCAGGGTACCGCAGTTGGAATTCATGTGGATCAGCTCAGACCACACCGGTGGCCCACCGAACTCGGCAGCCATGCAGGCCGATAACGACCTGGCCCTTGGCCGCTTTGTCGATGCCATTAGCCACAGCCCAATCTGGAAGGACTCGGTGATCTTCGTCGAGGAAGACGACGCGCAGACTGGTGTCGATCACGTCGATGGGCATCGCAGCCCGGGCTATGTGATCAGCCCCTACGTCAAGCAGCAGGTGAACAACGATGGCACCGGAGCCGGCGTCGTCGCAGACAGCACCTTTTACACGCAGGTCAACTTTACCCGCACAATTGAACAGATCCTCGGCATCACGCCCATGAACCAGAACGACCTGGTGGCCTCGCCGATTAGCGAGATATTCATCGACAATCCACCGGTAAGAAACTTCCTGCCGTGGACCCACGTACCGAACGGCGTGCCGCTGAACTATGGCGTTACTCAGACTCCGACCGAAACCTCCATCCCCGGCGCGATGGCTTCGGTCAGCCCTGTCTTTTATCCGGGCATGACCCCTGCGGCGAGAGCCTTGATGGTCGGCTGGATGAAGAAGAAGGTGGAGATTTTCGCCGGCAAGTACCAGAAACCGGACTCCGAAGATCCGGACACCGTGAACCACATGATCTGGTACGAAATGACCGCGTATAAGGTCCCTTTCCCCGGCGAAAAGAAAGTTCGCCCGGCGAGTGACTTCAACCACAAAGCCCCACCCGCCAGCGCTGACTTGGACGACTAGCTTTCGTCCCAACCACGAAGGCCCTCTCCCGGTCGTCAGGGAGAGGGCTTCTTGTTTGCGGCTCAATCTCCAGAAACCACCACTCGAGCGGAGTTGACCCTCCTCGGGCCGACGCTGGAAACTCGTACGCCTGCGCGATCGGCTGTTGGGCTGGAGCGTCGTCTTTCGAAAGGCATCGCTATTGAAAAAAGGATAGGTCCTCGGCATGGCGACTGTCTCTGCTTCTGGACTTCTCTGTGTCACTCTTCCTTTCTTACAGATTCCCTACAACTCGCGAAGAGAGACGGCGACGGGGCGTAGTGCCGCGCGCACGGCGGGCAGCAGGCCGCCGAGAACGCCCATCGCCAGCGCGAAAATCACTCCCATGACGAGCAAGTTGAAAGTGATTTTGAAGGCAAAGGCGATGCTCGAGAAGGTCGAGAAATTCATGGTTTGCGTGGTCATGCCGTTCAGGGGAAGCACGACCACACAGCCGATAATGCCGGCGATGAAGGAAATCAGCAGCGCCTCGAACAGGAACGAGAGGATGACGTTCGAGCTGGAGAACCCGAGCGCGCGCATGGTGGCAATCTCGCGCCCTCGTTCGGCGACGGCCGAGTACATCGTGTTCAGAGCGCCGAATACCGCGCCGATCGCCATGATGGCAGCCACCAGGCCGCCGAGGATGGTGATCAGCCGCGTCATGCCCGAAGATTGCTTCGCATAGTAATCCACTTCGCGCTCGACTTCTAAATTCAACTGGGGATCGGACGTAATCGAATCCTTGAATTTGTCGAACGCCGCTGGCGAAGTGAGGTGAACGGTGGCAGACTGAAAGATATTTTCCGGGCGCTTCAGCACCTCATTCAGGATGCGCGCGTCGCACCACACTTCGGAGTCGAAGGACGAGCCGCCCGCGTCGAACACTCCCACCACCTTCCACCGGCCGCCGCCAAAGTTCACGGTATTCCCAACGGTCAGGCCCTCGTAGGTTTTTGACGCGTTCTTGCCCACCACCAGCTCGTCCAGCCCGGAATGGAACATCCGCCCTTGTACGATCTTCACGAATTTGCGGATTTCGAGCACATTGGGCGAAACGCCGCGAACCTCCACATTCGCATCCGTGCCCGTGCTGATCAGCGGTATGGGAATGACCCCGACCACTTCTTGTGTAACCAGCGGCTGCCCCGCTGCATTGCGTGCCACGCCTGGCTTGTCCTGTACCAGTTTCACGGAATCGAGCGTAATGCCGCCCATCATTTCTGTGGTCGAACCGGCACGCATCACCAGCGCATCGTCAGGCGAACCTGAGGCCACCAGCGTGGCTCGGAAGCCGCGCGCCAGCGAGAGCATGGCCACGAAGACGCCGACCGTCCCGGCAATGCCGAGAATGGCCACGATGGTGGATGTCCAGCGTGCCCGGATGCTGCGGAAATTGTAGGAAACCGGCACCGATCCAATCAGCGGTGCCAGCAATCCGGCAACGATTCCGCCCACGATAACCAAAACCAGGAGCAGGGCCACAATCGCCGCCACAGTGATCAATACACCGAAAAGGAGCTCTGTCCCCATGCTCAAACCCTCCGAAGCGCATTCACCACGCCCAGGCGCATCGCGCCATAGGCGGGAAGAATTCCGCCGGCGAAGCCGACCAGCAGAGCGGCCATCACCCCGTAACCCAGCGTTTTCGCTGTAACCAGAAGCGGCGGCAACAGGCCGGCCATCGCGCGGCTAAGCACCGGGATTGCAACCAGCGCAAGCAGCAAGCCCACACAACCGGCCAACGCAATCACGATCGACTCGCCCAGAATGAATCCAAGGACGGCGCGATCGGGGAAACCGATCGCCTTCAGCACGCCCAGTTCATTTGTTCGCTCGCGCACGGAAATGGCCATCGTGTTTCCGGTGACCAGCAAAAGCGTGAAGAAAACAACCGTCCCGATCGACGTAATCAGGAATTTGATGTTTCCAAATTGCTTCACCCAACCCTCTGCAAACGCGGATTCCGTCTCAGTCTTGGTTTCGTACGGCGAATTCAGGTACATGTTGTCAATGGTCTTGGCGATGCGCGGAGCATCGTCGGGGTTGGCGATGCGAATCGTGTACCAGCCAACCTGACCCCTGATTGCATCCGGTACGCTCTCTTTGAAGTACTCCCACTGGATCCAGAACTGGGTCTCGTCATCCTCCGGTTTTGCGCCGTGGTAAACACCGTCGATATTGAACTCGAAGGGTTTCCCCGCCAGCCCATAGATGGTAGTCGTGATCGGAATGCGGTCACCGATCTTCCAGCCGAAACGCTTCATCGTCGCCGCGCCCACAATCGCGCCCTGGCGATCTTTCAGGAATGTGTTCCACTGGTCGTCCGGAACAATGAGTTCGGGGAAAACCTGCCGCTGGTTCTCCGGGTCAATCACAAACTGGGGAAAGAAGTTCTTGGGATCCTGATACACGCCGCCAAACCAGTTGTCGTGTGTGACGTATTTCACCCCCGGAATGCGCAGGATCTCATCCCTGTAAGACAGCGGGATCGTGTTGATGATGGACGTTCGATTGATGGTCACCAGGCGATCCGCGCTTACCACGTCCGCCCCTCGGCTGAACGCGTCGTTCACCACCCCCAGCAACGCAAACAGAAACAGCGCCACAGCGAACGATCCGATGGTCAGAACCAGCCGCGCCTTCTTGCGAAACAGATTGGCCAGAATCAGTCTGCTGAATTTCATGAGGCGCCTCCCGCGACAATCGCTTGCCCCTCACCTGCTTCCACCAGCACGCCCTTGTCGAGATGCAGCGTGGTTTTAGCCTGCAGCGCGACTACAGGGTCGTGCGTCACCATCAACACTGTCTTCCCATACTCCTTCACTAACCGCTTGATAAGGTCCATCACTTCGTCGGCGCTCTTGCGGTCCAGATCGCCGGTAGGCTCGTCGCAGAGCAGGAAGGTAGGATCGGCAACGATGGCGCGCGCAATGGCAACCCGCTGTTCCTGCCCGCCTGAAAGCTGGCGCGGAAAGTGACGCATGCGCTCGCCCAAACCAACAATGGAAAGCGCGGTTTCAACATGCTTGCGCCGTTCGGCCTTGGAGAGCTTGGTCAGCAGCAACGGTAATTCCACGTTCTGGAACGCCGTCAGCACGGGAATGAGGTTGTACATCTGGAAGATGAAACCAACGTGCCGCGCACGCCAGTCGGTCAGCTTGCCGCGGGACATGTGTGTGATCTCATCGCCGGCTACGCTGATGGTCCCGCGCGTGGGAACGTCGAGGCCGCCCAGCAAATTCAGCAGAGTGGTCTTGCCCGAGCCGCTCGGTCCCATGAAGGCCACGAAATCGCCCTTGTCAACATTAAGATTCAAACCTTGCAAGACGTCGATATCCTCGTTGCCGCGGCGGTAGGTCTTGTCCAGACCGCGCACCTGAATCAAACTGCCCACTGCTCCATTGCCGTCAACGTGTACCATGATCAACACTCCTTGAACTCTGCCATCTCCGCTTGCTCCCCGGGAATGGCGCCAATCCCTGGTGGGAAGAGCATCCTGTGTCTCACAGCAACACCAGATCACAACCAGGGGATGATCAGATCGCGAAAGCGAGGCACTAGCGCTTGATCGCCACGGTTTCGCCATCTCTCAAATTGGCTGGCCCACCAACTACGACTGTGTCGCCGGACGCGAGCCCAGCCAGAATCTGCGTTTGCGTGCCATTAGCCGTACCGACCTTCACGGCGTGTCGTTCGACGTGATCGCCTGTTACCAGGAAAACGATCTTCTGTCCGCCATCGTCGCGGACCGCGTTCTGCGGCACCATTACGCTCGCGGCCGCTTCTTTCCCCTGCTTCGCTTCTTCCCCTAAAAACGTGACCTTCACACCCATATCGGGCAGGATGCGCGGATCCAGCTTGTCGAAAGCAATGCGCACCTCGACGGTCGCCTTCTGGCGATCGGCGGTGGGAATGATGGTGCGCACATGGCATGGAATCTTCCAATCCGGATATGCATCCAAAACGGCGCTTACCTCTTGGCCTGGTTTGACCCGCGCGATGTAGTTCTCGTTGACGTCCACTTCGATCTCATTCGAGGCCATATCGACAATGGTCGCAATGCCTGTGCGCGTGAAGCCGCCGCCAGCTGAAATCGGCGACACCATCTCTCCTACCTGCGCGTCTTTTGAAACGATAATTCCGTCGAACGGGGCTGTGATGATGCAGTTGTCAACCCCCTGTTGCGCGACTTTGATGCGCGCGTCAGCCGCGAGCACCTCTTCCTTCGTGTAGTCGATCTTTGCTTTCAGGCTGTTTGCCGCCATCGTCGCATTGTCGAGCGCTTCCTGTGTTTCAACTCCTGCGGATCTCAATTCCTGTGCGCGATGCAACTCGATCTGAGCATTCTTCAACTGCACTTGCAGGTCGAGAATGCTTGCCTGGGTAGCATTGCGATCTGCAACCGCGGACGCGAGTGCCCTCTGCGCATCGGAATCGTCCAGGGTGGCCAGCACGAAACCCTTGTGCACGCGCATTCCTTCCGTAAAAAAGACCCCCGTAACTCGTCCGGTGATCTTCGCCGCCACGGTGGCGCGCCGCTGTGGGGTAACATACCCGCTGGCATTAAGCAGGGCGTGCGGCCCGGTGTCTGGGGCATCTACGGTGGCAACTTGCACCGACGGGGTTTGATGCATGTAGGCATAGACTCCCCCCATAGCCACAAGCGCGCCCAGCAGGATCAAAAAGACGATCGCGATACGCTTGCCGGCTTTTCGCGAGCCGCGCTTGTGGGCATCAATGCGCAGCGCCCCGAGGTCTGGTTTTACAGGTGCTTCAGGCATAGTTGACCTAATCGATCTGACCGGCAAATCCATTATGGTCTAACGGACGTTGCAATGGCACGCGCCAAGGCGTGATTCACCTCAGCTTCTTCTACGCTTCTCCTTCGACTCTGGTTCCGCGGGCTGATGACTGTTTTCGAGTCTTCGCGTCCGAGATGGCTCGGACGAGCGCCGGAAGTAACAGCTGAAGTGCGCCACACCGTGCATGTAGGTGCGGATGGTTGTAACCGCAAATTTGCGGCGACGAAACTCCTCGAGCATGAGCTCGCCCAGTTGGTTCACAGAGAATCATCCTACTCTGCGTGCCAAACTACCCCGGCACTCGCAAAGCTGGCTCAGACGCACGCGGAAAGGCAATGGGGATCAAGAGATGAGGAAACTATGCATTCCGCCAATGAACGCGACTGTGATGGACTGCGGAAACAATAATGTAAAGGAATTCTGGACCCAGGTGGGCCCTGGACCGATCAATTGACCGGCCTGGAAACTGACAAGTTGTTGATTTAGATGAACTTGAATTGGTTGAGGGGGCTCGATTTGAACCAGGGACCTTTGGGTATCCGAACAATTCTCGTTTAGGAAAGGAATTCTTGTACAGAGATCGCAGACGGTCGATAATCTGCGAGGCAAAGGCGCCAGCTTCGATAATCTTCTCCGGACCATACAATATCCAGTACCAATCCGGTGCGATGAGTGAATTTGCGATCACGAGTTTTTTGCGACATTTGCTGGATTTATCCATGGTTCCCTATCACGGCGGGCAGGGTGAACTGAAACGTCGCGCCGCGCCCAGAAGAACCGTCCGCCCACAAGCGCCCACCATGAGACTCAATAATTGAACGGCTGATGCGAAGACCCATCCCGGTGCCGTGGGGTTTGGTTGTAAAGAACGGGTCGAAAATCTGTTCTGCGCGATCTGGCGGAAACCCTGGACCGGTGTCACTTACGGTCACGAGAATCTGCTCGTGTTCCGCTCGCTGCGACTTTATGACCAATTCTCGTGCTCCATCAACGTCCTTCATCGCCTCAATGCTGTTGACGCTCAGGTTCATGAGAACCTGTTGCAATTGCAGACGATCTCCAAAGGCCTGAGGCAGATCGGCCGCCAGTTCCGTACGGATCGAGACGTTGTGTCGCACTGCTTCGTCGCGCAGAAGGGCAACAGTTTCCCGAATAATCTCGTTTAGATCAAGAGTCTGTTGACGCGGGGTGCCTCTCTCAAATTGTGTGCGGATCCTGTCGATAATCTCAGCCGTACGCTGCACATCTCTTGCGATTCTGGCAACGCCCGCGCGCACCTCGTCTAGGTCAGGTTCATCGCGCCCTAGCTTTCGCAGGCAAACATTGGCGTTGGTGATAGCGCCGCTGATCGGTTGTTTGATTTCATGAGCCAGAGAAGCTGCCAGCTCGCCCATGGTTGTCACCCGATTGATGCGCGCGAGATCGCTCTGCGACTGGCGCAAAGCCTCTTCGGCTCGCTTCTGGTCGTCTATGTCGGTCGTCGTACCGACGAATTTGAGGACTTTCCCTTCCGCATCGCGCAACACCACGGCTTGCTGGAGGTGCCGGCGATAGGTCCCGTCGCTAGCTCGGAGAGATCTGGTTTCAAATGCAAAGCTCTTCCCCGAATGCACGCCCTCCCAAAAACTCTTGGCGGCCATCTCTCGATCATCAGGGTGAACCGCGGCCATCCAAGCCTCGGGATGCGAACGAATGAACTCGAGCGTCTGACCAGCGAACTCAAGCCAAACTCGATTCACGAAATCCGGCGTCCCATCGGGGTTGAGCGTCCAGGCGGATACAGGGAGTTGCTGCAGCAGTTGAACTTGTAGTTGCAACTCTGCATCAGCCTGCTGTAGCTCACGATAAAGACGGCTTGTTTCCGCCAACCGCTCTTCGCTAGAGCGCAGTTTCTCGCGTTCGAGTTCCGCCTCGCTGCGCATCCTTTCTTCGCGTTCCGCAGTTTCGCGGCGAAGGTTCGACATTTTGACATTGGCAGCCACGCGCGCCAGCAACTCCCGCGCTGCAAACGGCTTGATGAGATAGTCGTCGGCATCGGACTCGAGCCCTTCCACGCGCGACTCTTCGCCCGCCCGCGCGGACACCAGGACCACTGGCGTGCCGGCGAGGGTTGAATCCTCGCGAATCGCCCGCAACAAGCCAAACCCATCGAGACGCGGCATCATGACGTCCGCCAGCATAAGAGCGGGGCGCAATCGCTGTGTTGCTTCCAATGCCTGGCGGCCGTCAGCGACCGCATGCACCTCATAGCGTTCGCTCAGCAAACGTGCGAGGTACTGGCGCATGTCCGCATTGTCATCGGCTACGACGATGAGTTCGCGTTTTCCCGTCGCTCTGGACTCCGGCGGGGAAGCAAACGATGGTCGTTTGCCAGGCTTCGCTCCGTCGTCGGCCACACCCCATTCGCCTCCGGACCACCGTCGCAGCTCTTCGACATAAGCTTCCGCCCGAAGTGTAGTGGAGACGAGCGTTGGTGCGGCATGAATGCGCTCGGCGGGGAGATGCTCCTTGCCGAGCGGAATCGTCACCGTGAATGTACTGCCGGCGCCAACCGCGCTTTTCACCCGCACAGTACCGCCGTGAAGTTTCACCAGCTCCTGAACCAAAGCGAGACCGATTCCTGTGCCTTCATAGGTTCTGGCCTGGGTGCTTTCGATGCGATGGAACCGCTCGAACACTTGCCCCTGATGCTCTTCGGGTATGCCGACACCGGTGTCACGAACCTGTAACTCCATTGCGCCGTCTATCGGCTTCAAGGTGAGAGCAATCTCGCCCGAAAACGTGAATTTGTAAGCATTGGAGAGCAGATTCAAAACGATCTTCTCCCACATGTCGCGATCCACGTACACGGGTTCCTCGACTGGCCGGCACTCCACCGAGAAGCGCAGACCGGCGTTCTTCATCGCCGAGTCGAAGGCGCTGCCGATCTCTCTGGTGAAGTGGGCCAGGTCGGTCGGCTGATAGGAGGCCTGCACGCGTCCAGCCTCTATCCGGGAGAAGTCCAGAAGCGTGTTCACGAGCTTGAGTAGTCTGAGGCCGTTCCGATGCACCGTGACCAGCAACGCTTGACGCTCAGGACTGAGTCGCTCGCTCGCTTCCTTCTCCACTTCTTCAAGCGGGCCGAGCATCAGTGTCAGCGGCGTTCGGAATTCGTGGCTGACGTTGCTGAAAAACGTGGTCTTGGCACGGTCAAGCTCGGCCAGAGCCTCCGCCCGTTGGCGCTCCTGCTCATAGGCGCGGGCGCTGGTCAAGCCGATCGTGATCTGTTCGGTAATCCTATAGACGAACTGGCGGTACGCGTCGTCAAAGGCCCGCCCGGGATGGATTCCCGCGACCAGGAAACCCAGCGGTTCGCCGTATTCGCCCAGCCGGATCGGCACCACGCATGCTTCTTTGGGAGGAAATGCCCAATTGGGCACCGGCACGCCCGAAGCGCGATCCCCGAGTTCAACGAGAATTCCTTCCTTCGCCAATGCGGGGTTGAGTCGCCAAAGGTTTTCGCTGCGGCAGTCGATGACCGGCGGACGCAGCGCTTCGTCGGTTTCGACGCTCGCGCCTGCCAGATGCGCCTGATGTTCTGAAGGCCGATATTCATAGAAAAACGCGAAGGGAAGACTGATGCAATTCTCGCCGAGGGTCTCGGTACTGACGCGCCAAACATCTTTTTCGGTTCGCGCTGCCGCCACACGCGACGCCAGGTCGCGGAGCAAATTTCGGCGTCGATCTTCGAGCACACGATCCGTCGTATAGAACGTCACGGCCATGATGCCGCCCGGGCCGCCGTCATCCTCCGGAATCGGACTAATCGTATACGACGCATAGTACTCTTCGAGATAGCCGTCACGATTAATTGGAATTAACTGGTCGCTCAGGCTGAATGACTCGCCCTGCATGACTGCGGCGTAGAGCGGCCCAACCGACTCCCATGCCTCGGGAAGCACATCGCGCGCGCTGCGGCCGAGTGCCGAGGGATGCATTGCCCCTATATGTAGCCG
>DATKPJ010000006.1:0-10090 GCA_035524195.1 Occallatibacter sp.
AGCACAGGGGTGCTTGTGGGCACATCCGGTGGAAAAGTGATTACGACGCCGCTTGCTGAGGTCGTCCAGGGGCATAAGCCTCTCGACCCGTGGTTCCTGTCCGCGGCGGACATGCTGGCACGCTAGCCCGCACATAACCGAAGGAATCGAGGCCGCCAATGAATGCTGAAATGCAAGCGTCGCCAAAGAGTGTGGATCTGGAATTGTGGCTGATTCGTCACGGCGAAACCGAGTGGAGCGCATCGGGGAAGCATACGAGCAGGACCGATGTTCCTCTTACCGCTCGCGGGCGGGAATCCGCGAAGGCAATCGGTCAGTACTTAGGCAAACGGGAGTTCTCTCTCATCTTGACCAGTCCCCGTCAACGCGCGCAGGAAACTTGCAGAATTGCTGGATATTCATCTCGCGCGATCATGGATGACAATCTTGCCGAATGGGATTACGGCGACTATGAGGGGCGCACAACAGCGGAAATCCGTAGCCAGGATGCCGGATGGTCGATCTGGAGTGCGGCCGTTCCGAGCGGCGAATCGATCGAGCAGGTCGCGGAAAGAGCAGAGAGCATCATCCTTCGAACCGAGGGCGTAGGGGGCAGGGTCGCCCTCTTTTCCCATGCGCATTTTATCAGAATCTTGGCCGCTACCTGGATTGGCCTGCCGGCTCGATCAGGCAGTTTATTCGCTCTCGGCACGGGTTCGGTCAGCATATTGGGCTTCGAGCGCGAAACCAGGGTGCTCCAGATGTGGAATCGCTCGTTCGAGATCGAATCCTGACTCTCGGAGCTTAAGGGTGCCGATAGGCAACGTCCGCGGTGCGCCAGCGTGACAGACTTCGCCCGCGTGCAGATTGAGCTCGGGATGTCCACTCAGATATCATCCTTGTGTTAGGCGGCCATGGAATCCGGCCGGAAACGTCCCTGAAATAGAGGACTGATGACTCCTATCGAGCATAGGAGTGTCCTTTGAGTTCCAAGAGCCAATTGAAACAACGGCCCTCCAAGCGCGGCCAAACGGCGTTGGGACGGCGCAGGTCTAGCCTGAAACGGACGAGTTTTGCGGCTAACCTCTTGGCAGCCCTTTTCTGGCTCGTTGTCGTCGTGGGATTTCCTCTACTGATTTTTTCTCTTGCATCCCGCACAGGAGTGCTGCGGCACTTTCCGTAGACCGGGAACCACCTGTGCCAGTTCCGCGACACCGAGTTCAACATCGAGCTGACTGGCACGCATCGGATGTCAGTCCGGACTTGTGCCGTCTAAGTTTCATGCCTGATGAGTTCCACGGCGATATCGGATGCTTGCGAATCCTATCACCTGCCGATGGACCGTTTTCCCAGGACTGCAAAGAAGGATTTTAGGACTGGCACTCGTCCTGCTCGCAATGAGCGTGCTGTCGTTTCCTAAAATGAGGCGCCGCGATGTTTACGAAGATCACGCTCGAATCCGATGGCGTCCTCTATTTCCATGCAGGAGATACCTTACTCGCGACCACCAAGGCATTCACACACGGCGGCATTATCTTCGCCCCGGCCGGATCAGTGACTGTCGGTAGAATGCCTGCAATTCCCTTGCCCTCCGGTCTCAAGCTTGAGGTCGACAAAAGCCTTTCTATGCAACTCGTGGCGCCAGACGGCACTCTGAAGTCTCAAACTAGAACCGATAGGATCATGGCAACTGCGGAAGGTCTGTTCCGCGTCAAGGGTAAGGCCAGGAATCCCTCGGCCTGCAGAGCTGAGGATGGCTGGAGCTATACCGGACGAAAGTACCGAGCATACCTCACTCACCCGGGTGCTCCTGGATCTCCCGATCTGCCGCTCTGGCTTCTTCATTCCATCGAGCGGCAGGGCAAGTTCTGGGATCGCCTTGTATGGCGTTTGAAACAAGCCCGTCGCGCCTGCTCGGACGTTGCGCCTGAAGAGTTGCGCGAGTTTGTAACCAAGGCCATTTTGCCCGCCATCGACATCTTTAACCATGCTCAAGGAAAAGGCCTGAAGCTGAAATACCCCAGGGACCTGACCGTAGACGAACCCTCTCTGACGGCAGTGTGGAGCTTTGCTGGCAAGCTAGCTCGACGCGCGAAGCAAGGCAAACCTGTTCCGGAGGGATTGGAGGCCATTGTCCTCGAATGGGCCAGGCAGCACAAGACCGAGATGGGTCCGTTGCGCGACTTCGAGCACAAACTAGCGGATTTCATCGACGAGGACGCTGAGACTTTCGGTCTGAGATCGTGGGAAAAAGCACCGAAAAGCGAAGCCTTTCGCACGGTGTTATTGCGCCGGCGGAGATTACACCTGCCTTTCGCTAAGGGCTGGCCCCGCTTCACGTGCAAGGATCCGCAGAAGCAGAACTGGAGGATCCACTTTCATCTGAACAAGGCCGGAATTCCTGCTGACGCGCCTTTCACCGGTAAGCTCCCAAGCCTCCACATCGGTGACGCCCTTCCCCCGGAACGAACAGGTCATGCTTCGAACACCGGGAAGCGCTTCCGTGTCCGTAGGGCATTTAGGCCTGTCAAGATTGCCATCTCCGACCGGAAATCAAAGGAGACCTGGGCGCTGGAGTTCTCCATCCTGCAGCACCAGCCAATTCCAAAGGATGCTTTCCTAAAGCAATGGGAATTGATCTACGAGAACGGCAAACTGTGGCTTTGCATGTTGTTTCAGGTCAAGCAACCCTCGGAGATGAAAGCACACGTCAAACGTCTGGCCGCAGGTCTCGATCTGGGCTGGCGCAGTGAAGATGACGGCGTCAAGGTAGCTACTCTCTGGAACCCCGTCCACAATACTTTCCACCCAATCACGGTCAATCTCACCGTCACTGCATGCGATAGTCAGAACCGGCCGGACTTCATAGTGTTTATGGGCCCGTCACGCGCGTCGAGGCGCGCCTCCAAGGTGGCGCAGGAGAAGGGCGAAGCCCATTACCTCGACACCTACGAGGGGTGCGCTCATATTCAGCAAGCCCGGTCCACAGCGATGGAATCGATCAAGTCTCTGATCAGTCGAGAAATGGGCGATGCCGCGCCGCCGTGGTTGCGTAAGTCCGGGTCAACAGGAATTCGGAAGCTGGGAAGCACCCTTCCTGATTCTCCCCTCAAATTGGCGATTGATCGGTGGGCTAAAAAGGACGAACAGCTTGGCGCGCTGCATGGCGCCTACGCTGCACGCATTCAGGCTCGTCTTCGGAAAGGATACGAGTGGGTTGCAAACGACATAGGCAAAATGCTCCAGGCGGATCGGATTCCGGTGCTTGCGATGGAGGAGAGCTTCCTCCAGAAACCGCCTGGAACTGAGACCGAGGGAAATGAAGGGGCGTTGGAGCACGGCGCCAAGTACCGCCACTGGGTTGCACCAGCGGCTCTTGCGAGCATTCTCGATCGGATTCTTCCGAAGTTCGGCGTTCGAGTGATCCGCGTAGACGCCGCGAATACGACCAGAACGTGCCGCTTTTGCCGGCAGATTAACGAAAACGTGGATGAGCACCTCTTCTACCAGTGCACGAACTGCGGGAGAGCGATTCAGCAAGACGAGAATGCGGCCGTCAACATCGCCAGAGCTTCGGCGTCCAACTTAAACACTAAGAAACAGTCCCCCAACAAGGAACTGAGGCAAGGTTTCGGGAGCGTGAGGCGTTCGAACCCGCGCGCATGACGCGCCTATGGCCGCAGAAAGCGCTTTGGCCGAGGAGTCGCCACACTCAAGTCGGATCTGGAGGTATAACTTCGCGATTCAATGACCTCCTGCCTGGTGCTTCTGGGAACGCACTGGCAGCTTGCGTCGAGGACCGTATGCCATTGATAATGACGGCATACGGCCACGTGGGCCTAAGCGCTCGAATAGTTCGCTGCAAAGCGAAACTCGGTGGACTTCCATCTAAATGGCCCATTTGACCCGCGTGGAAGCATTTCGGTGGCGGTGCTTCTTTGCCAATCCTCCTTGCCCCATAGAACCAGCTGCTTGGAGGCCAGCATTTCCGGAACCAACCCTGATTGCAGGAGCTAGCACCCCCCACTCGGCTGCGAGCGTCATCGTGATAATTGGATCTACACGGCTGGACCTCGCAAGAACAATCCGGAATTGCGTGCTTCGGTGGAGAAAGGCCGCATTGTGAGTCTCGCATAGGGCTCATTCGCCGCCCCGGCCATGTAGAGGCATATTCGTCGATTGATTCTTGACATCTTCCCCGTGTCTTGGCATTCTCAAGTGTTCCGCTTATAGAGGTGATGGGGTTCACCTTGAATTGTCCTTTGGACTGATGACCCCTTCTGGCTTCATGAAAGTCAGGAGAGATCGTGGACAGTGCGACCCCGCGAACCCCCGCTCTATCTCTGCAGCAGGATTGTTTCCGCCATCGCTGCATTCCTTCCCACTCTAAGAAGCGCTGGCTTGATCAGGGCAGGCTTTGTCTGCTCGGATTGCAGCCCCAAAAATCGCCATGCAATTTTCTCCCCTGATCCTGATTGTCGGGGCCGGCCCCGCTGGTTGTGCCGCAGCCTACGACCTTGCACGCGCGGGCAAACGCGTCTTGCTGCTGGACAGGCGTGCATTTCCGCGCCGCAAAGCGTGCGCTTGTGGTCTCACGCGCAAGACGCTGGCGGCGCTCCGCTACTCTGTCGAGCCCGTCATTGAGCGGGTTTGTCACGAAATTGTCCTGCAACAAGACTCTTCCCAGCCCAAGCACAGCGAAGTCCGCATCCGAGCACGCGGCGCACAGAAAGCACAATACGCAAGCGCCACAGACTTGCGCCACTCCATCTGCGCTATGGCTGTGCGTGAAACCTTCGATCACTTCTGCCTGCAGCAAACCCTCGCTTCGGGCCGCAATGGCGGTCGCGTCACACTTCTTAAGATCGACGCTCTTGTCAATCTCCGCGAACTCCCCACTCATCTTGAACTCGACATCACAACGCCCGAAGGACAACAGACCTTGGGAGCCTCAGTCATTCTTGGGGCGGACGGCTCCAACGGTCAGACCCGTAATCTGCACGCTCAGATGTACGCAAATAATGGCGAGGTCTGCGAGTGGTTCACGCGCGGCTTCGCTCTCGAAGCCACCATCCCCTATTCCGCCCTTTCGCCCAAGCTTCCGCAGGGGAACGCACCACACGATCTCATCTTCGACTTTGCGCCGCTCTCGGGAGGTTACGGTTGGCTCTTTCCCAAGGGCGATCACATCAATATCGGCATCGGTGTCTTTTCCCCGGATTCAACGCGTGTCCAGCTCAAGCAAATCAATCGTCAGTCTCTCGCCGACTACACCCGCCACAAACTGGGCCTCAATCTCAACACTATGGATCCTGCCATCACTCAGGTGACGGGTCAGCATCTCGGCATGGGAGGACACCGTTACATCCCCCAGGGCCGATTTCTTCTTCTCGGCGATGCTGCCGGGCTCGTCGACCCGCTGACCGGTGAGGGCATCCACTCCGCAATTACCAGCGGACAGGCAGCCGCTGCCGCCATCCTCAGCTGTGAGCAGGATGTAGCCGCGGCCTATGCACATCGGCTTGCGCCCTTACAACAAACATTGGCTTTCTCCCATAGCGTCGCGCGGACTTTTTACGCGCAGCCTAAGCGTGGTTTTCATCTCATGCGCAGTCCCATGGTTCGCAACCTCGTGGTCAAAACGTATGCTAACGGCGTAGATCATGCTCGGCTTCGCGCACGCCTCACCAAGTTCATAGGTTGAGTGTTGCTCAGATTCCAAGTCCCTGTTTTGCCGGCATGTTCAGAGATATTTGGACCGCGATTTCTCAGATGGCGTCACCGAATGGAACTGAACCCACACACGTTCTCACAGGTCGCCGCCAGTGGACGCTAGAGGCAGGATTATGCCCAGAACTCTCGTATCGACTGCGATACTCCTGTGTAGTTCTCATCTCGTCGCGATCGGTTTGGCCTGCCCGCCTGGACAGGCAGCCAGTTTGGATTAGGCACCGGATCGGTCAGCGTGTTGGGTTTCGAGCGCGAAGTCAGAGTCATCCAGATGTGGAATCGCTCGTTCGAAATTGACGGATGACTTCTTCATAATCCCATGAAGGCTTTGGGGCAGAAGTTATTCCTTTGCCTATGCCTCGCCCTCTGCATCTCGTCTTTGCGCCAGCTGCTGGCCACGAATCAGGTCTGCTGCCGCAGCAACCAACTCAGCATTGTCCCTTGCGTCTTTGCCGTCCGGAAGCAGGGTAACGTCTTCCAAACCCGTACGGATTCCATGGCCCCTGTCAAGTGCGCGTTGATTCACCTTCCAGCACGCTATGCCGTAACCGTGGTGAACCTGTTCGAGCGAGATGTTAGCGTTCAAGACAATGTTTTCCATCGCTGCGGCATGCTGGAGAGCAGCTTCCGGATCCTGTTCGAGGGGCTCAAGAACTACGCGCCGGCATCGGGTCGCCAGACCGGAACGGACGAAAGCACGTGCATCCTCGAGGCATAACAATCCAGCCTCGATGCCAACTCCTCTTGCCAGCAACAGTTCGCAGAGTTCAACAATTCCGGCTTCTCCCTGATTCGCGGTCACGAGATCGGGCATCTCGTGCCAAGCTTCGATGATTCTGAAACGCGTTGCCGGATCCCTCTCAATCGTCGCTGAGGTCGTAAGCGAAACTGGAATCCCAGGGCAGACTGCGCGAATGGCCTGCAGGAACGCGGCGCAGGCGCCTCCGTCGAGAGTCTCATGGCCATCCTCGTCGAATACATGAACATGCACCGAGTGGGCGCCTGCATCCACGGCCGCGCGCGCCTCATTCGCAATCGCAGCTGGATGACGGGGCGCGGCGGGGTGAATCCGGTTGCCGTTCAAGGCAGCTTGCAAAAAGACAGTGTTCTGCACCTCGACTGTCCTCTAATACAGTGAGCTGATCATACTATCGCTGCCCACGTCATCTCTGATCACCGCGCGACGGGCTCGCCCAAGCTCATTTGCTGGTCAAGGAGGCTGTACCAAACATCGGCGGCGCCATTGCAAATTTACCGGACCTGATACTCTTACGCCTCCGTCTCCAGCGCGGGCCCGATCATTGATTCGGGTCGCAGATATGCATCGAACTCCTCATCGGTCAAGAATCCAAGTTCGCGGTTGGCTTCGCGCAACGAGAGGCCCCCTTGGTGAGCGTGCTTTGCCAGTTTGGCCGCCTTGTCGTAGCCAATGTGCTGGTTCAACGCGGTGACGAGCATGAGGCTGTCCTCCACATACTCCTGGATACGTTTGCGATTAACATCCATACCTTGCACGCAGAATTCAATGAACATCCGGCAGGTATCGGTCAGCAGACGCGCCGAGTGCAGAAAGTTGTGAATCATCACCGGTTTGAAGACATTCAATTCGAAGTTCCCCTGACTGCCGGCAAACGCGATCGCTGCATGATTGCCATACACCTGAACGGCAACCATCGTCATGGCTTCGCACTGTGTAGGATTCACCTTGCCGGGCATAATGGAACTCCCCGGTTCGTTCTCAGGCAAAAGCAATTCTCCCAACCCGCAACGCGGCCCTGAGCCAAGCCAGCGAACGTCGTTGGCGATCTTCAGCAGCGATGCTGCAAGTGTCTCCAACGCTCCGCTGGCAAACACCAGTTCGTCGTGCGCCGAAAGGGCTGCGAACTTGTTCGGATGGGAGCGGAATGGCAGTCCGGTCAATTCCGCGATCTTTGCTGCGGCGCGCTCCGCAAATTCAGGATGCGTATTCAGTCCGGTTCCCACCGCCGTACCGCCAATGGCCAGATCGTAGAGGCCGTCAAGCGCCGTTTCGATCCGCACAATGTCGCGCACCAGCAGATTATCCCAGCCGCTCATCTCCTGCCCAAGCGTGAGTGGGGTTGCATCCTGCAGATGTGTACGCCCGATTTTGACGATAGACTCGAACTCCGCGGCCTTGGCCGCAACGGCGCCCTGAAGCTTCCGCACGGAAGGGATCAGTTGCTCATGCACCGCCGTCGCCGCCGCGATGTACATAGCCGTTGGAAACGTGTCATTAGAGGACTGCGACATGTTCACGTCGTCGTTGGGGTGAATCGGTTTCTTGCTGCCCAATTCTCCGCCAGCCAGTTCGATGGCCCGGTTCGCAATCACCTCGTTGACATTCATGTTTGTCTGCGTACCAGAGCCGGTTTGCCAGATGCGCAAAGGAAATTCGCCGTAGTGTTGGCCCGCAATGATCTCGTCTGCCGCCTGCACAATCAGATCTTTCTTGTCTCTCGGCAGCTTGCCGAGTCCGTTGTTTACGAGCGCGGCAGCCTTTTTCAAGATCGCAAACGCGCGGATCAGTTCCGGCGGCATGCGGTCCTCGCCAATCGCAAAATGATGCAGGGAGCGCTCCGTTTGCGCTCCCCAATAGTGGGCAGCAGGAACAGGAATCTTGCCCATGCTGTCCGATTCAATACGCATCTTCGTTTGACTGCTCATTCTCACTCCTGTCCGAATTCCTGTGGACCTTTCATTATTGCCGGACTCGCGCAGGTTCATGCAACCTCGGCGGCACGAGGTTCAGCGCCTCCTGTCAGCCAGGCAGCGTTAGACTATTTTGTTATGTCGAGTGAACGGTTGTCTGCTTCCACTATGAAAGATCCCGTTACCTGGCTTTATCCTCCGATCGGGCCTTACAACGCAGACCGGCTTCGGGTTTCGCCCCTGCATGAGATCTATTTTGAAGAAAGTGGCAATCCGGCCGGCAAGCCGGTTGTGTTTCTCCACGGCGGGCCGGGCGGCGGCTCCGAACCGAAACAGCGTCGCTTCTTCCATCCCGAAAAGTACCGCGTCATTTGTTTCGATCAGCGCGGATGCGGCAAAAGCACTCCGTACGCGTCGCTGGAAGAAAACACCACCTGGGATCTGGTGGTGGACATCGAGAAACTCCGCACGCACTTGGGCGTCGAGCGTTGGCAGGTGTTCGGCGGCTCGTGGGGCTCGACGCTGGCCCTAGCCTATGCTGAGACGCACCCCGAGCACGTCACCCAGTTGATTCTGCGCGGCATCTTCCTGCTGCGCCGGCAGGAGATCGAGTGGTTCTACCAGCGCGGCGCTTCGATCCTTTACCCCGACGCGTGGGAGCCCTACCTGTCGAACATTCCGGAGGCAGAGCGCGGCGATCTGCTCGGCGCCTACTACCGCCGCTTGACCAGCGACGATGCAGCCGTGCGGCTGGCCGCGGCTAAAATCTGGAGCGGATGGGAGGGGGCCACGTCGAAGCTCCTTCCCGACGCGGCATTCACCAGCCATTATGAAGAGGACGAATTCGCCCTGGCCTTCGCGCGCATCGAGGCCCACTACTTCATCAACCGGGGTTTTCTCGAAAGCGACGATCAGCTCCTGCGCCAAGCCGAACGGATTCGTGAAATCCCCGGCGTGATCGTGCAGGGCCGCTATGACGTTGTGTGTCCCATGGAGAGCGCCTGGGCCCTGCACCGCTCCTGGCCCGAGGCCGAACTGGTGATCACGCCAGACAGCGGTCATAGTGCGTTTGACCCGCCCAATACCCGCGCCCTGGTTGCGGCTGCAGACAAGTTCGCTGGTTGCTGAAAAACAGAGCTCGATCGTGACAACGCAAGTTGACCACCGCTCCTGCTCAAATCTCAACGTTTACCGCGCTGCTTTTCCGCTGGCTGCGATTTGCCGTACGCCTTCCACTAATTTCGTATCGGACATCACGTCCGAGATTCTGAGCGGCTTGCCGAAGGACAGGCCCTCCAAACTTCTGGCGCGCGACAGCGCCACGTATGCCTGGCCGGGCGAGAAGGCTCCTTGTCCCAGGTCGATTCGCACGTCATCCAACGTGAGCCCCTGGGCTTTATGAATCGTCATCGCCCAAGCGGGCGTTATGGGAAACTGGGTGTAGGTGCCGACTACGGTGGGATTTACGCGTTGAGTCAGCATGTCGTACTGATATTCAATGCTCTCCCATGTGGCTTTGTGGACTTCCTCTTCATTTGCAAACTCATCAAGACGCACCCACACGGCGCTGTCCGAAAGCTTCGAGACCGTTCCCAAAGACCCGTTGACCCAACGCTTTTCAGGATCGTTCTTCACCATCATCACCCGTGCGTCCTTTTTGAGGTCCAGGTGTTCCGGCGCAGGCAGCCTATCCCGCAGTACCCGAAAATCA
>DATKPJ010000007.1:0-26428 GCA_035524195.1 Occallatibacter sp.
AGCGCGAACTGTGGGATATCTCACAGCCCCCGTCCGGCGACATACGGGCACTCGGTACCCTCTCGGGAAAACTCTGGGACAGTGCCCTGCGGACGATATACACCATCGCCATCGAGCGCAGAGAACTGCCTGGACGAAAGGCCTTGCTCTGGTTCGGGCCGGGCTGGCCGAGCGACACCGGCCATTTTCGGCAGAACCAGGACGCATTCGATTCTCTCGTTGAGCTTTCCACGCGTGTGCGCGAAGCCCGCCTCGACCTCTGCCAGATTCCGCTTCCACTCACGGTGGGCGCGGGCAACGTGGCGGAGGCGGTCCCAGCTCTTGACTACCAGAATTACGTCGCGGGTGTGCGCTCGCTTGAGGAACTTGGCAAGTATCCTCGACTGATCAACCCACGCTTCGCGCTGCCGGTACTCGCCATCCAGAGCGGCGGCCTCATCGCCGACCAGACAATTGAAAGCTCAATCAAATCCTGCATCCGTGAATCGAGCATCTTCTACACGTTGTCGTTTGATCCACCAAAGACATCTACGCCAGACGAATACCACGTATTGAGTGTGAAAGTGCGTGGTTTAACCGCTCGCACCAGTACCGGCTACTACGATGAACCCATCTTTTACGATCAGCCTCGCATCCCTACCCGACGCCTCACCGTGGCCGATCTCGAGCAGATTCTGGGCAGCGCCGGAAAGGAACACGACAGCGAACTGGCAAACCAGCTCACTGGGTTCCAACTCACTGAGCGTCTCAGCAGTCCCGATCTTGCCCGTCTCATGCGCCCTCTCGGCAAGAAGTCCCGGGAGGCGATCACCGTCCTCGCCGACCAATCGGCCTTCCTCGATCCCCCCGCAGCCGACATCCTCGCCGACCCCCCACCGGATTCCGAGGCACAGCAACAGATCCTTTCTTTCACCAGGACGTATCTCCAGTCTGTTCTTCCCAATCTGCCAAATTTTCTTGCAACACGTACCACGGTCGAATACCAGCAGCCGGCGCCGAAGGAAGAAGACACTTGGAAAGGTGCCTTGCCCGACCAGTCGCTCCGAGCCGCAGTAGCCGTAAAGGCCACGGTGCGTTACCGCCGAGGACACGAAGAACAGGATGTGGAAAAGCAGAAGGGCGGCCGAGCGGCAAGGCAACGGAGTCTCAATCGCTTCGGGGTCTTCGGGCCGTTCCTCGACTCCGCATTCGCTGACGCCACCGGTCCTGGCGCCACATTGACATGGAGCCGATGGGAGCGCGGCGAAGAAGGCAGGATAGCCGTCTTCCAATACACCAAGCGTGGCAGCAGTCCCTTTTATTCCATCGCTGATTGTTGCCTGAAGGGGGGCATCGTTTTCCGCGCAGCGCCGCCCGATCATGGAGAGATCGACATCGATCCGCAAACCGGCGCAATCCTGCGCCTCACCCTGGAGTCGGAACCGGGGTGGATTCTGGAGCCGAACCTGCATCCAGTCCGGCCCGTGCTCGAAGCACACACAATGATCGAATATGGACCGGTGGCGATCGGCGGCAGGACGTATATCTGCCCTCAGCGAAGCGTCATGATCATGCGGACCCGTCCCGTTCGGCAGGTGAACTTCTGGGACGAATCCTTCGAAATCTATTCGTCTTACGAGACCATGTTGGGCGACTTTTCCTTTACCGACTACCACAAGTTCGGCTCCGAATCGCGCATCCTGCCAGGGTTTGAGCCTGTCGCGACTCCCAGCCCGTCCGGCCCCTGAACCTGCCCGACTGAAGCGACGCCGTCGCCACCAAGAATCGTGTCAAGAGACCCGTCGCAAACGTTCTTGCTAACCCCCTCATTCCACGCGGCAAATTGCGGCCCGCGATTTGCTGATTAATTCGCGGAACTCCCTATCCTTGGAGAGTAGTCCGACATACAAAGAAAGCCGTCCCCCGCGTCTGCGTCTCGTCCTCCTGCGCGGACTTGCGGGAGTGCTTGCCTGCGTGTGCCTCGCTGACGGCTCTGTCCTTTTCCGCGTCGGAATCACGAACGCCGAAGAACGGGAGCCGCGACCTCAAATCCGGGCCGATCAATTACCGGTCCCCAACCAGAAAAGGATCCATTGCCATGGCCAACATTCTCGTCAACATCGAAAAAGGCGTCGAAATCGGAGCCGAAGACGCCCTCAAGTGGCTCTCCGGGGCCAATAAGACCCTCCAGGCCGCTCCCGCCGTCGTCGCCGCCCTCGCAACCCTCATCGGCGCAGTCGAAAAGCCGCTCTCTGAGCTCGCCGGCGCAGCCGCCAACCCGCTCAACATCCCGCTCGACATACAGACCGTTACAGACCTCAAAGCAGTCTGGCCGCAGGTCAAGACGTTCCTCGGCACCCTCGGCGTCAAATTCTGAGGCCACGGAGCCGTGAAAGTGGGCCGCCTATTTCGAGCGGCCCACACTGCCCTCTGCAAACGCACTTTTCCTGAAAGCTAAGACCTTAAAGCTGAAAGCCTCCTTTTAAACTCCTTTGCTTAGAAATATTTACATGTAAGTCATTTGCTAAGAAATATTTAGCCCGGGCCATATGGCCTAAACCGATGAAACAAGGATATTTACGTCCGGACCCCCCGGGGGGGGTATCAGATGCCAAATGGGGTACGGACCGGGGACATAGCTGACAGATTGAACCGGGCGCATGTTCGACGACATGCCCCGGCCTCATCCCGCCCCACTCACGCACTGAAGTCCTGCGCTTCGCCCAGTGTCAGCTTGAAGGTCATCTGCTTGCGCCCACGCAGCACGGTCACCGTGATCGTGTCTCCGGCTTGGTGTTTGTCCATGATCGCGTCGATGTCCTGCGTATTGGTCACCTGTTCGCCATCGATCGCCACTATCAGGTCGCCGCCCAGCAGGATCGGTGTATTTCCGACGTAGGCCCGCTCGTTGCCTCCGTGCAGTCCGGCCCGCTCCGCCGCCCCGCCTGGAATCACCTTCTGGATCAGCACACCGTAGTCCGCTGCAAGACCCATCTGTTGGGCCAGGTCCGGCCCGATCGGATAAGAAAGGATTCCCAAAGATGGCCGCTTCACCCGCCCATACCGCGTCAGGTCGCCCAGTACCGCCTTGGCCGTATTGATAGGAATCGCGAACCCGATGCCCGAGCTCTGGTCCGCGCCGTTCGAGGCAATCATCGTGTTAATTCCGATCACATCCCCGTGCGAGTTCAGCAGAGGGCCGCCCGAATTGCCCGGATTGATCGCCGCATCGGTCTGGATTGCATCTTCAATCGGAGCGCCATCTCCGTTTCGGATCGACCGGATCGAGCTGATGATTCCTTTTGTCATGGTGCCGTTCAAGCCAAACGGATTACCGATCGCGTAGACATCCTGCCCAACCTGCAGACCCGAAGAACTCGCCAGAGTTACCGGCTGCAGATTCGGCGCATTGATCTGCAGCAGCGCAAGGTCGTGGACCTTATCCGAGCCCACCACGCGCGCGGAATACGTGCTCTTGTTGCTCAGCATCACCTGGATGCCGCGATTCGCTCCCTCAATGACGTGATAATTCGTGAGCACATGCCCGGCCTTGTCGAGGATGAATCCGGAACCCTGGCCCTCCTGCGGCACAACTCCATAAAAAAAGTCGAAAACCACCTGCCTCGAGGTGATATTCACCACCGACGGAAGCACCCTCCTGTAAACAGCGATGTTGTTTTCTTCTTCGACGTTGTAGGCCGGAGCAGCCTCGGCCTCGGTAAGTTGCAAGGGAGCGTCGCTGGCAGCGTGTGCCCCAAAGAACGAGATATCGCTCAAATGCGAGGGAAGATGCGAAGTGAAATACCAGAACCCTCCCACAATCAGGACAACGAGGACAAAATAACGCAATCTCATGGCTTTCAACGCAGCAGACCTTTCAATACAGGTACGGCTTATTCGCGGAACGGTTCCACGCGGGAAATGGGGATCGCGGCAGCCGAGTCTTATTTTAATGACTCATTCTGTGCAGGTTTGTTGCTCTCTGGCTGCAAACGATGCCATAGTGCTTCAACCTGGTTTCGCAATCCGGCAATATCACCTCTATTTTCAATCACATAATCCGCCTTGGCGGCCTTCAATTCATCTGAAATCTGATGCCTCAGACGGGACCGCGCATCGGCTTCGGCTGCTGCCTTTCCCGCTGCGGAGAGGCCCATTCGGCTGATATACCGGGCGATCTTCACCTCATCCGGCGCGGTAACAACGACGATTCGATCAATGCGGCGGCGCCAATCCGCCAGCACACTCTCCCTTTCTCCTCGCGCGCGAGCATCGCGCACGACTTCAAAGATCAGCGCGGAAACCACCACAGCCACCGCGTGCGGATTCCGCCTGAAAACCTCATTCATCCAGCACCTCTGCACCTCGATCACCGCCGGGTGCACGATCGAATTCAGCTCGGCGAGCCGCCCGCCGCGAAAGGCCAGTTCCGCCAGCCGAGCCCGATCAAGCCGGCCATCGGCCGCAACCACCGCCTGCCCGAACGTGCGCACGATCTCAGCGTAGACGGTTTCACCGGGTTCCATCAGGCGACGGCCCAGGTCATCCGCCTCGATCACCTCGGCGCCCAGATCGCGCAGCATCTCTGCCACTGTGCTTTTGCCGCTGCCGAGACCTCCCGTTAGGCCAATCCTGAGCACGTTTATAACCCTCGCCGCATCTTGGCAGCGCGTACCGTGTTGGCCATCAGCATGGCGATCGTCAATGGTCCTACGCCGCCAGGCACCGGGGTATACGCGCCCGCTCGTTCAAAGGCCTTCGGGTGAACGTCTCCAACAATCGTCGACCCTCTTTTTGCGAAACTCGCCTCGCGTTTCGCATCGCCGCTAAAGTAGCGATCGAACTCGTCGCGCGAAGTGATGCGGTTTATGCCCACATCAATAATCGTTGCTCCCGGCTTCACCATCTCCGGCGTGATGAACCCCGCGCGCCCGATAGCCGCAATCAGGATGTCTGCCTCGCGCGTAACTGCTCCAAGATCGCGCGTCTTTGAGTGGCAGATCGTCACCGTTGCGTTCTGATGCAACAGCAGCATGGCCACCGGCTTGCCCACAATGTCGCTGCGTCCCACCACCACCGCGTGCTGCCCGCTGATCGGTAAACCGCTTCGCGTGAGGATCTCGATGATTCCGGCCGGTGTGCAGGGTGCCAGCGCCGTTCGCCCGGCTTGCAGCTTCCCTGCGTTTACCGGGTGAAAGCCATCCACATCCTTCGCGGGCGACACAGCATCGAGCAGCGCCTTCGTATCCACCTGTTTCGGAAGTGGAAGCTGAACAAGAATACCGTCGACGTCGTCCCGTCCATTCAATGCGGTAACCACGTCGAGCATCTCTTCGGTGGTTACCGTTTCCAGGGGAGTAATCATGTCGCTGTAGATTCCAAGTTCCGCGCAGGTCTGCACCTTGCTCCGCACGTAGATCTCCGAGGCAGGCACATGGCCCACCAACACTGCGGCCAGGCCGGGCCGAATGCCTTGCGCGACAAGCGCGCGAACTTCTTCCGCGACCTCTTGCTTGATGGCGGCCGCAATCGCTGCGCCATCCAGGATTTTGGGCATCGTTCTCTCCAAAGATTCACCCTGGTGCCCCGCCAAAGTAACTGCCGCTGGTTAGGGGCAACCGGAAGATTCCTCTTTACTTTCATTATCCGACGCGGAGTATGCTTGCGGCATGCTTCCCCGCTTTGTGCGGCTTTTCTTTTTTGTCGCGATGGTGTTGTGTGCCCTTGGCGGGGCTTTGTCACACTCCCAGCAGGTGACAATTTCGGCAGCTCCTCCCAAGTCCCTGCTTGTACTCGACGATTTGGGAAAGGGTACAGCTGCCCTTGACGGCAAATGGCAATTCCATCTCGGAGACAATCTGAACTGGGCGTCGCCGTACTTCGACGACTACTTCTGGTCGCAGCTCACGGCTGATAAGCCCTGGGGAGCGCAGGGACACGCAAGCTACACAGGCTATGCCTGGTACCGCCGCCACATCACCATTTCAAATGCTCCGGGAGCGTCACGAGATATCGCTCTCATGATTCCGGCCATCGACGACGTCTATGAGATCTATTGGAATGGAAAGCTCGTGGGACATTTTGGCCGGATGCCGCCACATTGGATCTCCTATTCCGCAATGCCCGCGCAGACCTTTGGGCTGGGACATGCCGAGAGCGGCGTGTTGGCGATCCGGGTTTGGAAGGCGCCGCTGTTCTCAACCGACGATGGCACGGCGGGAGGATTCGAGTCGGTGCCTATCATCGGAAGTCCGCAGGCGATTGCCGATGCCAAGGGAAATCTCGATTTTCAGTGGCTTCACGGCCAGCAGTTTCGCTTTGCCCTGACTTCATTGTGCGCGCTCGTCGCTCTGCTCAGCCTGCTGTCGTGGCTTCGTGATCGAAGAGAATGGGTTCTCTTCTGGATGGCAATGTTCGCAACCTGCATGGTGAGCGAAATCTTCCTCAACGGACTTCGACTTCCGATCTCCTCCGCGACTCTCACGTTTCTTGCCCAGATCGAGATCGCCATACGCGAGATGTCTCTCTGGTTCCTGCTGCTCTGGCTCCTTCAATTACAGAGCAATCGAAGACTCGTCGTCCTGGTGCGAAAGGCTGCCCTCATCAGCGTGACGGCAGGATTCCTGGACGGAGTCCTGATTTATCTGTACCCATGGCCGCTGAGCGAGGTCCAGGTTCAGATCGTTGATGCGGCGCTCACCCCGCTGGTCATCTTCTTCGAAGCATTACCCCTCATGCTTGTTGCGTATGCCTTTGTCCACCGCAAAACCCTCGACGACGCAAGTTGGCTGGTTGCATTCTTCGCATTCTGCAACGGCATGATCTACTTCGTGCAGAACATCGGATATCAGGGAATCAGGTTCACTCACTGGTCAGTGGCAACCAAGATCGCGGCGCCGCTCTTTCATTTCGTTGACAGTCCGATCAGCCTCATCACCTTACTCCGGACTCTGCTCTTTTTCTCCATCCTGTATGCAGTGCTTCGCTCATCCCTCGAACACCGCCGCCGGACAGTTGCATTGGAACAGGAATACCAGAGCGCTCGGGAACTACAGCGTGTGCTGGTTCCATCTTCTTTACCCATTATTCCCGGCTTCACCCTTACAAGCGCCTATCGACCGGCCCAGCAGGTTGGCGGCGACTTCTTCCAGATCATTCCCCTGGACGGAGGCGCTACCCTGGTCGTTCTCGGCGATGTCAGCGGCAAAGGACTCATGGCAGCCATGGCTGTATCGCTGATTGTCGGCGCGGTGAGGGCACTTGCCGACGATTATCCCCGCCCGGCGCAACTGCTCACCCAACTGAATCGGCGCCTTTGCGGCCGGCTGCAAGGCGGGTTTGCAACTTGCGTCATTCTGCACATCGACTCTGACTGCGAATGTACAGTTGCGAGCGCGGGGCATCCTGCGCCCTACATTAACGGACGGGAGCTTGGTCTGCCGGGCGCATTGCCTCTCGGTATTTCGACGGTTGTCGCATACGAGGAATCTCAATTCTGCGTTCAAATCGGCGATCATTTTTCGCTGTATACGGACGGACTGCTTGAAGCGCGCAACCAGTCCGGTGAGCTTTACAGCTTCGCACGGCTCGAGACTCTCTTTGCCCGCCATCCAAGTGCCGCGCAAGCCACCCAGGCTGCCGTCAACTTCGGCCAGGACGATGACATCACAGTGCTGACTCTGACGCGCCTCGCCACCGGCGGTGAATCCCTTGTGTTGAACCTCGCGTAAGATTCGGCCGGTTGGAATTCCACCGCCTCCTTTCACGGCGCCGTCGGATTTGAGCCCATCTTCGCCAAACGTCATTCCCCGATGAGGCGAAGGATAATCTCTGGAGAACGACCGCGCTCATCCGTGTCAGCCGCTGAATGGCTGATGGGGGAGGGCAGGCTGATCTACAGCGATTCTGAGTCATCAGCGGTCGACGTTTCGCGAAAAATCAACGCGATCGAATCGATCTAAAACGATTCGGCGCTTTGTCGCCAGGATCTTCGTGACACGGGCTTCCTCATTCCTTACTCCCCAATGTGTTGCGCGCTTCCTTTCAGCCGGCCAGATCCAGTTTCCCGTTTGACCTGTGACAGCAGTCACTGAAGATTCAAGCACTTAAGTCGCAAGATAATCAGCCGATTTGGGTTACGCCCTTTTTCGGCACGCTCGCGCCTCAAGTGGAGGTCTGCGTAACCTTTTGGTTCTCGTCCAGCACCCCTGCTTCACTTCAGCGAGCCAATGTTCTGGCGCATCGATCCTTCGCCAAGAGGGAAATCACTCGGGCGGAGTTCCGTGAAATCACGCGCCGCTTCACGCCTCAAGAAGGAGTTGAAACAACTCAGGAGCCGGCAGGTTCAGGCTCTCACGTTGAGGTAACAACGCAAACAGAGTTCTTCTCAGGAGACCAAATGAGCAAGACCATTCGAATTCCATTAGCGCTGGTGACTCTCATCGGCGCGTTTTCGCTGCTGCTCGTCATGCCGGCCAGTGCCCAATCGGTCTATGGATCGATTTTCGGCACTGTAACCGACACGACCGGCGCGGCGATTCCAGGCGCCATAATCACGGTCACCGACGAAGCCAAGGGCACCGTCGTGACCACCACTTCGAACCCATCGGGCGATTACAGCGTCCCTCACCTCATTCCCGACGTCTACGATCTCAAAGTTAGCGCGAAAGGCTTCAAAGTGTTTGAGGCGAAGGGCATCTCGGTCCAGGCTGACACCGCCCCTCGTATCGATCCCACACTTGAAGTGGGCGCAACCGACACCACGGTTACCGTTAACGCCGACACGCAGCCGGAATTGAAGACCGACCGCGCCGATGTTTCCACCGTTTTCGATCAGCAGCAGGTTTCCAGCCTGCCGGTCGGCGACCAGAACTTTACCAACCTTCAACTCCTGCTTCCGGGCGCTCAGATTCTCGGCTGGTCCCACGCGGCTGATGAGAACCCGCAAGGCTCCAAGCAGATCCAGGTGGACGGCCAGGCTTTTGGCGGCACCGCTTTTGAGCTTGATGGTACCGACAACCAAGACCCGATCCTGGGCATCATCGTCATCAACCCCGCTATGGACGCGGTGACCGAAACCAAGATCACCACGCAAAACTTTGACGCTGAATTGGGCAAGGCCGTTTCAGCGGTCGTAACCGCCCAGACTCGTTCGGGCACCAACAACTTTCATGGCAGTGCGTATGACTTCCGCACCGGCAACGCCAACCTGGCTCGAGATCCGTTCTCTGAAGCGCCAGGATCGATTCCGGCTGGTCTCAAGAATCGCTTCGGTGGATCGATTGGCGGTCCAGTATTGAAAGATAAATTCTTCTTCTTTGGGAACTACGAAGCGCAGCGCCAGAAAGTCGGCACTGCAGCCTCCGCAACATTGCCAACCAACAACATGGTGCAGTCATGCCTCGGAACTTCGCTGGGCTCGGGATCGGGCGGCATTGCCGGCTGTGATTTCAGCGAATATGCATCCCAGCTTGGAGCGAAGGGGATCATCTACGATACGACCCAACCAACCTATACAGGGACTGATGGAGCGCAACACTACCCTGCATTTCCCAACAATGTGATTCCCACCTCTTATCTTTCGCCGCAGGCGCTGGCAATCCTTAAGTTACTCGCGCCTTATACGACGGGCGTGACTTACAACCCGAGCGACACGAACGTCGGAAACCTGGATTCCAATTACCACGGATCTGGCACCGGCCTTTTCAATAGCAACCAGTGGACCGAGCGCCTGGATTACACCATCAACGAGAAGATGCACGTTTTCGAGCGTTTCTCGCGCTTCTGGGATCTCCTATCCGGCAAGACTCTGTTCGGATCCGAGATGGGCGGCGCTGGATTCGGAATAGGCGGTTATGGCGGCAACTCCAACGGAGCCAATGACAGTCTCGCTTCAGGCATGGATATCGCAATCAGCCCGAAGCTCATTACAGACTTCCGTCTAGGCTACTACCGATACAACGTCATTGACGCCAAGGCGGACCAGAACGTCGCATTCGACAACACTCTGGGCATCCCGGGAATCAACCTCGGCGACTATGCTACCAGCGGCACGTCCGGATTCTTTTTGCAGACCGTGCCAGGCGGAAATACACAGCCACAATACGGCCAAAGCCTGAACATCAACCGTTGCAACTGCCCCCTGACCGAGCGCGAAGACCAGGGACAGATTGTGAATAACTGGACAATGATTTTGGGCAACCACTCTCTTAAAGTGGGAGCCGATTTGAGATACGCCCGGAATCTACGCGTACCTTCCGACACCAACCGTACTGGAGATATCAACTTCGGCTCCGGTCCGACTTCGGACCCGACCGCCGCAACCCAAGGTGGATTGGGCTTCGCCACGTTTATGCTGGGCGACGTATCCTATATCGCCAACACCGGCGCTGAAACCAATACCTTCGGCCGCTATATCGGCAACACCGGAGAAACCAACGCCAAGGAATTCCAAAAACGCACGTTCTTTTACGGTCAGGATACCTGGCGCGTTACTCACAGTCTGACTTTGAACCTTGGCGTCCGCTGGGAGCTTTACTTCCCGGAGAGCGTCAACGCGGCAGGCAACGGTGCTCTGCTCGACTTGGCCGACGGGTACCTGCACGTGGCGGGCGTCGGCGGAATTCCGACCGACATGGGCTGGAAACTCGATATGAAAAAGCAGTTTGAGCCGCGCGTTGGCTTCGCCTACCAGCTCAATTCGAAAACCGTCCTTCGCGGCGGCTACGGACGCAGTTTCGACATCGGTGTCTTCGGCTCCATCTTTGGCCACACCGTCACGCAGAACCTTCCGGTTTTGGCGAACCAGGAGATCTCCGCGCCAACCACCTACCAAACCGCATTTACACTCGCGGACGGGCCCGCAGCAAACGTGTTCCCGTCTGTGCCTTCCAACGGGCTTCTGCCCAATCCCGGAACGGCAGTCACAAGCAAGGCGCGTCCTACCCCGTTGCAGTTCCCGACCATTGATGCCTGGAATCTCGCTGTTCAGCGCGCTTTGACTCCGACTTTGACACTCACAGTGGCTTATGTCGGCAACAAAGGAACGCACACTCTGGGTGACGGCGACAGCCGCAACACCAACCCGAACGAAGCGGCAATCAACCTGCCTGCCTCATTCAGCCCAAACGGTCAAGCCCTCCATTACGATCCCACTGTTGCAGCCAATGTGATCGCGTCGGACGGAGGCACTTCGACACAAAACTTCTTGCAGCGCTACTACGGTGGCTCGTTGGCAGCTTGCAAGGATAGCAATTACACGACACCAAGCGAGCCGTATGTTACAGCCGGCATGTGCGGCTGGACACAGGCTATCTTCTATCAGGGCGATAACCAGAACACCAACTTCAATGCAATGCAGGTGACCCTGGCGCAGACGTTCAGCAAGGGGCTCGCCTACACTGCGAATTACGAGTGGGCAAGAGCCTACGACTCGCAGACAAGCTACTACACTTGGGATAAGGCAATCGATTACGGCCCAGACAGCAACGTCCGCGCTCAGCAATTTGGACTGTATGGAAGCTATGACCTGCCGTTCGGCCGGGGCAAGCAGTTTGCTCCCGGCGTCAATCGTGTAACCGACCTGATCATCGGCGGTTACCAGTTGAGCGGGGTTCTGAACTGGTCAGGCGGCCTGCCCTTCACCCTCAATTACAGCGAATCTTCAACCAACGTGCCGGGGAGCGTACCCAGCTATCCGAGCTACGCCGGTAGCGGCCACATGAAGACCAGCCTGACGAAGTACGTGCCCAACGGCAGCGGTACGGGCACGCGAACCTTCTATCAGGCTCAGACGACCGACTTAATCACGGATACGGGTACCGGGGTCTTTAAAAACCCGGGCCTGGATACCATCGGCAACGTGGGCTTCAACACCTACCGCGGCCCTGGTTTCTTCAACACCGACATGGCCATCACCAAGGCGTTCACGATCTGGGAGAACGTTGTCACCAAGTTCCGGATGGATGCCTTCAACGCTTTCAACCACATCAATCCCGGCAATCCCGGTGGCAACATCGAATCGACGGGTTCGATCGGCGGCGAGGGCGCGGGTGGCGCACCTCGTCAGCTCGAATTCGCTCTCCGCGTTCAGTTCTAAATTCGAAGGAAATGATTGGAGTACTTTTGAGGGGAGCTTTGGCTCCCCTTCTTTTTCGTGGGATTTAGCGCAAAGGCCAATCAGTGGGGTGTTTGAATTCGGGACCACTCGCCCACAGAAAACGTCCTCTTACTCCCTCGTGACCTGAACAGGTTCAGATTTCCAGAGACAGTTTTCCGACCGGAACAATCCCTTCAGGTTCTGCAAATTAGCTGAGGGTAAAAACAAATTGCGCAAGCGGGCTTGCAATGTGACGAACCATTGTAGTAGAAATTATGACACTTGTAGGAGATCGAACGTGGCCGACGTCAAGCTATCAAAACTCGAGTTCCAGATCATGGAATCGCTGTGGGCTCGTGGAGAGTTGTCCATCCGCGAAATCCAAGAGACATTCCCGGCGAAACGATTGCCGGCGTACACCACGATCCAGACCACCATCTACCGCATGGAAGCCAAGGGTGTGGTGAATAGGGTGCGGAAGGTAGGAAATTTCCATATCTTTGCGGCAGCCATTTCCCGCGAGGCCGCCCAGCGAAGCATCATCAATGATCTGCTTGCCTATTTTGGCGGCAAGACTCAACCCGTGATGGCCCATCTGATCGAATCGGGAAAGTTATCGCTCGATGACGTGAAGCAGGCTGAAAAGGAACTCCGAAAACTGTCAAAGTAGGGGGAAGTGGCGATGATCCCGGCAAATGTCTCTTCGCAACTCTTAAATCACCTGTGGCAATCGACAGCAGTAGTTGCCATCGCCTGGCTGCTTGCCGCCGCTCTCAAAAAGAACCATGCCCGCACGAGATACTGGATCTGGCTCGCTGCGTCGCTCAAGTTTCTACTGCCCTTTTCCCTATTGGTCGCGATGGGCAGCATGCTTCAGTCTTCGGCTCCCGCCCACCTGGTACAACCTGCATTGTCGAACATGATGCAGCGCGTCAGCCAGCCGTTCCCGACATTCCGATTGGTTGAAACGACCGAAGCCGCGGCGCCTGCGCATCGCGCAGATCTTCTGCCTGTTGTCTTGCTGGTGCTTTGGGCTTGCGGCGCGCTCGCGGTTGCATTTTCATGGTGGCGCGGTTGGCGGCAAACTCGATTGGGCGTGCTCCAGGCAACGCCCTTGGCGATTCCAGCCGAGATCCCGGTTCTTGCTTCACCTTCGATGCATGAACCGGGCGTCTTTGGGATTGTCCGCCCCGCGCTTCTTTTACCAGAAGGCATTGTGGACCGCCTCTCCGCCGCGCAATTGGATGCCATCATCGCGCATGAGATGTGCCACGTGCGTCGGCGCGACAATCTCACCTTTGCTCTGCACATGTTGATACAAACGCTTTTCTGGTTCCATCCGCTGGTCTGGTACGTAAAGGCGCGCCTCATCGAAGAGCGCGAGCGCGCCTGCGATGAGACCGTGCTGCAATCAGGAAACGAGGCGCATGTCTATGCCGAGGGTATTCTCAATGTTTGCAAGCTCTATGTGGAGGGACCGGTCGCCTGCGTTGCGGGCGTCAGCGGTGCTGATCTGAAGAAACGCATCGTGAACATCATGGCTCGGCGGGATGCACTCCAGCTCGATTTCAGGAGAAAACTCCTGCTTTGTGCTGCCGGATCGCTTGCTGTAGTCCTGCCCGTTGTCTTGGGCCTCGTGCACGTCGTCCAAACGCACGCCCAATCGCAGAGTGCCGACGCACCGGCCAATCTGCCAAAGTTCGACGTGGTGAGCATCAAGCCTGTCAAAGGTGACAATGCAATGCTCGGCGGAATGCGGACACCGGATGGCAGCCTTCGCGGGAAAGGTCGGGGTGGAATGGTCGGCATCATGCTGACGCCCGACGGTATCGATATGACGGGCGTTCCGGTTCAAATGATGATGCGCCAGGCATTCGGTGTGGAGGATGATCGGATTATCGGAGCACCGGGCTGGGTCAAGTCCGATCGATTCGACATACAGGCAAAAGTTGCCGCCGAAGACGTTGCCGCTTTCAGGAACGTTCCGCGGGACGATCGATTCGCCATGATGCTGCCGGTCCTCGAAGATCGCTTCCACCTGAAATACCACCATGAGATGCGAGAGTTGCCCATGTACGCACTCGTGATTGCCAAGGGCGGCCCGAAGCTAACCAAGTCGGCAGACGAGCCCAGCGACGCGCCGGGACCACCGGACAACAAGGCCGGTGGGCCTCCCATGGCGCCGAACGGGCCAGGGGGCGGACCGCCGAGACGCAGAATGATGATGATGGGACCGGGTAACTTCGAATCAGAGGGCGTTCCTCTGAAGCTTTTCGCGCACCAGTTGGCATTCATCCTTGGGCATACGGTCCAGGACAAGACCGGTTTGACCGGGAATTACGACTTCAAGCTGCACTTCACCCCAGAAGACGCCCCTCCCATGGGCGCGGCAGACAACGGTCAGCCGGCTGAGGATGCACCTCCGCCGCTGTTCACTGCCCTGCAGGAACAGCTCGGACTGAAGCTGGAATCGACCAAGAGCAAAGTCGACGTGATCGTGATCGACCACATCGAACCGCCGACACCAAACTGATCCAAACGGCGCGAGAGCGACGGGAATCGGCGGCAGGAATGGCGAGCTGGAGCTTATCCGCGATTCCAAACGTCTTATAGTGGTAAAGTCCATCCGAATCTTCTCGCCTCTCAAATTGCCGATTCCGGCCGCAAGAAAGGAAGACACGCATGAGCGCTCTTTGTTTTCAGCCGAAGCTTCATTTCAGAAGGAACTCCAGCCTTGCCTTCATCTCATTCGCATCCGTTCTTGTCGCATTGCTATTTGGTGTCGGCATGAAATCAGCAGCAGCCCAAACGCCTGCCGCCAAATCGGCAGGCGACATCGCCGATACATGGCAAGGGACATTGCACACAACGCAGCGGGACCTCAGAACAGTGGTGAAGATCGAGAAATCCAGTGCGGGCGCTTTGAAGGTGACGCTCTTCAGCATCGACCAGGGAGGGCAAGGAATCCAGGCCACTTCAGCCAGCTTTCAGGATCATGTGCTGAAGTACGGCATTGAGTTCATCGATGGCAGCTTCGAGGGCAAGATGTCTTCCGACGGCAAATCGATAGCGGGGACGTGGAAACAGGGCGATACCTCTCTCCCGCTCGTACTGGAGCGGACCACACCTGCAACAGCCTGGGCCATTCCCGAGCCGCCGCCGAGATTGCCGCCCATGCCCGCCGACGCGAACCCAAGTTTCGAAGTGGCAACCATCAAGCCAAGCCGACCCGATGAGCCGGGCAAGGCGTTCCTGGTGCGCGGAGCACAGTTCACCACCGTGAATACGACGCTCGACGATCTCATTCAATTCGCATACGATGTGCAGGCCAAGCAAGTGGTTGGCGGCCTTCCGTGGATGGAGTCGGAGAAGTTCGATATTGAAGCGAAGCCCGACATTCCAGGCTCACCAAGTCGCGAACAACTCAGGTCGATGGTGCAGAAGCTGCTGGCGGACCGCTTCCAGCTCAAATTTCATAAGGAGACCAAGGAACTCTCGGCCTATGTTCTCACCGTGGGGAAAAACGGCTCCAAGATGACGAAAAATACAGGCGATCCGAACGGATTGCCCGGCCTCTTCTTCCGGCAACTGGGTTTTCTCACGGTGCGCAATGCGACGATGGCTGACTTCGCTCATCTGATGCAGTCTGCCGTTCTCGACCGTCCGGTTGTAGACCAGACTGGACTCGACGGTAAATGGGACTTCGTGTTGAAGTGGACGCCGGATGAATCACAGTTTGGCGGAATGGGAATCAAGGTGCCGCCTCCGAGCGATGCAGCCGATGCGCCACCACCGCTGTTCACAGCTATCCAGGAGCAGATTGGATTGAAACTCGAGGCAGGCAAAGCTCCGGTTGAGGTGCTCGTACTCGACCATGTTGCGGAGCCCTCGGCGAATTAACGCATGCTTTCATCTCCTCCACGTCTCCGATTGGTCCGGCTTCTTTGCGCGCTGACGTTCGGGTTCGCAGCGTGCACAGCCTGGGCCGCGGAGTACCACGGACAGGTTTTTTTTCGCGGAGCGCCTGTGCCGGGAGCCTTGGTGACACTCTCGCAAGGTTCACAGACATTTCGGGTGGTCACCGATCGACAAGGCCTTTATGAATTTCCGAACATACCCGACGGCCAATGGAAGATCGAGATCTCGATGCGAGGGTTTACAACCATCGATGGCTCTATATCTGTCGCACCCGGCGCGCCGCAGGGTTCATGGGAACTGAAGCTGCTTGGGCTGGACCAGTTGCTAGCGCAGACGACGGTGACAACACCAGCCCCTCCAGCACCCTCGCAGACATCTCTGGTGCCGCCGGCTGAGCCTGCTGCAAAAGAGGCCCCCAAAGCACCGGAAGCGGCTGCCCCGGAACCGATTCCGGCGGATCAGGCCGCGGAAAAATCTTCTGACGGCTTTTTGATCAACGGCACCGAAAACAATGCATCCACCTCGCCGTTCAGTCTCGCGCCCGCGTTCGGCAACCGTCGCCCCGGTAGCAAGGGTCTCTACAACGGCGGCTTTGGCGCCATCATCGATAGCTCTGCGTTTGACGCGCGGCCCTATTCGCTTACGGGACTCCAGATACCCAAAGATACGTATAACCGGGTGACGGGATTGTTTACCCTCGGCGGACCGCTCAATATTCCGCATCTCTTCTATCACGGGCCGAATTTCTTCGTTGCATATCAGTGGACACGCTCGAGCGATGCGTCAACACTTTCCGGCCTTGTTCCCGACTCGGCGGAGCGTGGTGGCGACCTGTCCGATCTGCTCAACGCGCAGGGCCAGCCGGTGACGGTATACAACCCCGCAACGGGGCTGCCCTTCACGGGACCGATTCCGATCAACCCGCAGGCAGCCGCGCTGCTGAATCTTTATCCCTTGCCGAACCTCTCGGGCAATTCGCGCTACAACTACCAGACCGAGGTGCTCGACGACACGCACATGGATGCGTTGCAATCGAGATTGAATCGCACCATTGGGCACAAGGATGACGTTTACGGAGGATTTGGGTTTCTCAGTTCGCGAGCGAGTAATGCGAATATCTTCAACTTTATCGACGCAACCGATACGCTCGGCATCGACACGAACGTCCACTGGTCGCATAGGTACCACCATCAGATGTTCGTGCTTCTCGGCTACCATTTCACCCGTCTTCGCACACTGACTCGGCCCGAGTTTGACAGCCGCGAGAATATTTCCGGGCAGGCCGGCATCACAGGCAACGACCAGGATCCTGTCAACTGGGGTCCGCCCGGGCTCACCTTTTCAAGCGGCATTGCCGGTCTTTACGACGGCAACAGCGAATTCAACCGCAACCGTACGGATGCATTTTCGGGAAACATTTCCATCACGGTACGCCGTCATAACTTTGAATTTGGCGGTGACTTTCGCAAACAGGAATTCAACGAGTATATGCAGCAGAATCCGCGCGGGAGTTTCACGTTCACAGGCGCGGCAACGCAGGCGCCCGGCGGTGCATCCGGCTCGGAAACTGGGTCAGACCTCGCGGACTTTCTGCTTGGGATTCCCGACACCAGCGCGTTGGCGTTCGGCAATCCAGACAAGTATTTCCGCCAAAATGTTTACGATGGGTACATCACGGATGATTGGCGGATGCGACCGGAGCTGACGATCGACGCCGGGATCCGGTGGGATTACGGCGCGCCCATGACAGAGTTGGAGGGCCGGCTTGTCAACCTCGATGTCGCCCCGGGATATTCCGCCGTTGCGCCTGTGCTGGCGAACAGTCCGCTGGGACCCCTGACTGGGACCAAGTATCCCGATTCGCTGGTGCGGCCTGATCTTCTTGGATTCGAGCCGCGAATCGGAATCTCGTGGCGGCCGATTCCCGCATCGACTCTTGTGGTCAGAGCAGGCTATGGCATCTACGACGATACCTCCGTGTACCTCTCGGCCATGGAGAGTATGGCACAGCAAGCGCCGCTTTCGACCAGCTTGAGCGTGGCCAACAGCAGCGCCTGCCCACTCACTCTGGCCAACGGGTTCCGCAACTGCGGCGGAACAACGCCTGACACGTTCGGCATCGATCCGAACTTTCGTGTGGGCTACGCGCAGGACTGGCAGCTTTCGGTGCAGCGCGATCTTCCCGGCGCATTGGTGATCACGGCAACCTACCTGGGCATCAAGGGAACGCGCGGGATGCAGCAATTTCTTCCCAATACTTATCCCATCGGAGCGACCAATCCGTGCCCGTCGTGCCCGCTGGGATTCGTTTACGAGACTTCGAACGGAAATTCCACGCGCGAGGCCGGGCATTTGCAATTGCGCCGTCGGCTGAGCAGCGGCCTCGCCGGGTCGCTCGACTACACCTATGCAAAAGCACTTGATGACGACGCACAAGTAGGCGCGCAGGGCCATGTCGCCGCCACATCGTCCACCGGTCCAACAAGCGCATTCGTGACCAGTACGCCGGCCTCGCCGCCTGCCGTTGCGCAAAACTGGCTGGACCTGAGCGGCGAACGCGGCCTCTCGAACTTCGATCAACGCCACCTGCTCAAGGCGCAGCTCCAGTACACGACCGGCATGGGCCTCGGCGGCGAAACGCTGCTGAACGGGTGGAAGGGCACATTGTTCAAAGAGTGGACAGGGATGACGCAGATCTCGTTTGGCAGCGGCCTGCCACAGGATCCCATCTACCTGGCCGCAGTTCCGGGAACGGGGTTCACAAACACCATCAGACCGGATTTGACGGGCATGTCGATCCACCCGGCTCCGCAGGGCTATTTTCTCAATGATGCAGCATACAGTGCGCCTGCGGCCGGACAGTGGGGCACGGCGCGGCGCAACTCCATTACCGGCCCCAACCAATTCAGTCTGGATGCATCCTTGTCACGGACATTCCGCCTGCGTTCGCGTTTCAACCTGGATGTTCGCATGGATTCGACGAACCTGCTGAACCATGGTGCTTACACGGCGTGGAATACGGTGGTGAACAGCACCACCTTCGGTCTTCCTGCCGCTGTCAATCCCATGCGCAGTTTGCAACTCACGGCACGGTTGAGGTTTTAGTCATGCGCCGGCTTTCCGCATTGTCGTTGATGATTTGTCTCGCCTCGGGCGTGGCGGCGCAAACGATTGGAGGCAATTCGTCGCCGAACCAGCCTCAGAACTTTACTTTGAAACTGAACTCGCAACTCGTGGTTGAAGACGTAGTAGTGAAGGACAAGAAAGGTAACTTCATCCAGGGTCTTACGGCGAAGAACTTCAAGGTAACCGAAGACGGCGTGCCGCAAACAGTACGCATCTGCGAGCATCAGCAACTCGTGAATCCTTCGAAGCCGCTGCCTCCCACGCCTCCCGACGACGAGGACATAACGATCTACAAGAGGCTCGTGCGCACGCAGATTTCACCGGAGACAGAGGGAACAACAAAGTACAGGGATCGCCGCCTGCTCGCACTCTACTTCGATATGTCGGCAATGCCGCCCGATGACCAATATCGTGCGCTGGCCGCCGCAGAGAAGTTTGTGCGCACGCAGATGACGGCGTCCGATCTTGTGGCCATCCTGCGCTTCCAGGGCGGTTCGGTCGATATTCTGCAGGATTTCACGGCCGATCGCAACCGCATCCTCAGCATCTTGCAGACGCTGATTGTGGGCGAGGGACAAGGCAATGCCGACTCCATTGATGACGCGAGCAGTGCGGACACGGGCGCCGCGTTCGGGCAGGACGACAGCGAATTCAACGTGTTCAACACCGATCGCCAGCTGTCCGCACTCGAAACCGCGGCCAAGATGCTTGGCCGGATGAGCGAAAAAAAATCGCTCATTTATTTTGCCAGCGGGTTGCGGCTGAATGGAGTGGATAACCAGGCGCAGCTCCACGCCACCATTGATGCGGCGATCCGAGCAGGGGTTTCATTCTGGCCAATCGATGCGCGGGGGCTGGTGGCAGGGGCGCCGCTCGGCGATGCAACACAGGGCTCTCCGGGCAATGTGGGAATGTACTCGGGAACCGCGGCAGAGGCGGTCACCGACCGGTTCCAGATTTCACAGGACACCATGTATTCCCTCGCAGCGGATACCGGTGGCAAGGCGCTCTTCGACAACAACGATCTGAGCCAGGGCATTGTGCAGGCGCAGCGTGCGGTCGAGGACTACTACATTGTCGGCTACTACACCAGCGATGACGCGCAGAACGGGCGTTTCCGGCGAGTGAAGATCACGCTCGATCCCGCCATGGAAGTCAGCCTCGATTACCGGCAGGGCTACTACGCCAACAAAACATTCGATCACTTCAATGCGGCCGACAAGGAGCGTCAGCTTGAAGACGCTCTCATGCTCGGCGACCCCATTACCGACCTGACGATTGCAATGGAGATCGACTACTTCCAGCTCAATCGCGCTGAGTATTTTGTGCCAATCATCGTAAAGATTCCCGGACGCGAACTCGCGCTGGCCAAGCGGTTTGGAGCGGAGCACACGCTGATCGACTTCGTATGCGAGATCAAGGACGAGATCGGGGGCATTACGGTCACCAACGTACGCGACTATGTTGACGTGAAGTTGAGCGATGCGACTGCAGCCGAGTTAGCGAAACGGCCCGTGGAATACGACACCGGATTCACGTTGTTACCCGGCAGGTATTCCATCAAGTTTCTGGCGCGCGACGACGAGACGGGGCGCATTGGGACTTATCAGACGGAGTTCGTCATCCCCAATCTGAACAAGGAGCTTACAAAACTTCCGATCAGTTCCGTGGTATTGAGCAGCCAGAAAGTGAACCTGAAAGATGCAATTTACAACACCACGAAGGGGAAACAGGAAGCCAAGGATGTGGCGAACAATCCGCTCGTCGAAGATGGCGTAAAGTTGATTCCCAGTGTGACGCGGGTATTCAACACCGGACGCGATCTGTATGTCTATCTACAGGCGTACGACGGCGGGCCGGCAGCTGCCGATGTTCCCGCCTCCGCAACAGCGAAGGGAACCACGCCGTTGGTCGCCTTTGTAAGCCTCTATCGTGATCAGAAGAAGGCATTCGATTCCTCACCGGTGGCCGTCACTCCAGAAGCCGGCAGCCGACTCGGTGTGGTACCGCTCCGCTTCAGCATCAAACTCGGCGACCTTGCGCCCGGCGAATACCAATGCGAGATTACCGTGATCGATCCTTCAGGCCGCCGCGCGGCATTTTGGGTCAATCCGATCATGCTGGTGAAGTAAGGGACTCAAGGAGAACTGAATCGGCGTAGCGCAAGTTTTGCGGCGTGATATCCGCACATGCCGTGCACGCCGCCTCCGGGGGGCGTGGAGGCCGAGCAGAGAAAGAGATTGGGTACGCCGGTTCCATAAGTGCGAAGCGAGGGTCGAGCCAGAAATTGTTTCACCGTAAAAGCGCCGCCGCTGATGTCGCCACCGACGAGGTTTTCGTCCATTTTTTCCAAGCGCGAAGGAGACAACACATGCCTGGCAAGAATGCAGTCGCGAAAACCCGGAGCGAATCGCTCGATTTGCGCTTCAATGCGCGCGGTCATATCCATGGGCGATCCGTTAGGAACGTGACAGTAGGCCCACAGAACGTGCTTGCCGGCGGGCGCACGCGTTGAATCGAAAAGCGAAGGTTGTGCGACGAGCACAAACGGACGTTCTGGATTCTTGCCCCGTGACACTTCAGATTCAGCCGCAGCAATCTCTTCAAATGTGCCGCCGAGGTGCAGACCGATCGAGCGGAAACACTCCTTCGCGCGCCAGGGAACAGGCTCTGACAAGGCGTAATCGATCTTGAAGGCACCGGGACCATGTTCGAATCGCGACATGGCTTGACGAGTACTGCGCCGGATGCGCCCGCCAGCCAGTTGAAGCAACTGGCGCGGCGTGGTATCGCACATCATGAGCGTGTGTTCGTCATACAATGCACGGAATCCGGCGGTATCAATCCGGCGTGAAGTGTGAACTTTGCCCCCGAGGCTTTCGAGATGCGCAATCAGGGTTTGCGCAATGGCCTGCGATCCGCTGCGCGGAACGGGCCAGCCGACAACATGAGCCGTGGCCCCCAGGACAATGCCAAACGCTGAACTTAATGGCTGATCAAAGCTGAGAAATGAGTGCGCTGCCAGTCCCGCAAACAGAGCGCGCGCACGAACGCCGGCAAAGCGGCTGCGGGCCAGTCTCTGCGCCGGCTGAATCCCCTTCAGGGCGAAGTGCGCCATGAGAAACGGATGATGCGGCATGCGAACCGCAGGACCAAGCCCGTCTTCGGCAAATCCGTCCCAGTGGTCAACAAGGGGCTGCATCAAACGCCGCCATGCGCGGCCATCCGCATCGAGCGTTTTTTCTGTGTCGTCAAGGCTGCGCTCCAGCACCACCGCGGTTGCATCATCGAGCGGATGCACAAGCGGGACCTCGCCGTGAATCCAGTGCAAGCCATAATCCGCAAGCGGGAGTGAACGAAAGAACGGCGACCCGACCGCCATGGGATGAATAGCGGAACCGAAATCATGCAGAAAGCCGGGAAGCGTGAGCGGCAAGGTACGCGCGCCGCCTCCCGGCTCATCCTGCGCCTCGAAAACGTCGACCTGCAGGCCCTCTTGAGCAAGAACAATGGCCGCGGCCAGCCCGTTTGGGCCCGAGCCGATCACACAGGCGCGCTTCATTCCGTCCCGCTCCAATACTCAGTCATGTGGCGGCAATTCCTCCGGCCATTGCGCTACAGCGAAGCGTCCATTCGATGTGACCGTGAGTTCAGGCGCATACAAGCCCAGAAGTTCGCGACGCCACCAATTGCCGGTGCGTCGTTTTTCCTCGATTGAGGTAAACCAGTACTGCCACAATACGGCCCGCACAAATCGCGGCGGAGCATCAGGGAAAGGATTGCCTTCGAACAGGTTCAGCACATCCTTGTCATTTACGAGCAGCCGCTCTTCAGTGAGCGGAACGATGTTGCTTTGCTGCCAGTCTCCCAATGAAGCGAACCAGAGGTTCCAGTCGAAGCGGGGCTGATAAGGCGCATAGATTCCAGGTGGCTCGTTGAGCTTCTGCGGCTTGTAGCGAAACGGGTAGGGCGTCCAGTTTTCGCCGTCGTTCGATCCCTGGAACTCGATCTCGTACCGTCCTCGAGTCATCACAGCAAACAGGCCATACTGGTTGGCGATGCGAAACGGTTCGAGAAGCGCAATCGGCACCGTAGGCAGAGGCATGTTGCGTATGGGGATCTTGAGCATTTCGGCTGTGGTGTCATACGCAATCCAGGTAAGCATGACCGCCGTAACGGCCAGACAAATTGCGCGACCGTGTCCCGCGAGCCGCTGGGGCAACGTCTTATGCGCGCGCACATCTTGCAGGATTTCAAGGTCGGCCGCGGGTCCGTTGTCCTCTTTAACTGCAAGAATTGATAACTCCTCTTCTGCGCGCGATTGCTCTTTGGGCGTCTCCAGTTGCAACGGCAACCGGAATCGCTTCGGCACAACGCGCATGAGGGCCTGGTTGTCGAGGAGCAGAAATCCGAGCGAGAGCACGAGGTAGTTCAAAAAAGTGTAATTCGCAGTGAGGATCACGCCAATTTCCCACGGCGTAACGATAAAGAAGCAGATGATGCGAATGCGGCGCGGGAAGAAGAGCATCAACACGATGCCCAGTTCCATCACTAAGGTGCCGCCAGCCGTAGCTACCTGAAACCAGTGTGGGAGGTGCTGAACATACCATCCGATCCACGTCGGCAGCGGTCCATTCTGGTAGTACTCGTCCATCGCGGTGAGGTGGCGCCATTCTGTGTCACCGCTCAGCAGCTTGACCATACCGGATTCGAAGTAGATACGGAACCACTCCCACTGCAAGAGAAACAGGCTTGCCCGTGATGGCGGCGTCTTTGCTCCCCAGCCGGGATTCAAGCCGGCGGGCGCGAAAAACAATGCAATAAAACCAGCCTCAAGCAGCATGCCGTCGGACTGGTACATGGAGAAATCGCCTGAGGCGCTGACGAACGCAAGGAAACACGCCCAGCAGATGAAGAAACAGAGCCGCGGCCAGAGATTGAAGAAAGCAATTACCGATGCGGCAAGTCCTATCCACATGACGGCCATCAGGAAGGACGAACTGGCTGATATCCAGAACAGCGACGGCGCGTACCAGTAGCGTTCCAGCCCTGAGACGGAGTGGGCCACAGCAGCCAGGTATTGCCGCGCCGGCAGAATCCCCTCGGGACCGATCAGCCCCTTGATTTGAAAGAGCAGCGAAAAAAACGCGGAAAAGTAGATTCCCGCGAGCGCGCGGAGAAAGACCCAGCGCGGAACGAGCCGCCCCGGCATCCCATAGCGGGGGTCGAACAACCGGCGGAGGATGGTGCCTGGGTTTCGTTCGACCATGACGAAATCATGATAGACGGCGGGTGGCTGTGGATGACGAGCGCGGGACGAATTCCCTCTCGTCGGTCTCTGCGAGAATAGAGTTGGATGCTTTCACTGCAAAATGCCGGCAAGCGATTTGGGGCGCGGGTGCTCTTTCTCGAGGCCAGCTGGCTCATTCGCGCGCGTGAAAAGACAGCGCTGGTGGGGGCCAACGGCACCGGGAAATCCACATTGATGAAAGTGCTGGCCGGGCTTGAGACCCTCGACTATGGCACCATGCAGCAGACGCGCGGCATGAGCATCGGCTACCTGCCGCAGGAGGGGCTTCAACTCACCGGACGCACGGTCTTCGACGAATGTCTCACGGTGTTCGACGAGATTCGCGATATGGAACGCGAGATTGAACAACTCGGCGGCCAGCTTGCCGAACTCCAACACGAAAGCCCGGAATATGAAGCAGCGGCCGAACGCTTTTCGATGTTGCAGGACCGGTTTCATGCGCTCGACGGCTATGCGCTCGACGCGCAGGTAGGAACTGTCCTTACTGGCCTAGGATTCAGCAAAGAAGACTGGGCGCGGCAGACCGACGAGTTCTCGGGCGGCTGGCAGATGCGCATCGCACTGGCAAAGTTGCTGCTGGCGAAGCCGAATCTGCTGCTGCTCGACGAACCGACAAACCACCTCGACCTTGAAACACGCAACTGGCTTGAGGACTATCTCAAGAACTATCCATTTGGTTACATCCTCATTTCGCATGACCGCTACTTTCTCGATGTGACCATCGACCGCACGGTGGAGATATGGAACAAGCGGCTCACCATCTACCAGGGCAACTACACCAGATACCTGTCGCAGAAGGACGAGCGCCGCGCGCAACTGCTGGCGGCCTATAAGAACCAGCGCGAACAGATCGAGCATCTCGAAGCTTTCATCAATCGCTTCCGCTACCAGGCGACGAAAGCGAAGCAGGTACAGTCGCGGATCAAGGAACTCGAAAAGATCGAGCGCATCGAGGTCCCCGAAGAAGAGCCGGTGATTCATTTCCAGTTTCCGCAGCCCGCTCCTTCGGGGCGCATGGTGGTTGAGGCCGAAGGCCTTGGTAAATGCTACGGCGAGAAGCGTGTGTTCGGCGGCGCGCGCTTTTCCATCGAGCGCGGCGATCGTGTCGCGCTGGTCGGCGTGAACGGTGCCGGCAAATCGACGCTGATCAGGCTCCTGACCGGGGCTGAGGCGCCCACCGAAGGAACGGTTCGACTGGGCCACAACGTGGTGAGCGAGTATTTCGCGCAGGACCAGTACAAGGTGCTGGACCCGGAAGCGCGGATGCTGGACGACATCAGCCGGGCGGCGGTGAAGGTACCGGAATCAGAATTGCGCTCTCTGCTGGGATGCTTCCTCTTTTCGGGCGACGATGTGTTCAAGCGGTTAGGCGTGCTTTCAGGCGGCGAGCGCAACCGTTTTGCCCTGGCACGGATCCTGGTGTCGCCATCGAACTTTCTGCTGCTTGACGAGCCCACGAATCACCTGGACATGCGTGCCAAGGATGTCCTGCTGGACGCGATTGCGGCGTTCAGTGGCACGGTGGTATTTGTTTCGCACGACCGCTACTTCATCGACCGGCTTGCGACGCGCGTTCTCGAAGTGGAGAACGGCGTGATCACGAGCTACGAAGGCGGTTATGAAGATTACACGAGAAAGAAGGAGGAACTGGCAGGCGGGGCGACAGCCAATATTCCTTTCCCGAACGAGATTCCCACCCATGTCTCAGAATCGAGACGTGGGGCATCCAGCTCTGTTCCAGCCGAAGCAACACTGGGTTCGCAGACTGCAGGAACGACGATCGTCATCGAAGGCGGATTCGATGCGGCGGACGGTTCGGCAGTTTCAAATCCAGAGACACGAGAGCGGCAACGCCGCCTGAATCCCATCAAGCAGAAGCAGATGGAGGAACGATGTGCGTTTCTCGAAGAGGAGGTCCCGCGCATCGAGTCGGCCATCGCGCACACCGAAGAGCAGCTCGGGGTGTACGTCTCCGCAGCGGAGACGCAGCGCCTCAC
>DATKPJ010000008.1:0-7864 GCA_035524195.1 Occallatibacter sp.
AACCCTGAATGCCGGCAGTATCTGCTCCGCCAGGCCTTTGAAGAAGCCGTGCACACGCATACCTTCCAATACATCGTCGAGAGTCTGGGTCTCGATGAGGGCGAGCTTTTCAACATGTATCGCGAAGTGCCATCGATCACAGAGAAAGCCGCTTGGGCGCTTGAATACACGCAGAACCTCAGCGATCCTTCTTTCGCGACTGGCACACGCACGGCAGACCAGGCTTTCCTGAGAGATTTGGTTGCATTCTATGTCGTTTTTGAGGGGATGTGGTTCTACACGGGATTCGCGCAAATCCTATCTTTGGGGCGCCGCAACAAGATGGTCGGTATTGCCGAGCAGTATCAATACATTCTGCGCGACGAATCGATCCATCTGAACTTTGGTATCGACGTGATCAATCAGATCAAGATCGAGAATCCGCATCTCTGGAACGAGGAATTCCAACAGGAAGTACGGGGAATGCTGCAATCGGCGGCAGAACTTGAAGCTGCCTACGGCCGCGATACGATGCCAAACGGTTTTCTAGGTTTGAGCGCGGGCCTGTGCGAACAGTACATGCACTTCATTGCGAACCGCCGATGCTCTCAACTCGGGCTGGAGCCAGTCTTTGCAGCCGCCGAAAACCCGTTCCCGTGGATGTCGGAAGCGATGGATCTCAAAAAAGAAAAGAACTTCTTTGAGACGCGGGTCATCGAATATCAAAATGGCGGCTCTCTGAGTTGGGAATAATCCTTCACCAAGTTGAATTAACTAATCCGATTGAAGTCGCCTCAGCATCTGCGTCGCTGTTGTTCTGGTCTCGCCAAGGCACTCATTAGAGCTCGAACGACTGAAAAGCCGCCACGTCCAGAAGTAGTTATGCCGCACGCCGCTACTTGCCGGTTTTCATTGCCCTTGCACTAGGAACTATGCTATTTTTGTGATGGCGAAGGGATCCGCCATAAACCGCCGAGCGATATGGCCCCGGCTGATGACCCCTGCGATTGGGCAGGGGTTTTGTTTTGCTCCTGCATCGCATGGCGAATGAGGAGACAGATGGACAACTACCTTGAGCTGCCCATCGGCGACAAGGCACCAGAGGTGCTGACCGCAGTCGTCGAGATTCCCGAAGACAGCACCAACAAATATGAATACGACCGCAACATGAATGTGTTCGTGTTGGACCGGGTCCTACATTCGCCGGTCCACTTCCCAGGTGATTATGGCTTCATCCCGCAGACTCTCGCCCAGGATGGCGATCCTCTAGACATCTTGATCCTCGGCGATACACCGACCTTTACCGGATGCATCTACGCCGTTCGGCCCGTCGGACTGTTCGAGATGGTGGACCACGGAGTGTGCGACGAGAAGATCCTGGCTTATGCGATGGGGAACCCAAGATTCACCGATATTCAGGACTACACCGAAATTCAGTCGCACGTTCTGCTGGAAGTTGCGCATTTCTTCTCCGTCTACAAGGAGCTAGAGAACACAGAAACAAAGGTCCTTGGATGGAAGGACCGGGAAGTTGCATATGAGGTAATCCGGTCGTGTCATGAGCGATTTATTCACAGCACCGTTGCCCAGTGAGGCCGTTGCCGTGCCCGAGCACGCATATCACGGCAATATCCAAGCTCAGGTCTTCTTCGCTGCAGTCAGACGCACGGAAGAGATGGCTCGTCTCCAGGCCCAGGCTGAAAAGCGAAAGTCGCTTCTGATTTTCGGACCCGAAGCCGTGGGGAAAACCCGTCTCTTACGGGACTTCCTGAAGACGCAGCCACTTTCTCTTTTTGTACCCCGGGTGGAATCGCCGCGAGAAATGCTTCTTGCATTGATCGCAGAACTACGCCGCCTTGGGATGCGGGGTGTAGATCTGCCGGCCAATACGGAGTCTCTGAGCAGTTCCGGGCTTAAGGGTGTCATACAGCGCGCGCTCGATGTGCATCCGTTTTCCCTGGCGCTTGACCAGATTAGCGGTCCCTCCCGCGTCGTCACCGGGCTCATCAAGGACTTGAATTACTTCGACCGCACCCCCGTCATTTTTGTTGCGCGGACGCCGCATATGGAGGATATCGGCGCATTACAGCCCATGTGCGCACGCAGTTCAGAGCGACTTGAACTGAAGGAGTTCGCTCCTCCGATCGCGTTGGAATTTGCCCGGTGGGAAGCGCGAAATGCCGACCTGTGGGCCTCGAACCTCGACGAGGTCCTGCGCCTGTTCGCTGACAGCAGCAAAGGAAATCCCGGTGCCATCGTTCAGATGGTGAAGATGGCGCATTTTCCCAGATACCGGGTGGGCGATCAGATCAAGTCTCATGTCTTGTATCTCGATTACCGCATGGGCAGGCGCGAGTCGTAGGTCTTTACGCATGCACGATGAAAACAACCGTCGACAAATACGACATCCTCAAAGGCCTGCACGTCGCCGGCCCCGAGTTTAAGCCACGAACGATTGCGGAAGTCGGCGTGCGCGAATCGATCCTCGAAGATATCGCTCTGAAGACACTCTACCTTTACGGGCCATTTTCGGTAGCCGACCTTTCGGAACATAGCCGACTCAGCTACGACGCCGCAGAACAACTGTTCAACCGGCTGCGGTCAAAACTGCTCTGCGAGGTGATCGGGATGACTAGCACAATTCCTGAGATCGCCATTTCGTCTCAGGGCAGAGCGCGAGCGCTGGAACTTCTGTCGCAGAACCAATATTCGGGAGCCATGCCCATCTCTCTGGCAAGCTATGTGGCGCAGGTACGGAAACAGAGCATGCGGAATGTGAAGGTGCGGCCTGCGGATGTGGAACGCGCCTTCGCGCACCTCGTGTTTGATGAAGAGGTGTTATCGGAGTTGGGATCGGCGCTCAATTCCGGCAATGCAGTCTTTCTTTACGGCCCGCCCGGGGTCGGGAAAACTGCTGCCGCAGAGGCAATGTCTCAGGTGTTTGCAGAGAACGAGGTCTGGATACCATTTGCCGTTGAGGTCGCAGGGCAGATTATCACTGTTTATGATCCAGCGATTCACGGATCTGGGACAGATCCGGATTCAGGGGACGGAGATGGGCGTTGGGTACACTGCAAGCGTCCAACGGTTACAGTGGGCGGAGAACTGACAGTCGATATGTTAGACCTGCAATTCAACCCAGTTACCAACTATTACGACGGACCCCCTCAAATGAAAGCCAACAATGGCGTGCTGGTGATCGACGACTTCGGGAGGCAGAGAATCCCGCCTGAAGATCTGTTGAATCGATGGGTTGTCCCCCTCGACCGCGGGATCGAATTCCTCACCCTTGCCGGCGGAAAGAAAATCGAGATTCCTTTCGAAATGCTGGTGGTCTTTGCGTCGAACAGAGATCCGAGAACTGTGCTGGACGCCGCCTTCCTGCGCCGGATTCAAACGAAGATCAAACTCGGAACGGTCACCGACGAACAATTCTGCGAGATCTTCCGGCGTGTGGCTGGCGATCATCAACTTAAAGTGGATCAAGACGTTCTAAAAGATTTGATCAGTGTCATACGCAACAGCCTTAAAGAAGAACTCCGCGCGTGTCATCCTCGGGACCTGGTTAACCAGGTTTGCTGGAAGGCCACCTATGAAGGCCGGGAACCCTCTCTCGACCGTGCTGCTTTGAAGCGGGCAGTGAAGTCATACTTTCTGCCGCCTGAATAAGAAGAGTATGCATTTGAGGCTCAATTTCCACGATTGCGCCATGCTTTTCAACAAATCCATCATTCCAACGAACTGATAAACTTTTGGTGCGTCAATATGCGCGAAGGGCGAAGGGGTTCGCCCAAACTGCTGCTCCATCCCCAATCGGACACGGATGAGTGGATGATGACCCCTGGCGAGGTAGTGCGTCAGGGAGGCTCCTGCTCTGACGAAAGACCTCGGCAAATCAAAGCGTGCTTACGCCAAAAAGCTCTGGCGTTCGCGTGCTGAGAGCTGGGGGTTCGATGCGGTTTCGTGTTATCTCCAACAGCCAGGCTGATCTTGACGCTTCTGGCATTTCACGTTCACCGAGTTTGAGTGGATTGCGGCCTGCCGCCATTCCGCTGCCCGTGCTTCCCTTGTTTCCCGCGCGCCTAAAGCGGATGCAACCTAGCGATGACGCGGGAGCCTGCCTCGATGCCCATCGCCCCCACCTTCCGTCTTGTGCCAGTGCGCTGCAAGCGTCCGAAGAAATCGACTCTACCCATTCGAGGTGGAGATGCTGAAACTCAGGAATATTCAGATCCTCGGATTTAAGAGCTTTGGTGACCGTACAGAGTTGACCGTGGCTGGAAGCGGCATTGTCGTGGTTGTGGGGCCAAACGGCTGCGGCAAGTCGAACATTCTGGATGCCGTGAGCTGGGTGTTAGGCGAGAAGAATGCCAAAGCTCTGCGCGGGACGCACATGCAGGACGTGATTTTTTCCGGCACCCGCGACCGCAAGCCCTTGGGCATGGCTGAAGTCACTCTGACCATGGTTGACCCGGAGGCGTACGAAGACCCAATCCCGGTCGAGCCCGAGGTGGTCGCGGACGCTCAGCAAGCCGAGGACTGGGATGAAGAAGAATTCCGGCAGCAACGAGCTGCTGAGGCGGAAGAATTTGCAGCCGCCCAACAGCCTGGCCAGCCAATCTCAGAAGACGAAGTTGACTCGACGGCTGCCGCTCCGGGTCTGCAACCAGTGGTACTTAAGATTCGCCGGCGGAAATCTCATGCCACACCTCGAAAGGGTGAGGTGATCGTTACACGGCGCCTCTTCCGTACCGGCGACAGCGAATATCTTCTGAACGGCAAACTGTGCCGCCTGCGCGACATACAAGACATCTTCATGGGAACCGGGCTTGGGCCGGACAGCTACGCGATCATCGCCCAGGAGCAAATCGGTCAATTGCTCAGTACCAAGCCGCATGAGCGGCGAGCCGTAATCGAAGAGGCGGCGGGAATTACGCCGTTCAAGACAAAGAAGCGGTTGGCAGAGCTGCGCCTGGAAAGCGCCCAGCAAAACCTGGCGCGCGTCGACGACATCTTCGAAGAAGTTACGCGCCAGATGAATAGCTTGAAACGACAAGCCGCCAAGGCAGAGCGCTTCGCCTCCGTGCGCGAAGAGTTGCGCATCCGATTGCGGGTCGTCATGGCCAGCCGCATGGCACTGATGGACGCCGACCAAGCGCGTTTGGACCAGGAGATCGCTGCGCTTACGGTGCGCATCGATGAGGCAGTTGGAGAGATCGCAGAGCAGGAAGCTGCCCAGCACGCACTCACTGAGCATGGGTATAAATTGGAGCGCAGGGGCCAGGATGCGCAGAACCGTGCCAACGAAGCGGCGATCGAGCTGGAGCGGGCAGCAGCACGGGAACGAAGCAACAAGGAACGCATCAGCGAGCTGGAGGTACGGATCGGCACAGCGGGCACCGATCTCGAACAAGTACGAGCCCAAATAGCCAGCACAGAAGAAGAGCGAACACAACAGCAGAAGTTGCTGGAGACGGCTGTTGTCCATGTGCGCGAGTTTCGCGAGAGGGTGGAGGAGCGGCAACGCGAGGCGCGTGGTGCAGCCGAGGCCGTGTTCGCCACAGAGAGGGACTTTGAAGGGGCCAGGCGGCAGGCCATGCGCCTCCTGACGGAGGTCGGGGATGTGCGCAACGGCCTCGCGCAAAACGAAGAAAGCCTGCTCGCACTGGAGCGCGAGGCAAAACGCCTTGAAGGTGAGATCGGACCTGCGCAGAACGATCAGGAAAGCCTGGGTACACAGATCGGCGAGTCGCGAACCCGTTTTGAGACAGCCAATGAAGGCTTGATGCGGTTGGAGAGAAAGATCGAAGCGTTCCGCGAAGCATTGAGGACCACACAGTCGAGCGAAGGCGCCCGGCGCGCTTTCGCCAACCAACTGCGCAGCGAAAGGGCAAGCGTCGCAGGGCGGTGCGACTCGCTGCGGGCGCTGATTCGTGACCATAGTTACGCCACAGACACGGTGCGCCGACTGCTGGTACCCGGAGTACTGGGATCCTCTGTGGCTCCGGTGGGCACACTAGCTGATTTTCTTGAAGTGAGCGATAAGTACCAGAGCGTGGTCGATGAGTTCTTGCGGGAAGAGCTCAACTACGTGGTGGTCGAGAACTGGGGCGCAGCCGAGGAGGGCATTCGCGTGCTAAAGACGAGCGACGGCCGAGCGACATTCCTGGTTCACTCCGATGCTCAGGGCGAACTATTCGACGCGGATCAAGATCCAGTCAACGAAGCCGGTGTGACGCCTCTCCGTGACGCAATCAAAGTGCTCAATGGCTTTGCCCATTCGCTGGAATCTGTTCTGCCCAAGCTGCGGCACGGCTACGTTGTCGATGACTCGGTGAATGCGGAAGGGATGGCGCTTCGTTATACACGGGCTTATTTCCTTACGCCAGGGGGAGAATGCTTTCACAATTCGACAGTAACGGGTGGCAGTCCAGCGAGCGAGGGTCCGCTGGGCCTCAAACGTGGACTGCGCGAAGCGGAGAGTCGGCTTGTCGGCCTGGAATCGGAGTTGGCCCAGGCAGAGCAAGAGGCCGATGCACTCGCGCGAGGGATCGTAGAGCTGACGGCGCAATTGGAAGCGCTAGGAGAGGAGCGACGGCAGGCCGAAAGCGAGGTGGCCAATATAGGCGCGGCGCTGAAGCAAATGGAAGCCGAGGCGCAACGGATCGAACGGCGGCTCGAGGAGTGGCACGCGCAGGCGGCCCGGAACAGAGACGCAAGCGAGGCCAAGCGCCGGTCGATTGCGAAGAAGCGCGAAGAGACTGCGCGGCTCGAAGCCGAGCAGAAGCAGGCGGAAGACAGTCTGAACGAACGGCAAGGACAGTTGGTGACCCTTCGCCAGAAGCGAGAGACATTGCAGCAGGAAGCGGCCGAGCTCACCGCAGAGCTCGCCGGCATGGAAGAGCGGCAGCGCGGCGCCGAAGCGGCCTTTCAACGCACCGATCGACTCTACATCGATCTTGAAGGGCGGGGCCGGGCAATCGAGCAGCAACTGACTGAGGCGAAGAAGGAACGAGAACAGCGCATCAACGAAAAGACTGCGCTTGTGGAGCGCCAGAAGGAAATGACTGATGCGCGCGCCGATGCTCTCACTCTGCTGCAAACGGTCACCGAGCAGGCGCAAACCCTGCGCCAGCAGTTAGCCGAGTTGGAAACACAACTCAAAACCGGACGTACCGCAGTCGACCAAACACGCGAAAACCGGGCAGCGCTTCTCAGTGAGGCAGCGAAGTTGCATTCCGATCTGGGGCATCTGGAGTCAACCTGCCTTGCCGAGGTGAACGTCGAGGCTCAGGTGGTCCGTAGCGACGCGGAGATCGGAAGGCTTATGGGCGAGGAACTGACAGGAGAGGAAGAGGCTTGCCAGCAATTGCGCCAGCGCCTTGAGCAGATGGGCCCGGTCAACATGATGGCCCTCGATGAATACACTGAGAGTTCCCGGCGGCACGGTTTCCTCGACACTCAGCGAAAGGACTTGATCGAGTCAATCGCGAACACGCAGGAGACGATCAGAGAAATCGATCAGATTTCGCACGCCAAGTTCGATGAGGCCCTGGTGCAAATCAGTGCAAACTTCGCTGCTGTTTTTGCGGAACTGTTTCAGGGGGGCAAGGCGTACCTGCGCGTGACCGATGCGGGGAACCAGGACGACAGCGGCCTCGATATCATTGCTTCGCCGCCTGGAAAGAAGCTGCAGAACGTGCTGCTGCTCTCGGGCGGCGAAAAGGCTCTGACGGCTTTAGCACTTCTTGTCGGAATTTTTCAGTTCAGGCCGAGCCCCTTTTGTGTGCTGGACGAAATTGATGCGCCTCTCGACGAAACAAACGTGGACCGGTTCTGTGGCTTGATGCATTCGTTGAGCCAGGACACACAATTCGTGGTAATC
>DATKPJ010000009.1:0-199833 GCA_035524195.1 Occallatibacter sp.
GTTCGAAATAAGCTGGTACTCGCTGATCCTCTGGAGGCCGTAGGTGTAAGTTCGTGTGACCGCGCCGTTGGTCAGCTCGTCGATCACCTGAGGGTATCCGGTCGGATTGAGGTCGTCGACAAGATACTTCGTGGTCACGCCGCTCACGGTCTTGGCAACACGATTTCCGTCGCCGTCGTAGACCAGGTTCACCGTGCCTCCCATCGAGACGAGATGATTCTCGGCATTGTAGGTGAACGACTTGCCGCCCCGCAAGGTTGGGATGAAGTTGGGGGTTATCTCCCCGGTCCCCAACTGCGAGGGACCGGGGGCACCCACCTTGATGATTGAGACCTAGGCCACCCGCCCTCGCCTGAAGACCCGCTCATCGCGAGGAGGCTGCGATGAACCGGGCACAGCTTCAGATCTTTCAGCCGGTAGTCAAGCGCCTTGACCGGGCCACCCGCCTCAAGGAATTTCTCCTTGCCATCGCATATTGATTGATCATTTTCGCTTGGTCATTGACGGTTGTGAGGTACTATTTTCTGGCCCAGAAATATCCGCTTGAGAGTCCACAAACAGCCAACGTCGCTCGATTTGGTTCATCGCTACCGTCGCTAAAATGAATAGTGCGTCGGCGATGGTGAGATTGATGCCACGGGCATGGATTCTGTCGGTCATCCAACGTGGAAGTAACGGCAGAATGTAGGGCGTCACCCGTGCGGCCCAAAGGAGCAATGCCAGGAAGGTTACATGAATACAGGAGATTGCAAAAGGTGTCCGGGCATTCTCCTTTGTAAGAATGAAAGGACCTTCGCGGGAGAGGTCACCCCGAAAAACGACCATCGTGTATAGCGCAGCAACCACGACATATCCCCACCACGAGAAATGCATTAGCGGGTCGTCAATCGGCGGGCCGATCGCCGTTCCCGCCACAAGAATGAGGCCAGCAAGTAACTTCATCATCAACCCTTCGTGACTTCATTCGAACTGCGAACAGAATTGGCAGGTGGCCCGGTCAACGCCGTAAGGGGCCAGTTCGCTAAAAATCTCGCTGTGCCCCGTGTATCGCGCCTTTTGCGATGAGCGGATCACTTCAGAGCGTGCCGCCTCCCCGCGGACGTTGCTGTCGTAGTAGCGTTCCTGCCAGAATTTCACGCGCGCTGCTCTCAGCTTGCGCCAGGTGATCTGCTGGACCGCCTTCAAAAACTGCGCCAGCAGAATCTTCGGCGTTCGTTGAGCAGCAAGTGAACGTGCTCGGGCATCAGAACATAGGCGTACACCCGCGCCCGATGGCGTGCCCGCGTCTGCTCCAGTACAGTCTCAACTGTCTCTTTCGCGCCGTTCATCGCGCCTTTTGCGATGAGCGGGCGGGCGACTGGTCTTCGTATTCATCCCGACTCCGCGTTTCACTTTTCGGCCCCTTCTTTCGGCGCTTCAGGCGGAAAGCGCGATCGTTCTCCGTACTCGATGCGTACTCCCTCCGGCAGATGGTTTCTGCGCCAAAACGCGGTCCGCTGCGATTCAATCTCAACCGGCCCCTTCACCCCAGTGGCCTTGACCGGGCCACCCGCCCAATCTCAAGCAAGATTCCCGTCCTCATAATGAAAGTGCTCTTGAGAAGCAGAGCTAAACTTCTGAATGAATCCTGGGGTTTGCTGTTCCTCTTTTTTGGGTTTGAAGAAGCCATTCAGCAAAGCCCAGTCATATACCCCAATATCTATGGGATAGCAAGTGAGAGTTCCGGACAAGCTGTGCGTCTCGATCCAGGTTTCAGCGATGCTCCGCTGAGAGAAGACGCCACTTGGAAATCCAGAACCAGGACCATTAAAAACCCAAATTGTTTGAGAATCTGCCAAAATCTCACTCCTTACCTGCTGTTGAAATTGAACCACCGTTGGATTGCGTCAACAGCTCTTCTTATTGTGCCGAGGTTATTATTTACGACCGATTGCTGCGTGGACGACAGCTCTGGAGAGCCTGCTATTGGTTTTCCATTCATACCGATCTTGGTGCTTTCGCCGCCGCCTTCAACGTGCAAGTGGGCGGGTCCGTGATCACCACTTCTCGTAAAATGCTTGATTTCGACCCCATCCTCGTTGGCAACTGTTTTCTTAGGAAGGTTCGGCTCGGTCCTTGATCCTCCCTCCTTGCGATTTGGGTCTTCTGGACTGGCTGGAGTACTTTGCCCTGCCACTGGCGTTGATTGTGATCCTGATGAAGCACCCTTACTAAACCATCCCGTGACCGTCTCAACGGCGCTATTCCAGGGCAGGTGGCCCGGTCAACGCCGTAAGGGGCCAGTTCGCTAAAGATCTCGCTGTGCCCCGTTCATCGCGTCTTTTGCGAAATAGCGGATCACTTCAGAGCGTGGCGCCTCCCCGCGGACATTGCTGTCGTAGTAGCGTTCCTGCCAGAATTTCACGCGCGCTGCTCTCAGCTTGCGCGAGACGATCTGCTTGACCGCCTTCAAAAACTGCGCCAGCAGAATCTTCGGCACCGCTTTAGACCGCTCGGCATGGATTTACCCTAATCCGCCCACGATCTTACTTCAACGCCCGCTCATCGCGCCTTTTGCGATGAGCGGGCGGGCGACTGGTCTTCGTATTCATCCCGACTCCGCGTTTCACTTTGCGGCCCCTTCACCCCAGTGGCCTTGACCGGGCCACCCGCCACGCGTCCATCAATCTCACTCCCTGTCTTCTGAAGTCCATGAGTGGGCCACCTGCCTGTCAGGGCTCTAGCCAACTGCCTCACTGGGTAGTGCTGAACCCAGCCACAGGATACTTGGCATTCCTCTTTGGATTGCTTTGAAGATAGATGATTGGAATTGCGGTCCCTGCGTCGTACTCCTCCAGGAGATCGCAGCTGCCTTCGATCTCTTCCTTGGCCTTTGATGTGAAGACATAAAAGACTGTGAAGAGCCTTCTCTTGGGCGTGCATCCTGTCACTCTTCCGATAACAACAAGCCCGTTGCGGGCCAGGTTCGTTAGTCTCAGTGTCATGATCACGACCCTGACCCCAACGGCTGTCATGGCGATCAGAAGAACGAACGGAAAGAGATCCCACACTGAGACCCATTTCCAGTTCGCCGGCTGATTAACGCGGGGGTCAGAGGGCAGATAGCGAATAGAAATTAGGTGCGGGTCTCCGGGTACGTTGAAGTTGTCTGCTTTCATTTGGGCCTGACCCGAGAACGACACGCTGTCTACTATGAACGTATATTTCACATTCGTGCCGCCGTGGTTGACGGAACTCGCTGTGATAGTGCCATTCACCAATCGGCCATCCTGAACCAGAGTACTCTGGATACGCAGATCCTTTGCAGTGTCGAGCGATAACCACGCCAGCACGGCAAGCCCAGAAAGAGAGATGAGAAACCCAACGCTTAAGGCCGCAATCGAATTGCTATCGAACCGGACCTTGCGAGGGATTTGTGCGTTCATCTCAGATACGTTCATCACGTGCGATGAATCACTCGCATCCATTCCGTCATTCTCCTAAGGTGTCTTTATCAGCCTGCTCAACCGCGCACCCGCACAGCAGTTAATGGCAGGTGGCCCGGTCAACGGCGTAAGGGGCCAGTTCGCTAAAAATCTCGCTGTGCCCCGTTCATCGCGCCTTTTGCGAAATAGCGGATCACTTCAGAGCGTGGCGCCTCCCCGCGGACGTTGCTGTCGTAGTAGCGTTCCTGCCAGAATTTCACGCGCGCTGCTCTCAGCTTGCGCGAGGTGATCTGCTTGCCCGCCTTCAAAAACTGCGCCAGCAGAATCTTCGGCACCGCTTTAGACCGCTCGGCATGGATTTACCCTAATCCGCCCACGATCTTACTTCAACGCCCGCTCATCGCAAAAGGCGCGATACACGGGGCACAGCTTCAGATCTTTCAGCCGGTAGTCAAGCGCCTTGACCGGGCCACCCGCCTTGTTAAGGATTTGGATCGTCGACTATAAGAAAACCATCTTCGGCGTCCCAACGAGCGGTATCCTTCTCCTCGCAGATGTAGTCCGACACCTCATCGAACACGTTCCTTGGTATCGCTACAGCTACTAATCGTCCGTTAAATTCGAGAAACGCACCCCGCCGAGTAAAATCCTGGATAATGGCATTTCGGTCCTCTTTTTCTGACAAGGATATTCTCATTGTGCTGAAACCACTCCGCTTCACAACCTTCGCAACGACGGGGGAATAGCCCTCTGGTGAAGTCTCTGTCGCAACTTCATCGTCGAAAGCGATCCCACGTGCATAAAAAGGGATGCTTTTTATGCGGTACACATTTTCTTGTCCAGTCGGTTCACCTTTGAGCTGCTCCCATTCCTTCGGCGGGTATCCTAGCTCATCTTTCTGGAGCCGGACATAGAGATCAGGCCACTGCTCCCACTTCTCTCGTTCAGCACTACTCATGGTACGGAACCTCACTGGTTCTGATGGGTTTCTACATGACAGTCACGGCATAGAACGACCGGTTTAGAGTCAGCACCACCGCCGTCCTTGATGGCAGGATCATGATGCACTTGCAATTGATTTCCAGGTGGTGATTGTCCCTTTTGATTCCCAACTCGCTGAATATCCTGACCGCACTTCTCGCATTTGTTGGCTCCGCCATTCGCTTCTGCATTTGCCTTGATTGCGCCAGCAGAATCTTCGGCGCCGCTTTAGACCGCTCGGCATGGATTTACCCTAATCCGCCCACGATCTTACTTCAACGCCCGCTCATCGCAAAAGGCGCGATGAACGTGGCACAGCTTCAGATCTCTCAGCCGGTAGTCAAGCGCCTTGACCGGGCCACCCGCCTTCATCGTCATCGCACTTTCTCGTAGTACTGGCCCAGATCATCGTTAATGCCAAGTTTGAGCGCCGAACTTGAACCTTCAACTGGATGAGAAAAATCCCCGATGACGACATTCTCTGAGGTAGTTTGAGTCAGATACCATTTCTGCCGTGTGATCTGGACTTGGTCCGTATTTTTGGAGAATCGGATCTCGACAGCGCTTTGGTCCTTTTTCAAGATCACGAAGCTAGCAAACTGTCCGGGTACAGCGTTCTTGGGCATGAACACGTACTCACCGACATAGTCATTCGGATTCTTACTTGCAGGAGAACTGCAGCCCACGGTAACAACGCTAGCTATGAACAGGGTCGCGAATGAAAATCCTTTCATGAGCATTGAACCTGTATGTGGAATATTTGATTGACCTTTCCCATAGGGTTTCTCAGCTTGGACGGTTCTTTAGTGGGCGAGGAAATAGACGCCGATGCATACCAGGAGCGCCGCGGTCCAACGGCGGCGGTCGACATTTTCTTTGAGGAATATCTTGCCGGCGATGGCATTGGTGACGAGGGTGAGCGAAGCCGAGGCGGGCGCGACCAGGCTCAGGTTGAGATGATTGAGCGCGAACAGCAGGGAGAAGAAGGCGAGGGCCAGGAACGCTACTCCCGCAAAGAAGAGCGGACAGCCGACGACAGCGCGGATTGCGCCCTTCAATCCGGCGCGAGCGCGGATCAGGTCGAGATCGCCGATGGACTTCATGGCGGCCGCGGTGAGGACTTCTCCTGTCGTTGACGTAAGAACGACAGCAGCAATCATGGCGGCCGCGCTCCACGGCCCGGTGAGCGGGAAGGTGGGTGTCATCGCAGTTGCTCCTGCTGCTGGGCCTGCTGCTGGGCGATAGAACGGTCAAGACCGGTGACATCCGGCAGGGCCGCCGGATCGGTTCGGGCGGGACCTTGCGCTACAAATCCCACTCCCAGCGTGATGAGCACAATGCCGGCCCATCGCTCGAGCGAGATGGTCTCGTGCAACCAGAAGCGGGAGAGCAGCGCGACGATGACGTTGCCGAAAGCGGTCGCGGGCAAGACGAAAGTGAGGTCAGCCCAGGAAAGCGCCGTGAGGTAGCTGGCGAAGAATCCGATGAGCAAGGCAATGCCGACGGCGATCCAAGGAGTGAAGACCGCGGCGATGAGGGTAAGGGGATGGGCCAGCGTGACAGGCGGCAGGAGGGTCATGCCGCGCGAAAGACATGTGTCGCCGAGAGGCGCGCAGAGCGCGACCAGTCCCAGGATCAGGTACTGCCGCGACGTGAGTGTGTGATGCGCCATGAAGAAAAATGTCCGGTCCTTCAACCGATGCAGAAGCAAAGGGGCGGACTCGGGAAGAGCCGCCCCTCAAAATGAAACGCGCCGATATGGTTAAGCGCCAGCGCCAACCGGGGCGGGAGGGTCGGCCTGATGACTGCGCGCTTCCTTCACCATGCGATTGCGCTGTGCGCGCAGCTTGAGAAAAGCCTTCGCCTCGGTGTAGAGCCGGGGCACATCGCGATTCACGATGGCCTTCCAGATGACGCGGAATGCAGCCTTGGGCCGGAAGTAATACTCGTCATAGAAGCGATGCACCATCTCCATGACGTAGTCGACAGGAAGGCCGGGGTATTCGATGTGGGCCATCTGGTGGCCGCCGCCATCTTCCATGCGCTCATTGGTGATGAAGCCGTTGACCTTGGCGAAGTCGTAGAACTCTGTGCCTGGGTACGCGTGCGCAATCGAGACCTGGATGGTTTCAACGTCCAGTGTCTTCGCAAAATTGATGGTGTTGCGAATCGATTCCTTGGTTTCACCGGGCAGCCCGAGAATGAAGTCGCCATGAATGGTCAAGCCGAGGTCATGACAATCTTTGGCGAAGGCGCGCGCGCGTTCGACGGTAGCGCCCTTTTTGATGTTCTTGAGAATCTGCGGATCGCCTGATTCGAAGCCGACGATGAGCAGGCGGCAGCCGGCATCCTTCATGGCCTTCAGGGTGTCACGATCGGTGGTGACGCGCGAGGTGCAGCTCCAGGTGAGGCCGAGGGGCTTCAGTTTTTCGCAGAGCTCGATGGTGCGCGCCTTCTGAATGTTGAAGGTGTCATCGTCAAAGAAAAATTCCTTGACTTCAGGGAAGTTCTGCTTGGCCCATGCCAGTTCGGCGGCAACATCGTCTGTCGCGCGCTTGCGCCATGCGTGCCCGCTGAGCGTCTGCGGCCAGAGGCAGAAGGTGCACTGCGCCGGGCAGCCGCGGGTGGAATAGAGCGCAATGTAGGGATGCAGCAGGAACGGGACGTTATACCGGGTCACGTCCAGATCGCGCTTGTAGATCTTGGTGGCCCAAGGCATCGCATCCAGATCCTCGACCTGCGGACGATCGGGATTGTGAAGGACCTTTCCATCTTTCTTGTAGCTGATGCCGAGAATCTCGTTCAGCGGCTTGCCGTTGGCAAACTCGACAACCGAGTAATCAAATTCGCGACGGCAGATAAAGTCGAGCACGGAGCACTCGTTGAGCGCGCGATCGGGGTCGGTGGTCACCGGAGGCCCAACGAAGGCAATACGAATGGAAGGATTCGCAGCCTTGATCGCTTCAGCGAGGCGCTGATCGCCCTCCCAGCCCACAGTGGACGTGAACAAGACAAGGAATTCGTAGTCCTTGCAGATGTTGATCGTCTCCTGAGCGGAAACATGGTGCGGCGGCGCATCGAGGAGGCGGGACCCCTCGAGCAGACCGGCGGGATAAGTGAGCCAGACGGGGTACCAGTAGGACTCGATCTCGCGGGTCGCCGGCCAGCGCGAGCTTGCACCACCGTCGAAGTTTTCAAACGATGGGGGGTTGAGAAACAGTGTTTTCAGTGGCATAGGCATCCCTTCAATTTTACCATTTTCCTGATTTCGCCTAGTTACTAAAGGAGTTACAAGCTATTTGACATTCAATTCGTGCAGCCAGTCTTCCATATGGCCGAGGGCGCGCAACAGATCCAGGCGCGCTTTGGCGAGATCGAAGCCGGCATCGAGCGAATCCTCGAGCTTTGCGCTTTCATCGATGCGGGCCAATTGCTCGGCCTTGGGCGAGAGTTGGGGCGTTGCGCCGGGTCCCGCTCCACTGCCATTTCCATACTGAAGCTGGTTCATCACGGTCTTGAGGTTTTCCTGCGCAATCTGCTGTTCGAGGCTGGCGATTTCGGCCTGGGTATCCAGTTCGCGCAGGTTGCTGGATAACTCGGCAATCTGAATCTCGTTCTGGCGCCGCGCCTGTTCGGCTTCGACCGTAGCGCGGAGGGCATCGGCCGCGGACTCGCGTCCTTTAGCGCGATGGCTCATGTCGAAGATGGGGATCTGCACCAGGATTCCAGAGGCAAAGTTATTGGCCGGCAGCGGACGAGCGAAGAATGAATTGACGTCGTTCAGGAGCGTCGTGTTGCGGTTATATTGCGCGACAAAGTTCAACTGGGGAAAGTAATTGGTTTCCTCATCCCCCTTTGCGAGTTGCTGCTTTGAGCGCGCGAGCAGCTGGGCAGAAGTAAGGCCTGCGGGCGTAACTGGAGGGTCGCTGCCATCAACTTTGGGAATCTCGGGAATGCTGGCGTGGTCGGGCGTGATGGAGCCAACGGGCAAACCGGTCAACGCAGCGAGTTGTTTTGACAGCGTTGCGGCGCGCGTTTCAAGGTGTTCACGCTTGAGCTTGATTTGTGCGGCCGTGAGCTTGGCCTGCAAAAGGTCGCGCAAGGGATCGACACCTGCTTCAGCGCGCTCCTGCTCAATCTCGACCAACCTGTTGGCGAATCCCTCCGCCTCTTGTGCGTCGATCAACTCCTGGTCGACGGTATCGAGTTCGATGTAGGCGGTTGAAGCATCCAGCGCCACCTGCTCGCGCGCGTCTTTCAAGTTGGTCTGAGCAGCCTGAAGGCCGATGCGCGCGGCGTCGATGTAATGCTTCTGCGGAATGCTGAAAACCAGCGACTGCACCGTTGCAGACCAGATTGACGGCGGAGATCCGGTAAAACCAGTCTCAGGAAAGGCGGGAAGCCCGGTGCTGAAGAGCAGGGAAGGAACGATCACGTCCTTGCTCTCGGCGAGGACGGCTGTGGCGCGATTCATCTCGGCCAACGCGATTCTCACGGTGGTGCTGTTGCGCTGGGCGAGGCCGACGACCGTGGCAAGCGAGACCTGGGCAGACAAACAGGCGGGCGCGCAAGGGATTGCGACACAGACCAGGATGGTGAGCCGAAGCTTGCGGAATGTGTTCCAGGTTGCCACGTCGTCTGCTCCGCCTAAAACTTCAAATTCTGCGCCGGCTGGTACTCGCGCGCAAGCGCAATGGCTTCTGCCCGTTCCCGGCGAGCGCCGTCCATGTCGCCTATCTGCGCGTGGAGCCGTGCCAGTCGCGTGTAGGCAACGAACGCCGGCGCCTCTTCGGTTCTGCTTTGTCCGTCGAGGTATTCATGAAGCATTTTGGCGGCGAACTCGGGATCTCTTCCGGCCTGGGATAGCACAGAAGCTCCGTTAAAGAGCGCGACGCCCGCGCGCCTATCGCGCTGCGCAGCACGATATCCGTTTTGAACTGCCGATTCCATATCGTTCCACTGCTGGCGGTGGCGATAGAAGCTGGCCAGGCTCATCCACTGGAATGCGGGATGCTGGCTGACTTCGACGGCCGTTTTGAATTCTCGCTCGGCGGTTCCATAGTCCTTCATCTGAGAGGCGATTCGGGCCCGCAACTCATGCGCGCGAGCCGGATCGACCTTATCCAGTTGCGCGGCGACTGCCTGGGCCTTGTCGGTGCCGCCGCCCACAATCGACGGGGCGTTGTAATAGAACTCGCCCAGATCCGCGAGCGCTTCGGGATTGCGGGGATTGAGCTGCACCGCTGTTTCAAACTCTCCCCGAACCCTTTTCGCGAGGGAATAGGCGGTCAGGAAAGATGCCCGGTCCGCCTTTTCGCCAAGTGCGCGGCCCAGCCACATGTGAAAGTCGGAGTTCCGGCCGTCCAGGGTTACGGCTTGCTGACAATCGTTTGCCGCGGAATCCCATTCCTGAAGTGTGAAAAAGACGCGGCATCGCAAATTGTACGTTTCGGCCGATTGAGGAAGGGAAGCAAGCAGGTTCAGAGCGGTGTCGGCTTCTCCGGCTTGAAGCGCCGCGTTTGCCTGCGCCAGCGCGCCACCCTGCGGCAACGCAGACGCTGCAAAGACAAAGGCGAAGGCGAGAAAAGACGTCTGAATCAGATTTTTCACTGCACAACCCTGATGGGGATTCCGGCCTGCAACGGTTGTCCGGTGGTGGTTCCGGTTGCGATCGTGTCGCCGTTGTTCAAGCCGGAGAGAATGGCGATTTGGGTGAGATTATAGGCGCCAGTGGTCACCGGAGTTCTTCTCAGTTCGCTGCCGACTACTTTGAAGACGTACGGCTTGCCGTTCTCTGAGTAAAGAGCCTCGCGTGGGATGCTCAATACATCCGACTGGCTGGATGTGGTTACGGTGACGGTCACATTGGTGTCTGGAAGAAGGCCGCTGTCGGCGCCGTCAATCGCTATCGGAACCTCCCCAACCGTGCGCGACCCGAGGTTGATCACGGTGACTGGAATACTTTCTATGTGGCCATGCCAGCTCTGGCCGGGTCTGGCGTCCCACTTGATGAGGATAGGTTGACCGACTTCGAGCGATCCGATCTCCGGCTCATCAAAGTACGCTTTTACGCGCTCCTTGTGCAGGTCAGCATATTGCAAGAGCAACGCCCCCTGCTCGACGAATTCAGTCGCACCAGTACTCACGCTGTAGACTGTGCCGGCGACTGCTGCGCGCGCCGATGTTTGCGCTTCAACCTGCTGGGCGGCGATAAGGCCGGCCTGGGCATCGGCGAGAGCGGCGCGCGCGCGGGCGACGTCAGGTTCGGAATAGCGGCTTTTTGCGCCCGCTTCGGCGGCGGTTAGCGCTTGCTGTGCCGCTTCAAGCCTCTGATGTGCGGAGGCGACCTCGCTGGCCGATGCGGCTCCGGTTGCGTTGAGCTTGCTGAGCGCGTCCAGATCGCGGGCGGCCTGATCGCGATCCATCCTGTCGCGCGCAATCTCGGCGGCCGAGGCCTGCCTCTGTTCCAGCGTGCCGTTTTTGAGAATTGCATCCAAGGCGGCCTGCGCGTTGGATACGCCACTTTGGGCCGCTGCCACCCTGGCCTGAGCTTGAACGTCATCGAGCACGATCAGGAGCTGCCCGGGCTTCACCTGGTCACCGGGATGGACGAATACAGCCTTTACGGTGGTCGCGATGGGGGAGTGAACCTCGTAATTCTTGTCGGGCTCGACGCGGCCGTTGGTGCTCTCAGTGCTGGCAAGAGGCTCGCGGGTAGCCTGAGCGACACGCACCTGCAAATGCTCCCTGGTGAGAGAACGCACCGCGAAAAACACAACAATTAATAGAATGATTGCGCCCAGCCAAAGCCAGCGCCGGTCCATCTGCTTTCGAACTTGAGCCATTACGTAACCTGAGCCAGTATATAAGACGCAGAACATAGGCCGAGGGAGCGGGAAATTGTGTCTTATGCGATGGATATGAATAGTTAATAAACGTCAATGACTTGCACATAGTTGCTTAATTCAACTAAATTAGTTGCTTATGGATCATGTGATGGCCACATCGCCAGACTCGGAAATCGACTCGGCTGTGAGAGGGTTTCGCAGTTTCAACCGGTTCTATACGCGGCTGATCGGATTGCTCGATGAGGAGTTGGTAAAAAGCGGCTTTTCATTGACTGAAGCGCGCGTGCTGTTTGAACTGGCAACGCATCCTTCATGCAGCGCCTCAGAAATTGCGACCGAGTTGAATCTCGACGCGGGTTATCTGAGCCGCATCTTGCGCAAGTTCGCCGAAGAGCGGCTTCTGGTTCGTTCAGCCCAGGCGAAAGACGCGCGGCAATCTGTTCTTCGCCTTACCAGGAAGGGCAAGGCAGCCTTCGCGGATCTTGATCGGCGTTCGGCACAGCAGGCGAACGGCGTTCTGGCTGACCTGACTCCGGCATCGCGCTCGGATCTGATGCGTGCGCTTCGGGTAGTTGAGAAGGTGCTGGGAAAAAGAGGATCGAGTCACTTTATCCTGCGGCCGCATCGCCCGGGCGACGTGAGCTGGGTTGTGCAGCGGCAAACGCTTCTTTATGCGCAGGAGTATGGCTGGAATGGCGAGTATGAGGCACTCGCATCGCGCATTGTGGCCGACTTCATCGACCACTATGACCCCGCGCGGGAACGCTGCTGGATCGCCGAGCGTGACGGCGAGCCGCTTGGCGCCATCTTTCTGGTTCGCCATCCTGAACGGGAAGGCGTTGCCAAACTTCGCCTTCTCCACGTTGAGCGAGCGGCCCGCGGCATGGGCCTTGGCAAAGCGCTGGTGAACGAATGCGTGCAGTTTGCGCGTTCGGCCGGATATAAGAGGATCACGTTATGGACGCAGAGCATTCTGACGGCGGCGCATCGGATCTATGAGCAGGCAGGATTCAGGCTGATTGCCGAAGAGCCTCATCACAGCTTCGGCAAAGATCTGGTGGGGCAGACCTGGGAAGTGGAATTGTAGTTTCGAACCAGGGAATTCGCGCCTCGTACAATATCGACATGACGCAGGAACCACTCTACACGGACGATCACGCCAAGGCTGGCCTCGACTTTGCTTTCCCGGAGATCGAGACCTGGCAAAACCAGTTTCCAGGATATGAGATTTCGATTGACGATCCAGAGTTGACCTCGGTTTGTCCGAGGACGGGACTGCCGGACTTTGGCGCATTGAATATCCGCTACATGCCGCGCGACCGATGCCTCGAATTGAAATCGCTCAAGGAATATCTGTTCAGTTACCGCAACCTCGGAATTTTCCAGGAAAACATCGTGAACCAAGTGCTGGAAGATGTGGTGAAGGCTTGCGATCCGGTGTGGGCCGTGGTGCGAGGAGAATTCCGCCCGCGGGGGGGAATCGCGACTACGGTTGAGGCTCGGTGGCCGCGTCCGCAGGGCTGAAACGGCACAAATGAAATTCGCAGGATTGGGGCGGGCGGTCTGAGTGTGATATTCGTCAGTCCTCGCGGATTCTCTTCAGGACCAGATCATTTTGGCAAAGCCAGTTCATGCTGCTCGCGCGTACATTGCCCCGGCGGCGGGGACGTTCGTTCTGCTTCTGGGGCTGAACCTGCTCAATTACATCGACCGCTACATTCTTCCGGGCGAGGTCACGCTCATCCAGCGTGAGTTCCACAGCACGGACCAGCAAATGGGGCTGCTGACGACCGCCCTCTTTGTGACCTATATGCTGGTGGCGCCGCTGACGGGCTGGCTCGGCGACCGATTTTCGCGCAAGCCGCTCATTATTGGCGGAGCGATTCTATGGAGCCTGGCGACGCTGGCGACGGCGTGGGTTCATGATTACTGGACCCTCTTTATCCGTCACGCGCTGGTGGGCGTAGGCGAAGCGACCTTTGGGATCTTCGCACCCGCGGTGATTGCCGATTTCTATTCCGAGCGGGACCGCAATCGCGTGCTGTCGATTTTTTATTTAGCGATTCCCGTCGGCGCGGCTCTTGGTTATGTTGCCGGCGGCAAACTCGGTTCCATGTGGGGATGGCGCGAGCCGTTTTATATTTGCGCGATTCCGGGGCTGGCGATTGCCTTGCTTTACTGGATCGCGGGCAGGGAACCTGAGCGAGGAGGAAGCGATCACATCAAACCGACGGTGAATCGGACGACCTTTCTGGGCCTCTTTCGCAACCCCGCCTATCTCACGGCAACCTTCGGCCTTGCGGCTCTCACCTTTGCCATGGGCGGCATTTCAAACTGGGTGCCAACGTTTCTGCACCGTTTTACCGGTCAGAGTGTGGCGGCCTCGAGTCTCACCGTGGGCGCGATTACCGTCATTGATGGAATTGCCGGGACGATCGTTGGCGGATGGATTGCGCAGTACTGGCTGCGCACAAACCACCGCGCGCTCTATCTGCTCTCGTTCTGGAGTGTTGCTCTCACGCTGCCATGCGGCGCGCTGGTGTTTTTTGGCCCGGCGTCGTGGGCTGTTCCTTCACTTTTCGCGGCTGAGTTTTTCCTGTTTCTGAACACGGGTCCGTTGAATGCGGCGATTGTGAATGCGGTTTCAGCGCCGGTGCGCGCCACGGCGATCGGATTGAACCTTTTCATCATTCATTGTTTCGGAGATACATTTTCGCCCACGATTATCGGTTCGATCTCGGATGCAACGGGAAGCCTGCGCATCGCGCTCGGATTCACGCTGATCTCATTGATCGTCTCCTGCGTGATTTTACTGGCGGGGTCTCGATTTGCCCCTCCGCTTGATGAAACCACGACGACATAGCGAGCCTACTTCTGCTTTGTTGCCTTATCCAGCAGCGGTTCCTTATCGCTTGAATTCATGAATGCGCGCCGGCCACCCTGGGAGCGCAGGTTGGGATCATTCACCGGGGGACGGCTCTGGTCGCCGGTGAAGCCGCGCAGCAGCTTCGGGTTTGGCCTGAATTTGGGCGGGCCGCCGTAGAACTGACGCGCGTGCGAGAGCATGATCCCGGCACGGCCATGCATGGGCTGCACGATGCCGCGCACCTGCACGTTCATGTCGCGGTACTGATTCAACTCGCCAACCTCGGGGCGGTCCTCGCGAAGGCTCACGATCGTGAAGCGGCACTGCTCATCGGGCGTATCGGGCGAGCAAATGTCGAGGAATCTTGTCCCATCGGGAAGTTGCACGATTTCATATACATGAGCCGATATGCAGATGTCTTTGTTGAGCAATTTTACTGCTGTTTCGGCGGGGACGCAGGGCTTCGGACGGCCGGCATAGGCCAGAGCAGGGCAAAGAACGAGGATCAGCGCCAGTCGCCGCATGCGCATCACTTGTGGGGAATGGTTTCAGCTTACGCCGGATGGACGCAGAAGGAAAGGCGGACGGTCAGGGAACGGCAGGATGAAAAGGGCAAACGCCCGTTTCGCCGGCCCGGTCTTGAAGAAAGAGATGTCTCCGTGCAGTGGATCTTGCGGCTGGGCTCAGTTGAGAGGAGATCCGACGATGCGTGGTCCAGAAGATGACGGTACGGGGGACGTTGGCGCCGCCGAGGCTGGTCCAGGATACGTTGGTCTCGGAGATGCTGGTGCAGGAGGCGGCGTGGCCGGGTGCGAGATGGATGAGCCCGGACCCTTGAGGAAATAGGCTCCGATGGCCTGGGCGAGGGCCGGTCGATTGATATACGGGTCCTTGTCGTCATAGCGGGCAGCCCAGCAAACCTGGTCGATGATGTCGCGCGGGAAGCAGGAACGCAGGTTCTGCTTCAGATTGAAACGAATATAGCCAATGAGGTCGCGTGGAATGGATGGATCATAGGGGACGCGATTCTCGGCGGCATATCGACGGAAGATTTCGCAGAACTGCTCATCGGAGATGGTGCCAATCTGGATCTTAGTTTTGATTCTGCGAATGAACGAGGGGTCAACCAGTTCGGCCGGATCGAGGTTGGAAGCGAAGACGACCAGCATTTCGAAGGGAACTTCGATTTTTCTGCCTCCCTCCATGGTCAGAAAATCGATCTTGCGGTCGAGGGGCACGATCCAGCGGTTGAGCAGTTCTTCGGGACGGAGGCGCTGGCGGCCGAAGTCATCAATGATGAGAACGCCGTTGTTGGCCTTCATCTGGGCAGGGGCGACATAGAACTTGGAAATGGTATTGAATTGCAGGTCGAGCATTTCGGCGGTCAGTTCGCCGCCGACAAGAACCGCGGGACGCTGGCAATAAACCCAGCGCGAATCGTGACCGCCGGAGTCAGATTCTGTGGCACCTTTATGTGTGGTCTGGTCATACACGGTGATGATCTGGCCGTCCACTTCAATTGCGTAGGGAATCCATACCTTGTCGTCGGCGAGGACCCGCGACAGGACTTCGGCCATGGTTGTTTTTCCGACGCCTGCCGGTCCATAGAGGAAGAGGGAACTGCCGGAGTTGAGAGCCGTGCCGAGCTGGCGGAGCGTTTCGGTGTCGACGACAAGATGCTGAAATGCGCGGTTGAGGTCGGCGGCGTGGACATTGGCTCTTTGCGCGCTTTGAGTACGGATCTGCGCTACATAGCTGGCAAAGGAAACCGGCGCGGCGCCGACATATCGGTTCTGAGTAAGCAGATCGGCCGCTCTCGATCTGCCCGCTGACGTGATGGCGATTTGAGGAACATTGCCGATCATGCCGGTGACCTGGCAGCAGGTTTCAGTTCTGAGCCGGCAGAAAATCTCATTGGCAACGGAGTAACTGAGCTTGAGCTTATCGGCAAGCTCGAGAACCGAGAGCGAACCTACGAGATACAGGGTCTTGAGTGCGAGATCTTCGACCACAGCCGCACTCACGTCGAGTTCCGACAGGGACTGCGGTTTGCGCATCGGGCCGTGAACCGGGGTCCGCTTAACGAAATCGATCTCGCTCTCGTCGACTGAAGCCAAGGTAGCCATGTTTGATCCAACCTGCCTTCTCTATATCTTGAATTCGCTATCTATTCAGGGCCCCAATTAGAAATAGCAAGGACAACTTCGTCCGTACGGCTTGACAGCGAGTGCGCATTTTCCTCGGACGATCAGAGGACTAGGCGACTACGGCGTTGCCCAGGGCAAAGTTGATCTTGCGCCTGATTGGATCGAACGGTCCATCGGAAGCCGCGACGGGCTCGTGAGCCTGCTCGGGTTCAACGTTGGCAGGGATGGCAAAGGAGTCGGCGGGGATGTACTGCTGTGCCGATTCAACGAGGGGCCGAAGCGATTCCGCTACCTTCTGGATCTGTTCGCGCCGAAGACGGAGCTGGTCGATTTCGTGGAGAATGCTGTTCAGTTCAACGTGCGCTGCGTCAGATGCTGCGCGATAGACATGGTCTTGATTAGATCCGCTCATAGAATCCCTCCAGTACGAGAACTCTAGCCGGGGTAACCCACTCAAGGAATCACCCAAAGGGGGCAAATGCAGATACTTTCGTGATAGCGGCGTGCGTTGCACGTGACTTTGGTGCCATGTGCGCGCAGGGAAAGAATTGTGCGAGCCGCAGATCGATGAGATCGAGCTGAAACACGTTCGTATACTTGTGTGTGGAGTTTCTCAAGATTGTGCTCGGGTGCATTTTGGCGGCGGTGCTGTATGGCGTCGTGCACGACGAGGTGACGGCTCGCATCTGCGTCGAATACTTTACCGTTTTTCATCCGCCGGTCTTCGGGACCGATTCGCCGACGCTGCTGGGGCTGGGCTGGGGCGTGATTGCGACGTGGTGGGCGGGCGCAATCATCGGTCTAATGCTGGCGATTGCGGCGCGGGCCGGACCGCAGCACAAGATGCGTGCCAGAGATCTAGTTGAGCCAGTTGGTTATCTGCTGATGGCGATGGCACTCTGCGCGCTGACCTTTGGAATCGCCGGATACTTCATTGGCGTGATGCCCGCGGAACTCTCCCATATGATCGCTGCCGATCGACAGCGAAGATTTCTCGCTGACTTTTGGGCGCACAGCGCTTCGTATGGCTGCGGGTTGGTGGGCGGGCTGATTCTTTGCGCGCTGATTGCAATCCGGCGGATTCGGTTGGCACGGGCAAAGGCAGTCTGAGCGCGGATGGATGCCGGGCAGATTTAGGGCATACCTTTCCGGAGAACGATTCAGCGCGCTGCGACCAGTTCCTCACTCGTGGTGCGACGGCCATAGTGCGATTCGACGTAGTGGTCGAGGATCTGCTTGAATTCGGCAACGATTGTGTCGCCACGGAGCGTGGTGTGAAGCTTCCCGTCGACGTAGACGGGAGCGACCGGGTCTTCGAAGGTGCCGGGAAGGCTGATACCGAGGTTGGCGTGCTTGGATTCGCCGGGTCCGTTGACAACGCAGCCCATCACGGCGAGCTTTAACTCTTCCACGCCGGGATAGCGTTTGCGCCACTCGGGCATGGAGGTGCGCAGGTAGCTCTGAATCTGCTCGGCAAGTTCCTGGAAATAGGTGCTGGTGGTTCGGCCGCAGCCGGGACAACTCGTGACCTGCGGCATGAAACTGCGGATGGAAAGGGACTGAAGAATCTGCTGCGCGGCCAGCACCTCTTCTGTACGGTCGCCGCCCGGCTTGGGTGTGAGACTGACGCGAATGGTGTCTCCGATGCCGGAGAGCAGGAGGGGCGCAAGACCGGCGGTGGAGGCGATGAGTCCCTTTGAACCCATGCCGGCCTCGGTGAGGCCGAGATGAAGCGGGTAATCGCAGCGGGCGGCCAGGGCGGAGTAGACGTCGATAAGGTCGCGGACGCCACTGACCTTGGCAGAGAGAATGATCATGTCGTGCCCGAGGCCATAGCGTTCGGCCGATGCCGCTGAGTTGAGGGCGCTGGCGATCATGGCCTCGATCATGACGTCGCGGGCCGGGAGTGGTTCGGGCCTGCGGCTGTTTTCGTCCATCATGCGAGTGAGCAGAGCCTGGTCGAGCGAGCCCCAGTTGACGCCAATGCGGACGGGCCTGGAGTTTTCGACTGCGCACTCGACCATGGTGCGGAAGTTGTCATCGTCTTTGCGCCCGATGGAGACGTTGCCGGGGTTGATGCGGTATTTGGCGAGAGAGCGTGCCGCGGCAGGAAACTTTCTGAGAAGCAAGTGGCCGTTGTAGTGGAAGTCGCCGATGATGGGCACGTGGATGCCGCGCTTGTCGAGGCCCTCGACGATATGGGGAACGGCTGCGGCGGCGTCTTCGTTATTGACGGTGACCCGGACGAGCTCAGAGCCGGCAATGGCGAGGGCGGCAACCTGGTCGATGGTGGCCTGCACATCGGCCGTATCGGTATTGGTCATCGATTGGACAACGACCGGGACTTCCCAGCCAACCCGAACCTGGCCGATCTTGACTGTGGGGGTCTTCCTGCGCTGAATTTCCGGCATAGTGGCCTCTCAACCAGTTTACCTGTTTTGGGAGTTTTGCCGGAAGTAACTCGAAATGAGCGGGTTGAAGAAGCTCACGGGAGCGGTGGATTGCCATTGGGGTCAGCCCCCGAGGCGATGCGGAAACCCTCGCCTGCGAAGCAGCCAAACGGGTACAATGAACGCTATGTGGTACCGTGCCTTTACGCGAATTGGTGTTCTGACCATCATCTTCGGAATGGCTGCAAGTGTGAACGCGCTCGGGCAGCGCGGGCGCAAGTACAAGCCGCCACCGCCGACTTCCCGGGTGGAAGTGACGATTCTGCGAAACGACGACGGAAAGCCAATTGAAAACGCAGCCGTCATCTGGCACCTGGTGGGCGACAAGGGAAACATGGAGCTGAAGACCGATGAGGATGGCAAGTCGGTGATCGATGTGCTCCCCACGGGCTCTGAGGTACTGTTGCAAGTGATCGCGAAGGGTTACCAGACCTATGGCGGCGACTACAAGCTCTCCAAGTCGCAGATGGCGATTCAAGTGAAGCTGAAGCGTCCGGTCAAGGAATACTCGATCTACGAGCACAACAACGAGAGCGCGGATGCGGGAAATGGCGCAAGCAAGGACAAGGACGCCAACAAGGATTCGTCGCAGAAGGATACGAGCAAGGACAAGCCCTCGGACACTGCGAAGCAGAACAACTCACAGCCGGACGCAAGCCAGCCGCAGCCTCAATAATCCGGCAGACATCGGGAGTTGCAAGCCGGCGCAACGGGATTCCTTCAGCGAATCAATGGACACCCTTCCGCTCCGCGGTAAATCGGCTCTTGTAACCGGCGGCGCGCGCCGCGTGGGTCGGGAGATTGCGCTGGCGCTGGCAGGGGCCGGCGCCGATGTGAGCATAACGTTTCTCAGGTCGAAGAGCGAAGCCGGGAAGACACAGCGAGACATTGAGGAATTGGGACGCAGGGCGAGCATCGTGGAATGCGATGTTCGTTCCGAGGCATCGGTACGGAAGGCGGTCGCGGCTGTAACGGCGTTTCATGGGCGGCTGGATGTCCTGGTGAACAACGCCGCGGTGTTTGAGGCTGCGCCTCTCGATCAAATGACAGTGGACCAATGGGACCGCGTGTTCGAGACAAACACTCGGGGGGCTTTTTTGATGGCGCGGGAAGCAATTCCGTATTTGCGCGCGATGCGCGGAAGGATCATCAACATCGGATCGCTCGGCGGCATCCGCGCGTGGGCGGGACATGCTCACTACTGTGCTTCGAAGGCTGCTTTGCACATGCTTACGCAGGCGATGGCGAAGGCATTTGCACCGGAAGCGAGCGTGAACTGCGTTGCTCCGGGATGGGTGGAAGCAGGGGAGAGCACGCCTGAAATCGCAAAGCGGTTTGCTTCCAAAACCCCGATGGGGCGCAATGGCAGCCCGGCAGATGTGGCCGAAGCAGTGGTATATTTCGCTTCGAATTCGGGATTCGTGACAGGACAGATCCTGGCCGTGGATGGAGGGCTGGGTTTATAGGCGTACCGAGAAAGGCCTCGCATCCGGTACCGTGTTTCCCAATGTTCCCGACGATTCGCGGCCACAATACTCCCCGCGCCCGCCCCGCAAAAGCTCCGTGTTGCCCGCCATCCAAGGTGCGTTGTTGCGGCATTTTCCGGGGCGGGTTCAGCGAGACAACAGGCGACTCCAGAATCCTCTCTTTTGGCCATCAGGAGCTTGCTTGTCAGCTGCGATTGGAGCGCGTCGTTTTCCCGCGGCCTTGATGTCGAATTTCAAGGGCTGGTTTTCCCAAAGACCCAGTGGTTCAGGCTGAGGCAGCAATTTTCTTCCTTCGATGGCGGCGCGTGGATTGGAGACGAAGAGACGCTGCGCGTTCTCAAGGCCGGTTCGATTGGCAACATAGTCGTATCCCTTTTTGAGATGCAAAGGGCGCCACTCGGGGTGATGCGCGTCGCTGGCGATGAAGTGAATCCAATTGCGGTCGAGAAGTGCGTTTGCGAAGGACTCGGCTATTTTGCCGAATCGCCCGTAGAGCGATGCCGAGGTGACCTGGACGAGATAGCCTTCGCGCATCCATTCAGCCAGTATTTCCGGGTTGCGGTGCAGCACGGAGTTGCGCTCGGGATGAGTGATGACGAGGGTGTAGCCAGCCGCTTTCAGATCGCGCATCGCGCTTGAAAGCTGGGGCGGAATGATCATCTCGGGGAATTCGATAAGCAGATAACCAAGCTCGTCGATGGAGTAGCGCAGCGGGTGCGCGAGGGCATCCATCACGTTGGCCGCGTTCATGTGGAAATCGCAACCGAGGTGGAGTTCGACCGCTCCTCGAAGCAGTTCGCGCAGTTCAGCGAGGCGCTCTTTGATGACATCCGCCTGGTATGGGAATACGTCGCTCGCATGGGGAGTGCATACGATGTTGGTTACGCCTTCGTCGACGGCATACTGGGCCATCTCCAGCGCGGTCTTCAGGTCGGGCGCCCCATCGTCTACCCCATAGATCAGGTGTGTATGTATGTCGATCATCTGCGCGTGCTGTCCGTTCTGGAGAACCCGGCCTTCATTTTGAAGCCAATGCCTCGATCATGGAGGCGAAAATCTTCCAGCCGTCGGAGGAGCCAAGCAATTTTTCGCTGGACCTGTCCGGATGGGGCATCATGCCCAGGACATTGCGTTTTTCATTGAGGATGCCGGCAATGTTGCCCAGGGAGCCGTTGGGGTTCGCTTCCGGTGTGATGGAGCCCTGGGGGGTGCAATAGCGGAAGGCGATGCGATCTTCCGATTCGAGACGGCGCAGGTCATCGGCGGTGCAGAAGTAGTTGCCTTCCATGTGGCCGATCGGGATTTGCAGAACCTCGCCCTTAGAGAGCTGGTTGGAGAAGGGACTGTTGGTGGTTTCGACGCGCAGATGGACCTGCTTGCAGATGTACTTGAGTCCGGCATTGCGCATGAGCGCGCCGGGGAGCAGGCCGGACTCCGTGAGGACCTGGAAGCCGTTGCAGATGCCGAGAACAAGGCCTCCGGCGTCTGCAAACTTCCGCACAGACTGCATCACGGGAGAAAAGCGGGCGATGGCCCCGGTGCGAAGGTAATCGCCATAAGCGAATCCTCCGGGAACCAACACTGCATCTACGCCTTGAAGGTCCTCGGAGTCGTGCCAGAGGAAGGTGACAGGCTGGTGGGCGATCTCTGCGATCACGTTGTAGGTGTCGTGATCACAGTTGGAACCGGGAAAAACGAGAACGCCGAATTTCATACCTTTAGGGTATCAGTGTTCGCAACTTAGACGAAATGAACCTTGGCGCACCGCGGCGCGTGGCAGCTCCTTCTGAAATGCTCATGAACCCACGGCCACTATCTCTCCGCCCACGGCACGCTGCACCCTCCGGTGCGAGTCGCGAGCAAAGCGATGCTGAAAAGCCCGGGTGGCGGGATAGCCCATCCACGCAAGCTTGCTGTGCGGCCGTGATACCGCTTCGAGCTTGTACCGTACGTCGCCTGAATCTGGATCAAGGGTGAGCAGGAATCGCTCCTCGCCCTCCTCGACATGCAGTGCCGTTGTCGCGTAGACGAAACCGAACCGGTGCGATTCGTCGGCGTCGTCCACGATACGACTGATATTCAGGGTCCAGAGGCCGAGTGCATGGACTTCAACCGCGACCAGCTGCCCGAGCTGAATTTCCGCAGCTGAGTTTGCGACGCGAGCCCAGCCCAGGTCGAACATCGTCCATGCGCGGAAGGCCCGTTTGGCCGCGGCAAATGCAGCGGGACCACGCCCGATCCGCGATTCCAACGAATCATGCGCGAACCACGGCGGCAGGTGCTGTGACGTGAGCCCGCCGCTTACGCTCAGAAAACGTGGGTGCAACGGCAGTGAGAGTCCTGCGGCGACGATTCGGTTTTCGATGGCGACCGCGGATGGCCTGGTGAAGCGAAACACAAAATCAGTATGTCAGCTGCAGCCGCGCGCCCTTTCCGGAGTCGGGAACGACGGCGGTAATGCGATGATGTTCAGCGTCAAAGGACGAGTGAACGGGAGTTGCGCCCGAATCGTCGAGCGCGGAAACTGTGGCGCTGGCGGCCTGGCGATCTGCTCCGTACACTTCAACCGATAGCTTGGTCCACCAGGCAGGAAAACTGCCCTCATGGGAATTGACTGTTACCTCGATGCCGTGGGCGGTGAGCTTACAGGAGAAATTGACACGCAGAGAATCGCCGCTCCTGAAGTTGTAGCTGACGCCATCGTCGAGATAGAGGCTGCCAAGGCAATCTTCTCCGTTGCTGGCGGGAGGATAGACGCGCAAGGTGAGCGGTCCATTTGGTTTTTCATCGGTGCTTTGGACGAGAGGCTGTTCGGGGACGATGGCTCCGGCGCGGACGAAGACAGGCAGCGTGTCGACTGAGTTGTGGAGATGGACTTCGGGTTGAATGGTCTTGGAATTGTCGATCTCGGTTCTGCCGGCAGTTCCCTTGACGCGATCACCGGTCCAGTAGTCGTACCAGCCGACCGGAGGCAAGGCAACGGAGTAGTCGTCGAGTTCGTCGGGGAATGGGCTTTGCGCGATGAGAAGATCGCGACCGAGAAGAAAACTGCCGCTGTCGTTCAGATCGAGCGGCTCGCCGTCGATGGCGCCGTGGGGAAACTCGAGGAAGAGCGGCCGGTCAATTGGAAGGCCGGTGCGGCTCATCTCTTCAGCCGTGGTGTAGAGATAGGGCATCAGCCTGTATCGCTCTTCGATATAGCGGCGGCGAAGGTCGAGGTCCTTCTGCGTTCCGTCCTCCCACGGTTCCTGCGGATGGGTGCCGGAGGAAGTGTGGTCGCGATCGATGGGCTGGAATGCAGCTACTTCAAGCCAGCGGGTCAGCAGTTCGGGCTGCGGCGACGCAGCGAAGCCACCGACATCGGCGCCAGCCATGGCAAATCCGCTGAGGCCCAGGTTGAGCAGTTGGGGCACGGTCTGACGAAGATGAAACCAGTTGCTGGAGTTGTCGCCTGTCCAGGTAACGGCGTAACGCTGGCCGCCGGCGAAACTGGCGCGCGTCATGACGAAGGGACGCATATTGGGTCTGAGCTTCAGGAGGCCTTCATAGGTGCCACGACTGTTCTGCATGCCGAAGATGTTGTGAACTTCAAGATGCGTGGCAACGCGGGTCTGGAAACCCGGTTCTTCGATGCGGTGCTGGATGTCATCGGGCATGGTCTTTGAGGGGACCAGGAAGATGGACGGTTCATTCATGTCGTTCCAGAAGCCGGCGACACCGTCGGCGACAAAATCCTTGTAGAGCGTGCCCCACCATTCGCGCGAGCTTTTCTGCGTGAAGTCGGGGAAGACGGCTTTGCCGGGCCAGACGACGCCGACATAGTTGGAACCGTCGGGATTCTTGACGAAGTGATCGCCGGCGATGCCTTCGTCGTAGGGTTTGTATCCAACGTTGGGCTGGTCGGCTATGTGCAGGTCGGTGATGAGGATGGTGCGGAAGTGCTCGGCGCGCAGGTCCTTGATCATCTGCTCGAAGGTGGGGAAGCGCTCCCTGTCCACAGTGAAGGGCCAGTATTTGTGCTGGTAGTCGATGTCGAGCCAGATGACGTCGGTAGGAATGCGTTCGCTGCGCAGCCTGGCGGCGATGCGGCGGACTTCAGCTTCGGGGTAATAGCTGTAGCGGGATTGCTGATAGCCAAGCGACCAGAGCGGGGGCAAAGGAACCTTGCCGGTAAGCCAGGCCCATTCTTCGACCACCGATTTTGGTTCGGGTCCGTAGAGGATGTAGTAGTCGAGCGGACCGGCCGATGAGCCGAAGGAATAGGCGTCGCGATACTCCTTGTTGAAGTCGAAGCTGGCGCGCCATGTGTTGTCGAGGAAGACGCCGGCAGCGACGCCGTGGCGGAAAGTAATGAAGTAGGGAATCGACTTGTAGATTGGGTCGGTGGCTTCCTGCCAGCCGTATGCATCGGTGTTCCAGTCGGTGAACGCCATGTTGCGACGATCGAGCGGGCCGGGCTTGTCGCCGAGGCCGAAGTAATGCTCGTCTTCAGGCGACTGCTTGTAGACACGGAACTCCGTGCCGTGAAACTCGATGGGGCGGCCCGGCAGGTCGGCGTTGATGACGCGGCCTTGCATGTCGGTGACCGTGAGCCGCAGCGGATCCTTCTGAATTGCGACGTGAAGTTTAGCGGTCTTGAAACCCACGGAGGAATCAGTGGATTCGGGCGTGACTGGAACCGATGCAGTGCGCGAGGAAGACAAAACCGCCCAGGAGGCATCTTCGGGCAATTTTCCGGCAGGTCCGACGCGGACGCGGATCACATCGTCGCGCAAAGCCGTGACCTGCATGACGGCCTGGCCAGAGCTGATTTCGATTCCATTGGAGAGCGGCCGGGAAGCGGTAACCCGGTCGAGCCGGACGAAGCCCGAGTTCTGCTGGTCTTGACCGGCTGCATTCGCTTGTGTGGTTGCGGCTAAAAGCAAGAATACAAAAACAACAAAAGAAAACCTTACTGCTGATTGCACCTAGCACCTCAAGGGAGCCAATTTGTGTGTCCACGAAAGCATACTGCGGAAGGCGACGGCGGGCAAAGAAAACTGAGAGATTCGCTTGAGCAACGACGATCCGGTGCTGATCATGCCTTTGATTTCAGGGCATCGGCGCGGATTCGCGTTTGAGCGACGAATGCTTCGCTTTCGGGGTTGTCGGTCTTAATGGAACTGAGATTGATTTCGACATTCGCGAACGCGCCCTGGAAGGCTGCTGTGGCGAGAGCGATGGCGGTGGTGAGGTCCGAGCTCATGTTCGGATTGGTGATCGGTTTGAGGGCGGCGGCTATCTCGCGGACTTCGACGGCTCGCTCGGCAACCGTGAGAGGAACGGCGGTGGCCTGCTGCAGAGCGGCGGAGATGAGCTGAGCGCCGTCTGAGGATTCCTTTGCTGCGCGGTAGGCTTTCATGACAGCGTTGTAGGACTCGGCGTCAGAGTCGATGGCGGCTTTAAGCTCTTCGCGAATCGGGGTGAGCCGTGCGATGAACTCGCTGAGTTGCGACTCATATTGGAGGTACGCTTTTTTGCCGCGGGACATGGAAGCGACCATGCAGGCGAGAGCGGCGGCCATGGCTCCGCCGGCGGCTGCGGCGCTGCCCCCGCCGGGGGTGGCAGTGGGTGCGGCGAGCTGTTCGATGAAAGGCTCGACACCGGCGCGCAATCCGCCGACGGCCATTTTTCCGCTCATGACCCCGGCGAGGCGGTTTTCGAGAATGAGCGAGGAATCGAAGTTCTCGACCTGGAGAAACCACTCGGCGGCTTGTTCGAGAGCGAGCTTGGGGATGAGGCCGACAATCTCGCTGGAAACGGGAACGGCTCCATAGCGTGCTGCTTCGCGCCTGACGAATTCAAATACGCGATGAATCGGCGTCTGCTCGAAGTCAGTGAGGTTCATGGAAACCTGTGCCTGCCCGCGGACCAGGAATCCAGCGCCTTTGACGAAGCGCAGGCCGCCCGTGGAGAAGCGCACGGCCCTGGCGATTTTTTTGGCGATATCGACGTTGGCGGTGTTGAGAAAAATGTTGTAGGCGATGAGGAATTTGCGTGCGCCGACGACGGTGGCTCCGGCGGTGGGGTGAACGCGCAACTCGCCGAAGTCGGGCCTGCGAGCGGGCTTGGTGGCGATCTCATCGCGGATCGCTTCGAACTGGCCACGGCGGATGTTCTCGAGATTCTGGCGCTCGGGCGAGGTAGCGGCGGCTTCATAGAGATAGACAGGGATCTCGAAGCGTTTCCATATCTCCGCGCCTACATGCCTGGCCATGGCGACACAGTCTTCGAGAGTGACGCCATCGATGGGGATGAAGGGAATTACGTCAGCGGCACCCATGCGCGGATGCGCTCCCTGGTGATGCGTGAGGTCAATCAGCTCGGCAGCTTTGCCCACGCCGCGAATGGCAGCTTCCTGGATGGAATCACGGTCGCCGACGAGGGTGATGACGCAGCGGTTGTGGTCGGCATCCATCTCGCGGTCGAGGAGGTAGACGCCGGGAATCTTCATGGCTTCAACGATGGCATCGACTTTGGCGGGGTCGCGGCCTTCAGAGAAATTCGGCACACATTCAACTAGGGTGTTGGGCACGGGAGAAGGATAAATCAGCGAGAGTGTGGGCTCGGTGATTCCTGCGCGGGGCGCGCCGGGTGGACGCTGGAATGCGATCTCGTCGGTTGAGTGCGGCCTCAGGGCGGGGGCGACAAGTGGCTCATTTGAAATACAATAAGACGGTTAGCGCACATGTTGGCTGTTTTGTGTTGCTTGGCATTCTTTCTTGTGTCCTATTTCATTTCGTTAAAGACGGGACAGATCGTCAATCCAGTGGGCGTGTTGGGAGTTTGGTAAACACAAAAAGAGGTAGCCCTAGTTTTGCCGCTAACATCAATGTACGAAAGCTGGCCGAATACAACGGGGAACGCTTCGGCTTTGAACGGCCCCCAGTGGGTTGGTTGAGTAAATTTGGCGTGAACCCCCGGCGCGATCGAGCCAACGAAGAATTTTCCCAAGACAGCGCTTCCGATTGGAGAGGTTGCGGCATATTCCATTTCCCCCCTTGCAGACCCGGCGATAGGCTCCGCCTTGCTTTTGCCACTTTGAACGTCCCTGATCATTTTTCGCATCCATTCTTCGTCCTTCTCGCTGAAGACATGACTAAAAGGCAAAAGCGTGAAGCCCGCGATGCCTTGAGTCTGATTTGCTGGAGTCTTCCCGGAGTTGATTATCTCGGAGACGGCGGAGTTTGGATGATATGGGCCGGGGATGATCGGGCTGGACATCAGATGCGAAGGATCGGGCTGCATAGAGAACCCGGAGAACCCCACCCACGCGCGCTCATCTTGATAAAAGAGCTGCCGAGTATCGGCTTCCGATTTTTGGGCATACCATTCGGATTTCCACGCCGCTTGGGCCTGACTTTCAGTTTGAAGCAATGTCTGATTCATCGCATCCAGTTGGCCCTTGGCGATCCCAGCATAGTAAAAAGCGCCAGCAGCGGCAGAGGCAGCAGCGAGAGCGCCAAATAACGTAACCCAAAACATTTTCCATTGAAGGGAATGTTCTTTATCGCGCTGGGTTTGCTCGTAGCGGGGTACGGTGCTCGCCGCCCTTACGATGGCCCTAGCGATAGTGATCCGTTGTTTCCGCTCCTTCTCCTCGCAGCGTTGAGTTCCGTAGCGTATGGAACTTACCTGATTCTCAATCGCCTCTTGAATCTGGTTCAAATTTGCGCGCAGCGTCTCGCTCGAATTGCGCAGCAAATCCAACAGCCGCCTAAATTGATTAGGGAGCATAATGACAGAGATGAAACACGAATATCACGAAGGCCCAAAGGCTGGCGAGAACTTTAGGAAATTAGCAACGGCGGTGCTTCAAAGACAGTTGTGGCTGCGTTGTCCTTCGTAGCGCGGTTGTTGTAACGAAACACTTGTCCATCGAGGTAGGGGCGAATCGCTATTGCTCCCAGGGTTCCAGTGTCACATAGCCTCGAGAGCAACTGATGAATACCCGCCGGAGCGCGATTGTGGGCAGCAAACCGTCTTCGCGGGGAGCCTGGCTTTCGCCAACGACAGTCAAGGGCACGACAAACGGAACTTGCCGAAGCCACCGTTTTCCGATTTGAATGTCCTATGGAACGAGAACGGCGAAAGCCTGCTCCGTGCCCTGGATGGAGCGCTTCAAGATCGATCCTCGTTTGGCAAGCGACCCGCGAGAAGGCTTATCCGCTTCCTTATAGAGCACGGGTACATTGCTGCCCGAGTCAAGGCGGAGAAGTACGGGTGGATTCGTGCCGGAAGATAGACGCGCCAAGACCAGGATCGGCCGCGTGAAGGGCAGGTCTCTCTGTGATCCAAGGGGGTCTGCAAGAGTGATGCGTTCGCCCTTTACTGCGGATGCGAGAGATCCCGAATCGTCGAGGCACAGAATCTGGTGGCTGTTGTCGATCAGCAGATCGAAATGTTCGAGGAAGTTTGAGCCCAGGATGCCCCGAATTCGGGTATCCGCCGCCTTGAGCTGCGAGAGCTCCTGAATGACGACGAGGGTCTTTGAAGCGGAACGATCGCCCGCGGCAATTGAATCGAGGTAAGCGAATGGGGCGCGGGCCGAGGTTGCAACTCCCGCAACGCCAGTGGTTCCCTGGGCCGTCACGTGCAGTTCCAAAGCCAGCGAGGAGTCGATGGTAGTAATCTGCGCTCCGGTATCGACCACAAAATCGAAAGGGCCGGAGTGATTGACCTCCATCGGGACCACAATTAACGCGCCTTGCACGAGGCGCAGGGTTAGACTGGTTACATTCCCAGGGCAGTGAGCTTCCGCATGAGCCGCAGGAAGAAGCTGGGACACTAGACTTGCCCAGAGCAGGCATTTGAAGAGTGACATCGTGGATCACCTCAGCCGGAATGGCTGGGTGCAATGTCGCCTCGTGCCTGCACACTGTCGTGACGGTTCTCAAACCAATTTCTGAAAGCGAGTGACGGAATTGTGACGGATCACAAGCCCTTTGTTTTCAGGTTCGGCGAGTGCGAGGTCAGGGAGCGGGAGTTCGTTCTGATCAGGGCCGGAGAGGCCATGGCGGTCGAGCCGAAGGCGTTTCGCGTGCTGCTGTTTCTGCTGCGAAATCCAGACAGGCTGGTCAGAAAAGACGAGATCGTGAACGCAGTCTGGGGCGACACGTCGGTCTCAGACAATTCGTTGACGCGGAGCATCGCCACGCTACGGCGGCTACTCGGCGATGACCCGCACGAGCCGCGCTATATTGCCACCGTGCAGACCGTTGGCTATCGATTTCTTGGCCCGGTAGAGGTGTTGCATGGTTCGCCCGGATTGCCGGCCGCCTCGGGGTCACTTGCAGAGAGCGACGCCGGGATCAAGCCGCCTCCTGCAGAACACCGCAACGGATTGAGGTGGCCGGTTGTCGCGCTCGGCTCGGCGGTCCTGCTGTTGGCGGCCGGATGGATCGCGGGACACTCATTCTCTACGGGTGCAACGAAAGCACCATCGACAACACCGGGCAATCTTTCCTCGCGCATCCGCATTGTTCCGTTCACCAATTTGTCAGGGGCAGTGTGGGCCCCGGCATTCTCGCCGGACGGAAAGCAAATCGCATTCATCTGGGACGGCGAGAACCCCGGGAGGGGCGACCTGTATGTACAACTGGTCGGTGGCGATAACCCGCTGCGGTTGACACACACCCGTACCGGTTTCGTGGTATCCCCGGCATGGTCACCGGATGGCGAGGAGATAGCCTTTGGGCGCTGCGATGACAGTGGCGGAGCTATCTATGTCGTGCCCGCACTGGGCGGCCCGGAGCGAAAACTCACTGAGGTCGCTTGCCCAAACGGAGAGGCAGGTCCTCCCAACTGGACATCCGACGGACGATCACTGGTGCTGACGGACAGCTGTACGCCGGGTGGATCGACCGGTATTGTCGTGTTTTCAATGGAGACAGGACTGAAGCGTTGTCTGACAGCTCCCCGCGCGGGAGAAGGGCAGGGAGATTTTCGTCCGGCTCTATCTCCAGATCAGCAAACTGTGGCCTTTATCCGATTAGCAACATTGGAGAAGAGCGACATTTATACCGTACCGCTCGCAGGTGGCCCAGCCCGCAGGCTCACGTCAGAGAGCAATGGAATCTGGTATCTCATGTGGGCTCCGGATGGTCGATCCATTTCATTTGACTCATACCGTGCAGGACTCGACCGGATTTGGCGAATCTCCGCGGCGGGCGGCGTGATTGAACCGGAAACGACATATCCGGCCATCGGCTCCCTCTCGCGCGATGGCACCCGGCTGGCCTATATTGAGCCGCCCGATTTTTGGCGCTCCTCGTCTGTCATCTGGCGCGCCGATCTTTCCGCTGCGGGCGGGTCAGTGTTGGGAGTGCGGAAGCTGTTGCAGTCGTCCGCCGGGAATTATGCGCCACAACCTTCTCCCGACGGCAGCAAGATTGTGTTTGAATCTGCTCGCTCAGGAAAAATGGAGATATGGGAGTGCAATGCGGACGGGAGTGATCCGCTCAAGTTGACGTCGTTAGACGATGATGCGGGGACTCCCAGATGGTCCCCCGATGGCAGATGGATCGCTTTCGATTACTCGCCATCTGGGCTAAGCCAGATCTTCGTGATCGACAAAGACGGTCGCAACCTTCACAGTGTGACGTCTGGAGCCTATGAAAACGTGGTTCCAAGCTGGTCGAGCGATGGAAAAGCGATCTATTTCGCCTCCAACCGCACAGGTGCTTATCAAATCTGGCGCCATGATCTCGCGAGCACGCGAGAAAGCCAAATGACACACCGCGGTGGATTTGCAGGCTTCGAATCCTACGACGGGAAGACACTCTACTTTTCAAAGTTCGGTGGCGGAGGCATCTGGCGCGTCCCTGTGTCTGGGGGGGAGGAAAAGCGCATTACGGACGCGCCCCACATTGGGTACTGGGGTGGTTTCGCGGTGACCAACGATGGCCTCTACATTTTTGACTCGGAAGCGGAGCGCGGACCGGCCATTCTGTATTACGCTTTTCGCACTCAGCGACTGTCGCGGATATTCGCATTGAACGGCGGGCTGGACGTCCCTCTCTGGTCAGCGAATCTTGGCGCATCGCGCGACGGACGGATCGTGCTCTATGCGCAAGACACGTCAAAAAGCGCGATTGTGCTCGCTGAAAACCTCAACTAAACGGCTCAACCCGGATGGCAATCATGATGTGCGGCGAGCATCGGGGTTATTCCATTTCTGGCGAGGCGCGGTAAGATTCCTTTCCTGCCACAAACGTCGCGATCACATGCGTATCGAGAATGCCCTGCGGGGCAACCTTGAAGAGGTCGCGATCGACCAGGATGAAATCCGCATCGTATCCGGCGACGAGTTTGCCCTTATGCTTTTCAGCAAATTCAGCGTATGCGGAACCTTGGGTGTAGGCGTAGAGAGCCTGGCCGCGCGTGATCTTGTTTTCAGGAAAATAAGTCTTGGTGCCGTATTCATTTCTGCGCGTGATCGCTGCATAGAGGCCGCGAAACGGGGTGACGGGTTCGACGGGATAGTCCGTGCCAAAGGCGAGTGGCACGCCGGCATCGAGGAAGGCTTTCCACGCATACGAATAGGCGGCGCGTTTCGGCCCCAGCCGGGCTTCGGCCCAATTCATGTCAGTCAATAGATGGCAGGGCTGCATGGATGCGATGACGCCCAGCTTCTTGAAACGGGGAATGTCGGCGGGATCGACAACCTGCGCGTGCTCGATGCGATTGCGCGCCAGGCGGGAAATACCCGGCTGCGCATACGCGTTGAGCGCCATCTCGGTTGCCTTGTCGCCGATGGCATGAAAGCCGAGCTGGAATCCGGCGCGCGCCCGGGCCACGGCCATTTTGTTCAACTCGGCCTGTGTGTACTGCGGCAGGCCGGTATTGCCGGGGTCGTCCGAGTACGGCGCTTTCATGGCCGCGGTGCGCGAGCCGAGCGAGCCATCCATAAAGCCTTTCAAAAACCCGGTGTGCAACATGGGATCGTGCAGGTCGTGGTGGGCGCGCATCTTGATCAGTTCAGGCAGCGGGTCTTTGAAAGGCAGCCACTCGGTAATGCGGATCTTAAGATCGCCTTCCTTTTCCATTTCCTCGTAAATGAGGAAATCCTGCCAATCGCTGAAATCCTGCACGCTTGTGATTCCGTGAGCCAGCGCATCGTTGATGGCCAGTTGATCGCCTTTGCGGCGCTCGTCGTGTGTCGGCGGCGGAATGACCTTGTACACGAGTTCCTGGGCTGACTCACGCAGTATGCCGGTTGGCTGTCCACTCGCATCGAGGTCAATGGCGCCGCCCTCAGGAGGCTTGGTGGCTCCCGTGATGCCCGCCGCGGCAAGAGCCGCGCTGTTGGCGATGGCGATGTGTCCATCGATGCGGTCGAGAAAGGCCGGATGATCGCCTGTAACCTTGTCGAGTTCCTGTCGCGTGGGGAGCACCTTCTTCGCCCAAAGCGTGTGGTCCCAATTTCCGCCGACCAGCCAATGTCCGGCAGGCGCGGCGTCAGCATATTGCCTGACCTTCGCCAGCATGTCATCCAGCGACTGGACGCCGGTGAGATCGACATTGAGCTTGGTTTCTCCGGCGCTTCCCAGGTGAACGTGCGCATCATTGAATCCCGGATAGATGAAGGTCTTTGTGCCGGAAGCGTTCAGATCGCGCAGGACGGTGTGCGGTCCACCCAGGCGGGTGACTTCCTGATCGGTGCCGACTGCCAGCACTTTGCCGTCGGCAATGGCCATCGCCTGGACCACGCGCGGCTTGCCCTCGGCAAAACCCTCGCCGGTATAGATGATGCCGTCAAAATAGATCAGGTCGGCGGTCTTTGCTGTTATCGGAGCGGTGTGATGGCTGGTCATGCTGTGGCCTGATTGAGAAGATTGTGCGGAACAGAGAGAAGCGGCAACAAAGGGGACCAGAAACAGAGAAGAAGGGCGCATGGGCGGAGTGTAGCAGAAAAAGCCTACTGTTCTGCGGCCCATTCAGCCATTGCCAGGGTAAGCAGCAACACGCGGCGGAGGCCCAGTTCGCGATCCTTATCGCAATACCATTCTGCCACCGTATGGGCGCCGGATCCTTCGCCACCTGCACCCATTGAAAGAGCCGGAACGCCGCGCGAGATGGGGATATTGGCATCGGTAGACCCAAGGCGGAGATCGGTGCGCAGCCCGAGATGACGATCGACCGCACGCAGCGCTTCAAGGATCGGAGAGTCGGACGGGAGATGCGCGGCAGGGCGGTCGCCTATTTTCTCAACGGTGGAGGCGAGAAGTCCGCGGCTGCGAAGGCTCATCGTTCCGGCAATCAGGTTGGACTGTTTCACGGCGTCATCGACAGCCCTGCGCAGGGAGGTTTCGAGGCGAAGGAACTCGGAGGGACTCGTGGAGCGAAAATCGATGGCTGCGGTGGCGCTTTCGGGAATGGAATTGACACTTGTACCACCGTGAATGGTTCCGAAGTTCATGGTGGTGCGTGGTTCCTCGGGCAGAGAGGTGCGCGCGAGTGCAGAAAGCGCCTGAGCCAGAGCGGCAATTGGATTGGGAGTTCCGGCATCGGTAAAACTATGTCCGCCGGGGCCGGTGATAGTGACCTGGTAGCGGCGGCTGCCGAGGGCCTGTGTGACGGCCGAGTCTGCTCCTGCGCCGTCGAGAACGATGTGCGCGGCAACGCGGCCCGCGAGAGCGCTTTGATTGTAGAAGTGGCGCACACCGCGCAGGTCGCCTTCGCCCTCCTCGCCTACATTAGCCAGCAGAACCAATGGCGCGGGGAGCGCGACCTTTGCCTCGATGAGTGCGTGGACCAGCGCCAGCATCCCGGCCACTCCGCAGGCGTTATCGCATGCGCCCGGTGCGCTGAGACGCGTGCATCCGTTCGAGCTGGTCAGGGCGGGCTGAAGAGGAGTGTCCGCAGGAAATACCGTATCGAGATGCGCAGACAGGACGACGACCGGGCCGCTGCTTTCGGCGGGGAGCCCCGATGCGGGCAGAATTCCGATCACGTTGCCGATGGCATCGGCTTCGACCTGGGAGAGTCCAACCTCGACAAAACGGGCGGCAATCCATTGAGATCGCGCCTGCTCGCCAAATGGCGGAGCGGGGATTGCGACCACCTCAGCCTGCCAGCCCATGATGGTCTGCGGATTGTTGTGCATCCACGCGAAAGCCGCGTGCACGGCCCGGCGGGAAGCCAATGCGGTGACTGTGGAGAACGCCGTCGCGTGCGGGAAGAGGGCCATAGGACTGACTTCAGGGTAGCAGGGGTTTGAGTCTTGAAGCGCACACGGGTGTCCGGCTCGAACATTTCGATCACTCAGAGGCACCGTAACGATCGCGCAGGATCGTCGAGGCGGTGTCACCGGGTCCGTACTCCACGGAGTGCAGAAACAGCCCGCGTGCCGGAGCTGTAGGACCGGCAGCAGAACGCGAGCGCGCCGCGAGAATGCCGGGGACGTCGCCGGGCCGCCGATAACCCCGACCCACGTCGAGCATGGTTCCCACCAGGTTGCGCACCATATGATGCAGGAAGCCGTTTCCGCGCACGCGATAGATGAGCAAATCTCCCGCGCCGGTCTTTTGCGGTTCCCAGAGAGAAGAAAAAATAGTTCGAATGGCCGTGTCGGAGAGCGATTCTGCCGCATCCCGGTCCGGCTTTGCGCCGCGACCGGCAAGATCCTGATCCATCGCGGCGAAGCTGAGAAAATCGTGCTCTCCGATAAGATGTGCCGCGGATTCGCGGAGCGGCTCCAGATGAAGAGGCCAGGGGTAGGCGTAGACATAGCGGGACAGAAAGGGCGGGCAAATCGTCCGGCTTTGCGCATTCTCAAGAAAGATGCGGTACTCGTATGTCTTGGCGACCGCCGAGTGCCGCGCATGAAATGAGCTATCGACGATCTGTGCCTCGAGAATGCGGATGCAATGCGGCAGGATGCGATTGAGGGCGCGCTGCATGCTTTCTGCGGGAATGGGCGCCAGCAGATCGAAGCTTGCCACCTGCGCGAGCGCATGCACGCCGGCGTCGGTGCGTCCGGAGCCTTGAGGAAGCGGAGATTCGCCGGTTATGCGTTCCAGCGCTTTCCGCAACGTTCCCTGGATAGTCGGCCGGCCGGGTTGAATCTGCCAACCGGAGAAATCGGTTCCGTCGTAGGCCAGGGTGAGCTTCCAGGTACGCCCGCCGGGCGCAGATTGAGCTGATGAATTCACGGGTACCAAGGTAGATAACAGGGTAATCGAACCGGGCGGTGTTCGTTCAGACGAGAACCGCTGCGATATACTCAGTTTTTCGCTGCATTATCCGGGTTGAGCCACCGGAACTGTCGAAAAACCCGGGCAACGGAACGAACCTGGGCTGGCGCGCGTATTGCCTGTGAGTGAAGGAGTTCATGCTCTGCAGGCGGGGCGCGGGAATTGCCCGGCCATCATGACAATCTGCGTCCGGAGAGGCTCTTCCGGCGTCTTGAAGAATGGCACCCCACATGCCAGCAACTCGTGGAGAGGAATCATGCATTTGTTCGATAGAGGTGTGCTTGAGCAGCAGGACTATGCCACGCAGCGGGCGAAAGGGAAGTCAGGGAGCAAGTTAAGGGCCCTGGCGGCGGCCGTGCTTACATTGGCGGCAACGGTGCCTCCGGGATACGCGCAACAAGCGGGAACGAGCACGACGCCAGCCGATAAGGCGTCGTCGGGGCTTCCGTCGGCGCCGGCTCCCGAGTTAACAAAGCCGATGTTTCTGCTTCCGACGACCCGCGACTTCACCAAGCCGGCCGGACGGGGCTGGGGAGATCCAATCAACTGGTATAGGCCGACCAACGTTGCGAAGGCGAACTTTGTCAATTCGGTTCGGTTGGACGATCTGGTGAAGGACGGCAAGATCTATCTGAGTCTTTCCGATGCGATTGCACTGGCAATCGAGAACAACTACGACATCGCGATTGCGCGTTACAACCTTGACATTGCGGACACGGACATCCTGCGCACCCGTGCCGGGGCGTTGCCGCTGGGCGTTAATACCGGGCTGGTAACGAACACGCAAGGTGGTACTTCAACCACGCTGACAGCGGGCGGCGGTCCGGGCGGAACAACCGGCGGCCAAGGTGGCGAAGCGGCCGGTGCTTCAGGACTTGTGCTGACGACGTCCGGAGCAGGCCCCGTACCGGAATTGCTTGACCCTTCGGTGACCGGCACACTGCAGTGGGAACGAGCGCGGCAGCCGCAGGCGAACACGCTGTTTTCCGGTGGCAAGAGTTCGCTGACGACAAACACCAACCAGTACAACTTCACTTACAACCAGGGCTTCGTGACGGGTACCGCGCTAACGGCGACGATCACCAATACGCGCACAACCACTGACAACCCATTTACGGTTTACAGTCCGCAGTTGAGTTCTGTTTTCAAGGCGACCTTGACGCAGCACCTGCTGTACGGAGCCGGAATCTACATCAACAAGCGCTTCATGTACCAGGCGCTGAACGACCGGCGCATCACCGATTCATCGTTCCGGCAGCAGGTTCTCTACACCGTGAACCAGGTGGAGAGTATCTACTGGGGGCTGGTGAGTGCCTACGAAGACGTGCAGGCAAAGGAACGCGCGCTCGCCCAAAGCACCAAGGTCGACGAGGACACGCGGAAGCAGTTGCAGATTGGCACCATGGCTCCGCTGGACGTAGTGAACGCAGACTCAACAGTCGCTACAGACAAGCAATCTTTGATCAGCTCGCAGAGCAACCTGAAATATCAGCAGCAGGTTATCAAGCAGGCGATTGCCCGTAATTTGAACGATCCGAAGCTGGAGAAGGCGGACGTGATCCCAACCGATCGCGTGGACATCAGTGAGATTCCCGAAGAGAGTCAGCCCGTGGATGAGCTCGTTCAGACGGCGTTCAAGCAACGGCCCGAGCTCGAGGAGAATCTGCTTCAGTTGAAGAACGATGAGATCACGCTGAAGGGCGCGCGCAATGGGCTTCTGCCCACGTTGGATCTTTACGGGTTCTACGGTTCAAACGCTTTGGGCGGCGGACCGAATCCCGACTACAACACTTCAATCTTTGGTGGCGGATCAGGAGCTCCCAGCGTGCCAACTACTGGTTATGGCTCGGTGCTCCAAGGCCTGTTCAACAGTTCGGCGCCCGACAAGGGAGTCGGACTCACTCTGAACATTCCTATCCGCAACCGCGAAGCGCAGGCAGAACAGGCGCGCTCACTGCTGGAGTACCGGCAGGCCGAGTTGCGCGTGGAGCAACTGTACACGCAGATCCGCATGCAGGTGGTGAACGCACAGTTCGCGCTCACCAATGATCGCGCCCAGGTGAAGGCCGCGATTGCAGCGCGTGAAGCCAACGCGCAGAGCCTTGAGGATGAAGAAAAGAAACTTCACCTCGGAGCATCGACCACGGCCAACGTCCTGTTGCAGGAGAGAAACCTGGCAACAGCGGAAGACAGCCTGATTGAAGCGAACGCCGCGTATGCGCGCGACCGCGCAGGTCTCTACCAGGTGCTGGCGACCACGCTGCAGCACTACGGCATTAACCTCGATGAAGCAGCCACCGGGAACGTGACCGCAGCTCCCGTGATTCCCGGATTGCAGCCGGCTCCGAAGGAACCGGAAGCGACCACAGCACCGCCCCCCACAGGACGGTGAGCAAGCACAGCAAAAGCCCGGCCGATGCGCCGGGCTTTTTGTTGCGATCAAGTCACGGGAAGCCGGAAATCAGCGCTCCGCCACCTGATCAAGCAGGTCAAAGAACTCCGGAAAGCTGATAGCGGCGCACTCGGCGCCACGGATCTGCGTCTCTCCCTGGGCGCGCAACGCCGCCACGCTGAAGGCCATGGCGATGCGATGATCGCCACCCGAATCGATCACGGCACCATGGAGCATCTGGCCGCCGGGAATATCGAGCCCGTCCTCAAATTCGATCACCTCGGCACCCATGGCGCGCAGGTTCTGCGCGACCAGAGCGATGCGGTCAGACTCCTTCACGCGGAGTTCCTTCGCATCGCGAATGCGAATGCCGCCGCCGGTGTAAGGCGCAATGGCCGCCAGTACTGGAAGCTCGTCAATGAGTTGCGCCGCCAGCGCTCCGGTTACGGCAGCAGAACCGAGGCCATCCGGCGGCGCAGAGATCTGAACCGTGCCGACAAGCTCGGCGTGCTTCTCCTCAAGATTGAGCACGGCGATATGTGCGCCCAGCATGGTGAGGACGTCGAGCAACGCCGCGCGCGTGGGATTGAGCCCCACTGCATCCAACACCAGCGAAGAGCCGGGAAAGATGGCCGCCGCGCACAGAAAGAATGCCGCGGAAGAGATGTCTCCCGGAACAACGGCCTCAATGGCGTGCAAAGTTTGCGGTCCCGTGATAGAGACCGAATCCACCGTGCGCGAGAGACCGGCTCCGAAGGCGCGCAGCGCCAGCTCGCTGTGATCGCGGGTACGAACGGATTCCCGCACCGTCGTTGTGCCCTCGGTCTGCATTCCCGCAAGCAGAATGCAGGTTTTTATCTGCGCACTGGGAACCGGGGTGGCGTATTCGAGAGCGCGCAGCCGCGTCCCATTGATCGTGACTGGAGCATGGCCTTCGGTCAAGGTCACGTGCGCGCCCATCGCTTCGAGCGGCTTGCGCACGCGTTCCATGGGACGCCGGGAGAGCGACGCATCGCCCACCAGCGTGAAGCGGCCTTTCTGCGGCGCGAGGAGGCCGGAGATCATGCGCATCGTGGAACCGGAATTGCCGCAATCGAGGGGAGCACTGCACGGCGTCACTCGTCCGGCAACGCCGGCGATTTCCACGGCTCCGTCTTCAAGCCTGCGGACCTTTGCACCAAGAGCTTCCATGCAGGCGAGTGTCGAGGCGCAATCGGCGCCGGTGGAAAAGTTGAGGAACCGCGATGTGCCCTCGGCAAATGCCGCCAGCATGCCATAGCGATGACTGATGGACTTGTCGCCGGGGAGGCGCAGGCTGCCCAGGATGTTGCGGGCAGGGTGGATGGTTCGTTCTTGATTGGTGGTGTGCAAACAGGCTCCGAAGCAGCGCGTGCTGCTTCAAGTTTAACGGAGGGGAATGCTCTGGAACTTATCGTACCCGCAGCACGATAATCGTCTCGTCGTCGAAGCGATCTTTTCCATTCTGAAAGCGGGAGACGTCGGCCAGGATGGCTTCAGCGATGTGATTCGCGGGCTTCTCGCGGTTGGCGCACAAGAGTGCTGACAGACGGTCTTCGCCGTACATCTCGTCTTCCATGTTTTCCGCGTCGAGAATGCCGTCGGAAACGAAGACGATGGCGTCTCCTGGATGCAGGTCGAGACTTAGTTCGTCATAGGAGACGTTGGGGAACATGCCCAGCGGAAAGCCTTCCGCGCTCACCTTCATCGATTCGCCCGCACGGCATAAGACGGGCTGCACCGCGCCGGAATTGGCGACCTGCAGCGTGCGCGTATCGTCGTGCCAAAGGGCAAACAGCATGACGACATACTGCGAGTCGAGACGGCGCTCCTGGAGTGCGTCATTGAGGAGGGTGAGCATTTGAGCGGGGCCGGGCTCCTGTATCGCCGCGGAGCGCATGATGCCACTCACGAGTGCCGCGAACAACGCTGCCGGGGCTGCTTTGCCGCTCACGTCTCCCAGCACCATAGCGGACTGATTGTCATCGTATTCGAGAAAGTCGTAAAGGTCGCCCCCGATGGTGCGCGCCGGCAGAAAGCGCACGGCCATCTCGGCATTCTTGTGCTCCGGGGGATGTGTGGGAAGAAGGCGCAATTGCACCTCGCGTGCCATGGCGATGTCGCGTTCGAGTTGCTGCTCCTGGCGGCGCACAGCCTGGTAGAGCCGGGCATTCTCAATGGCGATGGCGACCTGCGCAGCCATGGTGGTGAGGGTGCGCTCGTGCTCCTCGTTGAAGAAATGAGTGCGCGTGTGTTCGAGGTCAAGCACGCCGATGATGCGTCCCTTGTGAAACAGGGGAACGATCAATTCCGAACGGGTCTCGGGATTCATGGGCAGATAGCGCGGATCCTTGCGCACATCGGGCACGTTGATCGGGCGCCATTCGCGGACGGCTGCGCCCACCAGGCCGCTGGTGATGGGAATGCGGCGCAAGGGGGCGTGGGCATAACCAAATCGCCACGCATAGCGCGTGATGAGCGTCTCGCCCTTGTCATCGAGCAACATGATGCTGAACATCTGGTAATCGATCAAGCGGCGCAGCAACTGGCCGATGCGCGCCAGCAGGGGATCGAGATCGAGAATTGAAGTCAGTTCGGCGGAGATCTCATTCAGCACCGTCAACGTCTGCGCCTGGCGCGAAACACGGGCGTACAACCGCGCATTTTCGATGGCCTGCGCGATGCGCGACGCGGTCAGCGTGAGCAGGTGCAGATGCTCCGGCCTGAAATAGCCGACCTGCTCGCTCTCGAGGTCCATTACGCCGATGAGGCGGTTTTTCGCGATCAGCGGAACAGCCAGTTCCGATCGCACGTCGGGATTTGCAGCGATGTAGTTTTCGTCGCTGGACACATCATTGAGCAGCAGCGGCTGGCGGGTAAGGGCAACCTGCCCCACCACCCCTTTTCCCATGGGGAACTTCATTCGCTGGACTTCGGGAGTGTGTCCGATCTGGAACCGCATGCGCAGATCGTGGGTGCGATCGTTCAAAAGCAAAATCGCAAAAATGCGGTAATGAATGATGGATCGAACGAGTTCTGAAGTGCGCTTCAGCAGTGTTTCCAGGTCGAGGGTCGTGTTCAGCGCGTCGGCCATTTGCACCAGGTAGGTCAGGTCGGCCGCTTCCACACGGATGTTCGCCAGATCGAGATGCGCATGAGGGTTCTCCGAATCGGAGGGGCGATAGTCGCCTTCAAACTCGGGCTCGGCGCGCGGAGGTGTGGATCTGGTTGACATAGCTGTCGAAGGGAATGATATCTGATCTGGGGTGAATCAATGGATAGGGGTTCCCGCGAGAATGCACGGGAAAGTTACGTGGATCAAATAGGCCTGCTATGAATCACTTCGAAGCGCCTCTTCAAGGCGAGAAACGGACTCTCCAGGTATTCATAGGAAATCAAGGCCAGAGAGACCGTCAGCAAACACGCAACCAGAAACGAGGTCCCAACGTATATGGCCCCTTTTGTTGGCGGAACGAGTGCGACCGCAAAGTCAATTGCGAGAACGTGAAAAACGTACAGGCCGTATGAAATCCTTCCCAAGCGAACAGCTAGTCTCGGCACTCTCTCGGGACCAATCATACAGAATCCCTGAAGAATGGCCACGCTGCCAAGCGCAACAGCCCCATAGAAGATGATTAGAACCGGACCGCTCAGTGCTTCTTTAGAAATCCTAGATTGAAAGACATCGCAAAGATAGCAACTCAAAAACCAGAGCGTTGGCCCAAATAGAACGAGCCCAACTCCGGCTGTCGAGTTCCGCCAAGTTAAATGGTTTTGGGTCATCGACAAGAGTATCCCTGCCGCAAAGAGCTCAAATTGGATTGGAGTCATCATCCCGCCTCTGAATGCATGCCGGAAAAGACTGTCACCGGTTATGAATAGAGTCACATTAGCTTGAAGAATCAGGATAAGAGCGCACAGGACCAATCCTCGGTTAGACAACCAACGCATGGCCCACGGCCAGACGAGGTAAAACTGCTCTTCAATCGAGATGCTCCACAAGGGAGCCATAGGATTATGCGGAAATCCGAATGTGCCAAAATAGAAATTTCCCACAAAAACCAAACACCACAAGAAACCGACCGCGTCTCCTTCTTGGCCAAGCAAAACTGCAATTCCAATTCCGATTCCAATTCCAAGAAAATAAAGCGGCCAAATTCGAAGAGCCCGGCGGATATAGAATTTCTTGACCGAAACTCTGTAACATTCAGCGCGCTCTTTTAGGAGTAAATTGGTGATTAAATAGGCGCTCAGGGAGAAAAAAAGACATACGCCGCATGAGGCAGCTTCCTCAAGTGCTCGGTATGCAACACTGCTGTTTCGCCCGGCTAAAAAACGAAGACTGGCCTCCCCGTTAGGAATCCGCACCAAGAAATGACAAATAAACACAAAAAAGAACGCGAGAAACCGCGTTGCGTCTAGCTCCGGCCTATAACCGCGAACAAGCTCGTTACCATGCACCGGTGCTCGTGCCTGAAGGTTTCTAGAAGCCGTGCTCATGGTCGGCGCCGCCTGTTTATGGCAAGGCACTTGTCGAGCCCTATCATCGACCTCTACTCGGCACCCAACTCCCGCACGATGGCTACAGAAGACGATGCTCCGATGCGGTTGGCGCCCGCTTCAAGCATCGCGCGCACATCGGCGAGCTTGCGAATGCCTCCTGAGGCCTTGACGCCGCAGCGGCCGCCCGCGACACCCCGCAAAAGGGCTACATCGGCTGCCGTGGCGCCTCCCGAGGCAAATCCGGTTGAAGTCTTTAGAAAATCTGCGCCGGCGTGGATGGAAATCTCCGCCGCACGCAGTTTCTCTTCCACGGTAAGGAGCGCTGTTTCGAGAATCACTTTAAGAAGGGCACCGTGATGGTGGGCAACGGTTGCGGCCGCATGAATCGCATGCTCCACCGCCTGATGATTGCCGCTCTTGAGATAGCCGATGGAAATCACCATGTCCAATTCACGCGCGCCCAGGCGCACAAGGGCGGCAGCCTCCTGCCGCAGGGTGGAAACGAGCGACGCGCCCAACGGAAATCCGATGACCGCACCGACAGGGACTCCCGTACCGGAAAGGATCCCAACTGCGGCCGACACCCACAGCGGGTTGACCATTGCACAAGCAAAGCGATAACGGATGGCCTCATCGCAGAGGACTTCAATCTGCTCGCGAGTGGCATCCGGCTTGAGCAGCGTGTGATCAATAACCGCGGCCAGCGCCTGCCAGTTGGCCAACGCCTGGCTGCTGAATGCGGCTGCATCGAAGCTGCCGTGGTCAAACTCCAGATCCGCCTCTCCAACGGGCGTAAGGGTGCTCATAGCTGAGTTCCTTTCATTTCCATCTCCCTCGTTGGCTGGGGAAGGCCGGGGAGACTACGGGAGAAGAGTATAGTGCCTTGCCAAGCATGGGGAATAGCGCCTTCGTCACAGTTCATATGACGAGAGAATCCCTGTTCAGGTGACGTCTGTGTGATTGGTTTTCATGATTCAAAAGAAATGCTGCACCGGGTAACTTCTTATTCAATATCCATTCGTTCGATGAAGCCGTTTCGGATCCGATAGGCATGGTGAACGATTTTGTCGGCAAGCAGTTTTCCGGCGAGATCGCGCACCACCTGATGAACTTCGACGACCCAGCGGCCTTGCTCGTCCGGATCGATTCGCATCGGCTCGACATGGGGATCGAGTGCGGCCCATTGTCGCGTCCAATAGGCGCGAACGGCATCCGTTCCATGGACGTGTCCGCCCTCCATTCCGTTCGCCCATTCGACATCAGGATGCATGGCAGCCAGCACCGCATCGATGTTGCGGGCGTTGAAGTCGCGATACGCCTTGAGCAGCATCTCGGGTTCATCACCACCAGGTGCGTTGGCCACGCGTTACTCCGGGTGCTCAGGGGACATCAGGCAGATATCGGGCAGGTTACGATAACGCTCCGCGTAGTCCATTCCATAGCCGATCACGAAGAGATTGGGAATGGAGAAGCCTACATAATCGGCATCGATCTTCTCAATTCGCCGCGACGGCTTGTCGAGCAGGGTAGCGATGCGCAGCGTCTTGGGGTGATGCTGCAAGAAGATCTTTCTGAGATAAGCGAGAGTAAGACCTGTATCAAGAATGTCTTCGACAATCAGGACGTTCTTGCCTTCGATGGGCTCGTCAAGATCCTTGATCAGTTTCACGGCGCCCGAGGAGCGCTGCCCTTTGCCATAGCTCGAGACCGCAACAAAATCAAAGGTGGTGTCCACCTGCACCGCTCGCGCCAGGTCGGACAGAAAGATTGCCGCACCTTTCAAGACGCCCACCATCACCAGTTTTTCATCGTTCATGTCGCGCGTGATCTGCGTGCCCATTTCGGCGACGCGATCGGCAATTTGCTGATGGGTATAAAGGACTTCGAGTCCCCGGTAGGTGATGGTGGCCATGCAGACAGTATCACCCGAATCAGCTCGTCCGCGCGCATCGTTGCTGTGAAAATCGTGGCACCGTAAAACGCCTTGAAACGTTTCGAATCAACCCTGGTCTATACTTTAGAAGCGATGTATCCCTATCTTCACGTTTTTGGCCTCCACGTTCCAACATTTGGGCTCATGCTTTGGCTGGCAGCGGTTACGGCCGGCGTGGTCCTGGACCGCGCTTTCAAGCGCGCCAAGATTCAGGCCGATGCCATTGGAATGGTTGCTGTTGCGGTGGTGGCGGGGATCATCGGCGCCAAGCTCTGGCACGTTCTCGATACCCCGTCGGAGTTCCACGAAATCGGCTGGGGCGTCTTGTGGGATTCGGCTGGATTCGCCTGGTTTGGAGGGCTCACATTCGGCATTGGCGCACTGGTTTTTCAGGGGTGGCGGGCCAAGATCGGCGCTCTGCGCATTCTGGATCTCGCTGCACCTGCCGCGGCGATCGGTTACGGGGTGGGGCGCATCGGCTGTTTTCTCTCCGGCGATGGCTGTTACGGCATCCCCACCAACCTCCCATGGGGCATGGCGTTCCCCAACGGCATTGAGCCTACGTTCGTGCGTGTGCATCCCACCCCGCTGTATGAGCTTGCAGCCGGCCTGCTGATTGGCTGGTGGCTGTGGACACGGGGGCGAAAGCATAGGCCCACGGGATGGATCCTCGGCGAATACCTGGTATTAACGGGATTAGCTCGCTTTCTGGTTGAATTTATTCGCCGTAACCCCAAGGTTCTGTGGGGTTTGTCGAATGCACAGCTGGCCAGTGCCGGTTCTGCTCTTGTGGGAATCGCAGTTCTGTTCTGGGCAGCGAGGCAAACGGCGTCCAAACCGGATGGTGCTACGCAGCCAGTCGAGAGAGCCGCTTAGGCTCCGGATTTTCCGATTTTTGCGACAGCCTTGCGGCGGAAGCAATCTTCTGCGTGGTCATTTACCATACCGACCGCCTGCATCCACGCATAGACGATCACCGGTCCGACGAACTTGAATCCGCGTTTCTTGAGAGCCTTTGAGATTTCTTCGGCAAGCGGTGAGGTCGTCGGGAGGGGCCCGTTGTTCTGGATCGGCTTTCCACCGGCCATCGTCCATGCCCACGTGGAAAAGCTCTCCCCGGCGGCTTGCATCGCAAGATAGATTCGCGCGCCCTGAATGGTGGCTTCGATCTTGGCACGCGAGCGGACAATTCCAGGATCGGCCAGCAGCCGCGCGATTTCCTTTTCTCCGAAACGCGCCACCTTCGCGGGATCAAAACCTTTGAAGGCCTTGCGGAACGCTTCGCGCTTGCGCAGAATCACGATCCATGCCAGACCGGCCTGAAAGCCTTCCAGCATCAGCATTTCCCAAAGCAGGCGGCTGTCATAGACGGGAACGCCCCATTCCTCATCGTGATAGGCGAGGTAGAGCGGATCGTTCCCGGGCCAGGAACAACGTTTGATTGTTCTGATCGTCTTCATCGCACAGGTTGGCGCTGTTTCATCACGATCTTACAGCCTCTTAATGAAGGCCAGCGCTTCTTTCAATTGCGGAAACTGCCGCTCCTCAGCCTTGAACTCCGGCGGATGAACACAGCGACGCAAACCGCGCCGCCGGACGGGATGCTTGAGATGGAGCATCTCGTGGTAGAGCAGGTACTCGATCGCATAACGGGGGCTTGATGGCTTGTCAAACACGCGACTGACAACAATCGTATTGTGGGTGGCATCGTAATGGCCCAGCGATCGCCTGGCCAGGCCCTCGCTCCAGGTGAGATCGGGACGGCCAAGCAGGCCTCCGAAGAAGCGGATATTCAGCGCGTCGAAAACCTCTTCGAGGTTGTAGTAGCGGCCCTCGGGACCGGAGTACCGCTTGCTGCCGCGCGCATGGCGGATCAGTTCGGTTTGCCGCGAGACAGCGGCACTGGAAGCAAATCGCTTAAAGCGCAGATTGTGCGCAGGGTCAATGGGTTTGCGATATAACTTTGCCAGCAGAATGTGCGCAATGGCTCGCAGCACGCTCTCCGGTGCGCCTTCCAGCAAGTCCGACAGGCTGACCAGGATTCTGCCTTCGCGCAAACGGATCGTCGTGTTCAGCGAAGTGAATCGACGGAAGCGGATAAGAAAAGGAGGCATCGGGGCTCGCGGTCGAAGAGCCCGGTACTCCTCTTCAAATATTGAGAAAATTTCAACGGCCACCAAAATGGAGGGTAGCACAACCGTCTCATTGCGGTTCTGCGCGATCCTGGCCACGCTGGTCTTTATGCTCGTTGAAGTAAGCTGTCTGATCGGTCAGCATCTGCTTCGCGTCATCGGAAGTGTCTTTCACGGCGTCAATGGCATCCTTCAGCGAGAGATCAAAGCCCGGCTCGGAAGGAAGAGCGTGCAGCACGTTCATCCAGCGTTGCGACGACTCGTTCAACGACTTCAGCGACTTGCGAAGATCGGCCTTTCGATCGCCGTATTCATCCAGGTTGGAGCCAAGCTCGTCGAGCAGCGCGGAGAAGTTTTGCAGTTCCTGGTTCAGGCGGGATGCGCGAGCGGACGAGTGGCCGCGCTTGATCAGGCTTTCAATCGAATCGGCATGCTCGTCGACAAACTTGATATAGAGTTTGATCCGTCCATCCGGATCGATGCCTGCTTCTCTGATTTGCTCAACCTGAGCCGGAGTCAGGACGTCGCGGGTTTCGCGTTGTGCCGGCAGAGGATTGATCCAGAGCAGGGAAGCAAGAGCTGGAAGGACAAGGGAGCGAATGCGCATGGCGAGAATCCCCAACGCGTTTCATTGAATCACACGCGCGTGGATGCGATAAAGCAGGCGTCCTGCGTCGGTTAAAAAAAGGACTGGCGTTGATTGTGCGGTGAAGCAAGCTTACTTTTTGAAGACCTGCATCATGGCTTCGTTGTCCGCCTGGTTCACTTGCGCCAACGTCGCCTCAAGCAGCGGACGGTTGTCGTAGTCGCTGGCATGGAGCATCTCGCTCAGACGGAAAGCGCTACGGCGCAGCAGGATTTCAGCGTTCTTCAAGCGCTTGTCGTTGTTGGCTACCGAAAGATGAAGCTTGTGCGCAATCGCCTGGACCTGGCGAAGCAGTGCGTTGGCCTTGGGAACATCGCCCGCCGTATATTGCCGCAGACTCACCTCGGTCATCTGGTGGATGAGTTCGGCGTAGAGGAAGCACTGGTCTTTGGCCGGCGCCTGATTGATCCTCGCCTCGAGAGCGGTAAGGGCTTGCTGGTCGGAATCCTTATCGTCAGGGGAAATCGCCCACGCGGGGATTGTGAGCGCCGTGAGGAGGACGAGCATTGCCAACGAGACTTGATACCGCATGAGGAACCTCCGCTGCTGTTGCGGAAACACAAGCGGCTCATTAAAAAGGAGCCGCCTCACCTCAGGCCGTGACTATGGATCATTCTAGTGCGAAATGCAAGCAAATACGCACTTAATCGCATAGCCGCGGTACTAATCGACTCTCGAACGACAAAATCGGTTCTTCCGTTTTCCCAATTACCTATTCTTTTCAAGCACAAGCAGTCTTTGCCGGGCCTGCCATTCCTGGTCAGGATATTTGCCGGCCGCGGCGTCCAAAAAGTGGTGATAGTAGGTAATAGCTGCTGCCTTGTCGTGCAATGTATCGTAGGATGTCGCCCAAAGGAAGTACGTTGAAGGTACCTCGGGCAAGTACTTTGACCTCATGGTAAGAGCGTGCAGTGTCACTTCAGGCTGGCCAATCTTCGTGGCGGCAAAAGCCATACCGCTCCACGCGTCGCCGTCGGCGGGGTCAAGGCTGGTGAGTTTCTGGAAGACCCGGAAAGCCTCAGCATATTTCAGCTGGCGGATCAAGGATTGGCCGTGCGAGAGCAGCAGCCCGGGATCGTTGGGATTGGCGGCGAGCAGGCGAACATAGAGCTGGTCTGAGCCGGCAGCATCGCCGGCCTGCGCCATAACATCCGCGAGCATGCGCGTTATGGCGGGGTCAGCGGGGTGCGCGCTGTGCAATTTCTGGAGGAGGGGAAGCGCCTCCGCCTTGTCCTGCGCGGCAAGGTCGGTCGCCAGTTCGGCGTTGATGCCTGGATCGTCGGGTGAAGCTTCCAGAGCGATGCGCAGCAGCGGTTCGGCATCAGCATACTTCTGCCGGCGCATGAGCAGATGAGCAAGTCCGGCATTTGCCTGGGGAGATTTTGGATCCTTCGCAAGGAGGCGGCGGTAGGCTGCTTCCGCTGCATCGTACTGGCCGCTCGATTCGGCGAGACTCGCGGCAAGCAGGGTATCGGCCGGCGTCTCGGGGCTCAACTTCAGGGCTTGCAGCAGGTCATTCGACGCTTCGCTCGCGTCACCCTCATTTCCTGGCTCGGGTTTGTCAATCTGGGCGAGGGCGCGCCATGCCCTTGCCTTGAGGTCGGGACCAGCATCGCCGGGATCGAGCTGTGTGGCAGCGACCAACTCCGGGCGCGCTTCGTCGAGCTTACCCTGGCGGGCGAGCAGAAGACCCAGCATCAGATGCGATTCGAAGGATTTCGGATCGGCAGTTGTGGCGCGGCGATAGAAGCTAACGGCCTCGTCGAGGTGGTTCTGCGCGTCGGCGACGTATCCGGCGTCAAAAAGGGCGCGCGCATCCACTGGGTGGGCGGCGAGCCATGCGTCCAGCTTGGTCTCCGCCGTCTTCCAGTCGGACTTTACGATAGCGCCCTCAGCATCCGCCACCTGCGGCGAAACCTGCGGCGCTGCCGAGTTTGCCTTGGACGGCGGGGAACCTCCCTGCGGCGCGCTCTGGCCGGGAGCCGGTGAATTGTATGCGAAAGCAGCGAGCAGCACAAAAAAGACGGAACGAACCACGAATACCTCTCCCACCAGTTTAATTGTGGACAGACGGTTAGACTCCGGGTCACTCACGCTGGATTCCTCGCTTGGCCCGGTCTCTTCCCGGCATCTTCGCTCAAACGTTTGACTTGACCGACAGCTCGGTGCTACGTTTTGCCGCGTAGAGGAGGGTGGACCTTCGCATGAATCGCAGAAAGTTTCTTGGCAACTCACTCGCGGCTGCCGGCGGCGCCGTGCTGGCGCGCAGAGGATTTAGCGATGCGCCTCCAACGCAGGAGGTCAACGCAGCGAGTCAGGTTCCGGGTGCGATCTCTGAGGCGGAGATTGAAAGCGCAAAATTTCCCGATGGATTCCTGTGGGGAGTTGCCACGGCTGCCTACCAAGTGGAGGGCGCGTGGAACGAGGATGGCAAAGGCGAGTCCATCTGGGACCGCTTCACGCACACGGTCGGTAAGGTGAAAGGCGGCACGACGGGCGACGTCGCCTGCGACCAGTATCATCTCTACCCGCAGGACATGACGCTGGCCAAGCGGCTCAACCAGAAGAGCCTTCGCTTCTCCATCTCCTGGCCGCGCATCCAGCCAACAGGAACCGGCGCGCCGAACATGAAAGGCCTCGATCACTATAGCCGCGTTGTCGACGCCATGCTCGAGAACGGCCTGCGGCCCTTTTGCACCATCTACCACTGGGACTTGCCCCAGGCGCTCGAAGATCGAGGCGGCTGGCCCAATCGCGACCTGGCCGGATACTACGCCGATTACGCAGCCATCCTCGCCAAGCATCTTGGCGACCGCATCACCATCTGGGCTCCGTTCAACATGCCCTGGTCTTTTACCTATATGGGGTACGGTGTCGGCGCCTTTCCACCCTGCCGCACCAACTTCGCCGACTTTCTCAAGGCGGCACACACCGTCGCTCTTGCACAGTCCCAGGCGCTCCGCTCCATCAAGGCGGCATCGTCCAAAGCCACCGTAGGCAGCGCCTATGGCATGTGTCCTGCTTATCCCAAAACCGACTCAGAAGCCGATCGCGCAGCCGCTGCGCGATATCACGCCATGAACAACGTCTTCTTCCTTGAAGCCGCGATGAAAGGGCGCTACCCAAAGGCGTTTGTCGGTGAGCCGCCCTACGATCTGATGGGCTTCAAGCCCGGAGACGAAAAGCTGCTCTATGCGCCGCTTGACTGGGTGGGTTTCCACTACTACACGCGCCGCATCGTCTCCGACGCCGGAAGCGCACACTCTTTTGGCGGCGGCAGCTTCGGCGGCACCGAGATCGAGAGCGATCCCTCCACCGGCCGCGATCCCTACACGCGGTTTCGAGCGGTCATGCCCACGGAAGGCCCGCTTACCGAATCTGGTCTGGAGGTATGGCCGCACGGCATCTACGATCTCGTCACGCAGATCTCACGCGAGTACGACCATCCCATTATCGAGATCACCGAGAGCGGCTGCGGTTATCTCGATGCGCCCTACGAAAAGGAGAATGGGCGCGTTCCCGATCCACGTCGTATTCAGTTCTTCCGGGAAGAACTCGCGGAGCTCGCGCGTGCGATCACGGATGGTGCGCGTGTCCGTTCGTTCCATGCCTGGAGTCTGCTCGACAACTTTGAATGGGCGAACGGCCACACGGAGCGCTACGGCCTCATGTATGTCGATTACCGCGATCAGAAGCGCACCATCAAGGACTCCGGCATCTGGTACGCAAAAGTCGCGGCAACAAATCGACTGGTGAGTTAGCCCTCGGCTCAGTGACCCGGCGTGGTTGTTTCACAGAGACCCAGCCAACTGCGATGTGTGCTGTGCATCCCCGAAGGGATTCCTCCGCATCGAAGGGGCTGGAGGAGATGCCATGCCCAATACACCGAATCCGAATACTGCCAAGCCGATTCCGAGCGCGACAAACGTAGAAAACTCAAAAAAGAAAGACGAAGACGCTCACAAGAGAATGGAGCATGCCGCAGATAAAGCGGCTCATAAGGCTGCAAAGACTGAACAGGAATTTGACAAGCAGCATACCGAAATGTCGAAGTAACTAAACTACTTGCACGTCGCGCCAAGCCGATTTACAAGACATTCGGTTGATTACCAAAAAGCGGAATGGCTGCGCCGAGGTCACGCGGCGGAAACCCAACGTGTGATTGATTTCAACAACTTTTTACCGTCAAATAGCATCAGTTAGTAGAGAAGTATCCAAGAGTAAATTGAGTCGTAGTTAGCTTGATGACTCAACATGAGTACGATTTTCTTGCCGAGGTAAGATATGCCAATCAATGCGATGCAATACTTCCCCCTCGTGTCTGCCTACCTGTGCCAGGACTGCAACTGCATAGGGAACTGCGCTACGCGGTGTCCTGCATGTGCATCAACGGCTCTCATGGGGTTGTCAGTTGTCCTTAACCGTTCAATGGACGGCCAAGAGGCCGCGCAACCGCTTCTCGAATGGCCGCCAGCTATGGCCGCCTGAGCTTTCCTTTTTTGACGACGTCATTTTCAGGCAAACAATCGAGATTTCGAGTGCGAGCGGTTCGCGCAAGTGAGCACGCTTGTGCGTACGATCTAATTTCCCTTCCCGCCATCCTTTCAGGCGGCGGCAGTGTCTCGCCCTCTCATCACATCGCCCAGAAGCCGAGGCAAAGTTTGTTGTCGGTTCCGTCGTTCGTCGACTTTCGAGGTCCGGTAAATTCTCTGCTGAGCACCCTATAATAAAGAATGGCCGGTTGCGCCCTGAGCCTCACAGAGGGTGCTGGGTTGCTGCCGGAGAAGCTTTACGGTGCTTTCCCATTGAATTCATTGAACGATGCCATCATTATCCGCGGTGCGCGGACCCACAATCTGAAGAATATCTCCTGCGAAATTCCGCATGGAAAGCTGACCGTGGTCAGCGGTGTGTCGGGATCCGGGAAGTCGTCGCTCGCCTTCGATACGATCTACGCCGAAGGGCAGCGCCGCTATGTGGAATCGCTTTCAGCGTATGCACGACAGTTCCTTGAGCGAATTGATAAGCCGGATGTGGACGAGATCGAGGGGCTGGCGCCGGCCATTGCCATCAAGCAGAAGAACACTACGCGCAATCCACGTTCCACAGTTGCCACTGCCACTGAGATCTACGACTATCTACGCCTGCTTTACGCACGGTGCGGAGAGGTGCACTGCGTTTTCTGCGACGGCCTTGTCAAGCGCGATTCCATCGACGAGGTTGCGCAAGCCGTGCTGGCGCTGGGTGAGGGAACACGGCTCAACGCGCTCTTTCCGGTTCGGCACGAGGCTCCGACTGAAGAGGCTGCCAAACCGGCCCGGCGCTCGTCAAAAGCCGCAGCAAAGGCGCCAGCGGCGAAGGCTGGCGATTCATTGGCTTTGTCTGAAGGGATGAAGATGCGACTGGTGGAACTGCGCAATGCCGGATTCACCCGGCTTTATCAGCGCGGCAGCATCTTCGAATTCTCCACGCCGGAATCGCTGCTGGATATTGACTTCACGCAGCCGGTCTACGTTCTTCTGGATCGCATCGTCGTGAACGCAGACAATCGTGCCCGCATTGTGGACGCAGCGGAGATCGCTTACCGCCAGGCCGGCGAAGCCATCTTCGAAGAAGTGCCTCGCGATGAGAACGGGGAACGGCCGCGCCATCGCTTCTCAGGCGAATTCGAATGCACGAGCTGTCATCGGCCCGGCAAGGAGCCGGAGCCGCGGCTTTTCAGCTTCAACAATCCCTTCGGCGCGTGTCCACGCTGCCAGGGGTTTGGCAATACGGTGGATTACGACCTGAATCTTGTTATTCCCGACAAGGGCCTGAGCCTCAATGATGGCGCCATCGATCCATGGAACCGGCCCAAGTACCGTTCGTGGTTTACCGATCTGCGCAAACAGGCCGGCGAACTGAAGATCCCGCTGGACGTGCCGTGGCGTGAGCTGCCTGAAGCGGAGCGCGAAATCGTGCTGCGCGGCAAAGGGAGCTTCGCCGGGGTTCACGGTTTTTTCGCGCAGATGGAGCGGAAGAAATACAAGCTGCACGTGCGCGTGATGTTGAGCAAATACCGAGGTTATGCCGAATGTCCCGACTGTCGCGGCCAGCGGCTGCGCGCCGAGGCGCGGGCGGTTCGGCTCAATGGCTTGAATATCTGCCAGGCCACCGCCTTGACCATTGCCAAGGCGCATGAATTTTTTAACGTCCTTAAACTGGCGCCGATGCAGGAGGAGATTGCCGGGCCGATTCTGGAAGAGGTGCGCCAGCGATTGAGTTTTCTAGACGCGGTCGGCCTGGAATACCTGACGCTGGACCGTCTTGCGTCGACTCTCTCCGGCGGTGAAGCGCAGCGCATTCAGCTCGCCACATCGCTCGGCTCGCGGCTTGTCGGCACGCTGTATGTTCTCGATGAGCCGTCCATCGGTCTGCATACGCGCGACACAGCCCGGCTCATCCGTATCCTGAAAGAGTTGCGCGACCTGGGCAACACGATTGTGGTCGTTGAACACGATGCCGACGTTCTGCGCTCCGCCGATCATCTGCTCGATCTGGGGCCCGGCGCTGGTGAATTCGGCGGTAAACTGCTGGGCGAGGGCGTGCTGGCGGAAATCGAAGCCAATCCACAGTCGCTCACAGGGCGCTATCTCTCCGGCCAGATCTCAATACCTGTCCCCACGCGGCGTCGCGCACCGGGAAGGGAAAAGCTGGTGCTGCGCGGGGCGGAAGCGAACAACCTGCACGGCTTGAATGTGGAGATTCCACTTGGCCTTCTGGTAGCTATCACCGGCGTCTCCGGATCGGGCAAGTCAACTCTGGTACATCAGGTGCTCTATCGCGCCGTGGCGCGGGCACTGGGCCAGACCGACGGCGGCGATCCGTCCGGTTTCTTCACTTCGCTCACCGGGGTGGAACGTTTGAACGATGTGGTTCTTGTCGATCAGACGCCCATCGGGCGCACACCGCGCTCCAACCCCATCACCTACATCAAAGGTTTCGATCTGGTTCGCGAGTTGTTTGCGGCCCAGCCTGAAGCAAAACGGATGTCGCTCACGCCTGGACACTTTTCCTTCAATGTGCCTGGCGGCCGGTGCAACACCTGCGAGGGCGACGGCACAGTCACGGTCGAGATGCAGTTTCTTGCCGACGTGGAACTGCCCTGCGAGGACTGCAATGGCACGCGCTATCAGTCCCGCATCCTTGAGGTGCGATACAAAGGCAAGAACATCCACGACGTGCTCCAGATGACGGTGAAGGAAGCGCTGCGGTTCTTCGCCGGACAAACGCGGCTGCTCGAAAAGCTTGCCGTACTGGATGAGGTGGGCCTCGGTTATCTGCGGCTCGGCCAGTCCGCGACTACTCTCTCGGGCGGCGAAGCGCAGCGCGTCAAGCTGGCCGCACATCTTGTGCAGGTGCGCGCGGTGAATGCGAATGCCAAGCCATCGCAGGCCAGCCGCGTGCTCTACATTCTCGACGAGCCGACTACGGGACTGCACTTCGACGATGTTTCAAAACTGCTGACAGCTTTTCGCAAGCTGATCGATGGCGGCGGCTCGCTGATCGTGATTGAGCACAACCTGGACATCATCAAGAGCGCCGATTGGGTGATCGACCTGGGCCCCGAAGGCGGCGAAGGCGGCGGTCGCATCGTTGCCGAAGGCACGCCGGAAGAGATTGCGGGCTCTTTGCATTCGCACACCGGCGAGTGGCTGGCGCGGGTGCTATAGGGTCTCTGGGTTTCCGTCCCGAAGCCGTCTGATTCCCAACGGATTCGCATCCTGCAGCTCCGGCGGCAGCATCTTCTGCGGAAAGTTCTGAAAGCAAACTGGCCGGGCAAAACGATAAATAGCCAAGCTGCCTACTGAGGTGAAGCGCGGATCCGACGTTGCAGGATAGGGTCCGCCATGCACCATGGCATGCGTCACTTCAACTCCCGTAGGGAATCCATTGAAGATAATGCGGCCCGCTTTGCGTTCGAGAATCTGCACCAGTTCGCGGTTGGCGGCCAGGTCGTCCTCGTTGCCGAAGATGGTCGCGGTGAGGTGGCCGTCGAGGGCCTCGGCGGCGCGCACATAGTCAGCCGTGCTGTCGCAATGAACGAGCAGAGTGTTGGGGCCAAAGATTTCGTTGGCCAGCTCAGGTTGTCCAAGAAGCTGATCGAGACAGACGGTAAAGAGCTTCGAGGGCGCATGGCAGACCTCGTTCGGGTTGGGCATTGCAGCCGCAGCCGCCAGCGGTACCTGCCCGGCGCGCGCATCGGTGGCTCGGCAGTACTCGCGCGCGATTCCGGCGGTCAGCAGTGTGAACGGCTGCGACTTCTCCACCAGCGATTTCAGTTGTTCGAAAAATGCCTTGCCTTCGGGCACATCGGGGACCAGCACAATCCCCGGCTTGGTGCAGAACTGGCCCGCGCCCAGCGTGACCGAACCGAACAGGTTTTTCGCGAGCGCCTCCGGGTCACTGCGTAGAGCACCGGGCAACACAAACACCGGGTTGCCGCTCGACATTTCGGTGAAGCAGGGAATCGGATCAGGCCGAGCCGCGGCCAAATCCATCAGTGCCCGCCCTGCGCGCAGTGATCCTGTGAAGGCGACGGCGCAGAGCAATGGATGCTTGACCAGCGCAGCGCCCACCTCGATGCCCGCGTCGAACAGCATCGAAAAGACGCCGGGATGCAGACCTTCGACGGCGACAGCCTCGGCGATGATGTACGCCGCAAGCTCACTGGTACCCGGATGCGCCGGGTGAGCCTTGACGATCACCGGACAGCCTGCGGCCAGCGCCGATGCGGTGTCTCCTCCGGCTACAGAAAATGCCAACGGAAAATTGCTGGCTCCGAATACCGCGACCGGGCCAAGCGGCCTCAGCATCGAACGAAGATCAACCCGCGGCTGCGGTTGACGATCGGGCAGCGCCGGGTCAATCCGCGCCTGCACCCACGACCCCTCTTCTACAACGCCGGCAAACATGCGCAGTTGCCCAGATGTGCGGCCCACTTCGCCGAGCAATCGCGGCACGGGTAGCGCCGTTTCAAGATGTGCGCGAGCTGCGAGCTCTTCGCGGCGGGCGTCAAAGCCGTCTGCAATGCGGCGCAGAAAGGAGGCGCGGACTTTGCCGCCGGCCTGCGCGAACCCGTCGAACGCGTCCGAGGCGAGTTTCGCCGCCGCCTCCATTTCAGCGAGCGTTGCCGAATGAAATTCCGGCTCCAGCTTCTCGCCGCTTTGCGGATTCACACCATGGAAACCCAGGCCAGCAGCTGAACCGCGGCGGTCACCGATAAAGGATGTTCCCGTCAATTCCATCTTCGATCCCGAATCTCCTGCTGGTTATGTTGGATGTACTTCGCCTGTTCGCGGGACTTGAATTTCCGAATGGACCGCTATTCGGCAACTACGGGATTGGTCAACGAACCGAGTCCTTTCACCATCACGGTGACACTTTCGCCGGGTTTGAGCCAGCGCTTCGGCGTACGCCCGAGGCCCACTCCGGGCGGCGTTCCCGTGGAAACGATGTCGCCCGGCAGCAACGGGGTGATGGATGAAAGATACTCGATCAGTTCAGGAACCTTGAACACCAGTTCACGCGTATTCGAGGCTTGCAGCGTCTCGCCGTCGATGCTCAGGCCGATGTCCAGATTGTGAGGGTCGGCAATTTCATCCGCGGTCACAATCGATGGGCCGAGCGGACAAAACGTGGGAAAGCTCTTGCTCATTGACCACTGTGTCGAGGCGAACTGCACATCACGCGCGCTCACATCGTTCACGATGGTGTAGCCGTAAACATGCTCGCGCCAGGCCGATGCCGGAATGCGATAGCCGCCCTTCCCAATCACAAACGCGAACTCGGCTTCGTAATCGGGCTGCGTCGAGTTTTTGGGCAGCACTATCGCCTCGCCCGGTCCGATGATCGAAGTCGTCAGCTTGAAAAAGATCACCGGCGTCGTTGGAAGCTCCATCCCCGATTCTCTGGCGTGATCGCGGTAATTTAAACCAATGGCAAAGATGCGCGGAGGGTTGGGAAGAGGCGCGTGCAGGCGAACGTCGCCAATGGGATATGCGGGGAGACTGGCGGTTCGATCGGGTGCCGTAAATCCGGCACGGATTACAGCGAGTGTTCCATCGAAGCTTGCGCTTGTCAGGTCGACGACCAGGCTGCCGTCTTCGAGAAGTGAGCCCGGACGAATCCGCCCGTCTGAAGTAGAAAAACTGACCAGCTTCATTTCACGCTCCAAGGTTGCAAAGCTTCATTCTCAAAACAGGGCTGCGCCCGCTATGCCGCGGTCCATCCTCCGTCGATGGTGAAGGTGGATCCGGAGATAAACGCGGCCTCGTCGGATGCAATGTAACGCACCATCGAAGCCACTTCTTCGGGCCGGCCAAGGCGCCCAATCGGCTGCCGGGCGCGAAGCTCGGCGCGCGTCTCTTCTTTGTTGTGCTTGTGAAATTTTTCGAGATACCCTTCGACAAACGGCGTCTCCACCGTGCCGGGACAGATGGCGTTGACACGCAGGGTCTTTGGAAACTCGACCGCGAGCTGCCGCGTCATGGCGATCACCGCTCCCTTGGTGGTGCAATAGGCGAAACGCTGCTTGATGCCCACGATCCCCGCAACCGACGCGATGTTGACAATGCTTCCAGGCCGTCCGCAAACGTTCTCGGCCCGCAGCAGCAGGGGCAGAAATCCCCGCGTGACCAGATAAACGGCACGCACATTCACGTTCATCAATCGGTCGAAATCGTCCGGCTCCGTCGCCTCGATCGAGCCGACATGCCCAATGCCCGCGTTGTTCACCAGGATGTCGAGTCTCGCGATATGCTTCACCGCGGCCGCGATGGATTCGCTGCTGGTGACGTCGAGATGGAGCGCCTTCGCCGATCCAGTTTCGACGGCGAGCGACTCGGCTTCAGTTACGTTGATGTCGGCGATCCACACAAATGCTCCGGCGCGCACCAGTTCCTTTACGGTGGCTCTGCCAATACCGCTGGCTCCGCCGGTGACGAGAACATGGCGCCCATCAAGGCGGAATGCGGAATCTGCTGCGGTGGAATTCTGCGTCTCTTTCGTGCTCATTGGAACCTCAGTTGTGCGCGCTCCACTTGACTTTGCGCTGTCTCAAGGATAGCCGTTGTGCTGTCGCTGGTGTTGAGCGCGCGTGTCACGACGGAATCGATGATCGATGCAAATGCCGCCATCTGCGGCCCACAAGGAAGCTGACGCGCCCCCAGGGAGATGTCTTCAATTCCGCGATAGACCGGGACGCGCGCCTGCAACTCGGAATTGCGCCAGGTAGAAAGGCGAACGCCAACGGTGCCGTGGCGGATCAAGCCCAAATCGCATTCAGGGGAGGCGACGAGACGGAGAAAATCCCATGCCAGTTCCTTGTTGTGCGACCCGGAGCCGATAGCCAGCGCCCAGAAAACCGAAAGCGAAACCGATGGGCAACCTTCCGCGCTCGGAATCGGCGCGATGGCGACCTTGCCTTCGAGCGGTGACCCCGGCGCGCTTGATCGCGCAGCAAATCCAAACCAGTTCGCCATCATTGCCACTTCTCCCTTGAGAAACAGGTCGCCGGATTGCGTTGAGTCGAGATGCGGCGACTGAGGATGGCACAGTGCGGGATTGGTGACGACTCGCCGGTAAAAGTCGAGTGCAGCGACTGCCTGTTTTGTAGCGAGCTGCGGACGCCCCGCCGAATCGACCAATTCGCCGCCCCTGCTCCATACCTGGAGAGCGAAATCGTAGAGGGTATTATGTCCGTCGGGAAACGAGGCGAAGACCGTTCCGTACAGGCCCTCTGCGCGGCCCGTGAAGAAGCGCGCGATCTGTTCAAATTCCTGCCAGGTGGCCGGCGGAGCCAGGTTTCGGCCGACGTGCGCGCGGAATGCACCCTGGTGCTCAGGAGAACCAAACAAGTCCGTTCGATAGACAAGGCACTCGGGTCCGTCATGCCAGGGCAACGACGAAAGCCGTTGGCCGAAATACAAGGGCTGAACAAGCGATCGCGCCCATCCGGCCGGCCACTCGGGGATCGGAACCCGCTCCTGCCAGGGCTGCAAGTCTTCGAGGATGCCTGCGGCCATGCCTTCGGCGAGCCAGTCGGTCACCAGCAGCGCGAGGTCGAATTCGCCCTCGCCCAAGCCGCCTTTTGCAATGGAGGCCTGATAGAGCTCGTGAATCCCCACGGATTCCAACTCGACTTGGACGTCAGGATGGGCGGCCTCGAAAAGCCGTGCCTCTTCGGTGAGGGCATGCACAAAATCCGCATAATTTCGAAGCAGGATTCGAAGCGTCTTCTTCATTATTTTCCCGCATGCGCCTCTGCTCGCACCCGCGCAAGCAGCTCAAGATACGCGCGGGCGGTCTCGGTGATTGTCTCCGGCCTGCCAGAATCAATGGCCGCGAGGTTCACGAGGTCGCTTCCAACGCCGAGGGCCCGCGCCCCGGCACGCAGAAAGCTCTCTGCATTGTCGAGCGTCACGCCGCCGGTGGGAATGAGCTTCAGGGTCGGAAAGGGAGCCAGAAGAGCCTTCAGATAACTCGCTCCTCCCATTGCCGAGCAAGGAAAGATCTTGATGTAGTCGGCCCCTTCGCGCCGCGCATTGAAGACCTCAGTCGGCGTGAGCGCGCCGGGAACGGAAAGCTTCCCGTTATTCTTTGTAACGGCAACGACATCCGGGTGAAGGCTCGGGCTGACGACGAATTCGGCTCCCGCGTCAATCGTGGATTGAGCGTCCGTGCCATTGGTCACCGATCCGGAGCCGAGCAGGAGCTTCTCGCCGTATTCTTTCTTGAGTTCCTTCAGCAGCCCGACAGCGCCCGGCACGGTCATGGTGACTTCGACTACCGTTACGCCGCCGGCGATCATGGCTTCGACCACCGCATGCGCCTGGGCCGCGGACTTGGCGCGCAGCACTGGAATCAGGCCCACTCGTTCGATGATTTCCTGCGTGGTTTCCGGCATTTCTCCTCTTATCGCGCAATCCGCACGGATCCGCCCTTCATGGCTCGCTCAACTTCATCCAGGTTGACCATGCTGGTGTCGCCTGGAGTGGACATTGCCAGCGCCCCGTGCGCGACTCCACAGCGCACAGCCCAATCGACTGGATTGCCGGCAAGCATGCCGTAGATCAGTCCGGAGGCAAAACTGTCACCGCCGCCCACACGATCATAGATGTCCATTTCCCGCTGCGGCACGTGCACGATCCGGTCCTGGTAGAGTGCAATCGCGCCCCAGGCATTGCGGCTCGCGGTCGTCGCGGTGCGCAGAGTGCTTGCCACGAGTTTCACATTTGGATAGACCGCCGCAACTTCGCGCAGCATCTCTTCGTACCCGGCAATCGGCAACTCAGTGAAATCTTCTCCGACGCCTTTCACTTCGATGCCCAGCATGGCCGAGAAGTCTTCCTCATTTCCGAGGAGAAGGTCAACTTTGCGCACCAGTTCGCGATTGATTTCCTGCGCTTTCGATTTGCCCCCAATCGCTTTCCAAAGGGAGTCGCGGTAGTTCAAGTCGTAGGAGACCGGCGTTCCATGACGCCGCGCCGCATCCATCGCTTCCGCGGCAACATCGGCCGTAGAAGCGGACAATGCCGCAAAGATACCGCCGGTGTGGAACCAACGGGACCCGTTGGTTGTGCCAAAGATCGTCTCCCAGTCAAAGTCGCCCGGCTTTACCTGGCTAATTGCCGTGTGACCGCGGTCACTCGATCCCGCGGCAGGGCGGATGCCGAAGCCGCGCTCGGTAAAGTTCAGGCCATTGCGGACCGTGCGGCCGACGCCGTCAAACGGAATCCATTTCAGCAGGGATAGGTCGACGCCGCCCTGTAGCATCAGGTCTTCTACCAACCGCCCAACCGCATTGTCGGCGAGTGCGGTGGCAATCGCAGTGCGCAGGCCAAAACAGCGCCGCAAGCCACGGGCCACATTGTATTCGCCTCCGCCTTCCCATACCTGGAAATGGCGTGTGGTGGAAATGCGGCCCTCGCCGGGATCGAGGCGCAGCATCACTTCGCCCAGGCTGAGGCAATCCCATCGGCGCGTAGAATCGGGAATCAGAATCGGGTCCATGATTTCGAGCACAATTGTTCATTGAAACTGTAACGCATTGGGCAGCAGGCATCGCGTTGGAGTTGGCTCGAATAGATAAATCGGCTTACATGATAGATTTCTTGGGGCGGGCTGATTGTGAAATTCCTGGCGACCAAGAGCCACCTTCAGGAATCACGAAACAGCAAGGGGGAATTCAGCTATGAGCCATGATCTTTTCGACCTCACGGGTCGCGTGGCAGTGGTCGTTGGGGGCACTACTGGCATAGGACACGCGGTTGCCCTGGGTCTTGCGGGTGCGGGCGCCGACGTGGTGGCCAGTTCGCGGCGGGTTGAGCAAGTGGAGAAAGTGGCTTCGGAGATCGAGGCGCAGGGCCGCCGGACCCTCCGCATCCCGAGCGACGTGCAGAAGCGCGCTTCGCTCCAGGCCTTGCATGACGCGGTCCTCAAGGAATTCGGCAAAGTCGACATCCTGGTGAATGCTGCCGGAGTGACGCAGAAGGTGGCGACTCTCGATGTCGACGAAGCGGACTGGTCCCGCGTTCTCGATATCAATTTGAATGGAACCCTCCGCGCCTGCCAGGTTTTCGGGGGGACGATGGTGCGCGCGGGCTATGGGCGCATTATCAACATTGCCTCGCTGACCACGTTCCTCGCCTTTTATCGTGTTGCGGCCTACTCGGCCAGCAAGGCCGCGGTGGGATCGCTGACCAAATCCCTGGCCATTGAACTGGCATTGACCGGAGTGAACGTAAATGCGATTGCTCCTGGTATGTTTCCTACAGAATTGAACGCCAGCCTCATCAACGGCACGCCGCGCGGAGAAGAACTCAAGATGCGCACCCCGATGCAGCGCTGGGGTGAACCGAAAGAACTGGCCGGCACGGCAATTTTTCTTGCGTCGGAGGCAGCCTCATTCATCACCGGCGAGATCATTGCCGTGGATGGAGGGTTCCTGGCCAGCGGCGTGAACCAGTAGAGACGGGCATTAAGGGACTGGGGAAGAAGGGGATCAGGTATCGCGGTGAAGGTTACCAGGGCATACGTCAACATCACCTCGCCAGGTCGAAACTTCGTCACGCTCAAGATCGAAACCGATGAAGGCGTCTACGGCCTGGGTGACGGCACGCTGAACGGCCGTGAACTGGCCGTAGCAAGCTACCTCACCGACCACGTAATTCCGTGCCTCATCGGCCGCGACCCATTCGATACCGAGGACATCTGGCAGTATCTCTATCGAGGACCGTACTGGCGGCGCGGTCCGGTGACCATGGCGGCCATCGGAGCCGTCGATGTCGCGCTCTGGGACATCAAGGGCAAGGCGCTCAAAACTCCGGTCTACAACCTGCTCGGCGGCAGAAGCCGCGATGGGCTTCTGGTCTACGCGCACGCCAACGGCAGCGACATCGAACATGCGCTCGACAACATCGCCAGCCTTCGCGACCGCGGGTACAGGGCGATCCGTGTGCAAAGCGGCATTCCCGGCCTCGCGACCACCTACGGGGTTGCCCATGATCCGGGCCACTACGAGCCCGCCGAGCGCGGTCTGCCGACCGAACACGCATGGGCCACGGAACCCTACCTCCGCCACGTGCCCAAGCTCTTTGCCCGCGTCCGCGAGATCTTTGGCGAGCAATTGCATCTGCTCCACGACTGCCACCACCGGCTCACTCCGATGGAAGCGGCGCGGCTGGGAAGGGAACTGGAGCCATTTCACCTGTTCTGGATGGAGGACCCGACGCCCGCAGAGCTGCAGGAGGGATTCAAGGTCATTCGCGAGCACACCACAACCCCGATTGCTGCTGGAGAGGTCTTCAACTCTATCTGGGACGCGCACGATCTCATTCGCAATCAGTGGATCGACTACATTCGCATGACGACAGTGCATAGCGGAGGCCTGACCCATCTGAAAAAGGTTGCCGACTTTGCCGCGCTCTACCACGTGCGCACCGGCTGTCACGGAGCCACCGATCTGTCTCCGGTGAGCATGGCCGCGGCTCTTCACTTCGGCACGGCGATTCATAACTTCGGCATCCAGGAACATATGCCGCACACCCTGGAAACCGATGCGGTATTTCCCCATCAGTACGCGTTCAACGACGGCTTCATGCATCCCGGCTACGCACCCGGCCTCGGCGTGGACCTGGATGAGACTCTTGCCGCTCGCTATCCCTATCAGCGGGCGTATCTGCCCATCAACCGCAAGCTCGACGGTACGCTGACCGATTGGTAGAACCCATGAGCAAACTTGCGGAAGAGCGAGAATCAGCTGCCGAACCGGCAGCGCTTCCCGGTCGATGGACCATCTGCGCCATGCTGTTTGTGGCCACCTCAATCAACTACATGGATCGCCAGGTGCTTTCCATCCTGAAGCCTTTCCTCGAAGGCGGCACGCTGCATCTGCAGCCTTTTTTTCACGGCTGGCCTACGGTTGAGCGCTCGATCAACCTGAACGAGGTGCAGTACGGATACATCGTGTGGGCCTTTCAGATTGCCTATGCGCTGGGCGTGATCTTCGCCGGGCGCTTTATCGACAAAGTCGGCTGCAGGGCCGGGTATCCGATTGTGACAGGCGTGTGGAGTATCTCCGCCATGTGCCATGCCCTCGTCACGTCGGTATTCGGTTTTGGTGTGGCCCGTTTCTTTCTCGGATTAGGCGAGAGCGGCAATTTTCCCGCCGCCATCAAGGCCACGGCGGAATGGTTTCCGCCGCGGGAGCGCTCCCTGGCCACCGGAATCTTCAACTCCGGGGCCGGTGTCGGAGCGATCCTTGCACCATTTCTTGTTCCATGGGTCGCACTTCACTTTGGACGGCGCGCATCCTTCCTCATCACGGGGACATTCAGCGCCGCATGGATCGTCTGGTGGTCGGTGCACTACCGCAAACCGAAGACACCCACCGATGCTTTCTCCTCGACCTCGCCAAACCATGCATCTCTCCCATGGACGCGTTTGCTTCGCTATCGCCAGACCTGGGGCTTCGCGCTGGGCAAGTTCCTCACCGATCCGGTCTGGTGGTTCTATCTCTTCTGGCTGCCTGGCTACTTCAATTCGCGGTTCAAGCTGGACCTGTCGCATATCGGGCTGCCCCTGATCGTCATCTACGTCGTTTCCACTGTCGGCAGCGTCACCGGCGGATGGCTCCCGCGCGCCTTTGTGCATGCCGGCATGGACCTGAAGCGCGCGCGTCTCGCTGCCATGTTCACTTGCGCCTGCCTGGTTGTGCCCATCGCCTTTGCGGGCGGGCTGCACTCGGAGTGGACTGCCGTCGCTTTGCTGAGCCTCGCCACCAGCGCCCACCAGGGTTGGTCGGCCAACATCTTTACCACCGCGTCCGACATGTTCCCCAACGAACTGGTGGGAACCGTCGTGAGCTTCGGGCAGGTCGCCGGGGCATTGGGCGGGTCGATCTTTGCGCTGGTCGCCGGACACATTCTTCAGTTCACGCACAGCTATGTGCCGTTGTTCCTTTTCTCCGGCTTCGCCTATCTGCTTGCCCTTCTGCTGTTGCGTACCCTTGCCCCAGGGTTGAAGCGCGCTGCATTGGAGCTTTGAAGCAAGGCGATGAACGCTCTCTATCACAAGGCGTTGACTGGGATCGTTCGCACTTTTGTCATGCTGATGGCCGCGATCTTTGCTCCCGTGTGGACGTTGCGCTGGTGGCAGGGTTGGGTGTGCCTGGCGGCATTCTTTGTTCCAGCCTGCGCCATCACCATCTGGGTGGCGAAGCATGATCCGGCACTGCTGGAGAGACGCCTGAAGGCCGGCGCCAAAGCAGAGAAGGAGAAAGGCCAGAAGATCGTCCAGGGAATTGCGGCAATCGTGTTTCTCGCCGATTTTCTGGTTCCGGCATTCGATCACCGCTTCGGGTGGTCGCGGGTTCCTGTCTGTGCTGAGGTGCTCGGTGAACTGATGATGGTTCTCGGCTTCGGCCTCGTCTTCGTGGTGTTCAGAGAAAACAGCTTCACTTCCGGCATCATCGAGGTCGCGGAGAACCAGAAGGTTATTTCCACGGGACCTTACGCGCTGGTTAGGCACCCCATGTACTCTGGGGGATTGATCATGCTGTTTGGGATTCCATTGGCGCTGGGGTCGTGGTGGGGAATGCTGATCAACGTTCCCATGACCGCAGCCGTCATCTGGAGGCTGCTCGACGAAGAACGGTTTCTGGTGGAAAAGCTTCCCGGGTACGCCGAGTATCGTGAAACTGTGAAGTACCGGCTGGTCCCGTCCATCTGGTAGAAGATTGAAAGGCTTTGGTAGTTCTAAAAGGGAGTTCGAATGGCGGTACAACGCAAGCTGCGCATGGGCATGGTTGGGGGCGGACCGGGTGCATTCATCGGCCCCGTTCATCGCATCGCCGCGGAACTGGATGGCAAAATCGAGCTGGTTGCCGGCGCGTTTTCGCAGTCGGCCGAGCGCTCGCGCGCCGCCGCCGAGTCGTATCGCATCGACCCCGCGCGCGCCTACGCACATTACGAAGAAATGCTCGCCGCCGAGCGGATCAGGCCCGATACCATCGACTTTGTGGCCATCGTGACGCCCAATCACCTGCATCTGCCGGTTGCCGAGTCCTCTTTGCAGGCCGGTTTTCCGGTGATGAGCGACAAGCCGGCCACCGCGACCTATGCCGAGGCGCTGGCCCTTGAGGCGGCTGTCACTAAGTCCGGTTTGCCCTACGGCCTCACCCACACCTATGCCGGCTATCCCCTGGTTCGCGAGGCCCGCGCCATCTGCGCTTCGGGACAGCTGGGCCAGATTCGAAAGATTGCCGTCGAGTATCTGCAGGGATGGCTCAGCCAGCCCATCGAGACGACGGGCCAGAAGCAGGCCGCGTGGCGATCCGATCCTGCGCTCAGCGGTCCCGGCGGTTGCATCGGCGATATCGGTGTGCACGCCTTCCATCTGCTCGAATACGTTACCGGGCTGCGCGTCACCGATCTGAATGCCTCGCTGCTCTCCGTCGTTCCCAGCCGCCGTGTCGATGATGACTGCACCGCGCTCCTGCGCCTCGACAATGGCGCCGGCGCCATCCTGATGACCTCGCAGATTGCCGCCGGCGAGGGCAACGGGCTGCGCCTGCGCGTCTATGGCGAGGCCGGCTCCCTCGACTGGCGCCAGGAAGATCCCAACCGCCTGCGTCTCAAGTGGCTCGACGGGCCGGAGGAGATCCGCCACGCGTCCGGTAGTTATTTGAGCGACGAGGCCCGCTCCGTAACCCGTCTGCCCGGCGGCCACCCTGAGGGCTACCTCGAGGCCTTCGCCGTGCTTTATCGTGAATTTGCCGATGGTTTGAATGCCTGGAGGAATGGCGAGGCGAATCCGATGCCCGCAACGTTGCCAGGAATCGAGGCCGGCGTGCGAGGCATGCGCTTTATCGACCGCGCCATTGAAAGCAACCGCAAGCAACGCTGGGTCGAATTTTAGGATTCGATGTTTTTGGGGAGAAGGAATGAAGACGATCAAAGGACCGGGAATCTTTCTGGCGCAGTTCGCAGCGGATGTAGCTCCTTTCAATTCGCTTGAAGGGATGGCGCTGTGGGCAGCCAAGCAGGGATTTGCCGGGGTGCAGATTCCCACCTGGGATAAGCGTCTCTTCGACCTGAAGCTGGCCGCGGAGAGCCAGGACTATTGCGACGGTGTCCTTGGCAAGTTGAAGGATGCCGGCGTTGCGCTCACGGAGCTCTCCACTCACTTGCAGGGCCAGCTCGTCGCCAGCCACTCAGCCTACGACGTGCTCCTTGAGGGCTTTGCTCCGGCCGATGCAACCGACCCCAAAGCGCGCCAGGAGTGGGCGGTCCAGCAATTGGAATGGGCTGCGACAGCGAGCAAGAGGCTCGGCGTGAAGGCCCATGCAACGTTTTCCGGCGCGCTGGCGTGGCCATTCTTTTATCCATGGCCGCAGCGGCCCGCAGGCCTTATCGAAGAGGCGTTCAAAGAGCTTGGCAAGCGCTGGCTGCCTATTCTCGACACATTCGACAAGGCCGGCGTTGACGTTTGCTTCGAATTGCACCCCGGCGAAGACCTGCACGATGGCGTCACCTTCGAGCGCTTTCTCACCGAGGTAAACGATCATCCTCGCGCCAACATTCTTTACGATCCAAGCCACATGGTCTTGCAGCAACTCGACTATCTTGAGTTCCTCGACATCTACCACGAGCGCGTCCGGGCATTTCACGTGAAAGACGCGGAGTTCCGTCCCACCGGGCGGTCTGGCGTGTATGGCGGCTACCAGGGCTGGATCGACCGGCCAGGCCGCTTCCGTTCTCTGGGAGACGGCCAGGTTGATTTCAAGTCCATCTTCAGCAAGATGGCGCAATACGACTATCCCGGCTGGGCCGTTCTGGAGTGGGAGTGCTGCCTCAAGCATCCGAAAGCCGGCGCGGCGGAAGGAGCGGTCTTCATTACCAACCACATCATCCATGTCACGGACCGCGCATTCGACGACTTCGCCGGATCAGGCGCGGACGCGGAGAAAAATCGCAGGATTCTCAGTCTCGAGCCGGCGCAGGAACCCGAGTCAGAAATGAAGTAGAAGCTGGGGCATCCGCTGGTTCGCTCAAACCACGATGCCCGCAGATTTGTAAATCTGCGTCATGTACCGCATGTCGCGCAATCCCTCTTCGCCCGGTGATTGCGGTTGCTGGCCGGTCACGATGCAGTGCGAAAAGTGCTCGGCTTCGGCCTTGAACTGGTAGGGGTCGCGCTGCGGATTCGGCTCATCGAGGTGCGTGCCAGAGAATTCGCCGGTCAAATGCAGCCCCTCGTAGATGAATGCCGGATTGGCATCGATCCATCCCTTCGACCCGTGTACGCGGAAGAATCCCTCCATCGGCGCGCCGTAGGTGGTGTTGCACGCGGCCAAAATCCCTGACGGGAATTTCATCGTCCACGAGACGTTCTCTTCCACCTCGTTGAACCGGCCGTCGTGGTCGATGACCGATGCAAACGCGGAAATGTCCTGCGGCTCTTCGCCGGTCAGGTAGCGGCAAGCATTCAACGCATAGATTCCCACGTCCATCAGCGGACCTCCGCCGGCCATCTTCTTGTTCAGCCGCCACTCGCCCGCCTTGATGTTGAATCCGAAGGAGCTCTCGATGGCCTGCACCTGGCCAAGCTCCCCGTCGCGAATCAGCTTGATCGCCTTCAGATTCGTCGGCTCGTAGTGGCAGCGATAGGCAATCATCAGCTTCACGTTCGCTGCTTTGCAGGCTGCAATCATCTGCTCGCATTCGCCCACGCTGGTCGCCATCGGCTTTTCGCACAGCACATGCTTGCCGGCCTTGGCCGCGCGTATCGTGTATTCGGCGTGCATGGAGTTCGGCAGGGCCACGTAGACCGCATCCACCGCTTTGTTTTGCGCGATGGTATCGAAGTTCTCGTAACTGTAAATCGAGCCGGCCGGAACTCCGTACTCCGCCGCAATGCGCTCCGCCTTGTCGCGATGGCCGCTCACCAGCGCCGTGATCTGCGAGTTGGAACTGTTGCGCACGCCCGGCATGAAGTGCGCGGCGATGCGGCCCAACCCAATCACCGCGTATCCAATTTTGTGGCTATCATCCTGCGCTTCAAGCCGAGGCGCAATGCCCGCCGCCAGTCCCATTGCGCTCAATCGGGCAAAATCTCTTCGCGTCAGTTGCATCGATACGACCTCCAATCGCTCCGCACACGCAGCAGGGAATCGCAGCAGGCTTTTCCAGCGTGGTTGCGACCCTCTTCTGTTCGCCTCAACTATAAACTGCGGGGCTGCGCCCATTCCGAAATCGCCTCAACGTCTCCGCGCCCGCTTTCGAGTCACGGTAACCAGCTTTCCGGTAACTGCGAATTTGCGGTGTTCCACCGGCGATGAAAGCACAAGGCTCGTCACCGGGTTTCCATAGGGAAGCAGCGCCTCGATCAGCGCCTCCAGGTCGCCCATATTCGTGGTGGTCACCTTCAGAAGAAAATCGTCGCCGCCTGTCAAATGATGACATTCACGGACCTCTTGCAATGTTTGAACGTACTCGACGAGCCGTGCATAGTGCTGGCCGTCGCAACGCATCCGAATGAAGGCGGTCACCTCCAACCCCAGGGCCTCCGGATCGATCTCGACGGTGTAGCCGCGCAGAACGCCGATTTCTTCCATCTGCCGCAGCCGTTCGGCTGTCGCAGTAGGAGAAAGCCCGATGCGCCTTCCCAGTTCTGCCACACTCAGCCGCGCATTCGATTGCAGCTCTTCCAGCAGTGTTCGGCCGCAGTGATCCAATAGCGTAGTGGAATCCATTGTCATAGCTGCCTATTCTAGTTGATTCAGAGTCAATGCAGCAGGCAGGCGATGGAATCATCCTGTACCTCATCCGGTTGCCGTCCTACCATTTTTATATGGAATCCGTGGTCCTCGACGGCCAGCCCCTGACCCTGGCCGAGATTGAAAGCGTATCGATTCACGGCTGTCGCGCCGCGGTTGCGCCGGCAGCCCGCGAGCGAGTTGTCCAAAGCAGAAACCTGATTGAGCAAATCCTTGCCGAAGGCCAGACCGTCTACGGCGTCAACACCGGATTCGGCAAGCTGTCTGACGTGCGCATTCCGCCGGACAAGCTCGCCGAGTTGCAATTCAATCTCGTGCGCAGCCACGCCGGCGGCGTGGGGCAGCCGCTTTCCGAGGCCGAGTCTCGCGCCATGCTCCTTCTGCGCGCTAACGTCCTGGCTAAAGGGTTCAGCGGCGTTCGCCCGGCACTGCTTGAACTGCTTGTCGACCTGGTCAACGCTGGCGTCCATCCCGTCATTCCCGAGAAAGGTTCGGTAGGCGCCAGCGGAGATCTCGCGCCGCTGGCTCATCTCGCGCTCGTCGTTATTGGCGAAGGCGAGGCTTTCTACCATGGCGAACGCATCTCCGGCGCCGAGGCATTGCGCCGCGCAGGCCTCAAGCCTCTGCAATTGGCCGCGAAAGAGGGCCTCGCGCTTCTCAACGGAACCCAGGCCATGATGGCCGTGGGTGCGCTCGCAGTGGCTCGTGCACGGCGTGTCACGCAACTGGCCGACGCTGCCGGGGCCATGTCGCTCGAAGCGCTCATGGGCACGCCCGCCGCATTCGATCCGCGCATTCAACAGGCCCGTCCCCATCCCGGCCAGGCCGCCGCCGCATCGCATCTGCTGCAACTTCTTGCCGGCTCAGAAATTCGCGAGTCTCACCGCGAACACGATCCACGCGTTCAGGATGCGTATTGCCTGCGCTGCATGCCCCAGGTGCACGGCGCGGTGCGCGGCGTGCTGACCCATGTTGCCGGAATCCTCGAAATTGAAGCCGGCTCTGCAACCGACAATCCGCTGGTCTTTCCGCCGAGCCAAACCGAAAAGTTGCCGCACGCAGTGCTGTCGGGGGGCAATTTTCATGGCGCGCCGCTCGCTTACGCGTTCGATTACGCAGCCCTGGCCTTGACCGATCTCGCAGGCATTGCCGAGCGCCGCATCGACCGCCTGCTCAATCCTGACATCAACGAAGGCCTGCCGGCATTTCTGTCCTCAGATCCGGGCCTGTCGTCGGGATTCATGATGGCGCAGATCGTCTCCGCCGCGCTCATCAACGAGTGCCAGGTTCTCTCGCATCCATCGTCCACAGGCAGTATCCCGACCGACGGCGGAAAAGAAGACCACGTTTCGATGGGCATGACCGGCGCCCTCAAGTTGCGCCAAATTGTTGAAAATGCCGAGCGCATTGTTGCCATCGAATTGATGTGCGCCGCGCAGGGACTTGATTTTCGCCGTCCGCTCAAATCGAGTTCCGCAATTGAAGGTATGCATGCTCGCGTCCGCTCCGTTGTCCCGCGCCTCGAAAAGGATCGCGTGCTGGCACCCGACATCGCCGCCCTGGCCGAAGCTGTCAGGGCAGGGAAGTTCGACGCCTGGTGCGCGTAGAGACGCAATCGGTTGGCGCCCGAACATACGCATGCCTGCATGCCGCTCCCGCCATATACCATGGAGCCAAATCAGGAGGTGTGTTTGCCGTGAAGCTCTACCGCTCCGCAAGGGGGTGTTTTCTTGAAGAGGACAGCCGGTATTACGCCCTCGCCGGTTACACGCTCGATGAACTCCTTGTTCGCGAAGACCTGCCCGAATATCTGCGCGAGTTCATCGCATCGGCGCCCTCGTCTGAAGAGATGCCGGCCTCCCCGTTGCTCGCACCCATCGTCCAACAGGAAGTCTGGGCTGCCGGCGTCACCTATTTCCGCAGCCGCGGAGCCCGCATGGAAGAAGCGAAAGACGCGGGCGGAGGCACATTTTACGATCGCGTGTATTCCGCGGAACGCCCCGAGCTTTTCTTCAAATCCACGGCGCATCGCACCGTGGGACCGGGCGAACAGGTTCGCATCCGTGCCGACGCGCGCTGGTCAGTGCCGGAGCCGGAGTTGACCCTCGTGGTCAGCCCGAAAGGCCGCATCCTGGGCTACACCATCGGCAACGATATGAGCTCGCGCGACATCGAAGGCGAAAACCCGCTTTACCTGCCGCAGGCCAAGGTCTACAACGGAAGCTGCGCTCTCGGCCCCTGTATCCTGCTCAGCCGCGGTCCGCTGCCCCACTCAACTCAAATTGAAATAGAGATTCTTCGCCGCGGACGGATCGAATTTTCGGGCTCGGTCGCGCTCACTGAGCTCAAGCGCGATCCGAAGATCCTGGTCGAATACCTTCTGCGCGACAACTCGATTCCCCACGGCTGTTTCCTGATGACCGGAACGGGGATTGTTCCGCCGGCTTCGTTCACCTTGGCGCACGGTGATCGCATTCGCATCACCATTGAGCCCATCGGGACACTGGAGAACGAGGTAGCCTGACCCGATCAGGACAGGTGCGATTTGAGGAATACGAGCGCCCGTCCTCGCGACAGGGCAGCTGCTTCAGGGTTGTAGCTGGCGCGCAAATCGCAATTGAATCCGTGTCCCGCGCCGTCGTACCAGTGGATCTCCACCTCGGGATGCGCCGAATGAACCTTGTCCACCTGCTCTTTGGGGATGTGCGTATCCAGCTTGCCAAAGTGTAGTTGCACCGGTGCCTTTGGCTGTTCATTGGCATAGTCGCCGATACGGCCCGCATAGAATCCAACGGCAACGTCAGGCCTGAGACGCGTTGCGCTGAGCCAAGCCAGCAGCCCTCCATAGCAGTAGCCAATCACGCCGACCCTGGCTCCGGTTTCTTTGCGCGCATAGGCGAGCGCGGCATCCACGTCAGCCAGCGACTTGAAGATATCAATCTGCCGCACGATTCCCATGCCCTTTTGGGCGTCGGCTGGCTCATACGTCAATTCCACGCCTTTCTCCACGCGGTCAAAGAGCGCCGGAGCGACTGCGAGAAAGCCATCTTTCGCATAGCCGTCGGCCACGGAGCGAATATGCCTGTTTACCCCAAAGACTTCCTGGATCACCACCAGTCCCGCAATGGGCTTGCCGGCGGGACGTGCGACATAGGCGTCCAGTTGGTGATCGTCGCTGGCTTTCAAAACCACTGTTTCGCCCATCCCTGCTCCTCGGTGTTTGAATTCGAATTGCGCTTTGACGATTAGATGCATCACTGCGCGTCGCGAACGCAGCGAAATCCTACGCCGCCTGATCGATCATACGACGGAGCCATTAACAGCAGTTTGCTGTGCTCGTCGTTGCGATAGGCCTGCGGGAAATACCAGATCGATCCCTGCGGCTGGTAGTATTCACCTCCGCGCAAAATGGCCGCCCGGGTGTGCTCGTCGGTGAACTCATCGGTCCATTGCCACACATTGCCCACCATGTCCATCACGCCATAGGGGCTTGCTCCCTGTGGGTGCGCATCCACCGGATCAGGACCGCGCATCGTGCGCTCGGCGTCAGGCGCAGGCACATTGGCCGCCTGCCACTGAGAGCCCCACGGATACTCCCGTCCATCTGTGCCCTGCGCTGCGAACTGCCACTCCCATTCGTGAGGAAGCCGCTTGCCGGCCCACTTCGAATAGGCCCGCGCATCCTCGAGCGAAACCCAGGTTACAGGTCGGTCGCCCCATCCCTCGGGATAGGTCCCGTTTTTCCAGTCGCGCAGAAAGTTCAGCTTGTCGGCAGGCGCGTAGTGGGATGCGTCAAGGAACTTCTTGAACTCTGCATTCGTCACGGGATACTTGTCGATGAAGAACGGCTTGATTTCCATTCTGTGTTCGTGAAACCGCCGCGGCGAATCTTCCCACGGATACTGCACATCCACTCCCGGCTCCGCGTCTCCTTCAATCTCCGTTCCCCGCACCTCGAAGTCAAATGTGCCGCCCGGGATTCGCACCATGCCTTCAGGCGCATCGGCAGCCGGCTTCGTCGGCTCGATCTCGACCATCTGCTGCGGAAGCACGATCCACTCGTGGGAGAACTTCGCCAGCGGTTCCGCTGTCATCTTTGCCATGCGCTGCATCAGCATCTCAATCTTCTCGTCGGGATGGCCGGGTGTCGCCAGCACCGCGCCGAATCCATGCGCTTCGATGTTGAAGCTCAGAGTCGCGATCTCGCCATCCGCTGTTTTCGTCAGATACGGCTTCAACTCGACTCCGTGGTAGAGATCGAAATAACGCATGCCCGGCGTGAAGAGCACGTCCATTTGCGGGCCGCCAATGTCATAGCCGGCGCGATTCACAATGGTCCAGACGGTTTCGTGCGCAATGGGCCAGCGGCTGGCATACACGCCGTAGTGGTGCATCGGATACAGCGGCTCCCACTCCGCGCTCACCAGGAATCTCGCAACTCCGCGCTCGATGGTGGCCATGCGGCGCGTCGCTTCCGCGTCGCGCGGTGTGATGCCGTTCCAGATACCCCAGATGTTTTCCCAGCTTTCCCAGCCCACGCCATTGAAGAAGGCAAATTGCAGATCGTTGATCTTGTCGGTCGCCCACCGGTCGCTGATGTTCACCATGTGGCGCGTCTCAAGCCATTTGAACTGGTCCACCTCCGGCACCGGCGGAAACTGGTACTGACCCCACGTCATCACGTTCCAACTGAGCGCTTCGTCGCTGGGACTGCCTTCCGGCTCAAACGCCAGCGGGTGCCCGATCTTCTCGGCAGCAAGTGAAAAGCCCAGCGGCACTCCATCCTGCGTGTCTCCGTTCACGCCGTCCGCATCAATCTCCTTCATCAGCGCGGCAATAGCGTCCGGCCAGCTTTGCGCCGGTTCATGTGTTCCTTCATCCCACATCATCATGGGGAACAGCACGCGGACGCCTCGGCGATGAAAGTCTGCCACCATCTGCCGCACGCCCTCGACGCCGCCCGGCATCGACTCGACCATCTCTAACTGGTTGCGATCGTCAATCCCCATGTTGGGATACGTGCTCCAGATCAGCACGGCATCGATCCCGCCATAGCGCCGCGTCACGTCATCCAGGTACTTGTCCACCGTGTAGCGCCCGGCTACCGGATCATAGAAATAGCGATCCTGCACCATCATCTGCGGCTGAATAAAGCTCGATTGCGTCCAGCGAAGTGCGGGCATCTCGTAGCGCGATGCGTCAAACGCGGTCCGAATGCGCCGTTCCGTACGCCAATGGTGCAAATCGGCCAGCCAGCGCTCGTGCATAAATGGCGGACAACTGACGGGCAGGCCTTCCCACGCGTTGTGCAGGTTCATGCAAGGCGGCGGAGGTATCTGCTGCCCTCGTGCAGGGTAGAGCGTATCCTGCGCGTGCACGCGCAGGTTCAATGCAAGAAGCAAAAACGCAAGGCAGATGAATCGACGCATCGAGATTGTCTTCTCCAGGTGCTTTCCAGTTTTGGGTTGTGTTCAAGTCAATTCTACGGTCTTCTGTTTTGCGCCATAAGCAAGTCAACCTCAGCCCGAGTGGGCATCGAGGCCTGTGCGCCTGGTCTCGTCACTGAAATTGCCGCGGCCGCATTGGCAAATTCGGCCGCCCTCCACGGATCGAGGCCCTCAAGCAGCGCCACCGCGAAAGCCCCGTTGAAACAATCGCCGGCGCCCACCGTATCGGTCGCTTTCACCTCAAACGGCGGTACCCACGCCGCGCAATCATGCACTGCGACAAATGCCCCTTCGGAACCGCGTTTCAGCACCACTCCTTTTACTCCGCGAGACAGGAACTCAGCAGCCGCGGCTTCGACTTTCATTGAGGGCTCTAGATAGAATGCCGCTTCGCTTTCATTCGGTGTGAACCATGCAACCCTGCTCCATACTTCGTCGGGCAGCGGCGCGGCCGGCGCCGGGTCAAGCATCACGGGCACGCCTGCCTCCGCGCACAAGTTCAACGTATGCGGAAGCGTCTCCAGTGGTAATTCAAGCTGGAAAAGCACCATGCCCGCTGAGCGGATCAGGTCCGCATGCTTGTCGATCAGGGCACAATCCACCTTGCCGTTGGCGCCGGGGACCACAATGATGGCGTTCTCGCCGTTCTCGGCCAGAAAAATGGGAGCAAGGCCGGAAGATCCATCTGCCCGGCCCATGGCCGCTGTCTTCACTCCGGCGCGCGCCAGCTTCTCAAGCAGCACTGGCCCGTACACATCGTTGCCGACCAGGCCCACCATCTCCACCGGATAGCCGAGGCGCGCCGCAGCCACAGCCTGATTCGCGCCCTTGCCTCCCGGAGTGGTCTGGAATCCCGTGCCAATCACCGTCTGCCCGACCCGCGGAATCTGCTTTGCCCGCGTCACCATGTCCATCGTGACGCTGCCGACAACCACAATCGGCTTTTGATTGCTCTGCATCGCCTCAACCTCAATACAGCGGAGCCAGCGCCACGGCGCCGAGTCCCAGCAGGAAAAAGAGAAACATCAGCGCCAGCAGCAGCCGTGCGGATCGCGGCGCGCCGGCAAATTCATGCCATACAAACACGCCCCAGCAGGCCGAAACCATTGTCGCTCCCTGGCCAATCGAGTACGAAACCGCCGGACCCACGAGGTGCGCACCCGAAGCAACGAAATTTGCGACAGCTCCTGTGCACCAGACAGCGCCACCCAACACGCCCGCGAGATGCCATCCAAGCTGCGCCTGCCAGTATGCCGCGCCGCTCACGGCTGGCTTTCCATCCAGCGGTTTGCGCATCAGCACGAGGTTAGCGGGGACGGTTGACAGCAGCACGCCGATGGCAAAGAAAAACGAAATTGCATAGGGCCCCGGAGCCGCAGCGAGCGGCGTCGGCTTCATGGCGTGCGCCACGAGCGGATAAAAGCTGCCCATCAACAAACCGGCAACCAGGCTGAGCACAATCCCTCGCGTGGTGGTTGCCACCGCCGCGCTCTCGCGTTTGCGATACGCAGCCGCATCGGTCACAATGGCCAACGAAACCAGCGCAACGCCGCCGAACAGCAGCAGGGGATTGCCGGCAGGCGACACGAAATAGCTCGAAACCGAACCAACGATCAGCGCCAGTCCGATCCCCACCGGGAACGCCACGGCCAGTCCAGCTACATCGATCGCCGCCACCAGCAGGAGGTTGGCAATGTTGAAGACTACGCCTCCGCAAGCTGCCCATAACATGGTGCGAGGCGAAGCCTGCACAACATCGGTGAGAAACGGCGGTCCGTTGTGCCCCATACTGCCCAGGGTGAGCCCCAGAACGACCGCTCCGACAAACACCCCGATCGCGTAATCCCAATAAAAAAGCTGGAAGCGAAAGCGTGGACACAGCTTGAGTGTGTTGGCCCACGAACCCCAGCACAACATGCTCAACAGCATGAAAAACAGTGCTGCCTGATACGTCCCGGGAAGAAACATTCCATTCCCCTGTCGGCACAAGTTGTAAGCTGCAACGGGTGAACGATAGCGTCTCCACCCACCTGTGCGCAAATGCCCGCAGCCCTTGACTTGAGCGCCGGGCTCATCAGGATTTACTGCTTCGCTACCTTGACCGCTTCAGTCAACGCCGGAACCACCTCGAAGAGATCGCCGACAATCCCGTAATCGGCGACTTCGAAAATCGGCGCTTCGGGATCCTTGTTGATGGCCACCACGCATTGCGAGCCCTTCATGCCAACCAGATGCTGGATGGCTCCGGAGATGCCGACGGCGAGGTAGAGCTTCGGCGAAACCGTCTGCCCCGAACTGCCCACTTGCCGCTCGATCGGCAGCCATCCGTTGTCGCAGATCGGCCGGGATGCAGCCAGTTCCGCCCCCAACGCGGCGGCCAGATCCTGCACCAGGGGCAGCTTATCCTGGTCCTTGATGCCGCGTCCCACACCGACGATAAGTTGTGCCGAGCCCAGGTCGACGGTCTGTGCCGATCCGCGGAAGGGCTCACCCGGTTTGGTACGAATCTTAGCCTCTTCAATCACAGGCGTGAACGACTCCACCACACCAGTGCCCGACGATGCGGCATCGGCGCGAAACGCGCCCGACTGCACCGAGACGAAGCATGTCCCGCCTCCCGTATGCCGGTATTCTCCGCTCAACCGGCCCTGCATGAGTTGACGCGTAAAGATCGGCCCCTGCCCGATGGCGACGACATCGCCAATCAGCGTCTGGCCCATCCGCGCCGCCAGCGCGGGAGCATAGTCGCGCACCTGATAGGTATGCGGCAGAATGACGTATTCGGGCTGCTCCTTCTCAAAGAACTGTTGCAGCGCAATCGTGAATCCGTCGGCTGCGTACGAAGCCAGCAAAGAATGTTCGATACGCACCACTTTCGCCAGCGGCTTGCTCGCAGCTTCCGCGGCAAGCGCCTCCGTCTTCAGGCCGGGAAGGATTGCGCTCACCGCGAGCCCAGTCTGTGATCCAAGCTGCTGCGCCGCCGCAACCGCTTCCCAACTGATGCGGTTCATGCGCCCGCCGCGTTCTTCCAGCACAACCCAGATCCCGCTCATAGTACGCGTACCTCAAATTTCAGCTTCTCCACCAGCGCTGCCGCGGCTTCTTTCGCTGAACCCGGCAGAATCTGCGTTGTCTTCTGTTTCTGCGGCAGAGCAATGTGTTCGAGCGCGACATTGGCCTTCGCATCCACGCCTAACTCTGCAGCGGAGATGCGCTTGAACTCCTTCGTCTTGGCGCGCTTGATGCCCATCAACGTCGCGTAGCGCAGCCTTGTTCCGCCGGACTGAATCGTCAGAACTGCGGGCATAGGCAGCTCAATGTTCTGAAACCAGCCCTCTTCGAGCTCGCGTTTCACCGCGATCCCGGCATCTGTTTTCTCCACGTGCAGGATCAGCGATGCATGCGGCAAACCAAGCAACTCAGCCAGGATCACGCCGGTCTGCCCATAGCCCAGATCATCCGATTGCAGCCCGGTCAGCACGAGGTCGGGACTCTCCGGCTTCACCGCCGCAGCCAACAGCCGCGCAACGCCGAGAGCATCGCGCTGGCCCAGGTCATCCGAGGCCACATGAATTGCGCGATCGGCTCCCTTGGCCAGCGCTTCGCGGATGGTGGAACCCACGCGCTCCGGCCCGGCGCTGATCACCACCACCTCGCCGCCGTTCTTTTCCTTAAGCTGCAGCGCTTCTTCCAGGGCGTAGGCGTCACTCTCGTTCAGCGCCCACTGCACATCGGTCTCGTCAATCCACTTGCCGGCCGAGTCGATCCGCACCTGCGCATCGCGTTCGGGAACCTGTTTGATGGCGACAATGATCTTCATAACTTCAGCTCTCGTTCATCTTAATTGGCCCGGACGATGGCAGCGCCCTCGCGGTCAACTGCGCAATGTCCATTAGTTGCGGGGCGGCGTCGCCCCGCTGGACCAGCGCATCGCGAAACATGGTATTGCAAAACGGACATGCGGTTCCCACCGTTCTGGCTCCCGTGGCAGCCAACTCCTCGGCACGCACATGGCTCACCCGCTCTCCCATCTCCTCGCCCAAAAACGCCAGTCCGCCCCCGGCTCCGCAACAGAAACTGCGTTCGTGCGACCGCGGCGCCTCCACCAGTTTTCCAGCCCGGCTCACCACTGCGCGCGGCTGGGCATATACATTTCTATAGCGCCCCAGGTAGCAGGGATCATGAAACACGATGCTCTCCCCGTCCTGTTTTGGCAGCCGATCGGCAAAGCGCGCCATGAACTCGCTGTGGTGCTCGATCTCCGGTGGCTCGCCAAACTCCTTCCAGTCTTCCTGGATGGTGCGCACGCAATGCGGACAGATGGAGACAATCTTCTTCACTTTGTTCTGGGCCAGCGTTTCGAGATTCGCCTCGGCGAGTTGCTGAAACAGGAGGTCGTTTCCCAATCGCCGCACCGGATCGCCCGTGCACTTCTCCTTGCGCAAGACGCCGTAGCTCGTGCCCAGGTAATTCATCACGCGCGCAAAGTCTGCCACAATTTCGCGTCCCTTGGGGTCGTATCCTCCCATGCAGCCGAGCCACAGGCAATATTCCTGGGTACCGTCGAAGATGGGGAATCCTTGCTTTTGCATAAATTTGTCGCGTTCCCCGGTGCTGATGCCCAGCGCATTCGATCCGCGCTCGAGGGCCAGAAAAAGCTTTCCACCGTGATCGTCTTCCCATGCGCCCGTGTTCACCGCGCCGCGCCGCAAGCCGACCAGAATCGGCACATGCTCGATCCCCACCGGGCATTGAAACTCACAGCTTCCGCACGTCGTGCACTGGAACGCTGCTTCCTGACTGTTGTACTTGCCCAGGAGCGGCTCCTCTGACCGAGGGCCGTACTCATTCAGATAACCGCGCAGCCCCAACACGATTTCCTTCGGGTTCAGAAGCTTTCCGGTGTTGGTTGCCGGGCAGTGCTCGCTGCAGCGCCCGCACTCCACGCAAGAATAGGCCTGCAGGCTCACAATCTGCGTCAGATCCTTGCCTGCAACCAGGCCGAAGTCCTCATCGCCATGCAGTGCGGGAATACGGCTGAATCCCCCACGCGATAAAAATATCGTTGCCGGGCTCAACACCAGGTGCAGATGCTTGGTGTGCGGAATGATGGGTAAAAACACCAGCAGCGTGATCGTGTGCGCCCACCACAGAACGCGCACCGCTGTTCCCTGGTCGGGGGTGAAAAACGCTGCCAGGTACGTGACCATCAGCAGAAAGATCAGCAGCGCGATGAAGCCCGATTCCCACGAAAGCTTCTCGCCCAGCCAGCGCGGCCGCACCAGGAAGCGCCGAATGAACAGCCCCGCGATGCCCACAGCGCAGGCCATGGCGAACAGTGCGGCAAAGGTGAAATAGAAGCGGCCGAACAGCCCCTGCGGATTGAGAAATCCCTGGCCGAATCCCACCGCGCAATGGTTCAGCGTGACCAGCGCAAAGGCGCAGAATCCCCAGAACACCAAGGCATGCGCCAGCCCCGGCAAGGGGCGCTGCCGAATGACCTTTGCCTGGCACATCACTTCCCAGATGAAATCCCAAACACGCTTTCCTATCGGGAAGAAATGAAAATCCGCGTCTTTCTTCGATTCGAGAATTCGCTTGAGAATCGGCCCGAACCGTCGCCAGAACAATCCGGCTGAAGCCAGGATGAGCGCGGCGAGAACGATTTTTTCGGCAATCGAGAAATGCTGCGGCTCGGCAAGCGTGAGGGGGAACGAAAGCATACGCGATCCCACTCACAATACACGATTACGCCCGGGTACGTCGTCCGCTCCAATTCTGCCTGCATGTCATCCTGTCCGCAGCAAGCTCATCGGCGAACACGCGAAGCGCCTAACCCCGCTCGCTCCGCTTCTAGCTGCTCCACGTCTTGTCCTTCGAGAAGCACAGTGTCTCCAGGTTGCACAGGTTGCATTTGGGATTTCGCGCCACGCACACCTGCCGCCCGTGATGAATCACCTGGTGCGAAAACCGGATCCAGTGATCTTGCGGCAAAATCCGCATCAGGTCTTGCTCGACCTTCGCGGCGGTATCGGACTTGGTTAGATCGAGCCGGTGCGCGATGCGAAAGACATGTGTATCCACCACCACACCCTCGGCCTTGCCGAAGCTGACACCGAGGACGACATTTGCAGTCTTGCGCGCGGCGCCCGGCACGGTGATCAACTCCGCCAGCGTCTCGGGAACCTTGCCGCCAAACTCCTCGGTTATCTTTTTAGCCGCGCCCACAATCGACTTGGCCTTGTTGCGGAAGAAACCAGTCGTCCGAATCAATTCCTCGATCTCCGGCAGCTTCGCTTTGGCCATCGCCGCCGGGGTAGGGAAGCGTTTGAATAGTTCCGGCGTCACCATGTTCACCCGCACGTCGGTGCACTGCGCGGACAGAATCGTCGCCACCAGCAATTCCCACGGCGTGCGATGGTGCAGCGCGCATTCCGCATTCGGATAGGCTTCGTCGAGCGCCTTCAAGATCGCTGCAATGCGCTCCGGCGCGAGCGGGTCGCGATGGGGCAGCGTCTTTGATGCAGCGGAACCTGTTTGTTTTTTCGCAGTCCTTTGAGCGGCCGGCCGCTTGCTCGTGGGCTTCTTCTTAAGCGTCTTGCTCGATGTCTTCACTGGGTTCATCCTGGGCGTGGAGTCCTGCTGAACTATGTTACTCGCGATGAGTACAGAAGTACGCGCGAACAAAACCCGACGGCCATCCTATACTGGCCCGGTGATGTCCTTCTGCAGGTCCGTTGCCGGTTTGTTTGCCTTCGCCATCCTGATCGCGTCTGCCACCGCACAGCAAGCCGCCACGCCCGCCGCGACCACGCCCTCCGCGACCCCAGCCAGGTTGCCTGCTTTCGAGGTGGCGGCCATCAAGCTGAGCCGGCCCGACGACAACCATCATGGATGGCACGGCACAGCCGATCGCATTTCCATCGAGAACTACACTCTGCAGCGCTTGATTCGTTCTGCCTACGGACTTAAATCGGATTTGCAGGTCATCGGCGGTCCTGACTGGATCGGCAAACAGGCCTTCGACATCCAGGCGAAAATCGACGAGGCAGACGTTGAGAAGATGCACAAGATGAGCGCAGAGGACAGGCAGAAAGCGCGCAGCGAGATGCTGCAGTCACTTTTGGCTGACCGGTTCCAGCTTAAAGTGCGCCTCGATCATCGCACCATGCCGGTGTATGCCCTGGTTCAGACCAGGGGCGGGGCCAAGCTCACGCCGAGCGCAACGGGAGGCAAGAATCATGGCAGTTCCACCGACAATGGGCACATGGTTGCGACCGCCCTTTCAATGGACGCTTTCGCCGATGATCTGACATACCTCTCCGAAACCGGCGATCGCGTCGTCTTGAACCGCACCGGGCTCACGGGTGAGTACGACTTCAAGATGAACTGGACTGAGGATCCGGGCACCGGCGTTCCCCCCGACTCGGAGTTCCCCGGCCTCTTCACTGCGCTGCAGGAACAACTCGGCCTGAAACTCGAATCGCAAAAAGGCTCCGTGCCCGTTGTCATCGTGGATGCCGCGACCCGGCCGGCCATCGATTGAGCGGAGGGAGCGGAGGCCTTCAGGCCCCTTGGATGTCCGGCTCCAATGAGAAGGGCCTTTGAGGGCCCTGGCCGCTGTTGTCCGTGCGTCACTGGAGACTACAGCTTCCCCTCAACCCACCCGCTCAGCTTCTCCACCGGCAACCGCACGCCGATAAAGAACTGCCCGAATAGCGCATACACCGCGCTGACCTCATCAAACCGCATCTCGTAGATCAGCTTCTTGAAGACCACCGGGTCGTCGGCAAACAGGTCTACGCCCCACTCCCAGTCATCCATCCCAATTGAACCGGTAATGATCTGCTTCACCACGTCTCCGTAGCGCCGTCCAATCATGCCATGCTCGTGCATCATGCGCTGCCGCTCGGCAAAGGGAACCGTGTACCAGTTCACCTGCTCGCCGCGCTTGCGATCCATGGGATAAAAACACAGATACTTCGTCTCGGGAACCGCCGGCCACAGCCGCGGCTTCATCGCCTCGGCGCCGCGCTCGAGCGAGGCATTCACTTCCGCCTGCCACTCCGGCGAAAACGTTGCCGCGCCCTTGGCCGCAGCCGCTTCGTAGGTCTTCCGGCTCGACTCATAAAGGCCCAGCTCAACCACGGATACATACGAATGGCGCAAATCCAGAAAGTCGTACAGCCGGGTCTGCGCTATGCCCAGCTCCACCTGGTTCAGTGCCTCCAGCGACTCGCGAAAATGCACCAGCATCAAATCGCCCTTGTGCCCAAGTTGCGAATACACCGCCGTCTGTACTTTCCCGCTCGCGTCCCGCTCCAGCTTCTGCAACGCAGAGACAAATTCGTCAGCAACCTTCTTGCGTCCGCCGTCCGACGAGGACTCCGCGTAGGCCCGCCACTTGGCCCAATCAAAGCGAAAGAACTGGTGCAATGCTGCAGAACCTTCCAGGGTCAACGGAACAGGGGGAAAATCAGCCAACTCAGCCACCTCTCACACGCGCTTGAATCAAGACAATCCTAGCAGGGTGCATCACTCGGTTTGAGTGCGTTTACCGCGGGAAGTTGCCACTTCATCCCGAACGCAAACCTCGGAGGGAGCGCGGGCGAGGCCTTCACGCCCCTGGAACGTCAGCTCACCCCACCTGCATTCGCCCTATATACTTGAGTCTGGCTCATGAGCGAAAGAATCATTGCCCTTCTCGTGCAGTTTGTTACGCACGTGATTCAATCGGGCGGATATGCCGGAATCGTTGCGCTGATGGGCATCGAATCAGCATGCATCCCGCTTCCCTCTGAAATCATCATGCCCTTCGCGGGCTACCTGGTTTATCTCGGTCACTTCAATCTGTTCTGGGCAGCTACCGCCGGCGCCATCGGCTGCAACGTCGGCTCCGCGCTTGCCTATTGGATCGGCGCTGCCGGGGGCCGTCCCCTTGTTGTCCGCTACGGCCGCTGGGTGCTGATGAACCATCACGACCTCGACCGCATGACCTGGTTCTTTCAGAAGTACGGCTCCATCACCGTGTTGCTGGCCCGCTTGCTCCCGGTCGTGCGCACGTTCATCGCGTTTCCGGCGGGCATTGCAAAAATGCCGCAGCTTCGCTTTCACATTTACACGTTCATCGGATCGTGGCCGTGGTGCTTCGCTCTCGCCTATGCTGGAATGAGGCTGGGCCAGGCCTGGCATACCGATCCCCGCTTCTACGCAGCCTTTCACCGCTTTCATCTCGCCGTCGAAATTGCGCTCCTCGCAGGAATTGTGTGGTTTGTCTGGTCGCACATAAAACGCGCGCGTCAGCACCACCTGGCGTGATCGGCCTCAACGCGGCCGGCTCTCGCGTTGGCGTACACTGATTCGTCTCCGCAAACCGGTATTTCTTGATGACTTCATCATTTTTGAACAAGAAGGAAGGTTAGGAAAAAGAAATGGGTATTGAACAAAAGGGCGCTCAAAAGGCTTCAGACACGGTCGCGCCCGCAACGGGCAAACTCGGTGTCATGGTTGTCGGTCTCGGTGCCGTCGCCACTACCTTTATCGCCGGCGTTGAAGCTGTTCGCCGCGGACTCGCCAAGCCCATCGGCTCACTTACGCAGATGGGCACCATCCGCCTTGGCAAGCGAACCGACAACAAATCGCCCTTGATTCAAGATTTTGTCCCGCTCGCAAACCTCAACGACATCGTCTTCACCGGCTGGGACATCTTCGAGGATAACGTCTACGAGTCCGCCGCCCACGCCAAGGTCCTCGACAAAGACCTCATTGCGCAACTCAAGCCGTTTCTCGAAACCATCAAGCCCTTGCCTGCGGTGTTCGATCAGTACTACGTCAAGCGGCTGCACGGCACCCACGTCAAAAAAGGGAAGAACAAGCGCGAACTGGCTGACCAGGTCCGCGCCGACATCCGTGCTTTCAAGAAAACCGTGGATCGCGTAGTCATGATCTGGTGCGGCTCAACCGAAATTTTCCTCGAACCCACCGCTGTCCATCAATCCATTGAAGCGTTTGAGAAGGGCCTCGAATCGAGCGACATCGGCATCGCGCCCTCGCAGATTTACGCCTATGCCGCGCTCAGTGAAGGCGTGCCCTTCGCCAATGGCGCGCCCAATCTCACGGTCGACGTTCCCGCCATGATCGAGCTTTCGAAAAAGAACTCAGCTCCCATCTGTGGCAAGGACTTCAAGACCGGCCAGACCTTCATGAAGACCGTGCTCGCCCCGGCCTTCAAGGCGCGCCTGCTCGGCGTCTCCGGCTGGTACTCCACCAACATCCTCGGCAACCGCGACGGCGAAGTGCTCGACGATCCCGAATCCTTCAAGACCAAGGAAGAATCCAAACTCGGCTCGCTCGAATACATCTTCCAGCCGGAACTCTATCCCGACCTCTACAAGGACATCTTTCACAAGGTCCGCATCAATTACTACCCGCCCCGCGGCGACAACAAGGAAGGCTGGGACAACATCGACATCTTCGGATGGCTCGGTTATCCCATGCAGATCAAGGTCGATTTCCTCTGCCGCGACTCGATTCTCGCCGCGCCCATTGCGCTCGACCTGGTGCTGTTTCTCGACCTGGCCCGGCGTTCGCGGGAACTGCGCTCCCTCGGCATCCAGGAGTGGCTGAGTTTCTATCTGAAGTCGCCCCAGACCGCCGCGGGTCTCTATCCCGAGCACGATCTGTTCATCCAGTCCATGAAATTGAAGAACACCTTGCGCCACATCATGGGTGCCGACCTCATCACCCACCTCGGCCTCGAGTACTACGACTAAGCCTCTGCGGTGCGGCCGACTCTCTCGCGCCGGCAAAAAACCGAACAATGCGTCTTCATGGCAAAGCCCCATCCGTATGGATGGGGCTTTGATCGTTCACGGGTGCGGCGCTTGATTGTTCGCTATTCCGAACGCCGGTCCACGACTTTGTAATCGCCGGGAATCTCAAAGAAATGTGGCTCCGGCTCTGAAGTCGTGAGGTCCTTCACCGTAAACACCTGCTTCCCCGTGTCCGGCGTATCCACAATCGACTTCAGGTCAAATCCCAGTTGGGTTGAGAACCAGAACTCCCGCATGACCACCATCGGCTGGTCGTTTCCCATGACACCCGCGTTGATGGTCGATGTTTCGCGGTAGCCGTGTGTCTCCATTCCTTCCACGCTGCCAATGCCGAGGTCATCGTGCTGGCGAAATCCGCTGCCGTCCGGCAAGGGGCCGGAAGTCTCAATCGCGGGCTGGTAATTCTGGCTGGTCGTCAGATGATACGCGTAGAGGTCACAGACCTTGATTTTCGTCAGGCAGTTGAACCACGTGTGAAGTTCCGGGTCGGTGATCTGAAAAACATCCATCCAGGATTTGATCTTTCCGCCCTTGGGAACCAGGATCCAGCGCTCCTGGTAGATTCGTCCCTTGCTGTCGCGCACGATGTGCCGCTCGTTAGTCAGTGTGTAGGTTCCGCCATTACCCAGCGGTCGCGTCCACTCCGTCACCAGCGTCAAGCTGAAGGGCGCGCCCGGCTTGGGCGGAAAGAACACGCTCTCCATTCGCCCACCGCCTCCCCCGTCCATTCTGCGCACCACCTGCGGCTGGGGAGCCATCTGGGACAGGACAACAGAAGCAGGCAAAACTGCGCCAAGAGCAAGCACAACGAACGGCCGAATGCGCACGCGATACCTCCGCCTACGCGAGTATAGCCGCATCTCGATGCCGCTCTCTGCAAAAAACTTCTCCTCTACGCTCTAGGCAACTTCGGCATTATCGACCTCTGGTTCATCTCCGGCGCCCTGTGCTACCTTACGGGAACCCGAGGAAGACGCAGTTTTCCTGCGTCTCCGCGTTTGGCTCCGCAAAACATTCAAGGAGGTCGCTCCCGTGTCGGCCACACTTGTCGAAAAGCCCAGTGTCCATGAGCCCACTACCGGCAACCGCTCCACTGTAGCGCCGCCGGTTCGCAACGTTGCTGTCGATGCCTATCGCGGCTTCGTCATGCTGCTCATGATGGGTGAGGTGATGCACTTCTGGCGCGTCGCCCAGGCCTACCCCAACAGCGTCTTCTGGAGCATCCTTTCTTACAACCAGACCCACGTTGAATGGGCGGGCATGAGCCTGCACGACACCATCCAGCCCGGATTCACGTTCCTCGTCGGTGTCGCGCTACCGTATTCCATAGCAAGCCGCATCAACAAAGGGCAGAGCTTCAGTCGTCAGCTCGTTCACACCATCTGGCGCAGCCTCTTGCTCATCGCGCTCGGCATCTTTCTTCGTTCCACCGACAAAACGCAAACTTACTTCACCTTTGAAGACACTCTCACCCAGATAGGTCTCGGTTACACCTTCGCTTTTCTTCTCGCCTACTGCCGGCCAAGGTGGCAGTGGATCGCCTTCGGCGCGCTGCTCTTCGGCTATTGGCTTGCGTGGGCGCTTTATCCCGCGCCCGGACCCGGCTTCAATTACGCGGCGGTCGGCATTCCGGCAGACTGGCACCATAATTTCACCGGCTTTGCCTCCCACTGGAACAAGAACAGCAATCTCGGCCAGGCATTCGACCTCTGGTTCCTCAACCTGTTCCCGCGTGCCTCGCGCTTCGCATTCAACGATGGCGGTTATCTAACCCTCAGCTTCATTCCCACCCTCGGGACCATGCTGCTCGGCCTCCGGGCGGGCGATTGGTTTCGTCAATCTGCTCCCAGAATTCCCATCAAGCGCTTCGTCACCGCCGGCGCTCTACTCATCGCTGCGGGCCTTCTGTTGCACTTCACGGGCATCTGCCCCATCGTCAAGCGCATCTGGACCCCCGCCTGGACCCTCTTCAGCGGCGGTGTCTGTCTGTTCTTCCTCGCGGCGTTCTCCTGGATCATCGACGTGAAGCACTACCGCCGATGGGCATTTCCCCTGGTCGTGGTCGGCATGAACTCCATCGCCGCTTATCTCATCGCGCATCTCTGGGAAGACTTCATCATCAACAACCTGCACATCAATCTCGGCTATCGCATCTTCAACATCTTCGGCCCGGGCCTCGAACCGTTTCTGCTTGGCGTGGCCGTCATGCTCATTTACTGGCTGTTTCTATACTGGATGTACCGCAAGCGTCTCTTCCTTCGCATCTGAGCGCGGTTTCACGGCTGTACCATTCTGCCTAGCTATGTCGACGGCGCCCAGCACGCAAATCCCGCCTCCGCTCAGCGGATCGGTTCTCGTGCTTATTCAGTTCGATGTGTGCGAAGAATTGCGCCTCGACCTGTTGCAGCAGGCCGTGAACGCGCGCACCCTGCAGCAGCCCACCATGAAGCAGGCTGCCCCGGCCTATGTCCGCTATCACCGCCCTCCGGTCGTCGGCCCGCTCGACCCGCTCGTGCTCGAGAGCGGCGAGAGCCTCCGCGGCGAAGTCAAGTACTACGATTACGGAGTCGCCAGCGTCGTCTATCAGTTGCCGTTCGCAGGCGACTGGGAAAGCCTTGTTCAACTCTCCAGCCGCTGGGTCTGGGACGTCGATTTTCCTTCGCGTGTTGAGCCGTTGATCCGTCAAAAGCTCGGCGCAGTCAGCAGCGCCATGGTCAAACCCTATGACCGCTGGCTCAGCGAAGACTACTTCATCTTCCATCTTCGCGAAGCCCAGGACACCGCCAACGCCGCGCAACTCACGCGCGATCACGCCCGCGAAATCGCCCAGGTTGTCCGCGGCGACCGGCTCCTGCTGTCTCCGGCCGAGTGCGCCGAAGTGCTGAACTCCCAGGTCTCCTACTACGCCGGCGACGTGGCCGTCATCGGCTGGAATGCGGCGTTCCTTTACGACAGCACCGCGGGCGCTGAAAGTTCGATTCAACTGCTCGAATACGCCAACTCGCAGCTACTCGAGTTTCGCCACTACGACGAGTTGCTCACCGGAATCCTCGACAGCGTTTACGACCTGCTCGGAAAAAAGACAGGGTTCTTCGCGCGCTGGGGCCTGGCGCGGTCTGCGCGCAACCTGCACACCCTGCTGCTCGACGTGGCCGAGTTGACTGAGCGCGCCGACAACGCCATCAAGTTTCTCAGCGACATGTTCGCAGCCCGCTTCTACCGTCTCGCCGCAAACAAGGTTGGCGTTCCCGATTACAAGGATCTTGTCGCGCGAAAACTCCGCACCGCCGAAGACCTCTATCGTTCCATGGTCGAGCAGTTCAACCAGAGCCGCGGCTTCCTTCTCGAAGCCATCGTCGTGCTCATTCTGCTCATTGAACTCGTCTTTCTCTTCGAGGGCAAGCCGTTCTGAGGCTTTTTGCGACAACGAATCGTTGAAGTGAGGTCCTATGCCAGCGCCGGCGCAGCAACCATCGTCTGCTTCAAAGGAATCTCCTCGGCCAGTCGCCGCACCGTCAGCACCGTAATGTCGTCTTCCTGCCCGAACTCCTTGGCCGCATCGGCAATGTAAAACGCCGACTGATTGCTCAGGTTGTGCACGCGGTCAAAGCCAAACAGCTCGCCTGTAGGTTTCCGCGCTTCTACCACGCCGTCAGAGAGCAACAGCAGGCGGTCCCCGGGATGGAGATACAAACTCACCTCGTCATACCGGTTCTCAGCCAGCGCGCCCAACGGCAACCCACCCGGCAGAGCAATCTCCTGGCTATTCAGGTAGGGCGGCAGGTGGCCCGCATTGGCCAGCACCAGTTCGCCATCGGGACCGAACCACATTGCCTGGCAGGTGGTCAGGCTATCGCTCCCCACCAGCACACGGTTCAGCGACTGCAGGATCTTCGAGGGCCGTTTTTCTTCCAGGCGCCTGAGTGCTCCCATCAGCATCGATACGCTCATCGCCGCCTTCAGCCCCTTGCCGGCGACGTCGCCGATCACGACCAGCAGCCCCCCATCGCTCGTGGGTTGCAAATGAAAGAAGTCGCCGCCCACCTCGTTCGCTGGCGTATAGATCGAATCCACTTCATACCCCGGCGTTTCGAGTTTTTCTCGCGGAATCATCAACTCCTGCACGCTGCGGGCCGCAGCCAGTTCGCTGTTGGCGCGTTCCTGGTCGTGCTGAATGCGCAGGAACCTGACGAAGATGATCAACACGATGGCCAGCAACCCTGCAAAATCTGCGATGGATGCGAAATGAATCGGCACCAGACCCGCCTGGATGGTCAGAGGGGAATGGTAGGGGTGTCCTGACGTTTCGGTCAGGATGCCGGTAAAAATCGGCTCCGCGACTCCGATGATGGTCAGGATCAGCGCAAGCAGCAGCAGCCCCGCTTCAAAATTCCGGCGCAATGTGGCCACGATGAGCGTAATGAAAATGAACAGAAACCAGCCAATGATCCACAGCAGGCTGGCCGCCCAGACCACCACGAGAATGATCCCGGCAAGAGTGCTGTGCCCAACCATCAGCAGCGTGGGCCCAACTCCAGCCAGGACCGGCGCCGTGTAGCGTAGCAGAACCATGTACCAGCGCTTGCGAAGAGAGAGAAACGCAATCAGAAACTCGAAATACAGGTAGGCCGAAATAGCCACCAGTTGTGAAACCAGCGCCGCATACCAAAGCTGGTCGAGGTGCGCGGAGCTGCCCGCCAGCTCGATAAATCCAATCGGGGCCTGGATCAGTTCGTGCAGCGCCAGCCACAAATATTCAGGGTGCCCCTTTTGCGTGAAATACAGCGACAGCAGGAAGACCGAAAGCACCGTGAGCAGAATCGAATCCACCACACGTGGAACGCGCTCAAACAGCCCTCGCGCCGACCACATCTCGAGGTCCTGATTCAAAACGGCTGGATTTCCCAGCATCAGCGTGCGCGTGGAAAAGAAATTGGTGTAGGCCGTCAATCCGACTGGAAGATAGAAAGTTCTCACCACCAGGGTCAGATCAGAATCTGAGGGCGGGACTGCAAGATTGTAAATGCGTGAAATCTCCTGGTAGCGCCCCGGCGCGTTTCCGTGCGGTCCTTCCGGCTCGATTTCCTTGCCATTCGCGAAGATGTCGACACCTGGGCCGCCGGATCCTATGGTCATGCCCATGCTCTGCGAAACCGGAAGCTGAATCAGAAGGGCGATCGGCCCGTGGTCCTGAGCCAGCTTGATGTGCATCCGGAACCAGACAAAAGGGTGCGGTCCGTTGTCTTTCAGGCCGGCGAATTTGTCCTTTGACGTACCGTCGTTCGGCTGGTCCAGATCCGGCACTTCATCCAGCGACTCGCCCGCATTGCGCAACTTCCAGTTCGAGTCGTCGAATCCCGGCTCAGCGGCGGCCGGGTTTGCCGTGATCCCAACCCGCCAATCCTTATCGAGCACCAGGGGAGATCCCATCCGCGTAGCATCCACCACTCCCTCGGCAACTGCGGTTTTTGTCTCCCCGTTCGCCGCCGCACGCTCCCGCCCTTCACCCGACGCTTCCCGATGAGGCGCCGCATGTATTGGCTGCGCTTGCGTTTGCACTCCTGCGCACAACGCCAGCACCATCACTGCCAAGGCAGTTCGCACATTGGAATTCCCAGCCAAGCACCCTCCTGCATCTGCGTGTTCAACCACTCTAATCCAGTCCGCCTCCGTCTCCAAGCAGCGACAAGCCAATCAATTCTTTCTCCAGGCACAATCGGAATTGCACCGGCTTTTGTTCCGGATTCGCTGAAATCGAACACCACAATGATTATTTTCTCCCCCACTGCTGCCAACCTGGTGAATACTAGCGTCTAACGAGTTGGAGCGAAGCGGAATCACCCCGAGTCGCGAACGGGGCGGTCCGGGCCGGAGGTAAATTCGATGAGCGCAGCTTTCAATGGAATCAAAGCTGGCATGCTGGCCGGGTTGGCGCTGGCAATAACCACCACGCTGGGCGCGCAATCCACCACGCAAACCGATCCCTCAAATGCTCCGGCGCAACAACCGGCAGCCCAGTCGACGCCGGCAGCCACCACTCCGGCACAAACGACACCTTCGACCAACGCTCCGGCATCCACTCCGGATGCCAAGCCGGCTCCGGGAACCACTCCGGTGGCAGGCGACACGCCGCCGCCGCCCCAAACGGATCAGGCCAAGGATTCGAAAAAGAAGGATAAGAAAGACAAGAAGGACAAGAAAGACAAGGACGACGAAGCCGAGCCAGGCACCACTCCCGTAAAGGGCGACGTTGCGGCCAAGGACGTTGATCCCGACAAGGTGGTCGCCGTCGGCAGTGACATGGAAAAAATCAAGCCCGGCAGCATCGAGGACGTGAACGCTGTCGGCAATCGCAGCATCGGCGGCCGCGGTATGGGCAACTGGTACTCCACCGACTCGGAAATCAAGATGGGCAAGACCTACGCCGACCAGATCGACAAGAGCACCAAATTCATTACCGATCCCGTGGTTGACGAATACATCAACCGCATCGGCCAGAACATCGTCAAGAACTCCGACTGCAAGGTCCCATTCACCATCAAGGTGATCGACTCCGACGAAATCAATGCCTTTGCCCTGCCAGGCGGCTTCTTTTACGTCAACTCAGGGCTGATTCTCGCGGCAGACGAGGAAGCTGAGCTTGCCGGTGTCATGGCCCACGAAACGGCCCATGTGTGTGCGCACCACGCCGCGCGCGAAATGACGCGCATGAATTACGCCCAGCTCGGCACCATTCCGCTCATCATGATGACCGGCTATAGCTGGACCGGCTACGGCATTTACGAAGCCGCCCAGTTTGCCGTGCCTATGACATTCCTCATGTTCTCGCGCGAATTTGAGGCACAGGCCGACTACCTCGGAATTCAGTACATGTATCGCGCCGGGTATGATCCGCAGGCCTTTATCACCTTCTTTGAGAAGATTCAGGCTCTTGAAAAGCGCAAGCCGGGTCTGGTCGCCAAGGCATTCTCTGACCATCCCCAGACGCCGGACCGCATCCTGCACTCCCAGGAGGAGATCGCACGCATCCTTCCAGCGAAGGACGAGTACCTGGTGACAACATCTGAGTTCAACGACGTGAAGGCCCGCCTTGCCCGCATCGAAAACAAGCGCCGCCTCCTCGACAATCGCGGCGGCAAGAAGCCTTCCTTGCGCCGCGCCAGTACCGGACAGGACGACGGCACGGATCAGGCCGGAAACAGCTCGGATGGCACCGATCGGCCCACGCTCCATCGCCGCGACGATCAGAATTAAGTATGTATATAGACTTGCTTCTTGAGCACAGAACCGCCGTGGCCCGACCCCAAAGGTCTTTCGCCACGGCGGATTTTTTCTACGGCAAAACCCTTCCGATCTCGCATCTTCCGGTTCAACAACCCCATGGCTTGGGTAATTTGTCGGCCAATGACCCAACCGGCAGGGGATTCGTCTCGCGTCCAGTGATCTGAATCGCGAACGGGTAAACCCTGCGTACCCTGAAACTTCCCGCAATTCTCTGAAAAACCTTGAAGCAGGCGGTGAATTCGCGATATATACAGGAGTACCGGCATCCTCCGCCGGAAACTCATCCGGGAGCTTTCCGTCTCTCAGGAGGGGAAATCATGCGTAACGCCGCAGCCCGCTCCAATCTTCTTGTCCCAGAAGTGCGCGAAGTCATGGACATCCGCCAAGCCTCGGACTACCTTGGAATCTCTCCAGACACGCTCTACAAATACGCCTCCGAGGGCTTCGTCCCGGCATTCAAGCTGGGGAATCGCTGGCGCTTCAAGCGCTCGCGCCTCGATGAGTGGATGGATCGCCAGTCTGAGCTCAATGCTGCCGAGGCCGACCCCGCCCAGAAGAAGCCCGTCCGCCCCGCGATGTAAACCGGAGCAGGGAACGGCGAGCGGAGATCTGGGCAGATGCTCCCCTTTGGGTTCATCACCCTCAGCGACCCATCAATGCGCCCCATCCTTCGCGAGGTTTTTGGCTGGAAGGTGGGAAAGCACAGCCCTACAACTGCCAACGCAACTGATCGGCCTCTGCCGTGATATAACCAATCCCCGTGGACCATCTTCGACGAATCGGTCAGTTGCGCCGCCGCATGACCCAGGCAGGGTTGCCTGCGCTCGTCGTCACTCATTTGCCCGATGTTCGCTATCTCTCTGGATTTACAGGGTCCAGCGCCGCTCTTGCCATTACTCGGCGCGCTGCCCGCCTTTTTACCGACGGACGTTACACGGCGCAGGCGGCCGAAGAGGTCAAATCCGCGAAGACCCAGATCGTCTCCAGTTCGCCCTCGGTAAATGCAGTGCAATGGCTTGCGGCGCAGCCGGGCGTTCGCTTTACCTCTTTCGATCCTGCCTGGACCTCCGTGGCCGAGCTGGGCCGCTGGCGTGCAGCCCTGCCAACCCACCTCCGCCGCACTTTCCTTTCTGCCCTCGCCGCGCCCCTGGTGGAACCGCTGCGCATGGTCAAGGACGAGGATGAACTAGCCATCATGATCGAAGCGGCCCTCGTGGGCTGCTCGCTTTTCGAACACATTCTCACCGTCATGCACCCCGGCATGGAGGAGATCGAAATCGCCGCTGAACTCGAGCATCGGGCCCGTCTCATGGGCGCCGAAGGCATGTCGTTTGACACCATCGTCGCTTCCGGTCCGCGATCGGCTTTGCCCCACGGTCACGCCACCAGGGCCCGTCTCCCGGTCCGCGGCTTTCTGACCCTCGACTTCGGTGTTATTCTCAATGGTTATTGCTCCGATATGACGCGCACGGTTCATTTTGGAGCTCCAAAGGCCATTGAACGCAACGCCTACCAATCGGTTCTTGAAGCACAGGAAGCCGGGGTCGCGGCGGTTGGAGCCGGCGTTAAATGCGCTGACGTAGACGAGGCTGCCCGCAGCGTGTTGCGCAAGGCGGGATTGGCAGATGCTTTTTCCCACTCCACCGGCCATGGGGTTGGTTTGGAGATTCACGAGTCGCCCCGTGTCGGCGCCGGACAGCCCAACCGGCTCCTTCCAGGCATGGTCATCACCATCGAACCGGGCATCTACCTGCCGGGCAAGTTCGGCATTCGCATCGAAGACATGGTTGCTGTAACCCGCAACGGAGGTCAGGTGCTCACTCCCGCGCCCAAGGCACTCATCGAGCTTTGATACAATCGCCCCGCAACCGGAAGAGAACTAAGGAACGAATGAAACCAGAGGATATCCAGGATCTTAAAGAACTCATTGAGTTTCTGAAGCAGTACCAGGTTGCCGAGTTCGATCTCGACCGCGGTGACACGAAGATACGGCTCAAATTCAGCTCGCCTGCCGGTTATCCGGCCGCGCCAGGGAACGTTCCTGCTCCCCAGGCCCCAGCCCTACACCCTGCGCATCCACCTGAGCCGCCACCACCGCCGCTGTCCGTCGAGCCGGAGACCGGGATCCACTTGCTCAAATCGCCGATTGTCGGCACGTTTTACGGCTCGCCCTCGCCCGGCTCAGCAGCCTTTGTGGTTGCAGGCGACCATGTAGAAAAGGGGCAGGTCATCTGCATCGTCGAAGCCATGAAGCTGATGAACGAAATCGAATCCGACGCGACCGGAACTATAGTCAAGTGCCTCGTCTCCAACGGACAGCCCATCGAGTTTGGACAACCTCTCTTTTCCATTCGTCTGGATTAGGGAGGTTACCGTTGTTGACGAACCTTGCGGAGTCAGGAACCTTGGATCAGCGATTCAATATACTCACGCGCATGAGGAAATCACCCACGTACTTGATTGATCTCGAATCCCCGACTCTGGCCATTTCGCTCACTCCCCTAACTCGGCTTACTTTAAAGGAAATGAATGTTCAGTAAGGTTCTGGTTGCAAATCGCGGCGAAATTGCGCTGCGGGTCATCAACGCTTGCCGCGAGCTCGGCATCCGCACCGTCGCCGTTTACAGTGAAGCCGATCGCAACTCGCTTCATGTTCGCTTTGCCGACGAGGCTATCTGCATCGGCCCGCCTCGCCCTGCCGACAGCTATCTCAATGTTCCCGCCGTCATCTCCGCAGCCGAGATCGCCAACGTCGAGGCCATTCATCCCGGCTATGGCCTGCTCAGCGAGAACGCCAACTTCGCCGAGGTCTGCCGCGCCTCCAACATCAAGTTCATCGGACCTCCGCCCGAAGTGACGCGCCTCATGGGCGAAAAGGAGAAGGCCCGTCAGGCCATGAAAAAGGCCAAAGTGCCCATCCTTCCCGGCTCCGACGGCGTCATTGCCACCACCGAAGAAGCGCAGGAGTGGGCCGCGAAGGTCGGATATCCGGTCATTCTCAAGGCCAAGGCCGGCGGAGGGGGACGCGGCATGCGCATCGTGCGCGCCGGCGAAGAACTGCCCAATCTCTTCCAGGCCGCCTACACCGAGGCTGCCAATGCCTTCGGCAACGGCGAACTCTACATGGAAAAGTTCATCGAGCAGCCGCGCCACATCGAGTTCCAGATTCTAGCCGACGAACACGGCAGCGTGGTTTCGCTCTTTGAGCGCGAGTGCTCCATCCAGCGCCGCCATCAAAAACTCATTGAAGAAGCGCCGTCGCTGCAGGTCACGCCCAAAATGCGCGATGAAATCGGGCGCACTCTCTGCCGTTGTCTCACCGAAATCGGCTACCAGAACGCCGGCACGGTCGAGTTCCTCATGGACGAAGACCGGCAGCTCTACTTCATTGAGATGAACACGCGCATCCAGGTCGAGCACCCGGTCACCGAATTCATCACCGGAATCGACCTCGTCAAGGCACAACTGCGCATCGCCGCCGGCGAGAAGCTCGATGCGATTCTCCCCAAAGAGCTCGAACTGCGCGGTCACGCCATCGAGTGCCGCATCAACGCCGAGCACCCGCAGAAGTTCACGCCCTCTGCCGGGAAGATCACCGCCTTCAACGTGCCCGGCGGCAACGGCGTCCGCATCGACACCGCCCAATACTCTGAGGGCGTTGTTCCGCCCTATTACGATTCGCTCATCGCCAAGCTCATCACCTACGGGCACGACCGCGCCGAAGCCATGGTCCGCATGCAGCGCGCGCTGTCGCAATTCGTTGTGGAGGGAATCGACTCGTCGATCCCTCTGCACCAGGGCATCTTCCAGGACCCCGATTTTCAAGCCGGCAACTTCGATACCAAGTTCATGGAGCGTTTCCTCGCCAAGCAGTCGCTCTAAGCCGGCAATCGCTCCATTGTCTCCTTACCGGCAAAGCCTTCGGTGCCCGGAATCGGACGTCAAACCCGGGGAGTGCGTGATTTATCCAGTCGTAAAACCATTGCAATAGAATCGCGTGCAGGAGGGCGTAATGTCCGTCGTGATGCTCTCGGGTCCTATCGGGTCGGGCAAAACTACCGTCGCGCGGGAACTGTTGGCGATCTCTCCACCACCGCTCTGTTATCTCGAGGGCGATACTTTCTGGTCGCTCTTCGCAAAACCGGACGAGAAGCCTCAAAGAGAACGCTTCCGATTGCTCATGCGTTCGGTGACGGCTGCCGCCATACCTCTCGCGCGGGGTGGATACGAAGTGCTGCTGGACTTTTCTTTTCCTTTGAACTTCCTCGATACCGCCCGCAAGATCCTGAAGGAAATTCCTCTTGATTTCGTCGTCTTGAGGCCCAGCATCGCGACCTGTGAACAGCGGGCGGCTGCCCGGCCTGAAGGGAAGATCGCAGACTACAGCGTGTATCGCGATTTCTATGCGATGTTTGAGGGTCTCCCCAAACATGAAATCAGCGACGATGAAGCCGACGCCGCGTCCATCGCCCGGCGAATCCGCGCAGGCCTCGATCAGGGCGTTTTCCGGCTGGACCAAACGCCAACTGCGCCGTTTGCTTAATCCGCTTTGCGACGCCGGCCTTCGATCCCCGATTACTCAGCCGCGCTCAACACCGGGTCAACGCTTGCCGCGCGGGGCGTATTGAAAGCACTGTTCAATCGGCACTCCCAGCACGATTGCGACCTTGAACGCAGTCTCGAGCGAAGGCGAATACTTGTCCTGCTCCATCGCGATCACAGTCTGGCGGGTCACTCCCACTCGATCGGCGAGTTCCTGCTGCGTCATCTCCCGCAGGGCCCGGAGTTCCTTGATCTGGTTGCGAATTGCAGGCATCAAAGCCCTCTCCGATACGACACAATCTGCGCGGCAGTCTTCGTAATATCCGCAATCACCAGCATGCCAAAGAAGACACTCAGAAAATGGAGTCCAACCATCCGGCTATCCATATGGAGATTTCCCGCTGTTGCGTGAAACCACAACAGGCCCAGCCCAATCACCATCAGCGACGTAATCATCAAATACCCGGCTCGATAGCCGCGCAGCTCGATCTGGCGGTCACGTTCGTCCGTTACGCGGTTCCGCGTTACGGCTGCGATCACCGATTGCAGAATGACCTGCAGCACGATGATTCCCACAATCATGCCCACAACCTTGTTGAGGGAGTTCTCGCGGTGCAGGAAGAAATAAGGGCCGTACACGATCAGTTCGGCTGCCAGTGAGGCGTAAAGTGACTTCTCCCGGTAGGAAAGACCTGTCGCCATTGCGAATCACTCCTGTCAAAAATGTTTAACACTGGCAAAGATAACGTTGTTTGCGATGTATGTCAAATATTTGTTACACGCACCTGTCAAGGCGTTAGAGGGAGAGAGGAGGATTGCCTTCTTAACTCGTAGCGCTCGCATCAGCGCCAATCTCGCCGGCGGTTATTTCTCCACGCCTCCCAACCAAGCTAATGCGATTCGAGGTAGTCGTTGCAGGAGTGGCGAGTCCAGGCAGTGTCGCGACGGGCGCGGTGGCGCATCCAACTGTGCATGAACAAAAAACCGCAACACACCGATACACAAGAACCCGCCCCACCAGCCAAGAAGGAGAAGAAGCCCGACAACGGAATGGTCAACGACTCTCTCGGGACCGTCGATCCCGCTGACTCGACCGGCCTCGACGAAGAAAAGACCCGGCATGGTTCCAGAACCAGGCTCCCGCCCAGGCATTCTGCCTGAACCGGCGCGCTCGCCTAATAGGCTTGTGCTTCTCGCCTCCTCGCCGTGTATTCTTGAGCCGCACACCCGGGGGCTACCGCGTCCATGCTCATGCGAGCGCCGCTTCATTCGGTCATTCTCTGTCTTCTCGCAATCTTCGCTTCCGATCCCTGTCTCGCGCAAAAGGGTCTCGCGCAAAAAAGCGGCGCGCAAACTGATAGCGACTGGCCGGTCTACAATGGCTCACCTACCGGCGATCACTATTCCCGGCTCGCGCAGATCAATCGCGCCAACGTTCATCGCCTTGCGGTTGCCTGGCGCTTCGATACCGGCGAGACCGGTCAGATCCAGGACAATCCCCTCATCGTGGGCCGCACACTCTACGCCTACACGCCCTCGCAAAAGATCATCGCGCTCGACGCTGCCACCGGCATATTGAAATGGAAATTCGACCCTGGCATCGCGGGCACGCAACCTGCGCGCGGCATGGCTTTTTTTGATGACGGCACGCACGGTCGCATCTTCGCGGGAGTGATGAACTACCTCTACTGCCTCGACGCGGAGACAGGGCAACCCATTGCGAATTTCGGCGAGAACGGCCGCATCGATCTGCGCAAGGATCTCGGTCGCCCATACCAGACGCAATCTATTGTGCTCACGACGCCCGGCATCCTCTACAAGGACCTCATCATCGTCGGCGGCCGCAACCCTGAAACCCATCCCGCGCCGCCCGGCTACATCCGCGCCTACGACGTCCGCACCGGCGCGCTGCGCTGGACCTTTCACACCATCCCACTGCCCGGCGAGCCCGGCTACGACACCTGGCCTAAGGATGCATGGAAGACCGCCGGCGCCGCCAACAACTGGGCCGGCATGTCGGTCGATGTCGAGCGCGGCATCGTCTACGCGCCCACCGGCTCGGCGGTCATGGATTTTTACGGCGGCGATCGTGTCGGCGATGATCTCTACGCCAACTGTATCCTCGCCCTCGATGCCGCTACCGGCAAACTGTTATGGCACTTCCAGGGCGTTCATCACGATATCTGGGATCGCGATTTTCCTTCGCCGCCCGCTCTCTTTACCTTCCGCAAAGATGGCCGCTCCATCCCCGCTCTCGCGCAGACCACCAAGCAGGGTTATCTCTACCTGTTCAATCGACTCACGGGCGAGTCGCTTGCGCCCATTCACGAGTTGCCCTATCCCGCCAGCACCGTTCCCGGCGAGGTCACCTCGCCCACGCAGCCCAAACCCGACTGGCCTGAGCCCTTCGGCCGCCAACGCCTCAGCGAAGACATGCTCACCACCCGCACGCCTGAGGCGCATGCCTGGGCGCTCAAGACGTTTCGCACCTTCCGCAGCGACGGTCAGTTCATTCCCTTTGCTCTCGACAAGCAAACCATCATCTTTCCAGGCTTCGATGGCGGAGGCGAGTGGGGCGGTCCCGCACTCGATCCCGCAACCGATGTCCTCTACGTGAATGAAAACGAAATGGCGTGGACCGGCGGCCTCGTTCCCGCCGAGCAAACCGCCAGCCCCGGCGAGAAACTCTACCGCGACCAGTGCGCCATGTGTCACGGAGTCAACCTCGCCGGCTCGCCGCCTGCATTTCCGTCGTTGATTGGCGTGGCTCAACACCTCTCGCCGGAAAAAATCTCCACTACCATTCGCCGCGGAACCGGCCGCATGCCTTCCTTCCCGAACATCAACGATGAGCAGCTGGCTTCGCTCCTTGACTACCTTCGCAACGGCGCCGTGTCGGACAAGGAGAAGGAGCTGACCTCAGTTCCAACCCAACGAAACTCAACTCCCGACGCCGCCGGAGCTGCGGTGTACAGCGATCATTGCGCCATCTGCCACGGAGACCACCTCGAAGGCGTTCGCCCCGGATTTCCCATGCTCATCGGTGTTGGCAACCGTCTCTCCGCCGATCAGGTCGCAACTCTCATTCACAACGGGAAGGGAAGAATGCCGCCCATGCCCAGCCTGCAAGGGGAGCCGCTCGGGGCCCTGCTGCGTTTCCTCGGCGTACAGGCTGCTGAGGTTGGTAACCCCGACATCGCGGGTCAGGACCGTTACACCTTTACCGGCTATCGCAAGTTTCTCGACCCCGACGGCTATCCAGCCATCGCTCCGCCGTGGGGAACGCTCAATGCGATCGACCTCAAGACCGGCCGCTACCTCTGGAAGATCCCCTTCGGTGAATATCCTGCGCTCGCTCAGCAAGGCATGACCAACACCGGCTCTGAAAACTACGGCGGTCCCATCGTTACCGCCGGCGGCCTGCTCTTCATTGGAGCTACCGTCTACGACCGCAAGTTCCACGCCTTCGACAGCCGCACCGGCAAACTTCTCTGGCAATACGAGCTGCCCTTCGCCGGAATGGCGACGCCTTCGACCTACATGATCGATGGCCGCCAGTACGTCGTAACCGTCTCCAGCGGCGGCCGCGACCCGAAAGGGCCCGTGGGCGGCGCGTATATCGCCTTTGCCTTGCCACGCACGCCCGGGAGGGAGAAATCCGACAACGCTCCCACGGCGCACTAGCGGGCCACCGACCCTGCCCGTCGGCGGTTCTCGGGCGCGAAGAGCGGATGGATGATAGTCTCTTGGAATTGCTCCCGGTGTTCGCGTCTCCTCTATGCAGAAGCTCTTTTTCCTGCTGCTCTTCGCTTCGCCGATCGCGGCCGCGTGCCAAAGCGTCGCGACCATATTGCCGAAAGACTGTGTCTATCGGGAGGGCGATGATACCGGCTGGGCTTCGCGAGAGCTGGACGAGTCGCAATGGAAGCCCTACTCCGGATGGCGGGCCGGCGCAACACATTCCAAGCTATGGATCCGCTGCCATGCCAACCTGAATGCGATAGAAGAAGCCGCCGTGCAGGTCCGGCTCAATTCCGCGTACGAACTCTACTTCAACGGCACGAGGGTCGGTGCATTCGGCAATCTTGACACCGGCAATTTCAGCCTCGACTCAATCCGCTCCTATCCGGTTTCGCCAAAGCCGGAGGGAGTTGCCGCGATCGTCTTGCGCGTTCACGATCGCGGCTCTCTATACAATCCCGGGCCGGCCGAGCGGAGCCCATTTCGGCGCGGAGTTGAGATCACGACCCCCGGCGGCCTCCCGCTCGGCGTTGCCTTCGATACGCAATTCACGACCTCTCACGCAACACTGGAGGCGGGCGATGCGCTTACCTTGGTCTCTGACGGAGTGGTCGAAGCGCGTAACCGTGCGGGCGATCTGTTCGGCTTCGAACGTGCCAGCGTTCTTTCTACTCGGTCCGCTGCGGAAATTGCGCTGACTGCGCAGGCATTCGGCCAGGAGGACGACATAACGGTACTGACTCTCTCACTTCGGGACTAGCGATCCGCGGCCGCCTGCGAATGCGGCCGCAGTCCTTGCCTGTGGAAAACTGCCCAAATATTATCGCTTTTTCTTCGCCTTTTCATGCTCGGATCGGGTATTCTTGCTTCGCAACTTGGAGGTTGCAACATGGACATTCAAAAGGAACTCATCGCTGAGTATGACCGCGAGACCGCCACGACCCGCAAAGTCCTCCAGGCCATTCCTGACAACGCCGATTTCGCCTGGAAACCCCACGAAAAATCCATGACCCTCGGCCGCCTTGCCAGCCACGTCTCCGACACCAATGGCGACTGGGCCATGCACACCCTTACCCGCGATCGCCTGGACTGGAACCCGGACATGAACCCCAAGGATCCGACCACCAAACCGGCCCTCCTCGAGCGCTTCGAAAAGCAGGTGGCCGAAGCCAAGCCCGCACTCGCCGCCATGACCCCGCAAAAGTGGGACTCCAACTGGAAGTTCGTTGCCGGCGACCAGACCTGGATCGACGACTCGAAGTATGGCGTCTGGCGCACCTGGGTCATGAACCACCTCGTTCATCACCGCGCGCAACTCGGCGTCTATCTACGCCTGCTCAACCAAAAGGTCCCAGGCTGCTACGGTCCGTCGGCCGACGAAATGTAAAAGGCTGAGGGGAAGGGAATCGCGAAGCATTGAGTGGCGTTCCCTTCTGATCCTCTTGTGCTGCAGAGTCCCGAACGACAACTTCGCGTTGCCGGGGGACTCGCGCAGCGTCAGCATTCTGTCGGCAGATCCGATCTCCTTCGATCCCGCATCCAATTTTTTTCGACAGCGAATCTCGTGCCCCATGAAGGGATGAGACCGGTCCACCACCGACTGTTCACTGCCTCGGCTTGAGCGTCTGATACTTCGCAATCGAGTATCCCAGCGCGCTACCGAGCCACACGTCGGAAGGGAAGTGGGCTGACTCGGTGATACGCGAGCAACTGATGACCGTTGCCAAGGTGTAAGAGAGCACCGGGATCCACGATTTGCCGCGATGCCGGTACCGCTCCGCGACGACCGTCGCCACCGACCAGACCGCGGTGGAGTGTCCGGAGGGGAAACTGCTGCCCTTGAAAGGCGATTTGCCGCCATTGAAAAACGTATCGCTGTAGTCCCCGTTCAGAGCCACATCGGAGGGACGCTCCCGGCGCGTTACCGCTTTCATGGCAAGGTTGATCACCACGCTGTCGCCGTAAGCTTCGGCCGCCAGTAGCGACGTGTTCACTTCGCGATTATCGTGCCGGATATAGCCTGCGGCCATGAGCCCGGCAGGCAGCGCAATCACCTCTCCAGTTGTAATCAACGGATCGAAAACGTCGTTAAAATCATCCCAGTTCTTCTGGTGATTGCGGAAATACGGTGCGTCATGCGGATCGGCGTAAATCAGGCCGATCGTTCCGCCCACGACGAGGAGTGTAGGCACCAGGGCGTGACCTTTGGCGAGTCGCAGGGGAAAAGTCCAGAGGTCCTTCTGATCGTGCAGGAAGTCGCCTGGAAGGCTGCGCCAGGTGGCCTCGCGCTGTACCACCCCTGTGGTGGTATCGACTGTGGGCTTTGCCGTCTGCGCCAGGTCTCGGCGCGGTAGCGCCCGAGGGAGCAGCGCCTGGCCTGGATCATCCGGCAAGTTGATGTAGTCCTGCGCGCGAGCGACCTGAGCGATGCCGCCGAGCGAGAGATAACAGACAAGAATCGGCAGAAAATGTTTCGCGAGCCTAGCCATCAAACGGGTTGGATGCTGGTTTTCACAGCTTGAACAGCGAAGGACCTTTGAATGAACAAAACGTCATGAGCGTGCATCTGGCTCCCGCAAAGCAGCGGGCCGCTGCCTTAAGGAAACAGGGCACACGCAAATCGGAACTCGCGGCACCGCTTCTACTCCGACCATCCAGGACTTGCCGCTTTTGTCTAACGCAAGCCACGGAGACTAGGCTGGAAGCATGCCCTTCAAGTTTCCAAAGGTCTATCCCATTCTTGATTCGTCTTGTATTCCAATTGCAGGCCGCGCCGATTTCCTTTGCCGAATGGGCTCATCGCTCGCCGATGCTGGTGTGACGCTGCTGGAGTATCGCAACAAGACCGGCTCCGATGCCGAGATCCTCGCCGACGCTTCCGTGCTCCGCTCTGCCATGCCAAACATTAAGTTGATTCTCGATGATCGCGTTGATCTGATTGAACAGCTTGGATTTGATGGTGTTCACGTTGATGCTGGAGATCTGTCACCCGCTGCCGCCCGCAGGCAACTCGGTTCCCATCGCATCATCGGCACCTTCGGTGGCAGCGACCGTCTTCTCCCGGGAATCCTTGACGAGCCCGCTGACTATTTCTCCATCGGCCCGGTATTTCCGACAACCACCAAGCAGACTTCCAATCCGCCCATCGGCCTTGAGGGTGTGCGCCGCTTGCGAGCCACATCCGGACCCGAACCGGTTCTGGTGGCCGCGGCCGGCATCACTTTAGCGACTGCGCAATCTGTGCTTGATGCCGGAGCGAGCATGGTCGCGGTCTCCGCCGCGATCTTTCGCCCTTCCGATCCCGCCGCAGAGGTTCGCCGCTGGATTGAGACCCTGAAATGAACGCATCAAGCACGGCGCAGCGTCGCCCGCGGCAAATAACACGAGACAATCGCCTCAATTTCAAGTAAAACCGAGCAAGGTGACCACCCCGAGCCTCACTCCACCTTCAGAATCCGCCGCCTCGTCACACTCCTCGGGGATGGTGCAGACTCTCGGCCTCTTCAGCTCCACAGCCCTCGTTGCCGGATCCATGATCGGATCCGGCATTTTTCTGGTGGACGCGGATATTGCGCGCGGCACTAATTCACCCGCGCTTCTGATGGGCGCCTGGCTGGTCACGGCCATCATGACCATGATCGGCGCGCTCAGTTATGGGGAATTGGCCGCCATGATGCCCAGGGCCGGCGGCCAGTATGTCTACCTGCGCGAATCGCTGGGACCGCTGTGGGGATTTCTCTATGGCTGGACGCTATTCCTCGTCATCCAGACCGGGACCATTGCCGCCGTCTGCGTGGCTTTCGGCAAGTTCCTCGGCGTCTTCTTCCCCACCGTCTCCACCACGCACTGGCTCTGGCATATCGCCCATGTGCCGGCGATCCCGCTCGGGCCCATGGTCCTGGGCAACATGGAGATCGGCGTCAACACCGCAAATCTGACCGCGATTTGTATCGTGGTCCTGCTCGCAGTGGTCAATGTCTTCGGCGTCAGGCTAGGCGCGGCCATCCAGAACATCTTCACATCTGCCAAGGCTCTGTCTCTTGCCGCGCTGGTTCTGCTCACCTTCACCTTCGGACGAAACGCGACGGCATGGAGCGCCAACTTCGGCGCCAACTGGAGCGAGTTCTGGCGTAACTCCGGCTGGAGTTCGTTGCATCCCGTCCAGGTGGGCATCGGCGGCCCAATGGTCCTGGTCAATGTTCTCGTGATCCTCGCAGTCGTGCAGGTCGGCTCGCTCTTTTCCGCCGATGCGTGGAACAACATCACCTTTACGGCCGGGGAAGTAAAGAACCCGCGGCGCAACATCCCGCTCTCGCTCGTTCTCGGCACGGGCTTTGTCCTCACTACATACCTTCTGGCGTCTTTCGGATACCTGCTCGTGCTGCCCATGCACGGCGATCCAAACGGTGCAACGGTGCTGGCGCGTGGTCTGCAACACGCCACCGAGGATCGCGTTGCGACGGCGGCGCTGGCTCAAATCTTTCATTCCGGCGGAGCGCAGTTGATGGCCGCCGCGATTCTCATCTCCACCTTCGGCTGCGCCAACGGGCTCTCGCTTGCCGGGGCGCGCGTTTACTACGCCATGAGCCAGGACGGCCTTTTCTTCAAGTCCGTCGGCAAATTGCACCCGCGCTATCGGACCCCGGCAGCGGGGCTGTTTGTGCAAGGCTGCTGGACGGTCGTTCTTTGCGTTTCCGGCTCTTACAGCCAGTTGCTCGACTACATCATCTTCGCCGTTCTGGTCTTCTACATCCTTACCATTGGCGGCCTGTTTGTGCTGCGATTCAAGCGGCCGGATGCGCCTCGGCCTTATAAGGCTCTGGGCTATCCCGTGCTCCCGGCCGTCTATATCGTCATGGCCACCTGGATTTGTATCGTATTATTGCGTTACAAGCCCCAGTACACATGGCCCGGCCTGGTGCTGGTCCTGATCGGCATTCCGGTATACCTCTTTTGGTCGCGGAACTCTGCCAAGCAAATGATCTAAGTCTCCACTTCAACCGTCGGGAGGATACCACTCTTTCATGCCAAGGCTGCTACGAATCAAACCCATGTCGATGCTCACTGAGGAGGCCGCGGAACACGGCGAGCATTCTCTCAAGCGCTCGCTCGGCGCGCTCAATCTCGTCACGCTCGGCATCGGCGCAGTCATCGGCGCGGGCATCTTCACCCTCACCGGCCAGGCCGCTGCTCTGCGTGCCGGACCCGCCGTGGCTCTCAGCTTTGTCGTCGCGGGCATCACCTGCGCCTTTGCCGGCCTCTGCTATGCCGAATTCGCCTCCATCATTCCCATCGCCGGCTCCGCCTACACGTATGGCTACGCCACGCTGGGCGAGCTCGTTGCGTGGATCATTGGCTGGGACCTCTGCCTCGAGTACGCCTTCGGCGCATCCACCGTTGCCTCGGGTTGGGCTGGATACTTCAACAGCATGCTGCAGCAGTTCCACATCTACCTGCCGCCGCAGATCACCGCTACCCCAGGCACCTCGCTCGTCTTCTATCACGACCAGTGGACGCAGTTGATGTCTCTTCCTCCCGGCGTGAGCGATGCTGGACTGCCGCACGCAACGGGGGTGGTCAATTTGATCGCGGTGGCCATCGTCATGGTCATCACCACAATCCTGGTCATCGGCATCAAGGAATCGGCCAACTTCAACTCCGCCGTCGTGATCATCAAAGTGTCGATTGTCTGTGTCTTTCTCGTCGTCGGCGGATGGTACCTCTTCCAGCATCCCGCCGTCGCAAAGCTGAACTGGCATCCCTTCATCCCGCCGCCCGATGGTCACGGCAACTTCGGCTGGGGAGGCATTCCCACTGCCGCGGCGTCCATCTTCTTCGCCTATATCGGATTCGATGCCGTCTCCACCGCCGCGCAGGAAGCCAAGAATCCCGAGCGCGACATGCCCATTGGCATCCTCGGTTCCCTCGTTGTCTGCACTATTCTCTACATTCTCGTTTCGCTTGTGCTCACCGGCCTCGTCAACTACAAGACGCTTAACGTCTCGGCCCCTGTCGCCCTCGCCATTGATGCGACCGGAGTAAGCTGGGGAGCGCTGCTGGTCAAGGTCGGCGCCGTCTTCGGTCTCGCCACCGTCATGCTCGTCATGCTCCTCGGCCAGACCCGCGTGTTCTACTCCATGTCCAAAGACGGACTTCTGCCCAAGTGGGCCTCGGCCGTGCACCCGCGTTTCCGTACGCCCTGGATCACCACCATCGTCTTCGGCTCCTTCGCCGCCATCATGCCGGCCTTCTTCAACATTGCCGTCCTCTCCGAGCTCGTCAACATCGGCACGCTGCTCGCCTTCACCATCGTCAGCGCCGGTGTCTGGGTTATGCGGGTCCGCCATCCCCAGATGAAGCGTCCCTTCAAGACGCCGTTCGTGCCCCTGGTCCCCATTCTTGGAATCCTCTCGGCCGTATACCTCATGACACGCCTCATGCTCTTCACGTGGGAAGTCATGATCGGTTGGCTTATCATCGGCCTTGTCATCTACTTCACCTACTCCGTCAGGCACAGCAAGGTGCAGGCTCTTCCCGAGACTCAGTCGGTTCATGGGGACTGATGGTTCTTCTGTCCAGAAGCAAAACGGCCTCCCACGGGAGGCCGTTCCAATTGATTGAAACACAGCAGCTTTGACAGGGCGCGGGTTGGCTCGCGCCGTGATCGGCTGAAAGAAATCAGGGCTTCACAGGCGGAAACACCCGGTCGGAGCGGCGTTTTGAACCTGCGCCTTAACCCTCTGCTCCGACGCGCGAATCCTTTGCCTGGACGGCCGATCCCTATGCCGGCGTCTTGGCGCAGAACTCGTCAAACACGCGAATCAGTTCGCCCGCAATCTGCTGCGCGGTCGCCTGCTCGATCACCGAGCGCTGCATCAGATAGACAAGCTTTCCATCGCGCAACAAAGCAACAGCCGGCGACGACGGCGGATTGCCTTCAAAGTAGCTGCGCGCCCGCTCCGTGGCTTCCCGATCCTGCCCCGCAAACACGGTGATCTTGTAGTCGGGCAGGTTAGCGGAGTTGGACAGCGCGAGCCGCACGCCGGGCCGCATCTTCCCCGCCGCGCAGCCGCAAATCGAATTCACTACCACGAGCGTTGTGCCCGGCTGGGCGAGCGCCGCATCCACTTCTTCCGCAGTGGGGGTTTCCTTGATCCCCGCGCGCACAAGCTCCTCGCGCATGGGCATCACCATCATCTCTGGGTACATGTTTCCTCCGGCAAGGGTGTTGCCTTACACCATTCTACGGGAAATCGCGTGGTGTAGCCTTGAGCCAGTGCTCATTGAAGAAAACAAGCCGCTTGCGCCGTTCACCACGCTGGGCATCGGCGGGCACGCGCGCTGGTTTGTAACCGCCGCCCGCGAAGAGGATGTCGCCGAAGCCGCTGCATGGGCCGGGGAACGCCGCCTCCCATTGTTCGTTCTTGGCGGCGGCAGCAACGTGCTTATCTCCGATGCAGGATTCAATGGGCTCGTGCTGCGAGTCCAGCTTCGCGGCATCCAGTCCGTCCAAGGCGGCGCATCCTGTCTCTATCGAGTTGCCGCCGGAGAGGCCTGGGACGACTTCGTCCACCGCGCGGTCGAGGACGATTGCGCCGGCATCGAGTGTCTCGCGGGCATTCCCGGCACGGTCGGTGGAACCCCGGTGCAGAATGTCGGCGCATACGGGCAGGAAGTGTCTTCTTCAATCGAGAGGGTCCGCGCCTTTGATCTGCACAGCAGGGAATTCACCGAATTCGCCGCTGCCGATTGCGGATTCGGATATCGCCGCAGCCGATTCAACGCCTCCGATCGCGGCCGTTACATTGTCACGCGCGTCAATTACCGCCTCTCGCCCCATGGCGCGCCCATGCTTCGTTATGTTGATCTGCAGCGCGCTTTTCCGGCCGGTTCATCCCCCAGTCTCGGTGAGGCTGCGTCAACGGTCCGCCGCATTCGCCGGTCCAAGGGCATGCTCCTTGTCGACGGGGACCCGGATTGCCGCAGCGCGGGCAGCTTTTTCAAAAATCCGCTCGTCACCCCCGAAGAGGTCCAGCACATCGCTGCGATCGCGGGCAAAGACCCGCCGTATTTTCCTGCCGCTCAGGGCTCGGCTGAAAAGGGTCAGATCAAAGTTCCCGCAGCGTGGCTCATCGAGCAGACCGGTTTCTCCAAAGGCTATGCGCTGGGAGCGGCTGCGATCTCGTCGCGACACACACTCGCGCTGGTCAATCGTGGTGGCGCTACGGCGGCAGAGATCCTGCACCTTGCAGATCAGATCCGTTCCGCCGTTGCATCCCGCTTCGACCTTCGGCTCGACATGGAGCCGGAGATGATTGGCTTTGAGACTTCTGCCTAAGTCCCGCCAAGCCTTTGCACAATCCTTAATCGTTCCGCTGACAAGGCCGTCTCCACGGGACCCATCGCGGCCACGCGCCCCTCGCGCAACAGTGCCACCTCGGCACCGGTCGCGTATGCATCCGTCGCATCGTGCGTGACCATGACAGTCTGGATCGTGTGTTCGCGCAGCCATTCCTGCAGACGCCGGATCAGCGCATCGCTGGCTGTGCCGTCGAGAGCAGAGAACGGCTCATCCAGCAGCAGAAGCCTCGGCAGTCGCGCCAGCGCCCGTGCCAGTGCGATCCGCTGCGCCTCACCGCCGGAGAGATCGCGAGGACGCCGTCCCGCGAGGCTCGTCGCGTCGACAAGCTCAAGCATCTCCTCCGCGCGCGCGTTGCGAGAACTCCTCTCAAGCCCGGCAAGCCCATAAGCAACGTTGGCCTTCACACTCAGGTGAGGGAAGAGCGCCGGCTGCTGCGCCACGAGAGCGGTCAGGCGATGACCGGGCCTGACGTGAATGCGGCGGCGAGTGTCCGTCAGCTCACGCTCGTCGAGCGAAATCTCTCCACGATCCGGCCGATCCAACCCGGCCAGCAATCGAAGCAGCGTGCTCTTTCCCGCGCCCGAAGGCCCAAAGATGACGGTCCAATCCGCCGCAAAACGGCACTGCACGTTCAGGTGGAATGCTCCCCGGCGCGTGTCGAGCGCAAACTCAAGCATGTCGCCTCCCACGCATCCGCCCGCCGAGATAGATGGCCACCAGTGCGACCAGGCTGAACGCCAGCAGAACCGCTGCCGTCCTATCCGCGGCCGCGTAATCGAAATTCTCCACCTGGTTGTAGAGCAGGATGGAAAGCGTTCGCGTCGCGCCGGGAATGTCTCCGCCCAGCATCAGCACCACGCCAAATTCGCCCACAGTGTGCAGAAAGCTCAGCACCGCCGCAGCCATCAGCGACCGCCGCGCAAGCGGGATGAGCACCGTGAAGACCACCCGCGATGGCCCTGCTCCCAGCAATCGCGCAGCATCGAGCAGCGACGAATCAACCGCGGCAAACCCGGCAACCAGCGGTTGCACGGCAAACGGCAGGCTGTAAATCACGGAGCCCACAACCAGTCCGGCAAACGAGAAGGCAAGTGGATGACCGAGCAGCGCCGCAATTCCGCGGCCGAACGCGGTGCGCGGTCCCAGCAGTACCAGTAGGAAGAATCCAAGCACCGTGGGCGGCAGCACCAGCGGAAGCGTCGCCACAGCTTCGAGTACTGCAAGCCAGCGTCCTCGTCCCAGCACCAGAACCGCGGCCAGCGGAATGGCAATCGCGAGCAGGATTGCAGTCGTAACCGCCGCCAGGCGCAGTGTGAGGGTAAAGGCTTGCCAATCCATCATGTCTACCGCAATCGTACAAGGTCGGCGCTTCCTGCTGGCCGCGACAACCTGCGCAGCATCGGATCTCTAAAAGCCACCGGCAGAACTGACAGGGCGAGCCGGAGCGAGCCCACCCTTGGCGAACTGCGCCTGTGCAGTGGTTGAGAGCAGGTAGTTGAGCAATTGGTGCGCGGCAGCTTGTTGTTTGGTTCGCAGCAGCACTACGATACCCTGCTCGATCGGCGGGTAAAGGGGATGCGGAATCAGGAAGTAAGTTCCGCTTGATGCAAGCCTCGGCGTCAGCGCCGAAGTCAGCGAGATGAGCCCGGCCTGGGCATTGCCCGACTCCACGAATTGCGCTGCCTGGGCGATATTCTCCGCCGTCACGATGCGGGGTTTTAATTTGTCATACAAATGCACGCTTTTCAACGTCGCAACCGCCGCACGCCCGTACGGAGCGCGCTCAGGGTCAGCGATCGCCAGCCGCTTTAGCGCCGGATCGCTCAAAAACGTAATCGACGGCGGCGGCAGATGCGTGTCCTTCCGCGTCCAAAGCACCAGCGTCCCGGTGGCATATTTTGTAAAAGACCCAGGCTCCGCCAGCCCGGCGCTGACCAATCTCTTCGGGTAACCCATATCCGCCGAAAGGAACAGGTCGAAAGGCGCGCCATTCTGAATCTGAGCGGTCAGCATGGCTGACGCCTTGTACGTGGCATCCACGTGAATCCCGGTGCTATTTTGAAATCCCTGCAGAATCCCCGGCAGCACTGGTTCCAGGTCAGCAGCCGCGGCCACGCGCAGCGTGGTTTGTGCCGAAGCTGCTGGCCCCATCACGAGTCCCAGGGTCAAGAAGGTAATCCATTTCAGCATCTCGGTTACCACCCCTCCTTGCCGAGCAGAATCCGCCCACCGCTGGTAGGCTAACACCTAAGGATGAACGACAATCTGCACCAGCTCCGCTGTTTTGGATGCGGCGAACGCATCTCCGGCGCCGCCGCCCGCCCCGATTTCCGCTGCTCAAGCTGTGGAGACCTGTTTGAAGTGGAGTATCCAGGATGGAGCCAGCGCCAGGGACACGACCGCCCCAATCCCGGCGCTCTTAAATGGCTGTGGCGTGAGCGCCGCTGCTCTTCGGAGACCATGGATCAGTCCGGCGTCTGGCGTTTTCGCGAGTTGCTGCCCATCCTCGACAGCTTCGGAAATGCAGTCACCCTCCGCGAAGGGAATACACCGCTCTATCCGCTGCCGCGCGCTGCGCATGCTCTCGGCATCGACCAGCTCTTCGCGAAACACCAGGGCATGAATCCCACTGGATCATTCAAAGACACCGGCATGACCGCGGCGTTGAGCGTGGCAAAAGAACGTGGATTCGAGTGGGTCGCCTGCGCCTCAACCGGCAATACCTCCGCTGCGATGTCTGCCTATGCCGCACGTGCCGGCATGCGCAGCCTCGTGCTCATCCCCGAGGGGAAAATCGCCTGGGGCAAGCTTTCGCAGGCAATGGATTATGGCGCGCTCACCTGCCAGCTCAAGACCGACTTCGACGGATGCGTCAAGGTTCTCGCAGAGATCGTGCAGCAGGCCCCGGTTTACCTGCTCAACTCCGTCAACCCCTATCGCCTCGAAGGCCAGAAGACGCCTGCCTTTGAAATAGCTGAAGCTTTCGATTGGACAGTTCCCGATCACCTCATCGTACCCGGGGGCAACCTCGCCAACAGCTCCGCCCTCGGCAAAGGCTTTCGTGAGTTGCGCGAGCTTGGCCTGGTCACCCGCATGCCGCGCATCTCCGTCATTCAGGCGGAGGGCGCCAATCCGCTGGTTCGCAGCTTTGCTGAAACCAATGCAACTGAGTTGAAGCCCGTCGAGGCGCATACGCGCGCCACCGCCATCCGCATCGGCAACCCGGCCTCGTGGCGCAAGGCCGCGCGCATCGTCCAGGAGACAGGCGGCTGGTGTCTCGATGTAACCGAAGCTGAAATTGCCATTGCCAAGGCCGAACTCGGCACCGAAGGATTGGGTTGCGAGCCCGCTTCTGCCGTCACGCTCGCAGGACTCAAAAAGCTGCGGGCCGACGGCAGAATTGTTCCCACCGATCGGGTGGTTTTGGTGTTGACCGGCCACACGCTCAAAGACGCCGACTACACCATCGACTTCCACCGCGGAACCTTGCTTACCGAAGAGGAAATGCGGGGGCACGAAACCGAAATTGCAGCCCTGCAGCGCAACGCGCTCGCCGTGGACGCAACGGCCGCAGCGGTGTTGGCGGCACTCAAAGGCGAAGGTCTATGAGCGGCCCTGCCGGTGTACGACTTCGCCTTCCCGCTACTTCGGCCAATCTGGGCTCGGGATTCGATACCGCCGCAGTTGCGCTCAGCATCGCTCTCGAAGTTGAGGCCGCAGCCTCGGCGGATTTTTCCATCGCCGCCAGCGGCCGCGACGCGATCCGCTGCGCGCGCCTTGAAGATAATCTCATTCTGGAATCCTACAAACGCACGCTGCGGGCAAACGACCGTCCCCTCGTTCCGCTTGCGCTTCGCATGGTCAACGAGATTCCCTTGGGAATGGGATGCGGCTCCTCCGCGTCGGCGATTGTGGCTGCGGTCGCGCTTGCCGCCCACTTTGGCGAATTGCATTGGAGCCCGGTGCAGATTCTCGAAGAAGCTTGCGCACTTGAGGGACATCCCGACAATGCAGCCGCATGCTGGCTGGGAGGCTTCGTTGCTGCGGCAATTGAGGGAAGAAAGGTACATGCGGCGCGCGTGACTCCGCCCCTCGCATGGCAGGCCATCGTGGTTCTTCCACAAAGTCCCCTTGCTACCAGCGAAGCCCGCGCGCTCCTGCCAGGCAGCTACGCGCGTTCCGATACGATTGCCAATATCCAGGCAGCATCCCTCCTCGGACTTGCCTTTGCACAGAGCCGCGGCGATTTGCTGCGCGTCGCCATGAAGGACTGCGTCCATCAGCCCTACCGCGCCTCCATCTGTCCGCTCCTGCCGCCGCTACTTCCCTTAGCTGGAAGTCAGGGAATCCTCGGCGTTGCGCTCAGCGGGTCCGGTCCCGCGGTGCTTGTGGTGGTTGAAGACGAAGCTTGTCTTCAACACGCTTCCTCCCGGATTCGCGACGCAGTAAGCAGCTTCGCTGAGCCGGAACTGCTCGTATGCCGGTTTCAGAACACGGGCGCACATGAGTCGCTCGCCGTGCGCACAGCCTGATCGAATTGCCTGCGACTTTGGCAAGCCGCTGCCTCGAAAGGCGCTCTCTTTCAACGCATGGACCGGTAAGGCTTAACGCGTGGGTTGTTCGGAAACTGTGCGCAGCCGCATCATGAGCGGATCATCGAGGGTGCGCGGAGGAGCTGATCGGGCAGCCGAGCGCACGGCAGCTTGTTTGGCGTCATTCTTTTTCGCGTACATGCGCAGATCGGCGGCAATGCAAAGGGATTCAATATCGGACGCATCATCAGGGAAAACAGCAACGCCGATGCTTCCGCCAACCCAAACGGATTGCTCTTCGATCTTGAGAGGTTCATTGAGAAGCTGCAGAAGGAACTGCGCCACCTGGTTCGCCGATCCCGCACTGCCGGCATCTTCAAGGATGATGGAGAACTCATCACCTCCGGTTCGCGCAACCGTGTCGGTAAGGCGCACCCGGCCAGTGAAGATCGTGCCGACCTGCTGCAGCAGCAGATCGCCCGCGTGGTGTCCGAGTGAGTCGTTCACCTGCTTAAATTGATCGAGATCGACGACGAGGAGAGCCGTCTTTGAGCCGGTTCTGCGCGAGCGCTCCAGCGATGCGCCAAGCCGGTCGAGGAACAAGCGCCGGTTCGGCAATCCAGTAAGTTCGTCGTGAAGAGCGAGGTACTTATTGTGCGCGATCTGGTCTTCAAGAAGCAGCAGGATCATGCCCACGGCGACGACATATTTGGGCAGGTTCCAGACCTCACTCTCGACGTGCATATTGGGTAGAAGCGTCATCATCAACGGACCAACTACAAAAACAGACGCCCAGGCGAAGAAGCCGGCAATGGTGATGAATGCGCCCGCAGTGGCGCGCCTGTACGAATACCAGAAGTGAAGGGCACAGCCAAAATACACGGTGAAGAGTACGGCGTTCAGCGCCACGTCTCCACCATTGGGGTTGCGATGTTGCACAGAGAGAATAAAGACGGAAAGCGCACAGTAAAGGACCACAATGATCCAGCGCAACGGGTGATGAACCGTGCGCAGAGACATAAGAGCAATCGCCAATGGCAGTGCGCCAACCACGACAGCGGCGCCATCGAGCGCCCAGTTTGGCACCGGGCTGGCATTTGCCATGCACACGTATAGCGCATTTGCACCGAGCAACGCATAGAACATTACTTTGCTCGAAGGCTGTTTGCGATACGGAACGGAGGCGTGCATAAAGAGCACGCCGGCGCTGGTTAACGCCGCCAAACCAATATCACCCGCGAGAATCCCCCAGTTGCCGGGAGCAGACAGAAACATGAAGCTCGCAAAGTGCAGGGCGATCATCACCCAACCAGTGAGCCAGAGCCCCGAGAATTGCGTCTGCTCGCGACGCGCCACTGAGGCAAAAGCGCACGTGAGCAGCGCGACCGCCGCGAGATCCGGGAGTTTCGTCCAATCCAGCATATTCATCGATGGGAACTAAGACGCTCTCATCTATTAGAAGAGGTCCACAATTTGGGAGATATAGCTCTTTGGTGGCACGGCGGTGGAAGAACCAAACTTCAGTAACGGGGACTGCAGGCGACGCCCTGTAACCGATCGGATGACCGCGAAGGAAAATCTTCTTTTATTAATTAATGAATCAACTAAACTTGGGGCGATGGCAGCCTGCTTATACATCGTAGTGGAAGGGGAAGATCCTGGTTTCGATACATTCGTTAACGGTCACGCGCTGGCCCGCAACGAAGAAACGCTGGAACGGCTGGCGATGGCTCTTCATGTGAACCCGTTGCTGGAATTCTTTTCGGCGGATGAGAACTCGATGTCCCTGCTGCTCGAACAGGGAACGGGAAATCCTGAATGGGCGCGCAATCTGCCCGAACCGCAGTGGTTTGCGCCGACCGACGGCCTGGAGACAGTGCGGGCGCTGGTGGGGTTTCTGACCTTGAAGCCGGCGGCGATCGGCTCCGAGACATTTCCCGTGCTGCTCGAGCTCCGGGAATATGAGCGGGTGCTCACCAAGACGGCAGATCGCGGGTTGCGCTGGCACCTGGCGGCGAGCTGGAGCTAGATGCGACCGCGCGCTCATCATCAAGCGGATCAATCCGCGGCGGCAATGTCGCCTTTTACCGGAAAAACATTTCCCATGCGCTGAATTTGCGCGCCCACGCTTTTCAACTTCTCTTCAAATCGCTCGTAGCCGCGGTCCATGTGGTAAACCCGGTCGACAATGGATTCGCCGTCGGCAACCAAGGCAGCCAGCACAAGAGAGGCCGATGCGCGCAGGTCAGAACACATCACGGCGGCTGCTGAAAGGCTGGCCGGACCCAGCACGGTTGCGGTGCGACCATCGACCTTGATGTTGGCGCCCATGCGCACCAGCTCCTGCACGTGCATGAACCGGTTCTCGAAGATGTTTTCCGTTACTAGGCTCACGCCCTGGGACTGGGTCGCGAGCGCCATGTACTGCGCCTGCATGTCGGTGGGGAAACCGGGGTATTCCTCAGTGGAAATGTCCACGGCGCGCAGCTTCTCGTTGGCGCAAACCCGCACCGAGTCCGGCCCTGGAACTTCGATCGCTGCGCCTGCTTCTCCAAGTTTGGCGATGACCGCGCTGAGGTGTTCGGGATTGCAACCTGTTACGGTGAGATCCCCGGCGGTGATGGCTCCAGCAACCAGAAACGTGCCTGCCTCAATGCGGTCAGGGTTGATGCGATAGGTGGCTCCACGGAGTGTGCTGACACCCTGGACGCGGATCACGGCGGTTCCGGCCCCCTGGATATTGGCTCCCATGGCGGAGAGCAGCGAAGCCAGATCGACAACCTCGGGCTCTCGCGCGCAATTTTCCATCACCGTCTCGCCCTCGGCGAGAACTGCGGCCATAAGAAGGTCTTCGGTTCCGGTTACGGTGATCTTGTCAAAAACGAGATGTGCGCCGCGCAGCCGCTCAGCGCGGGCTTCGAGGTAGCCATGCTCCTGCACAATCGAGGCGCCCATTTTTTCCAGGCCCTTGATGTGCAGATCAATGGGGCGGCCACCAATGGCGCAACCTCCGGGCATGGCCACGCGCGCCATTCCGGCACGCGCGATGAGCGGGCCGAGCACAAGGGAACTGGCCCGCATGGTGCGTACAATTTCGTACTTCGCTACCGGATCAGACAGCGTGCGGCAGCAGATCGAGGTGCGGTTTCCCGCGCCGAGCTCGACCTCGGCGCCCATTGAAACGAGGAGCCGGCGCTCCGTTTCGATGTCCCTGACATGAGGGACATTTTCCAGAGTGACTTCATCCTCTGTGAGGATGGCGGCGGCCATGCAAGGGAGGGCGGAATTCTTGGCGCCGGAGATGCGGACGGAACCCACGAGCGGGTTGCCGCCGCGAATGACGAATTTGTCCATGAAGTTCTGGGTGCCTCATGGAAAGTCTAAATGGGGAACGCGGCTTCGGCGTCGGGTCAGGAGGTCAGCCCGGTCGCCGCCGAAATGACCCAACCCGTGGCGCGAACTACCCAGAAATTGGGATGGGGATGCCTGGCTTTGTGAACGGAATGCGTTGAGAAGTGCGCCATCTTCGGCTCCTGAAGGTGCGGATTGCCCTCGGGCGGTCCGAGCGCGGCTGCAGCTGCCATCGCGCCCAGTGAAAGCAAGATCGACAGCGATAGGACGATCAGAATGGTCTTATGTTCCGATCTCTGTTCAGGACGCATCGGATTCCTCCAGCATTTTCTTGAGGGAGCGGCGTCAGGTTGCACGTGCACGACACCGGATTGCACTGAATTGATTAGAAGCCCAATCGGGACCATCAGCGGTCACGATGAGTAAAGGCGTGTAAAGATTTGTAATTTGAAAAAGCGATACCCCTGACACGACTGGAGTGTCACCTTCTGCTTAAGGCCGGAATACGATTCAGCGTTAGAGCTCGAGGACGTTGTCTTCGATGGCGAGGCGCACGTTGCCGTCAGATTTGGCGAGCCGGCGTACGGCCTCCGGCTTATCGACCTTGGCCTTCAGCATCACCAGGGCGACGGGCACGCTGCGCCCCGCGCTCTTGATGGTCTCCACGGCGGTTGCGCGGTCGATATTGCAAGCGCACATGAGGATGCGGATGCCGCGCTCCACGAGCTTGGAATTCTGCATGTGCACGTTAACCATGAGGTTCTCGTACACGTAGCCCAGCCGGGTCAGAGCGCCGGTGGTGATCATGTTCAGGACCATCTTCTGCGCCGTGCCGGCCTTCATCCGGGTAGAACCTGAGATCACTTCAGCGCCGACTTCGGCAACGATGGCGATATCGGCGGCAGCGGCCAGAGGAGTGTCCTGATTGCAGGTAACCGCAGCCGTGTGGGCGCCGCGAGCGCGGGCGTAGGCGACAGCAGCGACGACATAAGGTGTCCGGCCCGAGGCGGAAACGCCAACAACCACGTCTTTGCGCGTGGGGCGGCGGCGGGCAACATCCCGCTGGCCCAGTTCCTCAGAATCCTCGTTGACTTCGACCGCCGAGGCCAGCGCCTTCGGACCGCCGGCCATGATGTATTGGATCTGGCCGGGAGCGGTGGAATAGGTAGGGGGACACTCGGAGGAATCGAGCGCGGCAATGCGCCCGCTGGACCCCGCTCCGATATAGATCAGGCGTCCGCCATCGCGCAGGCTGCGGGCAACCTGGTCAATGACTTCTGCAATTTCAGGAATCGCCTTCTTGACTGCAGCTGCAATCTTGGCATCTTCATGATTGATGATGCGCGCGATTTCAAGGGCGGATTTGGTATCAAAACCTTGAGAAGCCTCGTTTTGGCTCTCAGTGACCAGATGCTGAAGGATCGAGGCTGGGTCTTTCTTTGCCTCGTCTTGCTTAGGTGCTTCAGCCACATCCTGCGGCGTCGTGCTGGTTAGCATCGAAACAGTCCCCAGCCTTTAATTGTAACCGGAATTTGTGCAAGTCCAAGAGTACTTTCGAGGTGGGAGCAGGTTGATTTCCACGGTACGAAAAGCACTTAGCAGGGGTTCAATTGGAAACGCTTGCCAAGGCGCCGGAGGTCTGGTCAGCTCACTGAGAAAAGATCGGGAAAGCCGCGCCCCAGGCGCCCGCTCCTCTGCAGTCCAACAAACCTCGAGGTTTTCTGGACACTTAGAGGGTTTCGCGAACCGCGTCGTGAAAACGGGGCCGCAGCTCCCGAATCGCCTGGTTCTGCCGATCGGGCCAGGTGCGATTGGTGAGCAGGGCGACGGCCAGCCGGGCATCGAGATCGATCCACAAAGAACAGCCGCTGTACCCGAGGTGCCCGACCGAATGCGCGGAAAAATGCCGGCCGGCCGACGAGTTCTCTGACGGCGTGTCCCATCCGAGGGCACGCGAGCTGCCCTTGGGACCTTGGCGGGTGGCGAAACACTCGACCGTCCTGGTTTGAAAAAATGCAGAACGGCCGTCGGAATCGGGCTGCGAGAAAGGTGCGAGGATCGCCTCGGCGAAGCGCAGCAAATCCGGAACGGTAGAGAAGACCCCGGCATGGCCTGCCACTCCATTGAGGATGAATGCGTTCTCGTCCTGCACCTCGCCCTGGATGCGGCGGTGGCGGAATGTAGCGTCGTCTTCTGTGGGAGGAATGGAATCTCGCATGGAGGCGGCTGGGGCAAAGGCCGTGGACGCGAGACCAAGCGGCCCAAAGACCTCGCGCGCAACCCACGCAGCCAGATCCTCGCCGGTGATGACCTCAATTGCTTTACCGAGCAGGATGAACCCGATGTCGGAATATTCGGCGCGCGTGCCTGGTTCACCCTCGATGGGCAGCTGCAGGCAGGCACGCAGTAACTCTTCCGGAGTTGCCGCTTTCCTGAAAAGCTCGATGTATCCGGGCAAGCCTGAACTATGCGCCAGCAGATGGCGGATCCTTATGTGGCGGGCGCCCTCGGCGGTGTCGCGGCCAATCACAAACGCGGGCAGGAAGTCGCCGAGCGGAGAATCGAGGTCGAGCTTGCCGCGCTGATGGAGCAGCATGCAGGCCGCCGTGGTGGCGACCACCTTGGTCACGCTGGCAATGTCGTATGCGGTGTTGATCGTGATGGCCGGTGAAGCATCTTCATAGGTGAAACGCCCAAGGGCATCCTGAAGTTGAACGGCATTGTTGGCGAAGACCCCAAAAGCGCAGCCCGGGAAGCTGCGGGCGGCAATCGCGGCCGACAGCACATCGTACACACGAGGAAACCGGCTTTGAAGTTCGTTTTGAGTCGGGCTGGATGCGGCACTCATCCCTTTACCGCATCCTACCGCGAATTGGACGACAATGGGCGAACCGGATGTTTTGGCAAACGCTCCTTCTCTGGGCTACCCTTCAATGGAAGGGCGACGTCTATCAATCGGACAGATACGGCGGAGGAAGAGATGCGCCTGCTCGAAGCGACCGTGAAGTCGGCAATCGTAGTGAGCCTTGCCACCGGGGCATCCTTGCTGGTTTCTGCCCAGGCGCCGACGGCCGCAAGCCCGGCAGCGCAGCCAGCCCCGACGCCAGCCGCTTCTGCAACGGGCAATGCACCCGCTCAGGCCAAGAAGACCTACACCGTTCCCGCCGGGACAAAGATCCTGCTGCAGCTGCGCAGCGGCATCAACACAAGGAGCGCGCGGCCGGGAGACGGCGTCTACCTGGCATCGACATTTCCCGTGGTCGTTGGCAACCGGGTCATGATCCCCGCCGGAGTCTACGTGCAGGGCGTGGTGGACCGTGTTGTTCGCGCCGGACATGTGCGCGGCAGAGCACAGCTCGACATGCACTTTACGTCCATCATTTTTCCGAACGGCTCGGTTGTCGAAATCCCGGGCATGGTGAACGCGCTGCCGGGGGCAAGAAAGCAATCAGTAAAAGACGATGGGGAAGGCACGATTGAGCAGGATGGCGATAAGACCCGCAATATGGGAAAAGTCGCCGAGGTAGCCATTCCGACCGGCGGCACGGTGGGATCGATCAGCGGCGTGGAATCAGGGCATCCGCTGGAGGGCGGTCTCGTGGGAATAGGCGCCGGGCTGGCTACGGCAGGACTGGTTTCGCTGTTTACCCGCGGAGCGGATGTGAATATCGACAGCGGAACGCAGGTGGAGATGGTGCTCCAGCGCCCATTGATCCTTGAAGACGAAAACCTTGCGGCAACAGGCGCTCCGGGGAGTGCGCCTGCGCTTGTGCCCTCAGCCAACCAGCCGCGTCCCATCGATAAACCGAGGCGCGCCCGCGTGCTTTGTCCTCCTGGAGGGCTGGGCTGCGAATGAGAATTCCAATTTGTGTTTAAACTGAATTAAAGAGATGCAAACGCCGATTCAAGACTCCCAGACTCTGCAAACGAAACAAGACGCTTCAACCTTTGAGAGCGCACACCTCGATGTTGCCGCACAGCCTTCGCCCCGAAAGCCCGGTGGCGGACTCCTTTTGTGGCTGCGCGACCTGGTGATCTCTGCCGCGATTTCCGTTCTCATCATCACGTTTCTCTACCAGCCTGTGCGCGTCGAAGGCACCAGCATGTTGCCGCGGCTGGAAGACCGCGACCGGCTTTTCATCAATAAATTTGTGTACCACGTGGAGTCAATCCACCGCGGGGATGTGGTCGTGTTTCACTATCCGCGCGATCCGGAAAAGAGCTACATCAAGCGGGTGATCGCTCTTCCCGGCGACCGCATCTGGATCGATCACGGCGAGGTGTGGCTGAACGGAAAGCCGCTGAAGGAGAGCTACGTCCCCGACCGCTACCGCGACAACCGTTCGATGGCGGAGATGGTGGTGCCCGACGACTCCTATTTCATGATGGGCGACCATCGCTCAATTTCCTCCGACAGCCGCGAATTCGGACCGGTTGAGCGCGACCTCATCTACGGAAAAGCGGTCTTTGTGTACTGGCCGGCACGGGACGCGGGCGTCGTGCGGTAGGATTGCGGCGCACAGCGGCGGATGTTCCGGCCGCCTTATCGGCGCGGCTGAAGCCGGACCTTTCAAAACGCATTTCAGACATGGAAGCTGGGCATCCGATTGAAGGCGGTCCTTTCGAGGGTGGGCATGCGCGCATTTGCGGGTGGGAGACGAAGCGCAGGCGCGGAGGCTGGGAAGCAGGCCAGGGAAGGAGGCCGTGAGTTCGGGTTTCGGATCGGACCCGGTTGAAGGCGAGGAGGATTGGGCGGCAGGCCGGATGGGGAACTGGGAGGCGGCCTGCTCGCGGAGCACGCTCTCTCTCTCCTTGCGGCGCGCGTCATTGAACATATCCGCCAACCATTTTTTGTCGGCCTCCCATGCTTCCGCCATTTGTTCACGAAGAGTGCGAAACGGCAGGGCCTTTTCGCAGGTGCTTTCAAGGCTGCACTCCTTGCAATCCTGGGGCGGCTCGCAAATGTCCTCTGCGGGTGCGAGGGCTTGCTGATCGGGCTCGGAGGAGACTTCGCGCACGAGATCTTTGGCCTCGACGTCGGGGACGGCAGGGGTGACCTGGGCGGCAATCTGGAGTCCGTAGAGAAGAAGTCCGGCACGGCGGGTGTCGATGCGGGAGGCGGCGAGCGCACTGATGACCTGAGTGAGTGCGAGCTGAATAGCGCCTTTGTCTTCGAGCGGCGGCAGTTTGAGGTCGAACGGCTTGTCAGCGGGCGGGACGGCGGCGGAGCGGCGCAGGTTGGCGTGGAAGTAGCAGAAGTACTGATCGCGAAGAGCCGCGGCGTGGCAGCGCGCTCCGCTGGACAGGATGTGTCGACATTCTTTGAACATGGCGGGTGACTCCCCCCTGGTGGTGTCTGCGGCTAAATTTTTGACGGCAAAGGAGTTAGGGCACGACGGGCGCGGTAAATTATTGATGACGTTGAGGTTGCGAGCAAATATTTGAAACGAAAAGAGTTAGCTGCGGGAACTGCAAGGCAGCCAGGAGACGATCCAATGGAATCGAGGATAGCAGCCGGGGCGAATTAAAAGGCAAATCGGAGATTTGTGCAAGTGATTTATCTGGAAGGGGATGCGGACGGTTGTTGAAGCGATGCACTTGACACCGAAGAGGGAAACGGCGAGCGGGGAAGCCGATCACATCGAAAGGTAGTGCCGGACGGGATACCATGGGTTGAGATTCGGGCGGAGATGACGGTGTTTGGATCGCTGCGTTTTATCTGGAATGCGACGCGGGGCAACCGGCTGCGGCCGTGGCGAAGCGAGTTTCTTCGCTGGCGGGTGGAGACGTATTCGGGCAAGCCGGCGGAGACGCTGAAGGCGAGGGACATTTTCGGGTTCATGTGGGAATCGAAGTGGGAGTTGTTGAGTTTTCTGGCGTGGGCGGGGCGGCTGGAAAAGGAAGCGCGGGGCAAGTAGAGAGTTTGGCCAGGGAGGGCGGGGATTATTAACAGCCCTGTCTGTCTTGACGTTCGAAGTGATACGGCACTGTTCGATTGTGTGCTAGATGAAATGTGCGTGATCAAGAAAGCCCGCCTCAGGGGCTAAAGCCCCGCGGAGTTAAAGCCTGTTTCGGCACGGCTAAAAGCCGTGCCCTGTCCCGACGGTCATTTTGGGAGCGTGGGTGGCACACTGGGATATCGCTCGGGGCAAGCTTTGAGCTCATGCCCTTTCAAAACAGCTGGAGTGACTGTGCCTCAGGGGCTGAAGCCCCGCGGAGTTAAAGCCTGTTTCGGCACGGCTAAAGCCGTGCCCTGTCCCGACGGTCATTTTGGGAGCGTGGGTGGCACGCTGCCCGGGTGCAGCGGTCTAACCATTTATTGAGTTATTGAGGCTGGGGCGGGGAAGCAAGGGTGGAAGGAGCTCGAGCCGTATCATCAGGACTGGAGTTCCATTGGGGATGAAGGGAATATTTGGTTCTGCGCGGGTGGCATGCGCAATTTTTCTTTTCGCTGAAGGGGCGGCCTGGTCGCAGCAACTGCCTCCTGTCGAGCCGCCGAAGCCGCTGCCGAGCGCGCAGGGGCAGGGGCCGACGATCCGCGTGACGACGCAGGAAGTGCTGGTGCCGACGCTGGTGGAAAAGCCGGACGGCGATGTGGTGTACGGGCTGAAGGCGTCGGATTTCGTGGTGGAAGATGACGGCGTGCCGCAGAAGATCCGGGTACAGGAAGAGCTGGATACGGCGCCGGTGGCGCTGGTGGTTGCGGTGGAGGAAGGGCGATCGAGCGCGCTGGAGTTTGACAAGCTGGCGAAGCTGGGTCCGCTGCTGGATCTGTTTCTGGCGGATGGGCGGAGCCAGGCGGCGCTGGTGGGATTTGATTCAAAGCCGCATCTGCTGCATGACTTCACGCATTCGAGCGATGAGCTGGGGAAGGACCTGAAAGGGCTTGAGCCGGGCGACGGCGGAGCAGCGATTCTGGACACGATCAGCTATGCGGTGGATCTGCTGGAGCTGCAGCCGAAGGAATACCGGCGGGTGCTGCTGCTGGTGAGCGAAGAGCGCGACCATGGAAGCCGACACACGAAGCCGGTGGGGCTGATCAGGAAGATCGGGCAATCGGATGTGCTGGTGCTGAGCGTGTCGTACTCCCCGGCGACGGCGGAGTTTTTGAGCGACCTGAAGAGCAACAATGGCGGGGGCGCGGCGGCGGACCTGCTGACTCCGCTGATCATGGCGATCAACGCGCTGAAGAAGAATGTTTCAAAGCAGATTGCTCACATGAGCGGGGGCGAGTACGACACGTTTACGCGGGACAAGACATTTGAGGCGCGGGTGATGGAAGCGGCCAAGCACGTGCGGAACCGGTACCTGATCACGTTCAGCCCGTCGAATCCGACGCCGGGGCTGCACACGATTCGCGTGAGAACGACAGAGGATTATGGCGCGCGGATTGTGGCGCGGGCGAATTACTGGGTGGGGCAGGGACAGTAATCATTCGACCAAACGAGACAAAGGCGGCTTTGAGCCGTGCCATGGCAAAAGAGAGATCGTGATGCGCGGGGCTAGGCTGCGTGCTGCTGTTGAGCGCGGACTGATCTGCTGCGGGGCAGAGCGAAGCCGACCGCGATGATCCAGATGAAGCCGGGGAAACGCGTGAGGGGAATGAGGAAGATCAGCCTGGGAAAGATGAGATGAAGCGTGCTGAGTTCTCCGGCCGCGGCGAGAATCAATCCGAGGACAATGATCCATTTGGGCAGGAGCTTCATGAAGGCGGCGGTGACGGAGACGCCGGCCATGAGGAGACCCATGGGAATGGAGAAACCAAGTCCACCGAAGGCGAAGGAGAGGTAATAGAGGCCGAGGAGGACGGATGAATTCTGCGCAACGGCGGGACGGATCATGGTCCAGGTGGTGAGGGCGGCGGCGATGCTGTCGAAGGCGACCAGGAATCCGCCGAAGAGAGCGATGTAGGCGCCGGCGGCGCGGACTCCGAGGAAGTGAAGGCGGCTGACGACGGTGGCGGCGAAGAGGCCGAGGCAGATGTTGGCGCCAGTCTGAAGAAATACGCAGGCGAGGACTTTTGTGGTGTGGGTCTGGAAGTAGCTGACGATGGCAGAGGCAGGGGCGGCGGGGCCAGGCCAGTAGGGCGCTCCGCCGAAGAAGGTGACAGGGAAGAGTCCGGCGCAGAAGAGGACGGTGTAAAGGATGGCGAGCATCCAGAGCGGGGGACCGGCGTGTCTGGGCGATGCGGCAGGAGCGGGAAAGGAAGCGGAGGACATGGGACACTCCTTTGAATTGTGCAGTTCAAGCGCGCGATGGGGCGACGCTGTGGGGAACGTGCATTTGACGATCGCGCGAACGCAGCCAGAGTTCGAAGATGAGCGTGTTGATGGAAAAGCCGATCCAGAAGGCGATGCCGAAGAACTGATGGAACGTTAGGTGGGTAAGGCGCGCGGTGGCGAAGAAGACGCCCATGACGGGCCGGGTGGTGGCGATGCCGAGGAGGATGGCGATGGAGCGAAGCAGCCAGCGGCGGTTGAGGGAGGAGTCTTCGCGGTTGCGGTAGGAATACGCGCGAAAGAGAGAGAAGAGGAAGAGCGTGTCGAAGAAGAAGACGGCTGATCGTTCGATCCAACCGCCGACGGCGTAGGTGCTCATGGCGTAGGCGGTGAGGCCGACGACGACGCCGAGTGGATAGAGGATGCGCTCGGCCCAGGCGCGGCGGTCGAGACGGCGGAAGACGACGAAGGGCGCAACGACAACGAAAGCCAGAGCGGGAAGAATGTGAGCGAGAGTGAGGGCGGCGTGCGAGGCGAAAGCAGTGTCGAGCGAGCCAAGCTGCGGGGGCGGATTGGGGTTGGGGAAGGCGAGGGTGAGAACGCGACGGATGACGACGGCGACTGCGATGACAGTGCAGATCCAGAACCCGATACGGAGCCAGAGGGGAGCGGACGGAGGGGAATCAAGGTGCGCGGGTTGTGATTGGGGAGCCATGGGGAAGCGCCTCATGTAGAGGCTGGTTCCGATTATGCATTTACCTTTACACAGTGTCAAATGAAAGATAAGCTCGGATTGAGATCGTGAAAGCCATTCCCAAACCGAGCTGCAAACGGCCGTACGACCTGGGGAAGCGGAAGGAATCGTGCGACCAGAACCGGGCGGCGATTTTGACGGCGGCGCGCAAGCTGCTGGAATCGCAGGGATTCCTGCGGCTGACGATGGATGCGCTGGCGCGGGAGAGCGGGGTGACGCGACAGACGGTGCACAACCTTTTTGGCACGAAAGGAGAACTGCTGGAGGCGCTATTCGATGAACTGGCGCTGGACGGGGGAATGAATCGGATACCGATGGTGATGGGGCAGACTCAACCGGATGCGATGGTGGCGGGACTTGCGGAAGTTTTCACGGGATTCTGGGCGAAGCACCGGATACTGCTGAAGCGGATTCACGGAATTGCGGCGATCGATCCGGAGTTTGGAAGGGCGGTGGAGGCGCGGAACCGAAGGCGCAAGGGATTGGCATCGCGCGTGGTGGAGCGGGTGCATGGAGCGGTCGACGGGCAACGCGCGGCGGCGCTGTACGCGCTGACTTCGTTTGAATTTTTCGATGTGATGGTGGAGGCGTGCGGGACGGAGGAAGCGGCGGCAGCCACCGTTGCGTATTTGGCGAAGAAGTTAGTGGAGCCGCAGCAACAGCGGCATTGAGGCTCCGGGGATAGCTGGAGAAGCGCCCCTGCCGACGCTGCATTTCACAACTGATCTCGGCACGCGATGCTGACCTATCGCTGACCGAACACCATCAGATGGCCATCTGCAGCGCCTCTCGGGTCGCCCATTCGTGCAGAAGCCGACGTGGCTTACCGGATACTGAGCGATTAGCCTTGCCACGAGCTTGGATGACTACACGTCTCTTTGGATCGACTTCGATCGTGAGCACCGGGCGAATCTTTTCACCTTGCCACCTGCGCAGCGACCAAATGCTCGAGTTGCCGCGGAGGCAAAGGTGAGCGTAACTAGCAACGCAGTGATGCAGAGCTACACCTTCTTGGCGTAGCTGGGCGCTGTTGGTCAGTTCCACTATTTGCCAGCGCTTGGGCAAGTCCGATTCGTGACGCGCCGGCTCTTCCACCATCCAGGGTCTGAAGGGCGATCGCGCCCACGAGGACCTGGCACCGGCGAAGGCTCTGCCAAGGCTACGATGCCATTGCTGCATCAGGCGCAGCATGGACGCCATCGTTCGCCCTTTGATGGAAAAGTCTGGCTGAGGCGGAGCGATTTCTGTGATGCCTTCCGGCGTCTCAACGGAGATTCGGTCGTACCGGATGGCCTGGATGTAGTCAATCATGGGCCCGATCTGCGTGGCGTCAATTTCTTTTGAATGGGAGATGATGAACATCCAGACCGTGCGCCAGAACTGACCATTCCGCAGATCCGTTGCCAGTCGGGTGGAGAGGATTGCCTTCACAAAATCGAGAGGCATGCCGAGCGCGAGCAACTCCGCTCGGCGGAGCGCTGGTTCCAGCGCAAGATGATCCTGCGACGCTAAGAAGATGCGCTCCATCTTTCGGGTCATGTTTATCGGCAGATCGAGTGACCGGAATCTCGCTCCGCGCGAATGTGCGATCACCCATGCACGCTTCCTGTCTCCATCTGAATCGACTGCATGCCAAACTGAAGACATGAAAGCAGGGACTTGGTACCTGCCCGTAAGATGTTGCGCCAAGGATGAGATCGCAGGACGCCAGGATGACAGCGTGCCCGCCCATTCAGGCGCCGAACGCACATGTGCGGTCCGGAACCGAGCCAGGTGCACCAGGGCGTCAACGCCAGGATGTCGCGCATTCGCGATCGGCGCCTCGAAAATGCGTGGCGCTCGCACGCGTGCACAGAGTAGTAACTCTTGAAACTTTGCGAAGGAAATTGGATCACAGGCAAGATCCGTACAAGCGCGGTGAATTGCGCGGTCCGTCTGCCGCCTGTGATCCTGAACAGAGCGTTCAGGCCAGAACATAAACTTCTCCAATTGTCTAAACCGGTTACGGAGCGGCATCGAAGCATTTCGCCGATGCCAGATTCAAGGCATAAGAACCCGCGACCGCTCGTCGCAGCCTGCCTTTTGCTCGTCCGGATTAGCTCTTGAAGAAGCGCATGACCCTGCCATCATTCCACTTGAACAACAACTGCGTCAATGTCTGTTTGGCTGACCCGCATAAGAGCGGCCGCCCTACCGATGCATGCCAACAAGGTTCAACTGCGAAGCGGTCCTCACAGACGGGCTCGGCTCCAGTTCGGCCGTGGGTAGGCCGTTGGACGCCAAAGGTCTGAGATGGCGGTGACACTGCAGCGATCAAAGGGATGGCAGTGGAGCGGCTTTGCCGCATAGGTCCGTTTTGAAGATGGTCGCAGTTTCGCCATGCTCCTTCCACCAGTGCATCCATTTGGAATAAGTATCCGGAGGAGGAGGCTTCATAGAGGTCGTTGTTGCCCCGCTCCTGTGCGTGAGCACCTCCAATCCGTACTCGGCCGTTAGGCTCACGCGCCACTCCGGCGATTGCAAAAGCCCAATCAGAACTGGCACAGCCGCCCGCGAACCAGTCAGATAAAGAGCCCTTACTGCAGCTTGGCGTGTGTCGATGGATGGGTCGGCCAATTCTGCGGATAGTGCCGGAATCGCGGCTGCGCCGCCTAGCTTACCGGCAGACTCGATTGCTATTTCCCGACTTGAACTGTCCGGAGCATTTGCGAGTGCTACTTCAATGAGTAGTGGGATGTCGCCTTCATCTCCAATTTCGCCGATGTAGCGCAGGGCAGTCTGATAGGGGCCCAGGACGTTTGTCGGCGGCGCGTTTTTTATATATTCGGCGAGCGCGCGGTGCGCGGATGATGTACCCAAGCTACGCAGTCCTTCCACGCCGTAAATTTGCAAGGCAGGCGTGCCTAACATTTTCAGGATCGTCGGTTCCATGAACTTCGGCGCCAAATAAGCAACCACCCGCGCCGCTTCGAGCTTTGTATGGAAATCGGCTGAGTCCAAAACACGCGCATACTGAGCATATTCAGGTTGAATCTCGTCTTCCGTTCCCGACGCGATCAGGATTTGCTGTTCAGTCTCAAAGTCCTGAAAAACCTTACCGCTTGCAAGAGCAGCCAAGGTCTCGTCTGCTCCACCATATACGACCCGATGTTTTACTTGCAGCGAGTAGTTGCCCGGCAGCCTAAGGTCGAAACGAGCGTTCAGCAAGATGCGATCAGTGCGGCTCTCGCCCGGAGCCAGCACAACGTCACTGGACGCGCAACTTCCGCCGAATCCGCTTCTGCCACAGGGCAGCGCTTCTCTGTCCCGCACTCCTGCAACCTTGAACCCGTAGCCACCGCAAAAACTGAGCGGGTCGGCAGTGCGAATTCTGACCGGCTGATTGCCCGCATTTTTCACCGTGAATGACAGGAAGACCGGCTCGCCTGCAAGATACTTTTCCTTCGAGAGAGAAAATCGACCATCGAGTTGAGCGGCGACGGCGGAGGAAATGAAGGTGGCGAGTAAGGGAACCGATGCAAAGCAGGCTGCCCTGCGCCAGGATCGGGTACGCAAGAGATTCATGCTGGGACCCCTCTTCGCACAGCCACTTGGCATTCATGGGGACCGGTGATTATAGCGCCATTCTCCCGCCGTTTCTAGACACTTGGCGGATTGGTGGGCATGAGGAAGCTTCGGCAAGTTCGGCCATATGGGGCACGGCCCCTTTTCATCTCCGATTGAGGTTGACTTCAGGAAAGGGTCATCTTCCGGATGGCACGTGCCCTCATTTGTCCAACCAGAAATCCGATTGTGCGATCCGACCAGGGCGTATAGGGCGGCTTCAACGCGCGGTCGAGAAACCATCCGACGAACGCGTTTTGCAGAAACACTCCCTTCTTTTTCGAAAAGGCACTAAATCCGTCAAAGCCATGGTATGCGCCCATGCCGCTTGACCCAACGCCACCGAAGGGCAGTTGATGCTGAACGAAGTGATAGATACAGTCGTTGATGGTGACGCCCCCGGAGAGAGTCTGCTTCAGGATCATCCTTATTCGTGAGTTGTTCCGGTCAAAGTAATAAAGGGCGAGTGGCCGTGGTCGAGCATCGATGAATCTCAAAGCATCGTCGATCGAGGCATATTCAATGATCGGCAGGACCGGCCCAAAGATCTCTGCCTGCATTACGCGCATGGAGTTGTTTGCGCCAACAAGAAGCGTTGGAGGGAAGAATCGACTCCCCGCAGCAGCATCTTGATGCCTGGAGCCGGTCTGAAGAACGCGCGCCCCTTTGCTTTGTGCGTCGTCCACGAGGTCTCGCATCCGTTCCCAGGCGGGCTTACTGATCAGGTGAGTGTAATCCGCATTGCTCGCGGGATCAGGATACCGTTTTGACAGGGCTGCCTGGCACTTGTGGACAAACTCATCGACCTTTTTCGAAGGCACAAGGGCATAGTCCGGAGCAATGCAGGTTTGTCCCGCGTTCCAGAACTTCGCAGAGCATATGCGATCCGCAGCCGTCGCCATTGGATAGGACTCATGCACTAAAGCCGGCGACTTACCGCCAAGTTCGAGAGTGACGGGCGTAAGATTTTCCGCCGCGGCCTTCAATACGAGTTTGCCGACAGATTCGGAACCCGTGAAGAGGAGATGGTCAAAGGGCAGAGCAGAAAGAGCCGACGCAACTTCTCGACCTCCCGTGACAACGGTGACGTATTCCTCGGGAAATGCCTCACCGATCATTCGTCGTATGACTTCAGCGGTAGCGGGGGCAAGCTCAGACGGCTTAACGATGACATGATTGCCTGCCGCAATCGCATTGGCCAGCGGCGACAGCGTCAGCAAGACCGGCACGTTCCACGCACCAATGACGCCCACGACTCCCAGGGGCTGATACATGATCTTTGATCGGGCAGGCAGGAACTGCCAGTTCGTCGCCGCGCTGCGCGTCTGCATCCAGCGGCGGAGATTGCGCTTCACAAATCGAATCTCGTCGATGAGGGGAAAGATCTCAAGCAACTGAGTTTCCCTGATAGAACGCTGCCCAAAGTCTGAGGTTACCGCCTCAACGATTGCGTTTTGGCGATTGATGACGCTGCGCAGCAAGATGTCCAGAGCTTCCCGCCGTTTTCCAAGTCCGAGAGGAGTGTGTTGGCGAAAGCTGCTTCGCTGGCGCTCAAATACCACTCGCAGTGCATCGATGTTTGCGTCCGGCTGACAGTCAATTCCCATCAAGACACCTCACGCGTACTCGTAAATGAACCCGGCTGTGGGGGAAGGCCAACTTAACCGTCCTACAAATCGAAAGTCAAAAAAGATCTAGAAGCGGCGTAAACTTGGGGCCAGCCTCTCGATCGTCACCACCGTGATATCGTCGGCTTGTCCGAACCGAACCGCGGCCTCGGCAATCGTCGAGGCAGCTTCGCGCGAGATCGCCGCCGCCTGATCGAATCCAAACAATTCGCCTCTCTCGTTCTGCGCTTCGACAACGCCATCGGAGAGGAATGTGAGGCGGGAGCCTGGATCCAAGCGCACATTCGTGGCTTCGAATTGTCCGCCGCCGCTGACTCCCAAGGGGAGCGCGCCTGTGAGTTCGATTTCGCGCCCATCAAGATAGGGTGACAAGTGGCCCGCATTGGCGAGCGTGACACGGCCGTCGGCGGCGATGAGGGCAGCCAGAGCGGTGGCGAATCCATCAGCGGTGTGTCCGACAATTTGCTCGTGGAGTCTGCGGAGCAGTTGAACGGGATCGTGCGTAACTTCAGCCGTCGCGCGAATCAATCCGATCAGCAGCGATACCATGATGGCTGCCGGCAGCCCCTTGCCGGAAACGTCGCCGATGATCAAGAGCAAGGCGCCATTTTCCACTTGCACGATCTGGAAGAAATCGCCCCCTACCTCGCGCGCAGGCTTGTAAACGGACTCAACGGCGAAGCCAGGGAACGACTGGCGGGTGGCCGGGAGAATGACCTGCTGCACCTGTCGCGCCGCAGCCATTTCGCTCTCGAACATCGCGTTTTCGACGCGCGTTTTTACGTACCGCTGTGCTTCTTTTACGGCGACAGAAAAGAAGCCAGTGTATCCGAGGCTCACGACGGCGATCGTGGCGATGCTGTCGAGTGTCAAGCGGAAACGCAGGCTGCTCAATTGCGCGGCGGTCATCATTGCCGGCATCGGTCGATCAGGAAACAGGTGCGCGAGAAGCCCCATCACGAAAAACTCCACGACAAAGATGGGCAGGACGGCCATCCACCATCTATTTCGCAGAGAAACGCCCCCGACCGCATAGCAAACGGCGAACAGCCCATACAAAACGACCCCGAGCAGGAATCGGGTCGGCCGCTGCTGGCCCATCGACATGATGTCATTGGCAAATCCAATCGTCGTGAAGAAAAGGAAAACGGAAAGCAAGACAATGACGATGGATTTGCGAGGTGTTTCCTTCCATGGATCAAAGCCGGACATAGTCATCCTTTGCTGGGAAGCAGATTCATAGGGCCGGTTGCACAAATGGTCAGGACGGTTGAAAAAAACCTCAGGGCCTCAGGGGCTAAAGCCCCTTCCTTTATAGGCCATTTCACGGTACAGCTAAAGCCGTGCTCTTTGAAGCAGGATTTGTGCAACCAGCTCCAGGGCCGGTTGCACACCCTGCACGGGGGCGCGCGATCCGATTGCCGGGGAATGCGACGAACGCCCAGGCCGAGTCTTCCACACCGGGCGTGCGGGCACAGCGACCGCTGCCAGCGATCGAAGAACCAAGGGCCGAGACGGAAAAGCGTGTCATGGAGGGGGCGCAAGGCGTTGGGGGAGTGAAGTTGGGGTGGTGGCGGCATTCCATGTTAAAGTAGAAGAGACACTTGAGAGTGGACTGAGAGAAAAAGAGGAGTACTACACGCCGTGCTGGCGACTGCTAAGAAAACAGATTTGATTCAACGCTTTCGTACTCATGACACTGATACCGGCTCGCCGGAGGTACAGATTGCGATCCTGAGTGAGCGCATTGGCGAGCTGACGGAGCACTTCAAGACACACAAGAAGGACCACGCTTCCCGGCGCGGCCTGCTCATGTTGGTCAGCAAGCGCCGCCGCCTGCTGGATTACCTGAAGATGCACGATTCGGACCGCTATCGCGACGTAATCGGCAAGCTCGGTATCCGCAAGTAATCAGAAAGCAAACATTGATCCGGAAGCGCCCAGACCGAGGACAGGTCACGGCCCGTGTTCCATTGAGGAACTTGGTCCATGGTGCACCTGGCGAGTGGCACCTGCCACCGGTGCCGAAGCGGAGTTGTCGGCTGGATGGGGATTCAGCTCATCCGGGGCTAAAGCCCGGATGGTGGATGGCCAGATATGAGGGGCCTGAAGGCGACTGCTCCCTCCGACCTGAGGGCCACTGCTCCCTCCGCTGGAAGATTTCAGGGGCTAAAGCCCCGGTCACTTTTGGGCCGCGGGCGGCACGACTGAAGTCGTGCCCTGTCCCAAAGCCAGGCGCGCGGGCGGCACAACTGAATATCACCCCAGTGACGAAGACCTGTCGCCGGGGGCCCCGAGTCATCACCCCAGCGACGAAGACCTGTCGCCGGGGGCCCCGAGTCAAGTCGTGGCCTGTCCCAAGGGCGAACGACAAAGCCGAACTCTTTGCAGCGCGAAACAGTGGTTTGTCGATTCCCACCCATGATGGAAGAGCGCGTCAAGGATGGGCACCTGGCGCCTTCAACTCTCAAGTTTCCCAAGCGAACAAAACGAAACGAGGACACTATGTCTACAAAGCATGAAGTAACAGTCGAGCTTGCCGGCGGCAAGCGGCTGGTTTTTGAGACCGGACGCATGGCCAAGCAAGCCTCCGGCGCGGCGCTGGTGAGCACGGGCGAGACCGTGGTGCTGGCGACGGCAGTCGCTTCTCCAGAACAAAGGGAGGGCATCGACTTTTTCCCCCTTACGGTGGATTACCGTGAGTACACCTATGCGGGAGGCCGTATTCCCGGCGGATTCATCAAGCGCGAAGGGCGGCCGAGCGAGAAGGAGATCCTGACCTCGCGGCAGATCGATCGGCCCATCCGGCCGCTGTTTCCCGATGGATTCCGGAACGAGACGCAGGTGATTGCGCTGGTGTTTTCGGCGGACAAGGAAAACGATCCTGACGTGATCGCGATCAACGGCGCCGCGGCTGCGCTGGCGCTGTCGGATATTCCTTTCAGCACGACGGTTGGGGCCGTGCGCGTGGGGCGGGTGAATGGCGAATTCGTGATCAACCCCACCTACAGCGAGCGTGCCGGGACCACGGTGAACATCATGGTGGTGGGTCACAAAGACGGCATCGTGATGATCGAGTCGGGCGCCAAGGAAGAGACGGAAGAAGTGATCCTGGCGGCGATCGAGTTTGCGCATACCGAGATCAAGAAGATTGTCGCGGCAATCGAGGAGCTGGTTGCGAAGGCAGGGAAGCCGAAGCGGAAATTCGCGGCGCCCGAGTTTGACGAGGCGTATTACGAGGCGCTGAAGGCAAAGATTGGCGACCGCCTGAAGGATGCGCTGGATACAAAGACACACGGCAAGACGGAGAGCTACGGGCTAATCAAGCAGATCAAGGATGAGCTGGCTGCCGAGCTTCCGGCTGACGATGCAAATGCCAAGAAGAAGCTGGCGACCTATTACGAGCACCTGCGGGAGAGGCTGTTCCGCGAGCAGGTGACGAAGGAACGGATTCGGCCCGACCGGCGCGCGTTCGACGAGATTCGTCCGATCAGCATCGAGACGGGAGTTCTGCCGCGCACGCATGGCTCGGCACTGTTTACGCGCGGCGAGACGCAGGCGCTGGTTACGGCAACGCTGGGAACGGCGGACGAAGCGCAGCGGCTGGAGAGCTATGAAGGCGAGCAGCGGAAGACTTTCATGCTGCACTACAACTTTCCACCCTTCAGCGTGGGCGAGACGGGCCGCATGACAGGCGTGGGGCGGCGCGAAGTGGGTCACGGGGCGTTGGCAGAGCGCGCGATTTCCGCGGTGCTTCCAAGCGCCGAGGACTCGCCCTATTCGATTCGCATTGTCTCGGACATTCTTGAATCGAATGGATCGTCGTCGATGGCAACGGTGTGCGGCGCGAGTCTGGCGCTGTTTGACTCCGGCATCAAGCTGAAAGGCGCGGTGGCGGGAGTGGCGATGGGGCTGGTGAAGGAAGGCGACGACTACGCCATCCTGACCGACATTGCCGGAGCGGAAGATCACTACGGCGACATGGATTTCAAGGTGGCGGGCACGCGCAAGGGCATTACGGCGCTGCAAATGGACATCAAGATCGGCGGGCTGACGCGCGAGATTTTGCAGCAGGCGATGGAGCAGGCGCGACGCGGACGGCTCTTCCTGCTGGACAAGATGGATGCCGAGCTCGATGGACCGCGCGAGGAGCGTTCGCAGTATGCTCCGCGGATCGAAACCGTGCAGATTCCCACGGACAAGATACGCGACCTGATCGGCAAGGGCGGCGCAACGATTCGCGGCATTATCGAGCAGACGGGCGCAAAGATCGATGTGGACGACAGCGGCCGGGTGAGCGTTGCCTCGAGCGACGCCGAAGGGTTGAAGAAGGCGCTGGCCATCATCAGCGACATCACGGCGGTTCCCGAGGTGGGCAAGACGTACCTGGGCAAGGTGGTTCGGCTGGCGGAATTCGGCGCATTTGTGGAGCTGTTCCCGGGCACGGATGGATTGCTGCACATTTCAGAGATCGCCGAGCATCGCGTGAAGGAAGTGAAGGACGAATTGCGCGAGGGCGACCAGGTGATGGTGAAGGTGCTGGCGATTGAAGGCAACCGCATCAAGCTGAGCAGAAAGGCACTGATCAAGGAACAGCGGGCGAAGATGGCGCAGTCTGCTCCGGTTGAATCGGGCGAAGTGGAGATCGATTCGTCTGAGGCTCCGGAGACGATGAAGCCGCGGCACGAGTTCGATGAGCGCCAGCCGAAGTCGAATCAGAGCACGATTCTGATCGAAGGCGGCGAAGACTTCGACGACGAAGAGGGCGGAGAGATTGACGAGGAGAATGAACCCAACTTCAACCGGATCGAAGGCACACCGGTGGGAGTGGGACAGCCCGCGGGTCCTGGCGGCGGTGGCCGCCCGCAAGGAGGAGACCCCAACCGGAGACGCAGGCGTCGGCGCGGCGGGCGTGGTCCCGGCGGCGGCGGACCGAGATAACAACGAGCCATGATGAAAGAGGCCCGGGCGCAAAGTCCGGGCCTTTTCGCGAGAAGCGTGGTTTTCTGCATGCGGCGGAATCGTGGTGCGATGAGGAGCGCGTTTGCGAAACCGCAGCTTAATCGCGTTAGTGCTCAGGGAGTAATGTTGGCGGCACGCGGGGTGACCTAGTTGCTAATCACCTGATTTTGATTACTCTACGGATTACCTAAGTTTTCTTGCCTTTTGGGAACGATACCCCTACATTCGCTTGCGTGGGCAGTTCTGGGGGAGGGCTGCTCTAGCGCCCAGGATTCTTCAACGGATCCGGGCGCTTCTCCTTTCAGGGCACAGATCGGCGCCATCCCGCGCTGCTTTCTTCCGCTTCCAGCACATACAGGTTCAGCTTCAGGACCCTCTGCGACTTTGCGAGGGGCTTTTGCATCTTATGAAAGCAGAGTTTGCCATTAAACTGATAGAGGACAGGCATTCACCGCAAGGAGAGACATGGCTGGATTGGGAGTTCTAGAAGTAAGCGATGCGACGTTTGACCAGGAAGTTCTGCGCAGCGAGCAGCCGGTACTGGTAGATTTCTGGGCTGTATGGTGCGGCCCGTGCAAAGCGATTTCACCGATCGTGGATAAGCTGGCGGCCACGTATGAAGGCAAGTTGAAGGTAACGAAAGTGAACGTGGACGAAAATGGCGCAACGCCTTCGCGGTATGGGATTCGCGGGATTCCGACGCTGCTTTTGTTCAAGGGCGGGAAGGTCGCCGACCAGATTGTTGGCTACGTGCCGCAGAACATCATTGAAGAGAAAGTGCAGCGGCTGCTGGCGTAGCCGTTGGCGAAGAGATTTGAAGTGGAGGCCCGGATGAATTCCGGGCCTTGGTTTGTTGGCAGACCGAGACGGCTGACCAGATCAAAAACTATCTGGCAGCGACTGAAGCCCGAATCGAAATTGACCATTCAGAGGTCGTGCCTTTTCAAAACCGCGGGGTGGGGAAGGTTTGCGCCGGTGATGCGCCAGCGATCTGGAAACAGGGCAGCCAAATCAATCATCTTCATGCTCAATTGGTGCCGTATTAGATCGTCTGCGAGGCCCTGGGTAGTTTGGTTTGTTCGCGGTCACTCCGATGCCATTATCGGTGGAAGGTCCGTGGTCAGACACCGCCTCGTAACCCGCGAACTCCATCGGGAATTGAGCAAGGCCCGTAGAAGCCAAATCCAAGAGTTCCGACAGGGGCACAATGGCCGCAATTTCACTGAAGCCGTCTACGATTCTCTGGCGCTCGATACGTCCCCGGTGTCCATGGACTTCACGGCGAATTGCTGCACCTCGCTCTTCGGGCACGTCAATTTCAATCGCCATCACCGGCTCCAGCAGCACCGGACGCGCCTTGCGTGCGGCTTCTTTGAACGCGATCGAGCCGGCAAATTTGAATGCCATTGCGTTCGAGTCGACTTCGTGATGGCTGCCGTCGCATAGTGTTACCTTCACGTCCACGATCGGGAAGCCAGCAAGGATCCCCAGTTCCAATGCGCCCTGAACTCCTTGGTCGATTGGCTTTACGTACTCTATAGGCACCACGTCGCCCTTGAGGTCGTTGACGAACTCGTAGCCTTTTCCCGGCTCGTTTGGCTCGATGCGGAGCTTGCAGTGTCCGTAATTGCCCCTTCCGCCGGTCTGGCGAATGTACTTTCCTTCAGCCTCGGTCTGTATGCGGATTGTTTCTAGCAAGACAGCCTTGATTGGGCTAACGTTGATCGCACAGTGGTATTCGCTGCGAAGGCGATCGCAGATTGATTCAAGGCATAGCTGACCATCTGCCGAAATAGTGTAGGCGCTCTCTGGGTCCGCTTTGATGGTGACGCCTAGCGTTTCACCGCCGATCTGAGCCAATGCCGCTCGAAGACGCTCGTCATCAGCAACGTCCACCGCACTGAGGGTCAGATACATCGGATGGATTGTGCTCGATCCGCGCATCACTCAACTCTAATCGTTCTGGCGTAATTATGGAGCTTCCTGAGAGCCCGGATGGATTCCGGGCCCTGTTTGTGTTTCGGGATGATCAGCGATACTTCCGCAACACGCCAAGCACGCGTCCCTGGATGGCGACCTGCGCCGCGGGAACATAGATGGGCTCCATCTCCATGTTCGCAGGCTGGAGGCGCACGACCTGGCCCTCGGAGTAGAAGCGTTTGAGGGTGGTCTCGGCTCCATGGACAAGGGCGACGACGATCTCTCCCTGTCGCGCCGTGCGGGTGCGCTCGACCAGCACATAATCCCCGTTGATGATGTGCTCGTCGCGCATGGAATCGCCTCTGACTTCGAGCGCAAAGACATCGCGGTTTCCGACGACGTCGTGCAGTGAAATGCTCTCCTGCGCTTCGACCGCCTCGACCGGCAAGCCGGCAGCGATGCGGCCCGCGAGCGGCAGCCTGTCGCTGGTGCGGGTGCGCGTGCCGGGCGGCAGCACATCAATCGAGCGGCTGCGGTTGTGCACGCGGTCCAGCATTCCCTTTTTCTCAAGGTTGCTGATGTGCTTATGCACCGTGGCCAGGCTTTTCAGTTCCATGCCGCGTGCGATTTCCTCAAAGGAGGGGGAGTAGCCGTTGCGGGCGACAAACGACTCGAGAAAATCGAGAATCTCTTTCTGCCTTCGAGTGACAGCCATGGGCGCATTATAGCGAACAAAAAGCGAATGGCAAGAACTTATTTTCGTATTTTCTTTGGGGGCGTTCCGAAAACGCAACGCGGGCAGCATTTGCATCCGTGAAACCAGGCCGGCTTGCTTGACGCAGTCAAGTGTTGGGGAACAGCAAGGGCGGAGCGGGCGGTGATGGCCGAAACAAAGGATTGAAGACAACGGAAGAGGTTTAAGGAAAGCCGGGGCCGGGTGTACGGAGCCAGGACGACGGCAAGAACTATCATTGCCTGCATGAGCCGACTCAGGCGGTGGATTCTTCCCCTGGCAGCAGCGCTGTTCATCGTATCTCTGCTTGTGTATGCAACACGTGGAGACTTGAAACGCGCGCTTGTGGCCATAGGAATCGCTCACGCTCGGGTGTTCACGGCTCCGCCGCCGGATCCGGGTGAGTCACGGTGGCACCGGTTCCGCGACGCAGCCGAGTTCTATTGGGATTTCGCGGAGATTCCCCTGGCGCGGCAGCGACGGCTTGGTCTGCTGAATCCTGAGCTCCGGCCGCTGGTCGAGGAGATCAACCGACGCGAGTCCGCCGGCGAAGACATGCACTACTCGATGCATATCTATCGCGAGATTCGATGGCGGCTGAACTTCACACCGGATGTTCAGGCGACGCGGGCCGAGATCGATCTCCTGCGCCGAAGTCTCGGAGAAGCACAGGAGCAGAAACTGGCCGCGGAACAACAAGCCTCGGACGGCAGTTGGGGCGGGGGCATCGATACGTGGTATTTACGGATGTACTATTCGGTGGACAATGTGAAAGGGTGCCGCGCGCCGACGCGCTATCCGCTGACCTTCCTGGACCGGATCAACTCTCCGCAGAAGCTGAATGCTTTGCTCGACTCGGATCTGGATGATGCTTTCACGAGGACAGGCGTATTCAACCGCGAGGAAACAGATGAGACGTTTTCGGCAATCGCACGCATGTTATTTGCGACAACTCCCACCAACTGTTACACGTTTGACCCGGAGCTTCGCGATGCGCTGAAGGAATTTGTTGTGCGGTGGCAGAATCCGGCGACAGGATGCTGGGGCCAGTGGCTTGTGGACCGTACCGGAAGGGTGTGGAAGATGGATGACATGGCGATGACTTTCCATGTGGTCTCGGATCTCCACGGCGCGGTGGATCACGAGGACATGATTGCGCGGCGCGTGCTGGAGTTGGATCGGGTCAACTTTCCGGCTGGAATCCTGTTTGACGGACATTACGAGAATCATCTGAATTGGGACGCAGTGAAGATCTTCCGTCTGGCCTGGCCGACGCTGGATGAAGCAACACGGGAGCGGGCGCGGAGAGAAATTCTGCGGATGCTGCATTGGTGTCTGACCGAGTCGTACGAGCCCGACGGATCGTTCAAGGTGAGCGATCTCGACGATACTCCAGGCGATGCCTACCGATACGGGATCTGGTTTCTGCAGGAGACAGGATATTTCGAGCAGAAGGACCGTTTCTGGACGAATCAGGATTTTCCGGACGCCGATCAGGTCCGCAGGCGCATTGAGGCCAAACTGCAGGCGACCGGGCTGAACGATCCGGCTCTGCAGGAGGCATACAACACCCTGCATGAAATGGATTGAATGCGGGGGAAGTTGGCTGCGTTCGAGAAGCCGTGATAAGGAAGAGAAGTGCCGGATGAGGCGCCGGGTTCTTTGAGCTCCGACGCTTGATGGCGCCGTTTCTGGGAGGTGGCGCCGACGCTTCTGACTAGTCCGAGGGCTGGACCCCGAGGTGCGCGCGCGGATCGGTTGAATCCTGTGCAACTCCATTTTGGTACTGACCTCTTCCGCACTTCATTTCAGGAATCCGCACCATCTTTTTTCTCCCCTTTATCTTGAGTTTCCTTCTCCCCCGACTCATGGTGGATGTGTGCCGCAGGTTAGCCGGCACTCATTCTCAGAAGCGCAGTGCCATGGAGTTCACGGGGAAGGAAACGCAATGAGGCTCTTGATCGCCGAAGACGACCTGGCATTGGGAATCTTTTTGAAGCGTGGGATGGAAGGGATGGGACACCGGGTCTGGGTGGCCCGCGACGGCGGGGAAGCGATCAGCGCATTTCGCGAACAGATGCCCGACCTGACGATCCTCGATTTGAATTTGCCGGTGATGGACGGTGAAGAAGTTCTGGCACAGATTCGGACCGCCGATGCGGAATTGCCGGTGCTGGTGCTCTCGGCACGCCCTGAGGTAGAAACGCGTGTCCGCTGCCTCGATCGGGGCGCAGACGATTTTATGACCAAGCCGTTCAACCTGCAGGAACTGCGTGCCCGCTGCCGCGCGCTTTTGCGGCGCAAGCGCGAAGCCCGCCTGGTGTTGCGCGCCGACAATCTCGAAGTCAGCCGCCTGGAACATACGGCGCATCGCGGCGGACATCCGGTTGAGCTCACCAACAAGGAATTCGCGCTGCTCGAACACCTGATGCTGAACCGGGGGCATTGCGTTTCGCGGGTCGAGCTTCTCGATTCGGTGTGGAAGATGGAACCGGCCCAGACCACGAACATTGTAGACGTCTATGTAAATTATCTGCGCCGCAAGCTGAACGATCCGCCTCCGGGAAAATTGATCCGCACCGCACGGGGGCGGGGGTATTTTGTGCCTTCGGAGCGCGAGATGGCCAGCACAACTGCGGCGACTGTCGATTCCGAAACGGTTTCGTCTCTCGTTGCCGGCGTTGCGCCGCGGACCGGTGAAACGCTTGAAACCCTCCATCCGGCTTCCGTTCCTGCAGTCTTCGTGCATTCAGCCTGACCGAAAGGAAAACGCCATGCAAACCGCAACCCTTCCCGTTCCTCCCGCTTCGACACGAGTGAGACCGCGCTCCGCGGTCGTGGCCAGCGCCGATTCGAGCTTCAGGCAACGCGTGTGCGAGGTGCTTTCCGGCCTTCGGTGGCAGGTTCGCCAGGCAGGCAGCGGGGCGCAGGCGTGGGCCCACGCCGAGTCGGCGGCGCCGGAAGCGCTGATCGTCGACGCGTGGCTTCCCGATCTTGATCAAAACGAATTCCTGAACGATTTCCGTTCCTTCTTTCCCGATGTCGATCTGGTGACGGCCAACGGCGACTCATCGCGCGAGAGCCCTCGCGGGCCGCATCGCCAGGAGCTTCTGTATGCCCTGCGGCGGTGCCAGGATACGGATGCATCGGCATGGCAAAGCGCTCCCGAACTGGGTGAAACCGGGGCTGAGGCGCAACCGGATAGGCCGTGCGCGTTTGAGGCGCGGCCGGCTGCGGACAAAGGCCCGGATGCTCTCGAAGCGAAGAACAAGCTGAAGCTGGTTGAATGTTCGCGGTTCGCCGAACCCCGCGCGCAGCAGAAAGAGATTGTCCAGGGCCTTCCTGAGCTGATCGGCAACGCGGGTTGCATGCTCGAGATCAGCCGCCGCGTGCGACTGGTGGCGCCTCGCACGACGCCGGTCCTGATCGAAGGTCCGACGGGGTCAGGAAAAGAGCTGGTGGCGCGGGCGGTGCATCGCCTTTCGCAGCGCAGCCGCAAGCCGTTTGTGGCGATCAACTGCGCGGCCATTCCCGAGGCGCTGCTGGAGGCCGAACTTTTCGGGCACACCCGCGGCGCGTTCACCGGGGCGGTGCAGGGCCGGGTCGGGCGCATCGAATCGGCCGATGGAGGAACCCTCTTTCTGGATGAAATCGGCGAGATGCCGCTGGCTCTTCAATCGAAGCTGCTCCGCTTTGTTGAAAGCGGCGAGTTGCAGCGGGTGGGCGATAACCAGACGGTGAAAGTGGATGTGCGCCTGGTGGCCGCGACCCACCAGCCGCTGGCGGAGAATGCTCAATCGGGCATCTTCCGCCCCGATCTCTACTACCGTCTTGCGGTTTTCCTGATTCGCACGCCGTCGCTTGGCGAGCACCTGGACGATCTGCCGCTGCTGGTTGAGCACTTCCTCGGGATTCTGGGACGCGAAGCGCCGCTGAAGAAGGTCGATGCGGCTGCGCTGAGGAAGCTGAGCACGCATTCCTGGCCGGGAAACGTGCGCGAGCTGCAACATGTGCTGGAACGGGCGGCGATCCTGGCGGGCGACGCTCCGATGCTCACCTCGCAGGAAATTGATTTCGGCATGCCGGTCAATTGAAGGAGGGAATCCGGGATGATGGGGATCGAAACGCGGCTCAGCGATCAGATCGCGCGATATATGGATCTCGCTGTGGCGGAGACGAAACTGACCGCAGCCAACATGGCGAATATCGATACTCCCGGCTATCGGGCGCTGGGAATGGACTTTGAGGCGGAGATGCGCGAGGCGCTGGACGACACCGACAAAGGCCGCGGCGCGCGGCCGGTGCGGGTGAAGGCGGTGGATGGCCTGATCTCGCGTCCCGATGGCAACGACGTCTCGATGGATCGCGAAAGCCTGAATCTGGCGGAAGCGCAGTTGAAGTTCAAAACCGGCGTGACCCTGCTGCGCGAGGAGTACCAGCGCGTGATGGATGCGATTCACGCCGACAGCAAGTGAGGAATCGAAGCACGGGGGCGGAAGCATCATGAATCTTTTCGGAATGATGGAAACATCGGGTTCGGCGATGCAGGCGGAGCGGGTGCGCGCTGAAGTGGTGGCGGCCAACATGGCCAATGCGGAGACGACACGCACGGCCTCGGGTGGGCCGTACCACCGCCAGATGGTGGTCTTCGCGGCGAACCAGGGCGACTCCAATTTTCTCGATTCGTTGCGCAACGTATCGAACGGCTCATCGATTGGCGATGCAACGGAATCGCCGAATGGGATCGGTTTGCAAGACGGTGCTGGACCGGGTGTGCATATCGCGCAGGTGGTGGAAGACCCCGCACCACCGCTCAGGCGCTACGATCCGGGACATCCGGACGCCGATGCCGATGGATACGTCTCCTATCCCGACATTAATCCCATCACAGAAATGGTGGACCTGATGGGGGCGACGCGTGCGTACGGCCTGAACGGTTCGGCTGTGCAGGCCGAGAAGGGCATGATCACGTCGGCGCTGGAGATTGCGAAAAGTTAGACGGGGCGTGAGTTGGGAACAGGATCGCGAAGGCCGGGGAATCCGACGCGAGGGGAGAAAAAATGCAAGCCGCATTGCACGCAATCGAAGGCTTGAGCACGGGGCTGACGAATCTGAAAAGCGATGCCGGACTGGCTTCCGGCGGGCCGGCACCGGGAGTGCAGAGTACGGAAGCAGCGCAGCCCTTCAGCGACCTTCTTACCGGGGCGATAAGCCAGGTGAATGGGCTGGAAAGCCAGGCGCGCTTGGCTGTCGACGGCTTGATGACCGGGTCGGGAGTCGATGTGCACCAGGCCATGATTGCGACCGAGAAGTCGGAGATGGCATTCGAACTGGCCCTGGCGGTGCGCAACAAGGCAGTGCAGGCATACCAGCAGGTGATGGGAATGCAGTTCTAAGCAACGCGGCACGGTTCGGAAGCGAGTGCGGGATTGATGGCCACGACAGGAACACAACTGGCAAAGAGCACGGTGAACGGGAATCGACAGGGAAACTTTGCCGACAGGATCTTCGCGCTGCTCACCCGCGCCAGAGTGCGTTGGGCTTCGATGCCCGCACGGCAGCGAGTCCGCACCGCGCTGGCCCTGGTGCTGGTTGCCGCGCTGGCTGGCGGAGTCGGATGGTATGCGCTGAGAACCGATTGGCGCACGTTATACGCCGGAATGGATCCTGAGGATGCGCGACAGACCGGATTGACGCTGACCCAGGCGCAGATTCCCTTTGAAGTTTCATCGAATGGCACGGCGATCCTTGTGCCCGCACCGCAGCTGAACAAGGCACGCCTGGCAACTGCGGCCAAGGGTGGAGTGAAGAGCGGCCGAATGGGATTTGAGCTGTTCGACAAACCCAACTGGGTGGGCTCGGAGTTCGATGAGCAGGTGAACTATCAACGCGCGCTCGAGGGGGAACTGGAACATACGGTCGGAACACTGGCAGATGTTGAGTCGGCTCGCGTTCACCTGGTGATGCCGCACGACTCTCTGTTTCGCGACCAAGAGCGGCCGGCAAAGGCTTCAGTGGTATTAAAGCTTCGTCACGCCACGCTTGCCGATGGGGAGGCGGATGCGATCCGGAATCTTGTTGCTTCGGCTGTGGATGATCTTGGCCCGGACCATGTCGTGCTGGTGGATGCATCGGGGCATCTGCCTCTGGGTCCGAAGACGGCGGAGGCATTGCGCCTGGGGGCGGAGCAGGCGCTCGAAGAAAAGCTTGTTTCGACACTTGAGCCGGTTACCGGCACGGACAACGTACGAGCCTCGGTGACGTTGAACTACGACGAGACCAACATCGACGAGACGCAGGAGACCTACGATCCAAGCCAGTCGGCGACCCTGACGATGCAGCGAAGCGAACAGACCAGCGGCGGTCAAGCCGTTGCCGCGGGCGTTCCGGGCGCGGCTTCGAACGCGCCCAACACGCAGGCCCTTCCCGTCTATCCGAAGCAGACCACGCTGCCGGAGACAGCGAAGAGCGAATCGGGAACCTACGGGGTATCGAACACACTCAAGCATGTCGTGCAGACCCCGGGCCAGGTGCGGCGCATGACAGTGGCGGTGGTTGTTAACGACAGGTTGATTCGGGCCGCGACGAAAGGTTCGCCTGCTCAATGGCAGAAGTGGTCGCCGGCCGAGGTGCACAATCTGACTGAACTGGCGCAGGCGGCGGTCGGTTTCGATGCGGCGCGCGGGGACGTGGTGACGGTCGAGGATCTGGCGTTTGATGGCAACCGGGCGGAGCCGGAAACATCGATGCCAGCGCGCTTGCTCAATGCCACAGAGAACTCTCCTCTGCTGGTGAAGTACACGGCTCTGCTGATCGGGCTGCTGGTGGTGCTGACGCTGGGAGTCCGTCCGGTGCTGCAAATGGTGAATTCGATCCCAGCACTCGGAAATGGGGCAGCGAGAAGCGGGGAACTGCCACGGCAGCAGGCGGCTCAGGCGGCACTCAGTCCGCCCGAACCGACAACGCCGGACCCGGAACGAATCAAGGCGCAGGAGATTTTTGAGCAGGTGAGCGGTCATATGAAGCGCGAGCCCGCGCAGAGCTCGCGCCTGTTGCAGAGCTGGATTCACTCCGAGTAGGCCGGCGGTCTCCGACGCGAAACGGACCGGACTTTGGACGCGGATGGGAAGGGCAGGGAAACAGGTACAGGAGAGACTTGGGAGCGCACATTGGACAGCGACGAAACAACACAATCCCGGCCGGTAAGTTTGAGCGGATTGCGCAAGGCCGCGGTGTTGCTGGTTGCAGTGGGAGAAGGACTGGCCAAGGAGATTCTGCGCACGCTGCCGGAGGCGGATGTTCAGCGGCTTACGGAGGAGCTGGCCGATCTGCGCGGCATTTCCCCGGAACTCTCCTCTCAGGTTCTCGAAGAATTCTGGCAGATGCTGGAGACGCAAAACTACATGGTGCACGGGGGGCTGGACTATGCGGGGCGGCTGCTGGTGGATGCCTTCGGCAAGAGCCGCGCAGACGACCTGCTGACGCTGGTGCGGCGCTCGCAGGAGGCGTCGCAGGGCAACCTGGCCAAGCTGCAGCGTACCGATCCACAGCAACTGGGCAAGTTGCTCGATGCCGAACATCCGCAGACCATTGCCCTGGTCCTCGCGCATCTCGATCCCAAACGCGCCTCGCAGGTGCTTGAGAATTTGAGCGAGGAACACAGGGTGGTGGCCATCCGGCGGCTGGCGGAGATGCGCCAGTTTTCGCCGGAGATGGCGCAGAAGGTGGCCCACATCTTGCATCGCCGCCTGGAGAGCGTCGGCAACAGCGCGCGCAAAAGCTACTCCGGGTTCAAGGCGGTCGCGGACCTTCTGAACCGGCTCAATGCCGAGGAATCGAAAAAAATCCTGGAAAGCATCGAAGAAGGTCAGCCCGAACTGGCGCTGGGGATTCGCAATCTGATGTTCACGTTTGAAGACCTGATCACGGTGCCTCCGGCAACGATCCGCGAGATTGTTTCCGGCGTGGACAAGAAGCAGCTGGCCATGGCTCTTCGCGGCGCGAATGAAGAGTTGCGCGCGCAAGTTTTCAAAGCGATGAGCTCCCGGGCGGTGGAGATGTTGAAGGAGGACATGGAGGTGCTGGGACCGGTGCGCTCCCGCGAAGTTGCGCAGGCACAGCAGGAGATTCTGAATCTTGCCCGGCGGCTCGAAGCGGACGGCAAAGTAGTGCTGAAGCTGGAGACCGGCGACGAGATGATGGTGTAACGGAAAGGGAAGAACAGGTGTCGATAGACGAACCGGGCCATGGAGAAAGCATTGGACAGATGATCGGGACGAGGAACCGAGATGAGCCAGCAAAACGCCGAGCGAGTTGAACCCTTTGCATACCCTGCCGGCGCCGAGCCCGTGTTTCCCTGCCGCGAAGGGCTGAACTTCGCAGAAGAGGACACAGCCGGCCGGGCCCGGCCAGTCTCAGTACCCGCCGCCGTTGACGAAGGGACGGCGCGAGAGGCCGCGGAGCGGGCACTTCGCAGCGTTGAGGCTGCACATGCGCGCGGAGTTGAAGAGGGTCGACTGATGGAACGCGAGGCACTGGCGGGAGAGCGCCAGGCGAACGAGAGGCAGTTTGCGATCGAGCTTGCAACCCGGTTTGGCGAGGAACGCGACCGCTTCTTTCATCGGGCGGAGCAGGAAGTGGTGAAGCTGGCGCTGGCCGTTGCGTCGCGCGTTCTTCGCCGCGAAGCGCAGGCTGATCCGCTGCTGTTGACCGGGGCAGTCAGAGTGGCACTGGGGCAATTGTCGGATTCAACCGAAACGCGGCTGCGGGTTCCGGCTGGGGACCTTGACTTATGGCTCGAAACAGTGGCCCATCTGCCCGGTCTTGCATTCAAGCCGGCGGTGGTGGCCGACGACACGATGCAAGCCGGCGATTGCCTGATTGAAAGCGCGATGGGCTCGGCTGATCTGGGTACGGGCGCGCAACTGCTTGAGATCGACCGCAGCCTTTTCGACGGCGCCGAGCGGAAATTTGCAGCGGAAGCGGAGGTCGATACGAAGGTCAGGATGGAGGACAATGCATGACGGGAATTCTTGATCGCTATTCGGAGCAGCTTCAGCGGTGTGTCCCATGGCAGTGGCGGGGGAGGGTGATTGAATCGGCCGGACAGACGATCGAATCGGCGGGCCCTCCTGCATCGGTGGGCGAGTATTGCAGGATTGTTGATCGATCGGGCAAATCCCACCTGGCGGAAGTCATTGGGTTTCACGGATCGAATGTGATCTCGATGCCGTTTGAGACCATCGAGGGACTTCGATTCGGGGATGCGGTGGTGGCTCTGGGCACGCATCCTGCAATGGACGCCGGTCCAGCGCTCATCGGCAGGGTGTTGAATGCGATGGGCAAACCGATCGACGGCGGTCCCGCACTCGGCGCAGGGCAGCCGCTGCCACTTCACGGAACGCTGCGCTCTCCTCTGGATCGGCTTCCCATTCGCTCGCCGCTGGGCACCGGGATTCGCGTGGTGGACGGGTTGTTGACGGTGGGGCGCGGCCAGAGGGTCGGGATCTTCGGCGGTTCGGGGGTGGGAAAGAGCACTCTGATCGGCATGATGACCCGCAACACCGAAGCGGATGTGACCGTGGTGGCACTGACAGGCGAGCGCGGGCGGGAGGTGGGCGAATTTCTCACGGACTCGCTGGGCGACGAAGGGTTGGCGCGCTCGGTGGTGATTGTTTCAACCTCGGATCAGTCGCCGCTCATGCGCATGCGGGCGCCTTTGGTCGCGACCACGATAGCGGAGTACTTTGCCTCGCAGGGAAAAGATGTTTTGCTTGTCCTTGATTCGCTGACGCGATTCGCCATGGCGGCGCGCGAGATCGGGCTGGCCGCGGGAGAGCCGCCCACCGCCAAGGGATACACTCCATCCGTGTTTACGCGCCTGGCAAAGCTGGTGGAACGGGCCGGGCAATTTCGCTCGGGCTCGATCACGGCCTTCTACACGGTCCTGATGGAGGGCGACGATCAGCAGGATCCTCTGGTGGATGCGGTGCGTTCGCTGCTGGACGGCCACGTGGTGCTTTCGCGCGCACTGGCGTCGGAGGGATGGTATCCGCCCATTGAAGTGCTGGACTCGATCAGCCGCCTGATGCCGGCTGTGACCGAGCCGGAGCATCGCCAGCAGGCTGCGCTGGTGCGCCGATTGTCCGCTGCATATGCGCGTTCAGAGGACCTTGTGCGCATCGGCGCCTACAAAGCGGGGGCGGACCACGAACTCGATCGGGCACTGCGAGCCCGCGACCTGATGCGCCCCTTCATGACCCAGGACGCAAAGGAGCGAAGCTCGTTCAGCGACAGCCGGACGCGCCTGGCAGAGCTGGCGGCGGAGATTTGATCGATGGCCGTCTCACGTCCGTTGCGCCACCTGCTGCGCATCAGGGAACTTGAAGAAGGACAGAGTCGTGGGGCACTGGAAACGGCGGCGCATGAACTGCGCCGCCTTGAGACGGCCCTTGCGGCGGCGCGCGAACGAGGGCGCAGGGCCCGGCTCCTGATTCTGGAGAGCGCACGGACGGGTGAACTGGCGGACCGGCTGGCAGGAATCAACGACACACGCACCAGCATGCAAGGCGTGGAAGTCCTCACGCACCGTATTCGATCGGTCGAGCAGGAAGTGGCGGCGCTGCGGCAGAGATTTCTTCACAAGCGAATGGAGCGGCGCCAGGCTGAAACATTGTTGCAGCAGAGGGAAGTGCGGGAATCGGCAGAGCAGGCGAGAAGACTGCAGCAGACACTCGATGAATGGCATCGCTCGCTGGGGACGAGAGCGAGCAAAGAGCGGAGCGAGGGACAGCCGGATAAGGAATGAGGCCCATGAGAACTTCAACGAATTGCTGCCATTCTCCCGGCGCGCAATTCCTGAATGGGAATACGCCTCCAATTTCCTGAATTTCTTCTAACCTCCGCAATCCTTCTTCGGCACATTTCTTGCAAGTTGCTTTCGCATGACGACGGCCATTGGAAGTCAGATTGTCCGCTCCGGGTCCCCGGGACAAAATGCGGCTTCGCCATCGATGCCTATCAAGACCGGCCGATTTTCTTTTCTTGCAGAAGGCGCGGTGCAGAGCCTGGGAAGCGCTGATCGATCACTGCGACAGGCTTTTGAGAACGCATTAAGAATGATCGATGAAGAGGATACGCACGCATCATCCGGCATCTCCTCTTCTGCCGCCGGTGCGTCTTTTGGCCGCAGAGCCTCGAGTTCGCGGACAAGCGCCGTGCCGGTCGAGCCGGCGGAGATTGAGCCCGCCGCCGGCGAGATCCAAGGTCTGAAGGTCCGGCAGGGTGTTCGAATGAAATCCGCTGCGCTGCAGGCCGCGCTGGAACAGTCTGGCACTGAACTCGAAAAGGCCGAACCGGACCGGATCGAACCAGGGGGTAAGATCGCGCCGCCCGCAGCGGAGAAGGCACACCATCATCGCGAGAAAGCCGGCGCATCCGGCACGTCCTCGCACGATGCCGCACGGCAGCCGGCAGACCCTATTGCGGTTGGGCCCGGGTTCGTGCCGTCCGTCTCGGAGGCACAACTCGTCGCGCGAAAGCAGCCCGCGATGGTGCGGCCTCATGATGCGGCTCACTCCGGTCACGAAGCGCTCTCGAACCTTCAAACCGTGCCCGGCCTGAATTTGGCCCAACCGGCTCACACTGCGCCAACGGCCGCTTCAGAGACGCAAGATCCCGAAAAAAGTGTACCGGAAACGTTCGGGACCGCTGTCACGTTCTCTACTGGCGCGGAGCGGCCCGCCACAAGCACAGAGGAAAAAGCGGCAGCAGGCCCAGGAGCATCCAAGGCTCTTGAATCGAGCTCGTCCGGCCTACCTGGCGTTTCCGGTGGCGGGCCGCAGGTTCCCACTGCCGAAGATCGGACATCGAAGATGGCTGCGGGTTCGCCGCAGGTCCCGGCTGCGCCAGCCGATCCGCTACAAACTGCGCAGCCCGCACGGGCAAGGGGGTTGCAGGGTGAGGGCGCGCGCAGCGCGGGTCTGAGAGACGGAGCGCGCGGGATGCAACCGAAAGACGCAGGACCGGATCAGCACGGTTCGATTTCCATCCAACCTTCCGGCGTCGCCGGCGTTTTGCCGGAAGCCGGAAAGGGCTCTCCAAATTCGTTGGCAGGCCGAAGCGACACTTCCGTCGCGAGTCAGGCATTTGATGCTCTGGATGCGAGCGATGGCCGGGCAATGCCGGTCTGGACTCATGCCGGAACGAACCGTGCTGAGGCCGGATACCAGGATGAGCAGCTTGGATGGGTGGCTGTGCGTGCGCAGATGGGCGCCAATGGGATCCATGCGGCTGTCGTCCCCGATTCGGCGGACGCAGCGCAGGCTCTGGGGAGCCATCTTGCCAGTCTCGGTTCGTATCTTGCAGAACATCACATGCCGATCGAAACCGTAACGATGGCAGCAGAGTCACACCACGAAGCGAGCACCGCCATGGGGCACGGAAATGAACAGCCCGGCGGTGGAAACGCGCATCAGCAGAAATCTTCCGGGCCGCCGATGGATTCGATTCGCGAAGCGAGCCGGAGTTCTCAAAGCGGGCCAACGGGCCTGGGTGCATTGTCTGGACCGACCGCGCCCGCCGACGCCGCATGGAACGGGGGCGTCCACGTGTCGGTCATCGCGTGAGTGGAACGAGAGTACGTGACGATGCCGGTTGGGTCTTGCCGGAGGGAAAGGGAAGCAGCGCATACAGGAGGAAAAGATGGCAGCACTTGCGGGGATTTTGAATCACGTGTCGGGGGCGGGACAGTCTTTGCCCCGACCGGTCGCGATGGACAGTTCATCGGATGGTTCCAGCGACAGCTCAAGCAGCGACTCGGCAACCATTTCGGCAAACGATTTTCTGACCTTGCTCGTGACCGAAATGCAGAATCAGGATCCGACCGCGGATACGGATCCGAATGAATACATCAACCAACTGGTCAATGTGAACAGCCTGGAGCAGCTCATCGACATCAACCAGACGCTTTCGACAGCGACGGGCACTGGCAGCACAACTCCGACAGGCGGGATAACGCAAGGGGGCGCCTCGGGCCCGAGCACCAGTGCCGCGCCCGTCCATGGCAATCTCACGGTTCCGCCGGCCAGTTCCGCCTCGCACCGGGTGGCGGAATCCTTGAACGGCCGGCATGTCGCGCAGTAAAGGAATCATGGCTGCGCGGTCAATTTTTTCAACTGCCGGTCGGTTTGCCGGCGGCACTGCACGCGAAGAGGAGCACAAACATGGCAAGTTTCTCGATTCCACTGACGGGCTTAAACGCCGATTCCACGGCGCTGAACACCATTGCGAACGACCTGTCCAACATGAACACGACGGCATTCAAATCGCAATCGACCAATTTCGCCGATCTCTTCTATCAGGAGATTGGATCGACGGGCGCGGGAGACCCGATCCAGGTGGGAGCAGGAACGCAGGTGGCTTCAAACGAAACGGACTATGCGCAGGGATCAATCAACTCCACCAGCAACCCCACCGATGTGGCGCTCAACGGGAACGGTTTCTTTGTGGTCAACGATGGAAATGGAACCACGGAATATACGCGGGCAGGGAACTTTTCGCTCACCTCGGCGGGCAACCTGGTCACATCCGGCGGAATGAATGTGATGGGCTATCCCGCCGCCGGCGGCGTCGTGAATACCAATGCCCCGCTGGTTCCGATCAACATTCCCATCGGAGCCGTTGAGCAGCCGCAGGCGACGACCACCCTGAACATGACGACCAACCTGGACTCGGACTCTTTATCCGCCAGCCCCTTTCCGGCACAGGCCACGGTCTACGACTCGCTGGGAGAACCGCACATTGTCACCGTCACCTATACCCAGACCAGTCCCAACACATGGAACTACTCGGCGGCGCTGCCGGCTTCTGACTTCGTCTCCGGAACATCGACCCCGGTCACCGGAACCATGACCTTCGACTCCAGCGGGACCCTCGATTCGATCACGCAGACAACGCCGGTCGCCGTCGGCGCTACGCCGGTTGGAAGCGCTGCGGGAGACATTTCCTCGATCCCTCTCAGCTTTACCGGCCTTGCCGACAATGCCGCCGATCTAAATATCGGCTGGAACCTGCTGGGATCGAACGGCACACCCACCATCGGGCAGGTGTATGCCACGTCGGCAGTGTCCTCGACGCTGCAGGATGGATATGGACCGGGACAGTACGAAAGCTTCACCATCGGCTCGGACGGCACCGTGACGGCAACCTACTCCAATGGAAACAAGGAAGCGGTGGGACAACTCGCGCTTGCCAACGTGAGCAATGTGCAGGGGCTGCAGATGATGGGCGACGGCAACTACGCCACCACGCGCGCCAGCGGAACAGCCTCAGTAAGCACGTCGGGGACTGCGGGGCTGGGGACGCTTCAGGATGGCGCGCTGGAAGCTTCGAACGTGAACATCTCGGCAGAGTTTTCAAACCTGATTATTGCGCAGCGGGCATTCGAGGCCAACTCCAAGGCTGTAACCACATTCGACACGGTGACCCAGGAGACGATCAACATGATTCATTGATCGTGCGGAAGGAATTGAAGCGTCGCAGAGCGTCGTGCGGCCCGGTTCGAGGCTCGCCGTGAAGCGAGCCCCGCTTTGTGACAGCGGCCGATTACTGGCCTGTGGGCGCGGGCTGGGGAGGCACAACGGCCCAGCCGCCGTTGCTGCCTTTGACCACGGTGACGGTTGCGTTCTGGATGGAAGTGTCGGCAGCGATTTTGGGAAAGGCCAACCGCGATTCGGCAGTATTGGCCCAGGAAGGGATGCCCTCGACCTCGTATTCGTAGTTCACGGTGTATTCGGAAGGATTGGTGGGGTCTTGCTTGAAGCTGTCGACCGCGGTGACATTGAAGTGTCCGAAGCAGAAGTTTCCGTAGCCGGGCTGGGATGGGTCAGGTGTCCAGGACGAGTGTCCTTTGTCGGAGAGATCGTAGTCGTTCACCTGTTTTGATCCGATGAGGAAGCGCTTCTTCTCTTCGGGCGTGCGGATGAGCAGGCCGGCATCGACCAGCGCGTCATAGCCTCGCGTAGCCTCATCCTTTGAAGCGTCGGCCTGGGCGGGCATCTTGACCGGGGCCGGCCACACGCAGTCGTGATGGTGGGCAAGAGAGGCGTCGATTGCCGAGATAAATTCCCCTTTGTTGACCTCTTTCTTGCAGCCGGTCGACCATCCCAAGGCTGCCGCCACTACCAAAGCGAAAATCGTACGCTTGCGCATTCGTTTCTCCTGAGGAAAGTTGGATGCCCAAAATGGCATCGATGTGGTTTGGAGTCCGGGAAACAGCAGAACTATTCAGGTGCGGGACAAATCATCCGGGCTCCTGGCCGGATGAGGGATTCGCGCCAGACGGCCGCCGCCGGATTTCAAAATCTGCCGGAATCATCGTGGGCGCACCTCGACAAACAATCCTATTGCATGTGCCAGTATATTGCCCGAGCCATCGAAAATGTGGGCGTCGGTCCATATCTTGCGCCCTTCGCTTCTGGCAACCCGGCCTTCCATGCGAATCGGTTTCTCTGACGGTACGGGCCGCCGGTAATCGACTTCCATGTGGCGGGTCATCGCAGTTCGCCCATGAGCCCGCACAGCCTTGCTCATGGTCTCATCGAGCAAGGTGGCAATAATGCCGCCGTGCAGGAATCCGGTGGGGCCTTCGAAGCGGTCGGGAATGGTTGCCGGGCAAACCACCGTGCCATCGGGTGCAAGCAAGAATTCAAGGTGAAGCCCGCCGGGGTTTGCCTCGCCGCAGCCGAAGCAGCGGTTCTGCGCGGTATGCGCCATGGGAGTGAGGTTCTCGTTATGCGTCTTCATCATCGCTAGAGTACCAGCGAAGTCCGGGCACTCTTGCGGAGCGGAAGCGCCGCGGTGAAAGAGCGGCGCATCCTGAAGGGATCGACGCATCGGGCCCGATAGAATCAAGAGCGATGAAGAATCTTGCGGCTCACATTGCGCGCAGCATGGTTATCCTGGTTCTGCTGGAGGCCGGTTGCGCCTTTCTTGTTGTCCTGGTCGGCTGTCACCATCAGGCGGAGCTGACGGCACAGGAGGCGGAAGGGAAGCATCTCTACACCGTCCGCTGCGCACATTGCCACGAGGATAATGATCTGAACCTGAAAAAAGTGCCGCCGAATCTCCGCGGTCTGTTCGAGCACAGCACGCTGCCGAGCGGAGTGCCGGCGACGGACATCAATGTGGAGAGAACCGTGCTTTCCGGGAAGGGAATGATGCCATCGTTTGCAGGCAGGTTTACGCAGGAGCAGATGGCCGCGCTGCTGGCCTACCTGCACACGGGATTGCGCTAGACGGCGGCAGAGGGAAGCCGGGAATTACTCCGCTCGAATCGCCGTCATGGGGTCCACTTCGGCAGCGCGCCAGGCGGGGACGATGCAGGCCATGGTTGCCACCACGGAGAGCACGCAGGTGGCAGCCAGCAACAGCAGCGGATCACGCGAACTCTCGGCCGCCCAGCTGGCCATGACTTTGTTCAGAGCGAAAGTGAGAATGACGCCGGCCGCAATTCCGGCGGCCACGCTGGTTACGGTGGAGCGAAAGACGATTCCCAGGACGTGGCTGCGGTTGGCGCCGAGAGCGATACGAATCCCAAACTCATTGGTGCGCTGCGCCACGGTGTAGGCCACCACGCTGTAAAGGCCGACGGATGCCAGAGCCAGAGCCAGCACGGCAAAGGCGCCGAAGAGCCACGCCACCAGTTGCCCGCGGGCATATTCAGGCAGACGCGTAATCCAGTGCTCCAGGTCGCGAACATCATTGTTCGTTTGCTGGTCGGGATCGATGGAGTTGACCGCAACGCGCACCGCATGCAGCAGGGTCAACGGAGGAACATCGGAGCGGATCAGGACTTGCGTGTACATGCCCATCACGGTCGTGTAAGGCACGAACGCCTCAGGGAGTATCGGCTTCGACAAACCGTCGTCCAGCTTGTCCCCGGTTACGCCGATGATGAGCAGGCCATTCTCAGCTCCTGGAGCGATCAGCAGATAGGGCGGCTGAGATTTCATTTCTTCCACCTTGATCGTGTGTCCGATAGCGTCGCCTGCGGGAAAGAAGCGCTTTGCAAAGGTCTGGTTGACGACAATGACCGCAGCGCCACGATCTGTTTCCGACTGGTCCCAGAGACGGCCCTGAACCAGAGGAACGTGGAGGACAGGGAAGTACTCCCTGCTGACGAGGTTGACGCGGAAGGTCTGCTCCGCGTTCGATGGTCTGCCCACAATGGCGAGATGTGTATTGAAGCCATTCTCCGGAGGCGTGGCGTTGCTTGAAATGGCAGCCATCCTGACGCCGGGCACTTCGGCGCACTTGGCGTAGAGCCGCTCGAAATACGCTACGCGCTCCGGCCAGGTTTTGTAGGTTCCGTCGTGAATCGGAATTCCCACCGACATGACGTTGTGCGGATCGTATCCGAGGCTGGTATGCGCGACTTTGAGAAAACCCTCAATGGCTGCGCCGGCGCCGGCCATCATCAGCAGGGTAAGCGCAATCTGGCTCCCGATCAGCACTGCGTGGATTCTGCGTCCACGCACGTCGCCGGTGGTCTTGCGCGTGTTTGCCTTCATGATCTGGCCGACCTCGGGGTGCGAAAGCTGCAACGCCGGCCAAAGTCCGAAAAGGATTCCGGTGCTGAGGGCTACAAGAATGCAGAAGATAAGCACGGGCAGATTGATGTTGATGGCCGCCTCATGCGGGAACGAGAACTCGGGAAGATGGGCCACGATAAATGCAATGATCTTGTAGGCCAGCAGCAGACCGAGGCCTGCTCCGGTCAGGGAGAGCAGCAAGGCTTCGGTAAGAAGCTGTCGAACGATGCGCGACTGGCTGGCTCCAACGGCAGCGCGGACCGCGAACTCGTGTTGGCGTGCGGTGGCGCGGGCCAGGAGGAGAATCGAAACATTACCGCATCCGATCATCAGCAGCAGGGCGACTGCTCCGAAGAGCAGATAGAGCGTTCCGCCCAGTTGTTTCACGAAGTCTTCGTTCAATCCCACGACGTGCATATGCAAGAAGTCTGCCGGAAAGTGGCGCGGAGTTTCCTTGTCGAACTCCCTGATGAGTGGTTCGAGGGCCGCGTTGGCCTGGGCATGGGTCACACCGGGTTTCAGCCGGACTCCCGCATAAAAGCCCTTCACCTGATCGCCGGTAATTTTGAGGGGCAGATAGACGTCGCCGTCGCCCCACGCAAAGCGCGACCCGGCGACACCCACAATGGTGTAGTTCTTGCGCATGAGCTGAATGGTGCGGCCGAGCACCGACGTGTCGCCGCCATAGTGGCGCGACCAGAACTTGTAGCCGAGAACCACTACGGGTTGAGGATCCTGTCCATCGATTGCATCGGAGGGTTGCAGCCCGCGCCCAAGAGCCGCAGGAACGCCGAGGAAGTTAAATGCATTCGAGCTGAGGTAGATTCCGTTCACATCCTCGGGCAGGTCAGCGCCGGTTACGGTGAGATTCCAGTCGTCTTCGAGGAACGTGTCTTCGACCACGGGCGATTTGCGCAATTGCTGCCATTGCGAACCGGTCACGCCGAACCCATCCAGTTCACCTGAGGGCGTGGCCAGGCGCATATGAATCATCCTGTCTGGAGCCTTGTAGGGATAAGGGTTCATGAGGATGGCATAGACCACGCTGAACACCGCGGTGGTGGCGCCGATGCCCAGGGCCAGGGAAAGAATGGCCGTCAGAGTGAAGCCCGGCATCTTGACGAGTTGCCGGGCGCCGTAGCGAATGTCATGAAGCAGAGTCGGCATACATTCCCACCTCATCAGCGACGTTGATCTCTTATCGCGGAACTGGGTTGACTTCAAGAAGGGGGCCGGGTGTAACGGGAAGAGATGTGCATGTGCTCTGCCAAATATGCACGATGTTAAGTGGCTCAATCCACAGGAAGCGATGGGAGCAGGGACGAGGGCGAATGTCCGGTTCCGATGCGGAGTGTTCGCAATTGAACGGTGAATTTGAAGCTGAGACGCGAACGGGCAGGCGATGGCGGACGCAATTCGACTATTTCGATTCAATTCGCATCACGGTATACTGAAAAGTGTGATGGCGACCGAAAAAACCTTCTACCTAGAGACCTTCGGCTGCCAGATGAATGCCCATGACTCGGAGAAGGTGATTGGCACACTGCGCCAGCGGGGCTACCGGCAGGTGGAAACGGAAGAAGAAGCCGGGCTGATTCTCTACAACACCTGCTCCATTCGAGACAAAGCCGAACAAAAGGTCTTTCACCGCCTCAACGACTTCAAGAAGCTGCACAAGCTGGGGAAGCGCTTCGGCGTGCTCGGCTGCGTGGCACAGCAGGAAGGCGAAAAGATATTCGAGCGGGCGCCCTATGTTTCGCTGGTTTCAGGGTCGGCCTCGTATCGCAAGTTGCCGGAGATGCTGGCGCGGCTGGAAGCGGGCGAAGCGCGCATTACCGGACTCGATGACCGCCAGACGGACGAGACCTTTGAAACGGAGTTTACTGCGCGTCAGAATCCCTATCGGGGATACATCACCATCATCGAGGGCTGCGACAAGTTCTGCGCGTATTGCGTTGTGCCGTACACGCGGGGCAAGGAGCGCAGCCGCGCTTCGTCGTCAGTGCTGCATGAAGCACGCCGCATCGCCGAGCTGGGCTATTCCGAGATTCAGCTTCTCGGGCAGAATGTGAACAGCTATCGCGATCCGGAAGGGAAGTTGAGCTTCGCCGAACTGCTGGCGGCGGTCGGCCAGGTCGAGGGAATCCGGCGGGTTCGATTTACTACCAGCCATCCACGGGATTTCACACGGGACATCGTGGAGGCGATCGACGCGGTTCCGTCGCTGTGCGATCATGTGCATCTGCCGGTGCAATCGGGCTCATCGCGCATCCTGAAGCTGATGGCGAGGGAATACACACGCGAGTGGTACCTGGAACGGATTGCGTGGATCAAATCGGCAAAGAGGCCTATTTCCATTTCGACCGACATCATTGTGGGATTCCCGGGTGAGACCGCGGACGATTTCATTCAGACCATGGATCTGCTGAAGGAGGTCGAGTATGACTGCGTGTTCGGGTTCAAGTATTCACCGCGGCCCAACACGCCGGCGTTGACGATGATCGATTCGATCTCCGATGAAGAGAAGGCCCAGCGCTTGCAGGTGCTGCTTGACCGGCAGCGAGAGATTCAAAGGACAAATTATTCAAAGCATTTAGGGCAGCAAATGGAAGTGATGGTTGAGGGAGTGAATACGGCTCGCGGGCAAATTGCCGGCCGAAGCAGCCAGAACAAGCCGGTGAATTTCACCATCGCGCAACCGATCGCGCCGGCTGCCGGCAGCTACGTCCAAGTGAAGATTACGGGCACATTTCCCAACAGCCTTGTGGGTGAGGCAGTTTAAACTTTGCGCAGCAGGGAGGGTGGCAATGGATATTGAAGTTCGGATACGCGGCCTCATGATGGATCCGGCCACCAACATGCCGATCGTTGTCCTCAAGGACGTTGCTTCGGATACGGTCATGCCGATCTGGGTCGGCATTTTTGAGGCGAATGCGATCGCGATTGAGATCGAGAAGATGGCTGCGCCGCGTCCGATGACCCACGACCTCACGCGAAACCTCATCCAATACCTGAATGGAGAGCTTGAACGCGTTGTGATCACAGAACTTAAGGACGACACATTCTTTGCGATGCTGTGGGTTCGCCAGGATAACGAGTCGATCATGGTGGATGCGCGTCCTTCGGATGCGATTGCGCTGGCGCTGCGCGCGGACTGTCCAATCTATGTCGCCGAGAAGGTGATGCAATCGGCCAAGCTGAATACCAGCGGCCCGCCTGAAGGGCCGACAGCCGAGCAATTGCGTGGGTGGCTTGAAGGTTTGAACGACGAGGATCTGGGCCGCTACAAGATGTAATTCGCTGTTCCAGGGGAAGTGAACGGCACACCGATAAGAGGCTTGGTACGAGTAGCTTGGGGTACGGAAGCTAAAGTGATCTAGTTTACAGAATATACGTTATCGGACGTGATATTGGTTTTCAATCTGCTGCTTTCAGGCTCATGGAGCGACCCCTCATGGATGACCCAACAGCCAGCGGCGCGAGCGCTGCCGAACCACCACCTGAACCGCCGTGTGCCAGTCCGATAGCGGGAGAGCTCGTGACCGAGGCGCTCGGCTACGACGGTGGACGACAGGTCACGGTGTACGTCCCACCAGATCGGCCCCAGGCAGTCGTGTTCGCCGGTGACGGCCAGAGGATTTCGCAATGGGGCGGGTTCCTCGAGGCTGCCGACGTACCATCCACGATGATCGTCGGCGTGCACGGGCTGGCCGATGAGATGCCGCGGCTCGAGGAGTACTCACCGGTCTTTAACGCAGAACGGTTCGCGGCTCATGAGAGATTCTTTGTCGAGGACGTGCGCCGATGGGTGCGATCGCGGTTCGGGGTTGCCCTGCCCACCGAACGCAGCGCGGTGTTCGGTGTCTCGGCGGGTGGAGAGCTCGCGCTTGCCCTTGGGCTTCGGCATCCGGACATCTTCGGTACGATCCTCTCCGGCTCGCCGGGCGGGGGTTACAAACCAGGTGGTGTGATGCCGAGTTCGATTCCGCGCACCTATCTGGTTGCGGGCACGTTGGAGCCGTTCTTCCTCAAGAACGCGAACCGGTGGGAGGTCGCGCTGCGCGATGCAGGCGCCGACGTGGTGATGAGCAAACGGGTCGCGTCGCACGGCGACGCGCTGTGGCGAGGAGAGTTCCCTCTGATGGTGGCGTGGGCGTTTGGACGATGAAGCGTCGCGGTGTTTGGCCGGCGGTCGCGCGCCTGCGCCGGTCGGGCGAAGGGCGCATGCGTTGAAAGCGAGCGACGCACTGGCGCCGGGTTTCTTAGTTCCGGATGCCGGAGAGCAGCTTTTCAATTTCCTGTTTCTGGCTCGAGGTCAGCGGTAATTGTGGTAGACGCGGCTTGCCTCCGTAGTAGCCGTTGAAGTCGCATGCGTATTTCACTCCGCTCACTCCCAGGTCTCCTGCGATCCGGGTTCCGGGTCCAGCGATGCGTTGCTGCTTCTCAGACGCCAGTTGCGGGTCGTGATCTTTCCATGCAAGGTAAATCTCCTGGCAAGCCTGGGGCGCGCAGGCGGCAAAAGCCAGGATGGCTCCGCCGGCCCCGGCCTGGAGCGACTCGAGCATGGTCGATGCTGCCCCGGTAAGAATCTGAAAGCCGACTTCCCTGGTTCGCGTCTTCAACGGAGGCGCCGGGGGAGCCGCTGCAATCGCCAGGCCTCCCGCGAGGTCGCCTGCCGCAACAAAGGTTGCCGCTTCCAATTCCGCAGCAACCGGCTTCATCATGCGCGCGGGGACCGCTTCGAAGATGGTGGTGACGGTGACGGTGCGTTTGGGCGCATTGTGTGTCGCCGCCGCGATGGCGCGAATGCGATCGACGATCCCGCTCGACTCCTTGATGCCGATGATGTTGGGATGCTGCGCCAGCTCCGCGACAATCTCCACCGGAATCTGGTACGGAACAAACTTGGGAATGTTGTAGAGCAGCACCGGCAGCGGCGAGCGATCTGCAACGCTGCGATAGTAGGTGAGCACCGCTTCCGCAGTCATCTGCGGAGCGTAATAAATCGGAGTGCGAACGAGGACCGCGTCATATTGATATTCAGCCGCGGCTTCTGCCAGTTCGATGGTTGACTTCAGGCTCTCGCGTCCTACGCCCGCGATCAGCACCTTCTGGGGCGCAGCCGCCGCGGCTGCTGTCTGCAACACTTCGCGCGATTCCGCATCATTGAGCGTGACTGCTTCGCCCGTGGAGCCCAGCACCACCATGCCCGACAAGAGGCTGCGCGAGTAGCGCGCCATATTGGCTTCGAGTTTGCGGAAATAGACTCGCTCGTCAGAATAAAACGGCGTGGTAATGGCCGCGTAAATGCCTTCGATCAACATGACTTTATTGTAGTGCCGGGGCCTTTGCGCGGCAGGTGTGGCGTTCGATCGAGGCTCTCAGGCGTTGACGGCATGCAGGCTTTGCAGCGCATACACCGTGGTGCGATGGCGTTGCATGGCGGCAATTCCCTCCACCGCCGCCTGGGCCGCCGCCAGGGTCGTAATGGTGGGCACATGGGCCAGAACCGCGGCACGGCGAATCGCCTTCTCATCGAAAAAGGTGTCCTGACCCCGCGGCGTATTGATGATGAGCTGAATGCGCTCGCCCTTGATCAGGTCAACGACGTTGGGCCGGCCTTCTTTCACCTTGAAGACCCGTTCGACCGACAAACCTGCATGCTCGAGCACGTTGGCGGTTCCCTCGGTTGCAACGAGGTGGAAACCGAGGTGAACGTAGCGGCGCGCAATTTCCACGGCTGCCCGCTTATCGTGATCGTTGACGCTGAAAAATACGGTGCCGGTTGTGGGCAGCACCTGCCCGGCGGAAAGTTGCGCTTTCGCGAAAGCTTCTCCGAAATTTGAAGCGACGCCCATGACCTCGCCGGTCGATTTCATCTCCGGTCCTAAAACCGTGTCGACGCCTGCGAATTTGGGCCACGGAAAAACCGGCGACTTCACAAAGTAATGTGTGCCTGTTTGCAGGTCGCGTCCTGACTTGAGTTCGTCAGGCAGAAGCTCGCTGAGCTTGCGTCCCGTCATCAGCCGCGCGGCGAACTTGGCCAGAGGCACTCCGGTGGCTTTGGAGACATAGGGCACGGTACGCGAGGCCCGAGGATTGACCTCGATTACGTACACGTGGTCATTTCCGTCCGCATCCCGCTGAATGGCAAACTGCAGGTTCACCAGTCCGACGACTTTCAATGCCAGGGCCAGCTTGCGGGTGTATGCGCGGAGTGAATCCAAAGTTTCCTTTCGAATGCTTACGGCGGGCAACACGCACGACGAATCGCCAGAGTGGATGCCCGCTTCTTCAATGTGCTGCATGATGCCCGCGATCACCACGTCTTTTGAATCGCACAGAGCATCGACGTCCACTTCGACGGCGCTCTCAAGAAAGTGATCGACCAGCACGGGCCGCTCCTGCGAGTACTCGACGGCTTCGCGCATGTACTGGGCGACGGCCGCGGCATCATAGGCGATGACCATCGCGCGCCCGCCCAAAACATAGCTGGGCCGGACAAGCACCGGGTAGCCGATGCGCTCGGCCACGGCCAGTGCTTCGTCCACACTGGTTGCTGTTCCGCCGGCGGGCTGTGGAATGTGCAACTCCTCAAGCAATTTGCCAAACTGCTTGCGATCTTCAGCGAGGTCGATCGACTCGGGCGACGTTCCGATAATGGGCACGCCGGCCGCGCGCAAGCGCTGGGCAAGATTGAGCGGCGTCTGACCGCCGAACTGGACGATCATTCCGATCTTCGCACCCGATTGCTTTTCGTGGTTGTAGACCGCCAGCACATCTTCGAGGGTGAGCGGCTCAAAGTAGAGCCGGTCGCTGGTGTCGTAGTCGGTGGAGACCGTCTCAGGGTTGCAGTTGACCATGATGGTCTCGTAGCCGTCTTCCTTGAGCGCAAAGGCGGCGTGGCAGCAGCAGTAATCGAATTCGATTCCCTGCCCGATGCGATTCGGCCCCGATCCGAGGATGATGATCTTGGGCTTGTCGCTCGGCGGCGCCTCGTCTTCTTCGTCATATGTGGAATAGAGGTACGGAGTCATCGACTCAAACTCCGCGGCGCAGGTATCTACAAGCTTGAACACCGGCAGGATGCCGTGCTGCTCGCGCAGTTCCCTCACCTGCTTCACGCCGTCGTGGCCGTTCAGCTTCCATTCCGTGGCGATGCGCTCGTCGCTGAGCCCGAGGCGTTTCAGGCGGCGGAGGCACTCTGCGCTCATTTCGCGGGGATTGGTTTTGGAAATCTCCATCTGCGCCAGTGTGACTTCGCGGATCTGATGGAGGAACCAGGGATCCATCGTGGTGAGCCGCGCCACCTCGCGCACGCTCATGCCGCGTTCGAATGCGAAGCGAATGTAGCCGAGGCGCTCAGGCCGGGGAGTCACCAGCATCTGGGTCAGGCGGCGTGGTTCGAGCACCTCAGAGCCAGTTTTTTTGCCTGTTTCAAGCGCGCGCCAGGCCTTCATCAGCGCTTCCTTGAAGGTGCGGCCCATGGCCATCACTTCGCCCACGGATTTCATTTGCGGGCCAAGCGTGTCGTCTGCTCCGGGAAACTTTTCGAATTGCCACTTGGGAATCTTCACGACCACGTAGTCGATGGTCGGCTCGAAGCACGCCGGCGTCTTGCGCGTGATGTCGTTGGGAATCTCGTCCAGCGTGTACCCTACCGCGAGCTTTGCGGCAATCTTTGCAATCGGGAATCCCGTCGCCTTGGAGGCCAGCGCCGACGAACGCGAGACACGGGGATTCATTTCAATCACCGTCATGCGGCCGTCTAGCGGGTTGACGGCAAACTGCACATTGGAGCCGCCCGTTTCCACACCGATCTCGCGCATGACGGCGATCGCGGCGTCGCGCATCTTCTGGTATTCGCGGTCGCTCAGCGTCTGCGCAGGGGCCACGGTAATGGAGTCACCGGTGTGCACACCCATAGGGTCGAAGTTTTCAATGGAGCAGATGATGATGACGTTGTCAGCGAGATCACGCATCACCTCAAGCTCAAATTCCTTCCAGCCGAGAACGCTCTCTTCCACCAGGCACTCATGCACCGGCGACAGATCGAGCCCCCGCGCCAGGATCTCCATCAACTCTTCGCGGTTGTAGGCGATGCCGCCGCCCGACCCGCCGAGCGTAAAGCTGGGCCGGATGAGGACCGGGAATCCAAGCTTCGTCGCAAAATCCAGCCCGTCGCGAAGATTGTTGACCAGCGCAGATTTCGAAACATCGAGGCCGATGCGCAACATTGCGTCTTTGAAAAGGAGGCGATCTTCGGCGCGTTTGATGGCTTCAAGCTTGGCACCGATGAGTTCGACGCTGTAGCGGTCGAGAATGCCTGCGTCGGCGAGATCGACGGCGAGATTCAGCGCGGTCTGTCCGCCGACCGTCGGCAGCAGCGCAAACTTGCCCGAGCCAGCACCGAGCATTTCGGATTCGATGCGGATGATCTCTTCGACGTATTCGCGGGTGAGGGGCTCGATATACGTGCGGTCGGCGAGCTCAGGATCGGTCATGATGGTGGCGGGGTTCGAATTGACCAGGACTACTTCGTAGCCCTCCTGCTTGAGAGCCTTGCAGGCCTGCGTGCCGGAGTAGTCGAACTCGGCGGATTGACCGATGACGATCGGACCGGAGCCGATCACGAGGATCTTCTGAATGTCATTTCTTCGTGGCATTGTTCCTTTGCTTCCTGACAATCTCTTGCCGTCTGAACATCTCTCTTGCCGTCTCGCTCGTCCGCACCACCGTCTTGAAAAGAGCACAACTCGGCTCGCGTTCTTTCAAAACCGTAGCTTTAATTTCCTCCGCCAAACTACTCATGCGAGTGACGTTGCTTGTCCCGATTGATCGCCTGGTCGAACTTGCTCTGGCTTGTGAACACCGAAGAGCAGTCGTCGGTGCACTGGCGTGGCCCGGCAATCACGTACAAGGTGCTTCTGCGCAGGCGCATGGCGAGTTCTTCTCCCACGATGACCTGGCGCGACAACTCGGAGTAGTTGGCCTTGTCGATGTGCAGAAGGTACTGGCCCGAAACATGGTCAAACTCGAATTGTCCGTCCACATCCGTCTTCGTCCTGTAGAACACCCGGCCGTCGCGCTGCAGGGTGACCGGCACGTTGGCAATTCCCTTTCCATATTCGTTCACGAAGTATCCGTGAATCCGCCAGAGATGCATCGGGCCGCGGGGCTCCAGTTGCTCCTGCGCCTGGACGAGCGCGAATGCCCCGAGGCACAAGGCAAGCACGCAGGAGGCTCTGCCCAAAAAACAGCGGAGCCGCGGCCCCGCGACGCCAGAACCGATCTCCAAAATCCTCTGAATTTCATTCCTGCATGGCATCATTGGCTACTCGGTCACTTCTTTGATGGCTACAGCGCGAGCCTTGAGAGATATAAGTAGATTCTCAAAGCCAAGCTCGGGGGATGGCTCGACGTACCTTCCATCACGACCTGTAAGTCGATTGGTGAGGATAAGGGTCGCGCTATCGTACAGGCGCTCCCGTATGAGCTTTGTTAGTAGAATTTCGTATCGTTTGGCGTAGGACGATTCGCGAAACTCAGGGAAGACTTTGAAGTGTGGCTCCTGCACGCCAACGGAAGTGAGCGAACCCTTAGCTTCTTCAAGGACCATAACGTATCCCAGCCAAGGCCGCAGGGAGGGAGCAAATGCGCCCTCCCGGAAGGCAGCCCAGATGTCCGTCGCATTACCAAGAGCTTCTTCGGTTCGATTGTTGAAGTTGTTTCCGAACGAACCAACTTGCGACTTGAACTCCATTGCTGCGATCAGATGGCCCTCTCTCACAATCAGCAGGTCCCACTTCTTTTCGGCCCTGTACCAACCCGGGAGCTCTACCTTCCTTGACGTGTAGATGCAGGTGCGATCCAAACCTGCCTGCTCAAGATACTCTCGGAGAAGTTCGACGAAACCGTCAAGCTGTTTGCCGCCCGTGACCGCTGTGCGGCTGCCAGAGTCCCGGGACCCGGAGCGCGCGCCTTGCCGGTCGGACTGAGATTGACGGGTTTTCCAAAAAAATCGAATGGCCTCCGACAGCCTATCTTGCCAGTATGGCTGAAGGCTCATTCTTCCTCCCGCTGCACAACTTGCGGCTGCCAGAATAGGCCGCCCGTATCCCGATAGAAGCGCAACACTGACATCTGATGGTATTTGCCACTGATTTCATAGCTGATGCTATGGCGACCTGTTCTCGCCGCCGCGATGGCGTTTGTCCCTGAGCCGGAAAAGGGATCGAGAACAACATCCCCTGCAAAACTAAACATCCGGATCAACCGTTCTGCCAATTCAACCGGATACGGAGCAGGATGGTCCTTAGTTGAGGCCCCCGTGAGACCGGTCCAAATCTGCTGATACCAATTCTGGTAATTCTCGGCGCTGATCACCGAGAGCAACCGCTTTGCAGCAGAAGGCTTTCTATAACCCCCAGGCTTGCGGAACATCAAAATGTACTCGACATCGTTCTTGATCACTGAATTGGGTTCGTATGGCTTTCCGAGAAACCCTCCGCCGCCGGAAACTTCATAAACCGCATTCGCGATCTTATGCCAAATGATTGGTGCCAGATTGTCGAAGCCGATCTTTCGGCACAGTTCCTGGATCGAAGCGTGGAGCGGTACAACCGTGTGTCGACCGTCGTTCTGGCGTCTCGACAGACACACATCCCCGACAACGCAAACTAATCTGCCGCCCGGAACCAGCAAGTCAAAACAGCGGCTCCAGACTCGAGCGAGTTCGCCAAGAAAATCCTCATAACGATTGACATGACCAAGTTGCCCATCAGCCTCGTCATATTTCTTCAATGTCCAGTAAGGAGGCGAAGTCAATACGAGATGAACGCTCTCTGCTGCGAGGAGCCGCATCTTACGCGCATCACCGTGCACAAGATAATGGCTCGTTGGAATCCGCAAGAGCACTTGCTCCAACAAACTCATAGCGGCCGGGTCACGCGCCAGCCGAGGGATCTCGGTTTGTTCCAAAGGGGCGAATGGGAGTTGTGACCCCAGGAAAGAAGCCAGGTCCAGTTCGGGGATACTGATCAATCCCAGTTCTGGCTCTTCCCTTCTGATGGCGAGTCCGCTCATCCCTTCCACTCCTCCATCAGTTTCCTGAAGTCGCGGAACAGATAGTGCGAGTCGTGCGGCCCCGGCGCCGCCTCAGGGTGATACTGCACGCTGAAGAGCGGGAGCGTCTTGTGCCGCAATCCTTCCAGCGTCTGGTCGTTCAGGTCCACGTGCGTCAGCTCGACGTCGTTCGCGTTGATCGAGTCGGGATCGACAGCGAAGTTGTGATTGTGCGCCGTGATCTCCACCTTGCCGGTCAGGTTGTTGCGCACCGGATGGTTTCCGCCGTGGTGCCCGAACTTGAGCTTGTAGGTGCGCCCGCCCAGCGCCAGCCCGCACAATTGGTGGCCCAGGCAAATTCCGAACACCGGCACGCGGCCCATCATGTCTTGAATCGCCTTGACAGCGTAGTCCACCGGCTCGGGGTCGCCCGGGCCGTTCGAGAGGAAGACGCCATCCGGTTTGAGCGCCAATGCGTCCTTCGCGCTCGTCTCCGCTGGAACCACGGTCACCCGGCAGCCCTCTCGCGTGAGCATGCGCAGAATGTTCTGCTTGATGCCGAAGTCGTAGGCCACCACGTGGTGGATCTTCTGCTCTTTTTCACTTTGGACGGGAGCATTGGCGGGTAAGAGGGGATCGCCGCTCTGGTTGCGGCTGTCATCGGAATCGAAGCTGTACATGGACTTGGTGGAAACCACCCGCGCCAGGTCGGTGCCATCCATCTTCCGAATGATTCTGGCCTTTTGGACGAGAGAATCGGCGTCGGAAGTTTCGGTCGAAATCACACCGCGCATCACGCCATGGGTGCGTAGATGGCGCACCAGGGCGCGCGTATCGATCTCGGCCAGCACGGGAACCGCGTAGCGCTCCATGTACTCGTCTGTGACCTGCTCGGAACGCCAGTTGGAGCTGATTGCCGAAAATTCGCGGACGATCAGGCCCTCGATGTACGGCTTTGCCGCCTCATTGTCTGCCTGGTTGGTGCCGTAATTGCCGATCTGGGGATTGGTGAGAACGACGATTTGACCGGCATACGAGGGATCGGTGGCGATTTCCTGGTATCCGGTTAACGATGTATTGAAAACGACCTCGCCGTGGCATTCGCCTGAGTGCCCATAGCCTTGGCCACGGAAGATGCGCCCGTCTTCGAGCGCAAGGATTGCCTGCATTGCCGCTCCCGAGGAGTGGATTCAATCGATTCTAGCAGATTTCGCAGCCGGACTTTTTCCGCAGCCGTCGATCTTCTTCGTCGATTTTTTGTGCCTCGTGCGAGGCGGCGGATCACGCATGAGCCCTGGTGACTAGTTTCTAAACTGATGTTTTTCATTGACGCGTTCCCGTTTCCGTGAACAAATTGCTGGCACCGAATCTCCCATCCCCACGGAGCAACTCTATGAACTCTTTTGTGTGTCATTTCTGCCGCCGCCCGTTTGCCCTAGCGGCATTCGCCTTGGGCGCAAGTATGCTGATTGCCCAGACTTCAGCGCCCTCGAACGATACGCCTGGCGGGTCTCAGAAGCCGGCTTCCCCTGCCAGCGCGCAGAAGATATCTGCAAAGTCCGCCTCCACGGAAGGCAAGAACGCAAACGAGTCAAAGGCAGCGGTGGTCCAACCGCTTCCAGTCAACTCAATCGACAACGGAGACAGCGGACTGCTCACCGCGTCGCCTCTCAAGATCACGCTCACGCCATCTGAAACGCCGTTGAAGCTGGGCTCAACTTCAAACATCGCAGCCGACATACAAAATGTCTCCAACGTTCCGGTTGAAATCGACACCAGCGAAGTTCAGTTGATGGTTCACGCCATTCTGTCGCACACTGACTCGCTCTGCGTGGTGCCCTTAAGACCTGTCACGAACACGAACCTGCTCGGGCTGCTGGTTTTGCAGCCGCAGGACCACGTGAGCGTGCTCTTCAATCTGTCGCAGGAAACATTCGCTTACAACGACGCGGAGAAGGCTGAGGTGCAGAAAGTGCAGGCGGCCATGTCGCAATCGGGCGGGAAGCCCAACGACCCGGCGGCGCAGAGAGAGCAGGCATTGCGCTCCAACCAGGTGACCTATCGCCAGTTGTACCAGAGAGCCTACCAGCGATCATGCGATCCCAGCCTATTTGGTCCGCTGAAACGGGCAATCGATTTCACGCCGGGAACCTACAACTACTTTGTAACCGGGAAATTCTCGGTATGCGATCCGACCAACGCCGTTCCCTGCCCCGATCCGTCCCGATCCTTCTCTGAGAGTGCGGCGTTTGCCGTTGGCATCGATCAGATGCAAATCATCATCTTCGCCATCATCGGAGGGCTGCTTGCTTACGTGGTGGTTGCGGCGCGCGGCGATGCGGGCTCCATCAATCAACTGGTCACTCATTTAAAGGCGGCCCCGCCGGAGAGCGATGCCGAAGCGGTTCCGTCGAAGGGAAGTCTACTGATGCTGTTGATCAAGGTCCTTCGAGACCTGATGGGAGTCGCGATCCTGAGCGCCGCATTTACGATTGTGTCGTCGCGTTTGTCTGACAGCCAGTTCCCCATCAAAGTGTCCGTGCTGGACGCGTGGGGCGCCATCACCATCGGGTTTCTATCCTATTTTGTCGGGAACAAGTTCATTGATTCGCTGCGCAACCTTGTGAAGTAGCGTAGAACCTGCTCCCGCCTCGGAGCCCGATCCATGGCGTGTTGTCCATCAGGGATGGGAACCACGAACCAGCCCGCCATTGAGCCAGCCGCGATGCGAAGGGCTGAGGCTCAGCTGGTTGGATGTTCATGACGGATTGCCTACGATTCGATCGGGACCCAGGAAGCTGACATTTGGTAGCACGCAATGAGTGCGTTGGACAGTTCTCAATCGTTGAGAATTGACTCGCATGGATCGCTGGATCCTGGCCGTCTCGCGATTACATCGAGTGTCTCGCACCCACGCCGCACCCTCCGTTACATCTGCCGCGCCTCCTGCCCGGCGAGGAGATGAAAGCGAAATCCGTCATCGAACCTAAGAAAGAGAAGCTACGGCACGAGCTTTGTTCGATGATGAAGAAGAAGATGCGCGAGACTGACAGGCATCTCACCGGGCGTTTTCGGAATGCGTGTCGTCGCAGAGGTACTGTTTAATGAAGGAAGATTTCGCCGTAATCATGCTCGGTGGTACCGGACAAGTCGGTGGCGCGGCCATCGCGGAATTACTCGCAATTCCAGAATGCCGCGAAGTGGTGATGGTCACCAGAAAGCCCGTTGGGGCACGACCGCGAGTGCGCATCGTCGTTCTTGACACCGGTGCAGCCGATTTTTCTGAGCGAATTGCCGTGCTCGCCCGCGAAGTTTTGAGCCAAGGTCCCGTGAGCGCCGTGAGCTGCGTCGGTGTCGGATCCGGATCGAGGCACTGGAGCGAAGAAGAACTGAGGCGGCTTGAACTCGGCGTCGTTGGTGCCTTTGCGCGCGGTTGCCACGATGCCGGCATCGTTCAGTTCTGCCTGCTGTCTGCGGTAGGGAGCACAGCCCAGAGCCGGTTTCGCTATGTCCGCGTCATGGGCATGAAAGAAGACACTGCGCGAAGCATCGGTTTTACCCGCCTCGCAATCTTTCGCCCTGGCATCATCGTCGGCAACGCTCACACTCCGGCTTGGAGCGTATGGTTAGGCCGTCTTTTACCTGGACGGTTTGGCAATATCGAGCAGCAGATTCTTGGCCGATCCATCGCCGCGGAGATCGCCCTGCACAGCCAAGAGATCGGTGAAGTCATCCGCGAGAATACCGCAATGAAAAGACTCGCCGGGCAGCTTGATGGTTAACATCGTGCTTCTTGCCAAGACTTCCTGAATCTCGATGAGCACCAAATCACCAAGGATCAATTTAAACTCGCTCCGGCTGGAAGCGCCCGTTGCCCTGTGCGCAACAACTGAGACTCGACTAGTCCCCGGGCAAGCGAACGACAAGACTGAAAGAAGATTCGATAACAAGCTCAGCAGCACCCGCATCCTCGGCCCACCCACGCCAATCTTCCCTCCTTGATGAGGATCGGGATAGCGCCCAGCGCGGCGACGGAAACGCGACGGTGGTGGTCAGTTGTAGGATGGCCACTATGCGGAAGGCGATCTTGTTTGTGGCGATCGTTGGACTGTCGGCGCGTTGCAGTGCCGGGCAGAATCACCAGCTGCGCGTGGAATCAGCGCGGATTGGTCCGGACCATCGCGTCTATCTGCGTTGGTCGGGACGGCCGGAGCGGGTGCAAGCGCCCGGCGAGAAGCAGACGGACGCTGAGGATCTCAGGATCGCGCCCGATCGTTCGGTGGCGGCGTGGTTGATCGGGCGAACGGATTTGAGCGACGCGAGCTACCCGGAGCCATTCGAACTGATGGTGGCGTGGAACGGCAGACGTGCGCAGAGCATCTTTCCTGGCCGGGTGATCAGCGAGTGGCACTTTGTGGAGAGTGGCCGGCGCATTGCCGTATGGGACGAAGCGGGTCATGGAGGGAGATTTGGGAAAGCGACGCTTTATGATTCACGCACAGGAAAGCTGCTTGCGGAATGGAATCCGGATAGCAAGAAAGCGCCGCCGGCGTGGGCGGCGCCTTTTCATGCTGAGTGGGAAAACGATAGCCAGTAGCCTCAACCCTTGCTCTGCATCTATGACCGTCCATGCGGAAGTTTCGCCCGACAAAAACTGACGCCGGCGCACAAGAACAGGTGGTGTTCCACCGTGCCTCCCTGGTCTAACCCGCGAGCTTGCTGAAAAGCGAGTTTGACGGCGACTCGAGCTGCGCAAGCATATCTTCGAGCGCCGTCTGCTGCGTTTCCGAAAGCGACAGTTGCGTCGCGATCTGCGGCAGATCGGCCTGCATCAGGCTGGTTTGCGCCGCGGTCAACTGCGTTTGCTCGTTAGTTACCGCATCCGACGCCGCGTTCAACCGCGTCAACGAGTTGTCAAGCGTCACACGCTGTTGCGACACAAAGTTCAGGGCCGAAGTCAGGGACTGTGTATCGGTCAAAGCCTGGCCCGTGTTCGCTCCGCTCGCATACTCGGCAATCAGGCTGTTCAACGTCGCAAACACGCTGTTCGTGCCGCTTCCGGTAAAAATCTGGTCGCCGGGCATATTCAGCTGAATGCTTTCGCCATTCGGCGTCGTCAGTTGGTTGATGGTTTCGTCGCCATTATAGGAAGTGGTCGCCGGGCTGGTCGTACTCGAAGTCGAAAACGGAGCAGAAGACGTGTTCGCGCCGCCGAAGATGTACTGTCCCTGGTAACTCGTATTGGCCAGCGACACCACCTCATCGCGTATGCCTGCAAGCTGGTTTGAAATTGCCATTAACTGGCTCGCGTTCATGGTCCCGTTGTTGGCGCTGGTCGCAAGCGAAATGGCCTGCGTAAGCTGCGTGACTACGCTGCCCAATGCAGAGTCCGCCACCTGCAGTTGCCCCTGCACCAGGCTCGATGATTGCGTGAACGAGTCATCCTGCTGGATCTGGTTCAGCAAAAGAACGTTCTGCCCCGCGGCCACCGGATCGTCGCTGAGCGCGTTCACGCGCACGCCGCTCGACAGTTCATTGCTCAAGCGTTGTTCTGTCACCTGCGTCTGATCGAGAGCGCCAGTCATGTTGGCTACGAAATATGGATCGACTCGCATACGTTTCTACTACCTCGCCTGATGCCCCGTGCGAGAGTGCTCCTAGCTCACCGCCGTCTCCACGCCAAGATTCAAGGCGGATGTCATCACGGTGTTCAAAATGTTGAACACCTGCGAGGCCGCCTGGTAACTGCTCTCAAGCTGCTGCATCGCAGAAGCCTCATCGTTGAGATTCACGGCCGAGAGCGCATCGCGCTGCGTCTGCAGTTGCGTGACCGATGCCGCCTGCGCCGTGCTTTCAGCCTGGACTTCGCTCACCGTCGACCCCAGCTGACTCACAAACTGGGCGAAATAATTGGAGGGTGTCTTTCCGTTCACCACTCCCTGGCCCGCCAGGTTCGCCATCGACACCGCATTGGAATTGTCTCCCGTCGCCGCGTTCGCCCCGGCCGCGGCAATGTGATCAGGATCGTTCATCACCACACTCATCGAAGCCGCCGCGCCCGCAACTGCCGCCGGCTGGTAAAAGATGTCTCCTGCCCCGCCGTTGTCCCCGGCCAGGTCGGTGCCCGTGTTGTTGAGCGAATTCACCTGGGTCGAAACATCATAGGCAAGTTGATCCAGCGACGACATCGCGTTCGGAACGTCCTGGTCGCGTGCCGTAAGATATCCGCCCAACTCGCCGCCGCCCTCAGCCAACGCCTGCGTCACATCCGTCGTCCCGACAAAAAAGCGGGTCAGGCCGCCCGCCAGGCCGGTCGTCAGATCGAAACTCGATCCCTCTGAAACCAGCAGCTGGCCCGATGCCGTGGTAACCGAGAGACCGTTGTTTTCTGTCGTAATCTGGTTCACGCCGATCAGCTGCGAGAGCTGCGACAGATCCTGCTGCCGTTGATCTTCGAGAGTGCCTGCGTCGCCATTGGGCGAAGAAGACTGGATCTCCATATTCAATTGCGCAATCGAGCCGGTCAGACCATTCACCTGGCTCACCAGTCCGGATGCTTCCTCGTCCAGCGACGATTGCAGAGAGCTCAGGCCGGCCGCGGCGTTCGAGATATCCCCGGCAAGTGTGGATGCAGCTGAAAGCACATCCTGGCGCAGGGCATCATTGGTGGGTTCCCCGCTGTTCGCCAGCGAAGAAAAGGAGTCGAAAAAGCTCGTCAAATCGCTCCCGATATCGCCGGCTGCAGAACTGGATGAGCCGGAATCGGGAGGAAAGAGCGCTTGCATGCTGTTGAGCGCCGCGAGTCGCGTGCTTGAACTCGAAGCTGACTGCTGTTGCTGCTGGAGCCGTTGATCCAGAACCCGGTCACGCACCGAAGTGGAGCCGGTTTCGGTCGCGCCCGATCCGTACGAGCTTCCGTTGATCTCGACAGGCGTATTCTCCTGCCACGCCGGAATCTCGCGCGTATAGCCGGTTGTGTTCGCGTTGGCGACATTGTTCGCCACTACGTTCAATGCCGACTGATCGGCTTCAAGGGCTCCCGACATGATCTGGAACGCCGAGTTAATTGTTCCCATGGCCGTTCCATCTTGGATTCCATCTCCGCTCCGACCCGGGCCGGTACTCGAGACGCTCTCCTTCGGTTCTGTTCAGGCGAGCGATGAATTCAAAATTCGCCCGCGTCACCCCGAGCACCCGGGAAAAAACACCCATCGCCGAGGCTGCCTGGCTTGCCTCACCAGGCTTCAAGGAGCATTCAATCGGTTGTTCCCCACCCCGGTTCAGTGCCTCGCACGACAAGGCAAGCTCGGCCAGGCGCTCCGCGTCCAGCCGAGAGAGCGCCCGTGTAGCCTCGTCAATCAACTCTTTCAACCGCAGATTCACGCGACGACCTCCCCTCGGTTTCAATTGCCGCTGCCTCCGGCCAACATCGCGTCGACAACCTTGGTTGCGACGGCCGATGCAGGAACATCGTAAGTTCCGGCAGCAAGAGCAGCCTGCACCGCCGACACCTTATCCATGCGCACGTCCGGCGATGAGGCGGAAATCGAAACCTCGGTCGCGGCTGCGCTCAGTGTGGCATGATCACCCGTCAATCCAGGCGCAGCGCCGGAAGCGCTGGTTCCGCTTCGAACTGGCTGCGGCGACGTTGAATCTGTTGATGGGACGCCCAGGAGCGTTTTTAATCCTTCAACACTGTTGTGTATTTCCATTCTTTCTCTCCTCTCTGTCTCTATCGGCGGCTTGATGAATCACCTTAGTCATTCAGGTTTGCTGAGAGGAATTCTTTTGAGCGACGTCCCTTTCCGGCATGCGTCCGGGAGAGTTCCCCGATTGGGAAAGATCGCGGAGAACGCTGCTCGCAATTCCCAGGCCTCCCTGTTCACTCAGGGCCTGTCCAAAGGCTTCTGAGGCAAACTCCTGGAGTGCGCCTCCCGAGCCCGACTGCTCATCTTCCCCGGTCAACGGATCAGAACCGGCCATGGGTCTCAGCAATTCCTTCATCATCTGCGCTTCAAACTCGTGCGCTGCCTTTGCCAGGCGCGGCTGCACGTTCATTTCCGCGGAGTTCATCCTGCCGATCGCACCCATCACCCGCATCACAGCACCTCCAGTTCGGCTTCCAGTGCGCCTGCCTCTTTCATCGCCTGCAGAATCGAGATCACGTCGCGCGCGCCGGCTCCCGTGCGCTGCAATTCCTGTACCAGATCCTCGACTGTCGCGCCTTCTTTCAGTTCGATTCGGTTCACTGGCTTGTCTTCCGCCTGAACAGTCGTCTGCTGAACCACCTGAGTCGTACCCGGCGAGAGAGCACCGGGCTGCGAAACCTGGGTTTGCGAAACGACGTGGACCGATAGTCCACCATGCAGGATCGAAACCGGCTGCAGGCGAACCGTGCCGCCAATCACCACCGTCCCCGTTCGCTCATCTACGACGACGCGTGCTCTCGGATAGACCTGAATCTGAACCGATTCCACCCGGTCAAGCAGGTCGGCGACATCTTCATTCGGCCTGACATCGATCTCCACTCTCCTGCTATCGACGGCCCTGGCCCGTTCCGCCCCTAGTTCCTTATTGAGGGCTGAAGCCATCCGCTCCGAAGTATGAAAATCGGCGTCGTTCAACAACACACCAATGTTGTGCATCTGCTTCAGATCGAGATCGACCGCGCGCTCGACCAGCCCCCCGCCTGGTATGCGACCTGTCGTGGGATGATTCACCTGGCGCGAGTTTCCCCCTGCGGAAGCAAGATAGCCGCCTAATACCAGCGCTCCCTGCGCCTGCGCATAAATCTGGCCGTCGGGCCCGTACATCGGTGTCATCAGCAGGATTCCGCCTTCGAGTGAGCGCGCATCTCCCGCCGATGAAGCCGTGATATCGATCCGGAAACCTGGTCGGCTGAAGGGCGGCAGCGTGGCCACCACGAACACTGCAGCCATGTTCTTTACCTGCATATTGCTGGCGCTGTTCGACCCGGTCTGAGGCACCGTAATGCCCATCCGTTCGAGCGCGGAGACGAGCGTCTGGGTGGGAAACACGGTCTGTGAGCTGTCGCCGGTGCCGCGCAAGCCCACCACCAGACCGTAGCCAACCAGTTGATTGTCACGAATGCCCTCAATCGTGGCGACATCCTTTACCCGAACCAGTTCAGCCGCGGGCTGCGCCTTCGCCGCTGTCGCCGCAATCACCAAGGTCGCAGCGATCGCGACTCCTGCGCTTATGCACGTTCTCGTACTTTTTGCTCTCTCGCCCATCGAAACAACCTCTCTGGCTTGCAATGCCTCGCACGCTCTCCGGCCTAAAACACGAGCAGCTTCTCAAGGAACCGGACGACCGGATTTTGCCGATAAGTGGAATCGTTCACGATTCCTTTGCCCGTGACTTCAAGTTCAAGGTCAGTCATCGCGGTTGAGAGCACCTGATTCTGTGCACTCACATCTTCAGGTCGCACCAGGCCTCGAAGCTTGATCAGTTGCGTCTGCTGCGAAAAAGTCAGCTCCCGGGTCGCCTGCACCACGAGCATCCCGTTCGAAAGCACATCCACAACCTCCGCGCCGAAGGTCGTTACAAGACTGGAGTTGGTCGTGCTTTGTCCCTGGGCGGTGAGCGCCGAGGACGAATTCTGGCCAAGCAGATTTTGCATGGCGTTGGAAGTTTTCAAAGCACCGAAGAGGGCTGTCAATCCTGAGTTTGCATTCGAGGCGCGGCTATTCTTGACCTGCCCGTCCGTCGATGCCGCAAGACTCTCGGTCACGACAACCGATACGACATCATGAATACGGACTGCCTTGGCATCGGTTCCGAGCCGGACCAGGCGGCCCTCGGGACTCCAGATGGAGCCGGGCGTCTTCACCTCTGCCGCATTCTGCGCCCGCACTCGATCGATATAGGCGCGAAGCGCAGCCTCCGGTGGGCTAGCCTTCGCAACATGAGACGCTTCTTTGGGCTTTGCCGTCCCCAAGTTCACCACGAGAAAGGGCAGAAGCAGAAGTGCAATTTTCGCCATTTTCACTTGAACGAACCGAAGCGTCATGGTCGTGCTCCAGCATCGGGCGACAACACTGCCCGGCCTCGTCCAAGAGCCACCACACGGACGATTCTGCCGCTGAATTTCAATCTCGCGGATAACTTGTTCCCCACGAATGCCGCACTCAGCGCAATCGCGTCGAACTGGGCCTCAACAACATCGGAACGGTCCACGACCGTCACAGGGTCGCCGCCGTGAACGACCGCCGCATGAGAGGCTGGGCCCAGATGGGAATCTCGATCCCGATCGTGGGCGGACAGCGGTACAGCTTCCATTCGCCGGCCACCCGGTCTGCACCATCTTCCTGGGGCTCCGGGCCGAACCGGATCTCGCGTGAGAATCCATCGGGCTCCGGTCGCGAAGTCATCCGTCTCACGAAGAGCGCGAAGGTTGGCGTTGCACTGCGAATCCTCCTCAACTGTCACCGCAGCGCAAGCCGCATCGGCGCTTGCCCAGAGCATGAGTGTCAAAAAGGAGATTGTCGCGAGCGTCTTTCTCCATCGAATCCTCCCTCTTCGTTCCACTCTTTTGAGAGTCATCGCATGTCCTTGTCTATCGCGTCATGTTATTCACTTGCGAATACATGTCATCGGCCGCTTTGACGACCTTCGAATTCGACTCATAGGCCCGCTGCGCCAGGACCATTTGCACGAACTCAGTCACCACATCCACGTTCGAGTTTTCAAGGTAGCCTTGTTGCAGGGTGCCCAGGCCTTCGGCTCCGCCCGGATTGCCGAGTACCGGATCTCCTGAACTGAGCGTGGCCTGGAGCAGGTTTGAACCCAGGCTTTCCAGGCCGCCCGGATTGGGAAACGTCGCCAGCTGCAACTGGCCTAGCTGTGAAGGATTCTGCTGCCCGGCAAGGGTTGCATTCACCACCCCATACTGCGTGATGGTGACTGCCGTGGCATTCGACGGGATGGTGATATTCGGGATCACCGGATCTCCATCCGTCGTCACGATGGTTCCCTGATTGTTCAAGTGGAACTGCCCTGCCCGCGTATAGGCAATGGTTCCGTCCGGACGCTGCACCTGAAAAAAACCGCTCCCTTCAATCGCCACATCCAGCGGGTTCGAGGTCTGATTCAGAGAGCCCTGCGTCATGATGACCTCGGTCGCCGCCGATCTGGTCCCCAGCCCGATCTGCAGTCCGGCGGATACCGTCGACTCACTCTGCGCCGCGCCCGGCGTGATCAGGTTCTGGTACACCATGTCCTGAAACTGAAGGCGCAACTGGCGGAATCCTGTGGTCGAGGAATTGGCCAGGTTGTTGGCAATCGTATCCAGATTCATCTGCTGCGCGCTCATGCCGCTGGCCGCTGTATATAACGCTCGAATCATCTTCTCCCTCCGCTTTCAATCACCGCTGCCGTTACACCCTGGGCAGATCCTCGGCCGCAACTTTGTTGAACTCCGTGTGGAAGATCGTGAGTGCCTTTTGCATCATCTCGGCCTGGCGCTGCATTGCGATCAACTCCACGGTTCCCTGCACTACATCCTGGTTGGCGCTTTCGAGCGCTCCCTGATGAACGCCGGCGCTCGTGGCCAGACTGGGTTTTGCTCCGGCTGGCGCAACGTACCGATTCACTCCCTCGGGCGTGAGCTGCAGGTTCGCCGGAAAAGCGAAAATGCCGACCGTCCCCACGGTTCCACCCGACACCGAGACCGCTCCGTCGCTCCCCACCGAAACCTCGCCCGGGGGCAGCGCAATCGACTGACCGGCCGACGAGAGAACCGGTTCATTCCCCGCCGAAACCAGGAGACCCTGCGGAGAGCGATGAAAGCTGCCATCGCGGGTGAATCGGGCGCCCTTTGAGGTTTGGATCTGAAAATATCCCGGACCCTCAAGGGCAAGATCGAGTGGATTGCCGGTTGGCTGTAATGCCCCCTGCGCCTGGCTGAGCCGGTCGCCGCCCAGGAGACCATATTCGTTGACTGCGTGGCCCAGTTGGGAGTCGGCCGCGCCGAGCAGAACCGAACGAAAGTACGCCCGCTCCGCCCGGTAACCGGGTGTCTCGGCATTGGCAAGATTGGCCGCCGCGGTGTCGAGTGCCTGGCTGCGCGCTTCAAGACCGGTCATCGCGGCATAATACCCGCTATCCATCAGGTCGCTCCCTGCTGACCTGAAGAAAGCAGATGTGGTACCGAAAGGGTGCGGGAAAGATTAGAGAAGTATCAAGAATGTTGATTGCGGCTGACCCCTCGGCGGCCAGCAGATTTCCGCGCCAACTTGAACGGCGTTGCGGGAGCCCTTTTGGAAAATTCCTCTGCCCCAAAACTCTTCAGCGCCGGACTTACCAGCGCCCAGCTTACCGGTTGCTCAGTTTACCCAGTTTCCCAACTCATCAGCTGCCCAGTTCAGTTCGGCTGCGACGGGTCGTGACGATCGCCTTACTGCAACCCGTCGCATACGATCGTTACTGAGAAGCCTTCCTCTTCGAATGCATACCAACGGTCCAGCTTGAACCTTGGGGCCTGCACATGGAGTTGATAGTCCCGGCCTGTAATCACTGCGGGTACGGAAAGTCCGCAATGGGCAGCCAGTTGGGGAAACTTGCCCTTCCAGGTTCCGGCCAGCATGTTGCAGATCTCCCCGATTCCATCCTTCACCATGTCATCGACTTGATCTAAATGCGCGCCCATCATCTTCGCTGCCAGCTTGATTGCGGTCGCATACGAAGATCGAAAGACACATGCCCCGCCGAGCACGCCGCCGAAGCCCACCACAGCCGTAACCGACTCCCCCTCAATGCAGGAGTCGAACCGTGAAGCCGATTCGCAGCGCACTCCAAACATCACGCCGAATACCTCTTCCACACTCTCATCGAGATATGCCGGGTTGGCGATCGATTCCGTAACGTTCTCCAGTGACATCACCATTCCAGTTCCATTTCCTCTCTTGGAGCAGCGCGTGGATCTCGCAGCGGAGCTCGTGCGGACTCTGTTCAAGTCGCGTTATCTCGATGGGATCAGCGGCAGGACGCGCTCCTTCACCTGTTCGGTGGTGAATGGCTTGCGGATGTATCCCTGCGCTCCGGCTTCAATGGCCTGCTTCACGTGCTCCGCGCTCGATTCGGTGGTGATCATCACCACGGGAACACCCGGCGCAAGATTCTGCGCCCTGAGCTGGCGAAGAAACTCGAGCCCATCCATCGAAGGCATGTTGATGTCGGAAAGAATCAGATCAACCCGCCTCACTTTCAACAGGTCCAACCCCTCGGTTCCGCTTGCAGCCTCGTGCACGGCAAGCTCGTCGAGGCCTGCCTGTCGAAGCGAGCGCTCGACGATCTTGCGCATCACCGAGGAATCATCCACAATCAAGGCTCGAACTTCACGCATCGCCGGACTCCTCTGTCCAATTGCCTCATCGGCATTCGGCCGCCATTCTTGAATGAAGGCATCGGCGCATTGCGCCTGGCGTGCGTCACAGGTGAAAGTCAGTGCCAATGGAGCAGACTATGTCATAGACGGAATCAATTTCCGGCAATGGATTCAGCAGCGGCAGCAGCCACATGCGCAGCCAGAGACAGTCGTGCACACGCACCAGGCGTGAAGCCACTGGCCGCAGCCGTTCCACTGACTTGGCCAGGACATGAGAGGCGGCCATCTCCGACACCGCCTCTACCAATTCGATGTGGGGGAAAGGCTGTTTCAGCAGGTGCTCGTGAACGCGCCGGAAGTTCGATTCCTGCACGACCCCGCTTTCCACGCGCAGTCCCGTCATTCTCTCCGTGGCCAGGGCGAGGGTACGGTCGAGGCCTTCTTCGAAGCCCAGATACAGAACCTTTCCAGCCGCCACGCGGATCGGGAGAGCGCCAAAGGCGTCCAAGAAAAGGCGCGGCATGACACTCGCGAGTCTGCAGGGTGCATTGCGCTCCAGCGGCAACACAGGGCAACTCCACTGCAACGCTAGCGCGCGGGTCACCATCGACTCTTCCACCGCTCCATGGGCCACCAGCCACTGGCCAAGCCGCCCTTTGCCGGCGGATCTCTGCGCTTGCAGCGCTTCCCGCAATTGATCCTGTGTGATCCACCCCTGTTCGAGCATCAGCAAGCCCAATGGGATGCGATGACGATGATCCTCCGTCGAAATGCTTCGTCCTTCGCATTCGCGACGCACCGCCAGGGCAATGCGATCCCGCGTGCATTCAATCGAACAACTCCATCCTCCCTCAAAGACCGGGGCCGATGTCCTTCTCCACACATGCAGCCAGCCAGAACGGCATCCCGGGTTGGCGCAGGTTGCGAAAAGCGAGGAACGGCTTTTGACATCCGCGACATTCGCCCGCTCGACGAACTCCGGCTCCACTCCAAGCGAATCGGGGGACGCCGCGCGCTCCGAATGTTTCGTGCTCCGGTTTAAAAGAGGCATCGCACGGTTTCCAGTCGTTTACGCGGCGTCGCCACCTCCGTGACACGCAGCCCGAAATTTCCGTTGACGAGAACGGCTTGGCCCCGCGCCACAATCTTGTCTCCCACAATTAGATCGACGGGATCGCTCACCTGGCGATCAAGTTCCACCACGTCGCCGGGGCCCATTTCGAGGATCTCGGCCAGCCTCAACTCCCTGCGCCCGAAGCGGAGCGTCGCCTCGAGTTCGACATCGAGAAACAAGTCTACATTCAGGCACGTATCGGCGCCCGTCCCCGCCTCCGCTTCGCTGACTTTCAACGGCTTCGATTCGCCGCCGGCTGGTTCCCCCTTGGCTGGACCACGCAACCCGTCGTCGACAAAAATGCTCCAGGCTGCCCTCTGCGCCCTCAGCACAAACGCGCGAGAGATCTGGTTCGACCCCGAAGTTTCTTCAAACTCTTCCACGCGGCAGTGCACTCCGGACTTCGCCAGCAGGTCTCCCGATGCCGCGTGGGTCACCTCCTGCAGGAGCTCGGCCCAGGCTCCTTTCTGGTCAGCCACTTCGCCCATCAAGGGGCTGTCGAGAAGCGAAGCATCCAGCGTTATCGAGAACCGTCCTTCAATATCCCCGCCGATCCGGGCAGAAAATCCAAACGTCCTCTCCGGCAGGCCGGTCGCCGCGGACTCGGTCAGATCAGGTTCCCCGGCCAATGCCTGCGAAAAGAGCGCGGCGGCAGCGGATTGCCAGCAATCCAGGAAGTTCATGCCTCGGATTCTCCTTGACCGTCGTCGATCAATCGAACTGCGCGATAGGCTCCCTGCCGGATGGGCTGTCCGGCTGAAACTCTCTGCCCGCTGATCCGCCACTCCGCAAGCGAGGTCGCGGAGATGCCAAGGGGCAGGATGCTGTTCACTTTCAAATCTTCGATCTCCTTTGCCCGGATCCGCACCGGAGGCAGTTGCAGGGAGCCTCCGAATGCGATCTGGCGAGCGAGCTTCACCATCTGCGCCCGGGTTTCGGGAGCATGGAGCCGGCGCCTTCCCCAGTCCGAGGTGAGCCGGCGCAGGATCGTGTTGGCTACCACCGCCGGAAACGCCAGATTCAGCATTCCGGAACACCGGGGCATTCGAACCTCAAAGCTGAGGCAGAGAGTTTTTTCGTTGACCGACATGATGCGCGCCACCTGCGTCTGCATCTGCCGCCTCTCGAACTGGAAGCTCAGTCCGACCGGTTGCCAGGCACCCGACAATTCCCGGCAGACCATCTCGCTCACGCTGCCGAGAATCGCCTCTTCTATGTCCGTCAACTCGCGCAATGGTCCCTCCTGGCCCTCGCCGCCCAGCACCAGATCGATGATGGGTGGCGCCAAGGCCAGATCGAGTTGCAACACCGACAACGCTCCCAATGGATCCAGGCGCACCGAGGCAACGTAATTGGTCTCCGGGATCCGGAGCAGGAACTCATTGAATGGAATCTGCTCGGCAGAAACCAGGTTTACCTGAAAACGGCAGCGCAGCCAGGCGGCCAAGTTGTGTGTCAGGTTGCGCGCAAACAGATCGTTCAACATGCTGATTGCGCGCATCTGGTCGTTGGAAATCTGGCCGGACAAGGAGAAGTTGTAGGGAACGACGTGCGCCTCCGTTCCAGCTTGCTCCGTCTCGGGGGTTCTTGGACGAACTGCCTGGAACAAGGCATCGATCTCATCCTGCTTCAGCGTCTTGGCGTTCATCTCCACTCCCTCGCTCCGCACCTGAGAGTCGTGATTCTCTGTTGTCATCCCTCAGCGAAGATGCGGACATCTCAAATACCTTGATTCCTTCAATTTCGTGCGCGCCGCGCCGTCCGACCCATCTTTATGGCTCCTCCGGAACCAAGGTCCTTGAGAACGGCGCGGAGGTGAAGCACGGCTGAAGCATGGATCTGCGAAACCCTCGACTCCACTACTCCCAATGCCAGACCGATTTCCCGCATCGTCATCTCCTCGTAGTAGTAGAGGGTCATCACCATGCGCTCCCGCTCCGGCAGGTGCGCGATCGCGTCCGTCAATCGCTCTTCAAGTTCGCCGCGAAGGCATTGGAACAGCGGGTCATCCTCGGGCTTCCCGGAAACATATGCGAGTTCTTCTTCACCCGAGTCCTCGTTATGTTCGATATGCAGCGTGCCGATTTCGAGACCCTTCAGGTTCCCCAGCAATTGCTGGTAGTCTTCCAGGCTGATTTCCAGTTGCGCCGCCACTTCGCTCTCTCCGGGAGGCCTCCCCACTCGAGCAGTCACGGCGCGAATCGCCTCTTCGACGGCTCGCCCTTTGCGCCTTAGCTCTCTCGGACTCCAGTCAAGGGTGCGCAGACTGTCAAGAATGGCGCCGCGGATGCGGAACTGCGCATAGCTGCGGAACTGCACCTTTTTGTCCGGGTCGAATTTGGCAAATGCATCCATCAGCCCCACAACCCCGGCTGAAACCAGATCTTCGATGTCGACATGCTGCGGCAGACGCTCGTGAATGCGCCGCGCAAGATAACGAACAATGGGTAAGTGTTCCAGCAACACCCGCTCTTCCTCGGAGTTGAGGCCCGGTGAATCCCCCGATGCGGGTGGATACCCCCCCCTGCGCATTCCCTTGCGCGCCGGCATCCTGAATCCTTCCTCGACTGCAACCGCTTCGCTTCCCATCTCCGCCCTCTTTCATCCAAATGGCATTCAGGGTTCCGCCTGGCCGCTCTTCCTTTACCTGTCTCTTCTCTCATCGCACGGTTCCGACAGGACGCAGCCGAATCTCCGGCGGAATCTCTCCTGCCGCCAGCACGGAAAGCCGTGGCCAGATCGGCTCCAGCCATCGCTTCACGTGATAGCGCGCCGGACTTGGACAAAGGAGCACGGGGGCTGCCGGTGTCGCCCCGGATCCGATTAGGCGTTTCAAAGAATCGACCAGCCGCCGCACTACCGGGGTTCCCGATCCGCTCCCCGACGACAGGAGCCGTGGCAGACCTTCTGGCGCAAGAGCACCCAGGATCTCCTCTTCCAATGCGGGTTCGAGCAGCAGCACCGGCAATTGGCCGTCCCTCTCGAGAAGCGGCTGGACCAGTCTGCGTCCCAGTGCCATGCGTGCTGCCTCAACCAGCGGCACGAGCCCCTTATTCAACGGCGCGGTTTCAAGCAGCGCTTCCAGAACGCTTCCCAGATCGCGAATGGACACGCGTTCGTACAAAAGCTGCTCGAGCACACGGGCAATCTCGCCCAGGCTGAGAAACTTGGGCACCAGCTCCTCAATCAGTTTGGGATGGCTTTCGTTCAGGGCATCCATCAGCCGCTTCACTTCTGCGCGCCCCAGCAGTTCACTCCCATGGCGCCGTATCAATTCGCCCAGATGCGTGGTGATCACGGTGGCCGCATCCACGACGGAGTACCCCGCGGCAATTGCCTGTTCTTCCAGTGCGGGAACAATCCACACCGCCGCCACCCCAAATGCCGGCTCCTGGGTTTCTTTCCCCGAAAGAGGCCGCCGCGCAGGGTCCCCGGAGACAGCCAGCAGTTGCCCTCCCTCGGTCTGCCAGCGTCCGACCTCGATGCCCCGCAGCGAGAAAACATACTCCCGCGGCTTGAGCCTCAGGTTGTCGGAGATATGCACAGGCGGAATCAGGAATCCCATCTCGGCCGACAAGTGGCGTCGCAAGGAACGAACCCGGTTCAACAGTTGCCCACCCTGCTTCTCATCAACCAGGGGAATCAGCTGAAATCCGATTTCCAGCGTGAGGTCTTCCAGGCGAAGCAGCCCGGCCAGGTCGGAAGCCTGTGTCTGTTCGGCTTTCTTTTTCTCCCCGGGACCGGGTTCGGTTCCGATGGAAGAAACGGCCGCACCGACGCGGCGGCCAGACCAGTAAAGCCCGCCAGACACCAGCAGAAATGGGAGCTTGGGCAGTCCCGGCACCAGGCACATGGCCCCGGTAACCAGACTGGCCAGGTAGAGCGTCGCCGGCTTGGCCAGCAGTTGTTGCTGGATCTCTGTCCCCAGCGTCCCTGCCGAATTGGCGCGCGTCAGCGTAATCCCGCCCGCCACCGAAACGAGCAGCGAAGGAATCAACGTCACCAGGCCATCGCCGACTGTCAGGATGGTGTAGGTGCGCACCGCTTCGCTCAGACCGATGCCCTGCTGTAGAGTGCCGATCAGAAGACCGGCCACGATGTTAATTGCGGTAATCAGGATGGTGGCCAGCGAATCCCTCTGGTTGAAGCGGGCTGCGCCATCCATCGCCCCGTAGAACTCAGCCTCACGCGCAATCGCCTGTCGTCTTCGGCGCCCTTCCGCCTCATCGATCAGTCCTGCGTTCATGTCCGCATCGATCGCCATCTGCTTGCCTGGAAGGGCATCCAGGGTGAATCGCGCAGTCACCTCCGCGGTGCGCACCGCGCCATGCGAGACCACCAGGAACTGGATGGCGATCAGAGCCAGAAACAGCACGAAGCCAACCACATAATTCCCGCCCACGACAAACTGCCCGAACGCCTCAATCACCTTTCCCGCAGCGCCCGTGCCTTCGGAACCATGCAAAAGGATGCGGCGGCTCGAAGCAATGTTCAACGCCAGGCGAAACAGCGTGAGCAGCAACAACAGAGTTGGAAAGACACTCAACTCAACGGCGCGACGGATCTGCACGGCGGAAAGAAAGACAATGATCGATGCCGCCATCGAAAGCGCCAGCAAAAAATCCAGCCCTGCGGCCGGTATCGGCACCAGCATGACGAAGATCACGCTGATGGCGCCGAGCGGAAGAACGTAATCCCGCATCCGGTGCAGGAACGACTGCGGGCGAAGTCCGGCGGCGGGAAGCGCTGTGGTGCTCATCGCGGTTCCTCTTTCATGGTGGGAGTTAGGCCGGGATCGATCGCGGTTCGATGATGAGCCGCAGGACGCGCGCTGCTCGCGGCCGCCTCGCGTGTCCGGCGGTCGCGCAATTCCGCCTCCACCCGCTGTCGATAGAGGTATGCAAGAATCGCAGCCACCGCTGCGTACAGGTCGACGGGAATGGCACGGCCCACCTCCACGGTTCGATACAGCGACCTCGCCAGCGGCGGATTCTCGATGATCGGAACCCCGGCCCAGCGCGCCTCCGCCTTGATCTCTTCGGCCAGCAGGTTCCGCCCCTTGGCCAGGACCTTCGGCGCGTCCATCGTGGCGAAGTCAAAACCCAGCGCGACCGCATAATGGGTTGGGTTGGTCAGCACCACGGCGGCCCGCGAAACATCGGCCTTCACACGCCGGCGGCGCATCTGGCGCTGCAACCCGCGAATGCGGCTCCTGATCTGCGGGCTGCCTTCGGTCTCCTTGTATTCCTCGCGCATCTCCTCGCGGCTCATCCTCAACCGCGATTCCCGGCTGCGCCACTCCACTACGTAATCAACCAGCGCCCACGCAAACAACAGCCCTGCCGCAGCCTCCATCAGCCCCAGAACATCCGCGCCGAGCATCTCGATCCGCACCGTTGAAAACGGAGCCACAGTCATCTGCCGTGCAATCCGCTGCAGGGCAAACATCGCGAGGAGAAGAGATGGAATCAGCGACTTCGCCAGCCGCGAACCGGCACGGAGCGAGAACAGGTTTTTCAGGTTGCTTGCGGGATTGATGCGGTCCATGCGGAATGCCACCGCGGATCCGGAAAAACTGATTCCGCCCGTCTGCAGAATTCCAGCGCACAGCGAACCTGCAAAAACCACCGCCATCACCAGCGCGATGGGGGCCAAGATCAAGACAGCAACACGGCGCAATCCGAAAAGGGTGGGCAGAATCTCCCCGGACTCCCAGTGCCCCGGGGTTCCCAGGTCGAGGAATCCTTGAAATCCGCTCCGCCAGGCTTCCATTTCGTATCCGGCAAGAGCTCCCAGCGCCACCACACCCGCCAGGAATCCCGCCGCCGAAGTGAGTTCGCGGCTGTGCAGCACATCGCCATCTTTGCGCGCCCTTTCGCGCCGGTGCTGCGTTGCCTGCTCTGTGCGCTCTCCCGGCATCGGCTATCCTCGTATCCCTGCAGGAGCCGCTGCGATCAACTTCTGCGCAAAATCCAGGAGCGAATCGAATTGGCGTTCGATGAAGTGCGGCCAGAGTGCAAGTGCGCCGGCCATCACCGCGAATCCCGTCAGCGTTTTCAACGGCACGGTAAGAGACATGACCGGAAGCTGCGGGCTGAGCTTGCCCATAAGCGCGACGGCCAGCTCGACAAGCAGCGTAGCGGCCAGAACAGGAGCGGCCAATTCGACCGCTGCGAGGAAAATGCCACCCGCCGCCCGGACAATCGCCGTCATCGTTGCCGGCGCCACTGCGTAGGAGCCAAGGGGAACAATTTTGAAACTCCTGACCATCGAAGCCAGAAGCAATCGGTCAAGGCCCGCACCCAGCAAGACGAGAGTCCCCATCAGCTGAAAGAGTTCCCCCAGCAAGGGCGTCTGAATCGTCGAATTGGGATCGAGGAGATTGACCAGCGAAAAGCTGAATTGCAAGCCGGCTATCTCCCCGGCAAACAACAGCATCTCGTTCAGGAGCGCCAGGCAGAGTCCATAGATCAGTCCCACCGCCAGTTCGCCCAGCACCGCAGTGAACGTCACGTCAGCCCGTGCATCCGGCAACGCAGCAACCAGCGGCGCAAGCAGGTAGGCAACGAGCAGCACGAAAACTGCTTTGGCTCGGACGGGCAGCGAAGTCGAGGAGAAAAACGGCGCGAAAACCACCATACCGCTCACCCGCACCAGGGCCAGCATCATTGCGCCGAGAAAATGACTCCACTCCGTCATGGCAAATCCTGTTTCCGTCCTAGCCCAGGAAGCGATGAAAGTTGGAAAGCAGGAACCGGGTGTAGACAGCCATCCGGCTGAGGAACCACGGCATTCCAACCAGCAGGATCACGGCCACTGCGAGCAGGCGTGGAACGGTGGTCAGGGACTGATCCTGCAAACTGGTCAGAGTCTGGATCAGGCTCAGAACAAAGCTCAGCACCGCGGCCGCAATCAGAACCGGCGCGGCCAGGATGAGGGCCTCTTTCATCAGCTGTCGCAACAGTTCAGCGACCATGTCGGGCGTCATCGACCGCTCCCTTCAAAAGCTCTTCAGCAGCGAACCCGCAAGCAGGTTCCAGCCGTCCACCATTACAAAGAGAAGAATCTTCAGCGGCGTCGAAACCACCACCGGAGGCAGTTGGAACATGCCAATCGACGTGGTAATCGAAGCTGTCACCATATCGATCAGCAAAAACGGGAGAAACAGGACCGCGCCGATGGCAAATCCGGCCTTCAGTTCGGAAAGAATGTAAGCCGGCATCACGACACGCATGGGCAGATCGTCCGGCTTTTGCGGACGGGGTATCTGTCCCGCCGCGGTAAAAAGTGCAAGATCTTTCTCCCGGGCGTAACGCAACAGAAAATGCTTCACCGGCTGCGATCCCTGGTCGATCGCCTGCAAACCTGTAATCTGTCCGGCACGATAGGGCTCAACCGCCTGCTGATCCACTTGAGTGAGGACCGGCGTCATCAGAAACCAGGTCATCATCAAGGCCAGTCCCAGCAGGGTCGGATTCGAAGGCGCCGTCTGCGTGCCCAGGGCCTGGCGCAGAAAATGGAACACCACCAGGAGCCGCACCAGCGGCGTCATGCACATCAGGATCGCCGGCAGCAGCGTAATCAGCGTCAGAACAAAAAGAATTGTCCAGGGCGTCGAATCCGAAGGGTGAAGACGCGCATTCAGCTCAGGAAGCTGAGGCACAGCAAGCGCCGACGCTTCTCGCGCCGCCACCCAAATCGCAATCACAGCTCGCCGCCGGCATCGGTTCGCGCTGTGTGCCTCCGGCTCACCCTGGCCTTCGCGGCGCCGCCCTTGACATCATCCAATGCATAGAACGCGGGTGCGCCATCCCCTGATGTAGCGACCAGCAGGCACCTTCCCTCTGCTTCGACAAGTGCCAAAAACTGACGGGGCGCAAGGTTGATCCTCTCCACCAGCGCCAGTCTCGGCCGCGTGCGACGCTCACCGCGCACGCGATCGACGATCCATCCCGCAATTCCGCCCAATTGCGATCCGGCCTTCGCCCTTGTTTCTTGCCCAGCCTCGTGTTTCATTTCTCCGCCCTCTTCCACCTTGCTCGTCGACACCGCTCTTATCGCAACCGCGTAATGCGCACGGCGAGTCGCGAATCAACCACTTCAAACTCGCTCCAGGCGAGCTGCATCCGACCCGATGAAAGCGGCAGGTCATCCCCGTCCTGCCATTGCGTTTCCACGACCGTTCCCAGGTTCAACGCCAGAAGATTTCTCACCCGAAAATCGCGCAACGGGACCCCCACATCAAGGGGAACCGGCAAGCCGGCCAGATGCGGCCCCAACTCGCTCCTCTCAGGGAGTGATGCCACCGCAACCGGCACGAGCGCGTTGCCGTCGTTGGCTGCTCCCGCTTTCGTCGCAGCCAAGTCCGGAATCGCGCGCTGTGCCCCATTCGTGGCAGGATTTGTCATGCGCCATCTCTGCATGCAGCATCAGGACCGGAATCGCTCCAGTAAAGATTGGAAAGGACTCATAAATGCGTTCCGGCCCTCCCAACTTGGCGTAACCGCTCTTTCATCTCGCTGCTACACTGGTAGATATCGCCGGATCGCGACTCGACAAGCTTCCATGCTTCGCTCGTTGTCCTGAATCGAGGTCAAGAAATGTCGGAAGTGAATGGAAACAAGACGGCTGCAGGCAGCGGATTGCGCTTGAAAGTGGGCCTGGCCGAGATGCTCAAGGGCGGCGTGATCATGGACGTGATGAACGTGGAACAGGCCCGCATCGCCGAGGAGGCCGGCGCCACTTCGGTCATGGCTCTCGAGCGCGTTCCCGCCATGATCCGGGCCGAGGGGGGCGTGGCGCGCATGGCGCGTCCGGCCCTCATCAAGCAGATCATTCAGGCGGTCTCAATTCCCGTGATGGCCAAGGCGCGCATCGGCCACTTTGCTGAGGCCCAGGTTCTCCAGGAGCTGGGCGTCGATTTTATCGACGAGAGCGAAGTCCTCACTCCCGCCGACGAGGCGCACCATATCGACAAGCACGCGTTTACCACTCCATTTGTCTGCGGCGCCCGCAACCTCGGCGAAGCGTTGCGGCGCATCGCTGAAGGCGCGGCCATGATCCGCACCAAGGGTGAAGCCGGAACCGGCGATGTGGTTCATGCCGTGCAGCATATGCGCCAGATCACGCGTGAAATGCGCATCCTGACCGTGTTGACCGATCAGGAACTCTATGCTGCGGCCAAGGAGCATCAGGCTCCCTATGAGCTGGTGCAAATGGTCGCCCGCTCCGGAAAACTTCCCGTTCCGAATTTCTCGGCCGGCGGAATCGCGACGCCTGCCGACGCGGCTCTCATGATGCAACTCGGCGCAGAGGCGATCTTTGTGGGCTCCGGCATCTTCATGAAAGAAAGGGCTACGCCCCTCGACGTTGAACACGATCCAAAGGAGCGCGAAGAAGCGGTATCGCGCGCCAAAGCGATCGTAACGGCAACCACCCATTACAACGATCCCAAGATTCTTGCCGAAACCTCTGAGCAGGTGATGGGAACAATGAAGGGTCTTGCCGCCGCGGCGATTGAAGAAGCGCAACTCCTCCAGACTCGGGGCTGGTAGAGGCTAGTTCAGGGAGAAATGGGGTTGACCAAAAATCGCTCGCCCTTGCGCGTCGGTGTCCTTGCCATTCAGGGCGATTATGCGGCTCATGCCGACGCCCTGGCCGAAGCTGGCGCTCTCCCGTCGCTCGTGAAGTCGGGCGAAGATCTTCGCCCCGGAGGCGAGTTTCTCGATGGCCTGATTCTGCCCGGCGGCGAATCCACGACCATGCTCAAATTCCTCGAGAAGCAGCGGTTCTTCGACGAACTCAAAGAATACTGCTCCACTCGACCCGTCTTTGGCACTTGCGCCGGCGCCATCCTCCTCGCCCGCGAAGTTACACATCCACATCAACGCTCCCTTGGCCTGCTCGATGCCGTGGTGGAGCGCAATGCCTATGGCCGCCAGATCGACTCCTCCATTCTCACCGCCGAAACTGTCCTGCCCGGCGGCCCGCTGGAGATGGTCTTCATCCGCGCGCCTCGTATTGTGGAGACCGGCCCCTCCGTCGAAATCCTCGCCCGCCGCGAAGGATATCCGGTGCTGGTGCGCCAGGGAGTCATCATGGCTGCCACCTTTCATCCTGAACTCTCCGGTGATCGGCGGGTGCACAGGATTTTTCTGGACACCGTGTCCTCCACGGTTCTCAAATAGAGTCGGAATTCGATGATCGAAATCTAATTTCACAAAGGCAAGACCACATCTTCGAATCCCTTCGCGTCCAAAGCAAAGTAGGAGTAATCTCAGTTCCACAGAGGCCTGCAATGCCGTCAACCTTCACGCACTCCCCGTCGGAAACGGAACGCAAAGAGCCTGGAATTGGCGGTAAACCGCCCGTCGATCGTCGCCCGACGGGTGGCGGCGGAGGTGGTGGCGACGATGACTGGCGGCACGAACGACGGGGACCACGGGAACTGCTGAATCGCATCCGGTTCTTTGTCTTCTTCGGCTTGGCCGGCGACATGATGTTTTTTGCCATGTTGGTGGTGCTGTTTTTTGCCCGCCAGGCCGGTGCCCATCTCGATCTCAGCACGCGGGAGATCGTCGGCGACTGGCACCCCGTCATGCTTCCCCCGATTCTTTATCTGAATACCGCGATTCTCCTCCTCAGCAGCCTTACGGTAGAATTCGCGCGGCACAACATATTTCGCGAGATTGATGTCCTCGAGGAATGGCTCGGAATGGGCCGCCCCGCACTTCATCGCACTCTCCCCTGGATGGCGGCCACCCTCACACTGGGGTTGTTGTTTCTCGCCGGACAATGGACCGCATGGAACCAGTTGACGGCGCAGGGTTTTGCCTTCAATCGCTGGTCAACACCCGCAAGTTACTTCTTTTATGTCATCACCGGCCTCCACGCCGCGCACCTTGTTGCGGGACTGATTGCCCTGGCTGTGTGCCTTTGTATTCTCGGCCGTCTTAAACGGGTCGAATTGCGTCAGATTGCTGTCGACGTGGTTGCATGGTACTGGCACGCCATGGCACTGGCATGGGCGGTTCTCTTCGCTGTATTGGTCCTTGGTCAGTAGAGAAAAGGTGCGAGTTGCCGCGGCAGGTCGCGATAACCGTCCTCTCCGTGTCTCAAGCCTCTCGTCACGGCGCGGTCAAGGTGAACTGGTCCTTCTCCTCGACACTGAGCTCGGGTGAATCCGGATTCTTCACTTTCCACATCGCCGCCCGCAGCGTGCCGTCCGCGATATCGAGAGTTACATAGTTGTAGACCGGAAACCCTGTATCCCGATAGAGATCCGCGTGGCCGCGATAAAGGATCGGATACGGTTCGGCTCCGCCTCCTCCGGTCACAACGTACTCAACACCATTCCGCTCAAACCGCTCGTAGTTATGGATATGGCCGTTGAAAACAATCACCTTTGCGTGCAGCGTCGCCAGATGTGCCTCCAGAATCGCACGCAGGCCCAATGACGCCGTGTCGGGGAGATTCACCAGCATCTGCGACTGGCGATCGACCATCCACGGCTTGTGATACAGGATAAAAAGAAACTTCACTTGCCCGGGCAGCTTCGCCAGCTGCGTCGCAAACCACTCGGCCTGCGGACTCGATTTGCCGGCGGCAGATGTGCAATCGAGCGAAATCACCTCCACATCTCCCAGCAACGCCGAATAGTACCGATGATCTGCGATTTCCGGAAAATTCTTCAGATAATTGGCAATGCCCTCGGCAACGCCGCCATAAGTTTCGTGGTTGCCTGTGGTCGGGAGAACGAGAATTGACTGCTCGCGCCACGAAGCGGTCTCTTCGCGAAAATCCTTCCAGTCATCCGGATTGGCGCCCGTGAAGGGGGTATCCCCGGTGAGCAGCAGCACTGCCGGATGCTCTTCCGCCACTCGCTCTGCGAGCCATTTCCTGATCCGCGGGTCTGTCCCATGCGTGACAGACGGGTTCGTGAACCGCGAGTCCCCGTAAACCACCAATCGAAGGGGCGCCCCCGGCTCGAATCGCGAAAAGGTGAAGGTTGGGCCGGCATCGGGATCCGATGGATGCGGCGAGGAGGCCCCCAATGCGAGGCAACTTGAGAAGGCTAATATCAAGAGAATGCAGCAGATATGCTTGCACATGTTGCTGCATCGGAAACGGTTCACCGCCCCAGACTATCACCAGTCCGGCTTTTCCACTCATCTCGGATGAATGTGCGAACGTCGTTTCCCTTTAGCACGGCGCTGCATACAGCTTTCGCCACCGCTCGCCAAACCTGGAAGAGCTGGGACGTGAAAAGCAGACTTCGCGATTGCGAGGCATCAGGATTTCAATCGTCTTCAGCGCCGCCTTTCGATCTGGAGTGGAGCATCCGTTCAAGTAACCCTTGTTGGTAAGATCTTCGATCGCGTTGGTCTCATTCTTCTCTCACACTTCGGTACATTCCCCATGTTCTTGAAAGATTCGCGGTGGAGTGTGCAACCTCGGCACAAACGAGCGCTTTGCTCGATTGTGGGAGCGAAGTGACGGAGCGCACAACGACCTTGATGCCCGGTGCCTTATAGAAAATGTGTAGGTTGGTGATTGATCCAGTCGCAGTGACGAATGCACGCGGCGAACCGGGAAAGGGCAATTGCCTTGACTGGATGAGGTCGAAATCCTAATCTCAAACTAGCGGTTTGTCGCATTGGGGGAGGACATGCTCAGTGTGGCTTGCGCGATTTTTTGCGATGTTCTGCGGACTGGGCTGCGATGATCCCTTATCACTGGCAATATCTGCCGCTCCTCATGCAAGTCGTGTTTGCCTTCGGGCTCGCCGCTTTCATGGTGCTGGCTTCCCGCTACATCGGGCGCCATCGCAACACCCGGGTCAAACTGGCACCTTACGAATGTGGCATCGAAGCTGTGGGCGACGCCCGCAAACGCTTCAGCGTTCGGTTCTACATGGTTGCCATGCTTTTCATCCTGTTCGATGTGGAAGCCGTGTTCATGATGCCCTGGGCGGTCATCTATCGCAAACTGCCTGCCATTACCGGAAGCCGGTTCTTCGGATTCTGGGAGATGGTCGTTTATCTGGGATTTGTCGCGGTCGGCCTCTACTACATCGTGCGCAAAGGCATCCTGAACTGGAGCCAGGACAAGGCGGACCTCTGAAATGGGCCAAAACCTGAAACCAACGTTGGAGGACAAGGCAGCGGTCCTCGAAGGGCTCCCCGATCATCCGGGCCTCATGGCAATTCTGAGCTGGAATTCCTCTGCTCTCCTGGATGCAAAGTTCGATCGAAACGAACTTACGTTGACCATCGCGCCGGATGACATCCGAATGGCCGCAGCAACGGTCCGGAATGCCGGCTACAACTTTCTCGAGGATTTGACCGCGGTGGATTGGCTGCCGTCGGTTCCCCGCTTCCAGGTCAGCTACCATATCCTTTCGCACAAGTTCAAAGAGCGCATCCGGCTCCGCGTGTTGATTGACGAACCCGATCCGACGGTTGATTCCGTCACGAGCGTCTGGCCATCTGCAAACTTTTACGAACGCGAAGTCTTCGATTTGTTCGGGATTCGCTTTGCCGGCCACCCCAATCTCCGCCGCATCATGATGCCGGATGAATGGGAAGGCTTCCCCATGCGCAAAGATTACCCGGTGGAGGGATACCGCTGATGACGGAGGGACCCGGCACACCGATCCTCGAAGCACCGATTGCGGCAGGCGCCCAGGATCAGCACATGGTCCTCAACATGGGACCACAGCACCCCTCGACGCATGGCGTGCTTCGGCTCGTTCTCGAGATTGACGGCGAGATTGTTGTTCGCCTCTACCCCGAGATCGGCTACCTGCACACCGGCATTGAGAAAACCTGTGAAGCAAAGTTCTATCAGCAGGTCGTGCCGCTTACGGACCGGATCGACTATCTCAGTCCCATGGCCAACAATCTCTGCTATTGCCTGGCTGTGGAGCGGCTTCTTGATCTTGAAATCCCGGAGAAGGCGCAGTGGGTCCGAGTCCTGCTCTCAGAACTCACCCGCCTCAACTCGCATCTGGTGTGGCTTGGCACCCACGCCATGGACATTGGCGCCCTTACCGTATTTCTCTATACATTCCGCGAGCGCGAAGACATCCTGCGCCTCTTTGAACAGGTCGCCGGACAGCGCATGATGACCAGCTATTTCCGTATCGGCGGGCTTTCAATGGAACCGCCGCCGGGATTCTTCGACCGCGTTCAGGCTTTCATCCAGTCGTTCCCAGAGAAAATTGACGAGTATTCCAACCTCCTTTCAGGCAATCCAATCTTCATCAATCGCTTGAAGGGTGTCGGCTATCTATCTGGAGAAGATGCGATTGCGCTCGGCGTTACCGGGCCGCCGATGCGGGCGTCCGGTGTCGATTTCGACCTTCGTCGCGATATGCCCTACTCGAGCTACGAGAAGTTTCAGTTCAAGGTGCCCGTCTCCACTGATGGCGATTGCTGGGCTCGATACATTGTCCGGCTCGAAGAGATGCGCCAAAGCGTCCACATGATCCAGCAAGCTCTCGACGGAATGCCGGAAGGCCCCGTCAAGGCTGACGCTCCAAAGATTGTGCTTCCCGATCGCGAGAAAATGAAGACGCAGATGGAAGCTCTCATTCACCATTTCAAAATTGTCACCGAAGGCTTTGCGGTTCCGGCGGGCGAAGTCTATCAGGGAATCGAAAGCCCGCGCGGACAAATGGGCTACCATGTTGTTTCGGACGGCACGGCGAAGCCTTACCGCGTGCACATGCGCAATCCGTCGTTCGCCACCCTTCAAGCCCTCGAAACCATGTGCAAGGGGCGCATGTTAGCTGATGTCGTCGCTGTCGTCGGTTCAATCGACATTGTGCTCGGAGAGATCGACCGATGAACCTGATAGAAACGCTGGAACAAGATCCTTACGTCTCTGCGCTTGAAACGCGCTCGCAAATTGCTTTCACCTTTTTTGATGGCTTGGCCAGTTACCTCGAATCGGATCTGGACCACGCCCGGACGCACAAGGCAACGGCACGAAACCCCGAAGGTTTTTCGAACTCGCTCGAAGGGTTGGATATCAAACTGGAAGTGGAGCGCGGCGAGGTCCCGCAAAAGCCCTCGACTTTGACGCTTTCGTCGGCCTTTGCCAAGATCGTGCTCAATGCAAACGATCCGCCCGGTTGGATGTTCATTCGCATTTACAAACGGTCTGCCATGTTCGAGGGCCTGATCCACTACGGAGTCATCGAGGTGGTTCTTCAAGCACAGCGCAATCCGCCCCACGATTTCAACTTCACCCGCTGCGGATGGCTCTGGTTTGAGGGCATGCCGGACAAAGACAAGATTCGCCCCCGATATGTCGCAGACCTTCTGTGGAAGCACCTGGTCCTCCCCGAGATCGGCGCGCAGTTGGAGGAGCTGTCGGAGAAGGCGCGGCGTTGAAGGATCAGGCGATCGCCGAACTTTGGGTTTCGCTTGCCTCCCTGCTTCGCAGTTACACAGCGGCGCATGGGCTGAACGGAGATCGGCAGGCAACGGTGGAGTTGGGCGAGGGAAGGATCACGGTGCGTTACGGCGAAGCTTGGCTCGATGTGCGGCGCAGCGGATCATCGCTCGCCTGGCAGCGTGAAAATGGAACAAAGGGAGTGCTCGAGTTGACTGAAACCGGACACATTCGATCGAGCGCAGGCGAGCAGGAACTGGATATGGCAGCCGAAGCCTGGGCGCGGGAGTTGATGCTATGAGCAGTGAAACCATGTCGGTCTTTTCGCCTCAGCTCGCTGCCCGTTTCGACGCCCTCGTCGAGAAATATCCCGTTCGCCGTTCCGCCCTGGTCCCCATGCTCCTCTACGCCCAGGATGAAATCGGCTATCTTTCCGACGCGGCAATTGCTGAAATCGCTGATCGCATCGGCATCACGCAGCTGGACGTGCGCGAAGTGGCTTCGTATTACTCGATGTTGCGCTTCAAACCAGTCGGGAAGTTCAATGTGCAGGTCTGCACCAATATCTGCTGCATGCTGCGTGGAGCGTATGACGTGTTCGATCGCTTTCAACAGGAACTCGGCATCGGCCATAAAGGGATCACGAAGGACGGCATCTTTTCCCTTGAAGAGGTCGAGTGTATCGGCGTCTGTTCCTGGGCGCCCGCCATTCAGGTGAATTATGAGTTTCACGATGAACTGAACCCCGAACAGGTACCGGACCTTGTGGCGCAGCTTCGTGCCAGGGCCGCCAAGGAAGGGACGTCAGCGAATGCCTAGGCTTGTCTCCCACCCTGACGAGGTAAAGATCATCTCGCGCCGCTTCGGCCAGGGAGCTGCAGCGATCGATAAATATATCGAACTCGGTGGATACGAGTCGGCGAAAAAATGTCTCGCGCAAGGGCCTGACTGGATCATCGCTGAGATGAAGGCCAGCAATCTGCGCGGTCGCGGCGGAGCCGGTTTTCCTACGGGCATGAAATGGTCTTTCGTCCCCAAGCAGAGCCCCAAACCCAAGTACGTGCTGGTCAACGGAGACGAAAGCGAGCCGGGCACCTGCAAGGACCATCTTATTTTTCTCCACGACCCACACGCTGTCATCGAAGGCACTATCATTGCCGGTCTCGCCATCGGCGCAAAGATGGGATTCATCTACCTGCGCGGCGAGTATCGCTACCTGCTCGAAATCATGGAAAAGGCCGTTGCCGACGCCTACGCCAGGGGCTTTCTGGGCAGGAATATCTTCGGCTCCGAAACGGAATTCCAGATCGTGACCCAGACGGGCGCAGGCGCGTATGAGGTAGGCGAAGAATCCGCGCTCATGGAGTCGCTCGAAGGCAAACGCGGCATCCCGCGCATCAAGCCGCCCTTTCCGGCCGTCGTGGGCCTCTATGGCGGGCCGACCGTCATCAACAATGCCGAAACCATCGCCACCGTGCCTCACATCATTACCATGGGCGGCGAAGCCTATGCGGCTGTCGGAACTCCGCGCAACGGAGGCACGCGTCTGTTCTGCCTCAGCGGCCACGTCGAGCGCCCCGGTGTGTACGAACTGCCCATGGGCTACAACCTGAAGAAGATGATCGACGAGGTTGGAGGCGGAGTTCGCGGCGGACGCAAACTCAAGGCGGTCGTTCCCGGCGGTTCCTCTACCCCCGTCCTGTTACCCGAAGAGATCGAGAATCTCGGCATGGATTTCGACCAGGTGGGAAAAGCCGGATCGATGCTCGGCTCAGGCGGCGTGGTGGTCATCGACGATCAAACCTGCATGGTTGAGTTTGCGCTGCGCACCATCAGCTTTTATCAGCACGAAAGCTGCGGCTGGTGCATTCCCTGCCGGGAAGGCACGGACTGGCTGAAGAAATCGCTGACTCGCTTCCATGCGGGCTTCGGAACGGCCAAGGACATCGACAACATTCGCTACCTGGCCGAAAACATGATGGGGCGAACTTTCTGTCCTTTGGGTGATGCAGCCGCCATGCCGAC
>DATKPJ010000010.1:0-6060 GCA_035524195.1 Occallatibacter sp.
GCCGCAGCGCATTCGCGGCGCGCGCAAACCGAAACGCGCGAAAGACAAGTGATGGACAAAGAAACCCTCGTGTACGTGGACCTGGGCGGCATTCCCCATTTGATGGGGCGGCTGTGGGCGCGTGTGCGCAAGAACAAGGAAGGCGCCACCTTCGAATACGACGAGGACTGGCTCAAACATCCCGCGCGCTTCTCACTGGAGCCGGCGTTGCAGCTCGGCCCCGGCCCGTTCCACACGCCGGCCGACACGCCAATGTTCGGCGCCATCGGCGACTCGGCGCCGGACCGGTGGGGACGTACACTAATGCGGCGGATGGAACGGCGCCGCGCGGAACGCGAGGGCACGGCGCCGCGCACGCTTCAGGAGATCGACTTCCTGCTGCTAGTCGATGACGAGGCGCGGCAGGGCGCGCTGCGCTTTGCCAAACAGAAGGGCGGGCCGTTTCTGCGCGAGGAAGGTGTCAAGCGCATCCCGCCGCTGGTCGAACTGCCGAAACTGCTCTCCGCAGCGGAACACGTCATGGAGGAAAAGGACACCGAGGAAGATCTGCGCCTGTTGTTCGCGCCGGGATCATCGCTCGGCGGCGCGCGTCCGAAGGCATCTGTCATTGAAAAGGATGGCCATCTTGCTATCGCGAAGTTCCCGCGCAAGGACGATGAAGTCAACACGGTGGTATGGGAGGCGGTCGCCCTTGCATTGGCAACAAAAGCCGGCATCGCAGTGCCGGAAAACCGCATTGAGACCATATCCCGGAAACCCGTTCTTCTGGTGCGGCGCTTCGACCGCGAAGGCAAGCTACGGATTCCGTTTCTCTCCGCCATGAGCATGCTGGGGTCAAAAGATAACGAAGGCCGGAGCTATCTGGAAATTGTCGACGCACTGCGTCAGCACGGAGCCGCGCCGAAAGCCGACATGGAAGCGCTATGGCGGCGGCTGGTGTTCAACATTCTGATTTCCAACACCGACGATCACCTGCGCAATCACGGTTTTCTCTACGCAGGGCAGGAGGGCTGGCGGCTCTCACCAGCCTATGACCTCAACCCCGTGCCGACCGACGTCAAACCGCGCATCCTCAGTACGGCGATCAACGAGGACGACAACACGGCCTCCCTCGCACTTGCCCTTGAAGTTGCCGGGTATTTCGAGCTGAACGACCGTCAGGCCCGCGATATAGCAAAACATGTCGGCACGACCGTCTCGAAGTGGCGCGAAGAAGCTGCCCGGCACGGTCTCAGCAAAACAGAAATCAACCGCATGGCGTCGGCTTTTGAACATGATGATCTGCGTCTGGCAAGCGGGGGAAAATAATGTCAACGTTTGTCTGGCTGGATTATTCGGAGCGCGAGCGCACAGAACCCGCGACGTGCCTACCTCTGCGCGATGTCGCCGCGCGCTCCGGGAGAGCCTTTCTCACGCTGTTCAATCATGCGGAAGTCATCGAAGCCGTCAGGACGGAGTTTCGGGCGAACCGTACTGGGAGCGCGTCCTGGAATATGCTCTTGCGGGCGAGCTTCAATCGGTGCTGGATGAATACACCCATGTGCTCCGGGAGTCTCTCAGCGTTGCGGCGCTGCCGCCTGACGAAATCGCGGAAAAGCTGGGAGCAGAACTCATTGCGGCGCTCACGATCCGTGCCGCGTCTCTCCAGATAGATGAAGTCACCGCACCCCGCTATGCCCGCGAGATAAAGGAAAAGTCCGAACCGATACGCATCCGTTTCGCCATGCGCTTCGGCGATGACCGCTCTGACGAAGAACCGCTGCTCGTCTCGGATGGCGCATCTCCTGCGACACGAAAGGAGCGCGTTCGCGCAGCGTTTAACTCGCCACTCTGGCTGTTCGTACTGCTTTCAACCTCGGTGGGGCAGGAGGGTCTCGATTTTCATTATTACTGCCATGCCATTACCCACTGGAACCTGCCGTCGAGCCCTGTCGATCTGGAACAACGCGAGGGCCGGATACATCGCTATAAAGGACACGCGGTTCGCAAGAACGTCGCAGATGCATTTGGCGCCGATGCTCTCCTCAATGAAGGCGCGGATGTCTGGGAGACGGCGTTCGAGCTTGGCAAGAAGGGTCGATCACACGTGCGCTTACCCGGTTCCTGCTTGGCGGCGACCAATTTGAAGTCTCGCAAGAAAATTCACAAGGATCAATTGTCCAAGAACCGGTTAGCCAACGATAAAGAACTGTAGATAAACTGTTTCCAGGCCCTTCATGCCTGGCGCGGTTGAAAGCGAGATCGTCCAAGGCATTTCAATACGGTCGTGGGGGAATTGGACAATGTTGCCATCGATCAATACGCCTGACCGGCAAGCTGAGGCATTCCCTGTTCTTACGCCGGCGCAGATTGCTCGTCTCCGACCCTATGGCAATATCCGATCAGTCCAGGCTGCTGAGGTTCTTTTTGAGCCGGGTAAGTCGGGCATGTCCTGTTTTGTGGTGCTCTCAGGAAAGCTCGACATCGCAGTGTCTGGACTATCCGGCGAGCAAGTATTTGCGACCTACGGTCCCGGCCAATTCTCCGGTGAAGTTGTCCTGATCTCCGGAGCCCGCGCACTTTCTCGTGGGCGTGTGGCCGAGCCGGGGGAGTTTCTCGAAATCAGCACAGACGCGTTGCGCACGCTGATTGCAAAGGATGCCGAGCTGAGCGATATCTTTATGCGCGCATTTCTCCTGCGCCGTGTCGCGATGATCTCGGGGGGATTGGGAAATGTGGCCGTGCTTGGATCGCAACATTCATCCCACACGCTCCGCCTGCGCGAATTCCTTACTCGCAACGGCCATCCCTTTCGCTATGTCGATCTCGACAGCGATAAAACGTCGCAGGAACTTCTGGACCGGTTCGACATAAAGTTGGAGGACATTCCCGTTGTGATCTGCAGCGGAAAGAGCGTATTGCGAAATCCGACAGATCAGAAACTGGCGGAGTGCCTGGGGTTCACGGGCCACATGGACGAGCACCGCATTCACGACGTTGCGATTGTGGGCGCCGGTCCGGCAGGATTGGGCGCGGCCGTGTACGCGGCTTCAGAAGGGCTTGACGCTCTAGTGATCGAATCTGAGTACCCCGGAGGGCAGGCGGGCGCGAGTTCAAAAATCGAGAACTATGTCGGGTTTCCAATGGGCATTTCGGGGCAGGAGCTTGCCGGACGTGCAGTGGTGCAGGCGGAAAAATTCGGCGCTCAGATGATGGTCGGTCAGAAGGTGGTGAAGATCAGGTGCGACCAGCGGCCGTACCAGCTTACTTTGGAAAACGGCGCAATCATCGAAACGCGGAGCATTGTGATCGCCACCGGCGCTCAGTACAACAAGCCGAAGGTTGAGAATCTGGGGCAGTTCGAGGGACAGGGCATCTACTATGCCGCGACGGCTATGGAAGCGCAACTGTGCACAGGCGAGGAGATCATCGTGATTGGCGGCGGCAACTCTGCCGGCCAGGCAGCGGTCTTCCTGGCGGAGACAGTACACAAGGTCCACATGCTGGTTCGCGGCAAGGAATTATCCGACACGATGTCGCGCTATCTCATCCAGCGAATCGTTGAGAATCCGGCCATTGAACTGCATCTGCAAACCGAGATCGTCGCACTGGCTGGCGATTCGCACCTGGAGCGGGTTACTTGGCTGAATCGGGCGACGGACGAAGAATCTGTGCGTGAGATCCGCCATGTCTTCGTGATGGCGGGTGCTTCGCCGCGTACAGATTGGCTGCATGAATGTCTTGCCCTCGACAACCAGGGATTCATACTCACGGGACGGGATTTGGACCCGGTTCTGGACAGCGCGCCACTGAAATGGCCGCTCAATCGGCCTCCGCAGATGCTCGAAACCAGCCTACCCGCAGTTTTTGCCGTTGGAGATATTCGTTCCGGCAATGTGAAGCGCGTTGCATCTGCCGTGGGTGAAGGTTCCATCTCGATCCACCTCGTGCATCGCGCACTCACGGACATGTGAGATCCCTTCGCTAACTTTTATGGACGACCTCGAACGAATATCCGTCCGGATCAAATACATCGGCGGCATAATATCCCGGATAATACTCCACTCTTGCCCGTCGTGAGATATTGTCCCTGGCGCCAGCGGATATTGCCGTGCTTCAACCCGCGCGGCCTTCTCTTGGTGACTCAACTCGTGCAACTGGCGACCGAATGCGGCCAGGTTGCCCAAGCAGACTTGTCAATTGTTATTCAGATGGCGGTGCGGCCTCCGTCCACGGCGAGTTTTGCGCCGTGAATGAAGCTGGCACGGTCTGTCGCCAGGAAGACAATTGCTTCAGCAATTTCCTCGGCTGATGTCGGACGACCCGCGGGCGCCTGGGCGGCAAGCTGTTCGAGACCCTCGCCCATCGCATCCGTACCCTCCGTGCGCGTGGGCCCGGGACTGACTGCGTTCACTCGGACGCCCTCCGGCCCATATTCAGCAGCCCAGGTTTTTGTCAACAGATTGATGGCGGCCTTGCTCGATCCGTAGAGGCTCATTCCCGGTGCTCCGTAATCCGCAACCATTGTGGAAATATTCACTATGGCCCCTTTGCCCCTTTTGGCCATCCGAGGAGCGAGCTCCGCGACGAGGAAATACGGCGCCTTCACGTTTGTTGAAAAAACGCGGTCAAACTGCTCTTCTGTCATTTCATGCGTAGGTCCGAAAGGAAAGATCCCGGCATTGTTGATGAGAATATCGACATGGCCGTTCCCGAGCTCGATCGCTTTGTCGGCCACTTCGTGCGCGCTGTCTGCGCCTCGAAGCTCGGAGGCAATAAAATCCGCTTTGCCTCCCGAGGCGCGAATCTCGTCCACTGCCTTCTTTCCGCGCTCCGCATTTCGCCCCACAACCAAAACGTGAATACCAAGCAGAGCGAGTTTCTTGGCTGTTGCGAGACCGATCCCACTTGTTCCTCCCGTGATCAGCGCTGTCGCGGTGCTGTCAGACATATGCACTCCCCTCATGAGATCAATGTTACCAATTGGATGCACTCGCGGTTTCCCGGGTTTAAATGAACCGATCTGATCGTTGTGGCGGCAGGAATCTCAGTTCAGTCGTGTCAGGGCCACAAATTCCCTGGGCGAGTGCAATGCGCACAGTTGGCACGAACGCAGCGGAAGCGACATGCGCGGAGGCGCGCATCACAACTCCTGTTATTGATGCTCACGGGTCATCGAACGTCAGCGCGCCATGGCAGGTGGAATTCCTACTTTGGGTTGAGGAAGCTCCACTTGTGAACAGAAGGTGCGAATTCAATGACAGATTTGATCTGTCAACCGTCAAGGCCGGATCCTGCCTAAACGGATGAGCGGATCAGCGAGCGCTGGCCGATTTGTAGACTAATCCGGCTTCGGTGAGTGACTTGGCGATGAAAACGCCTGAATCAAGTCCCCGCATTGCATTCGGTCCTTAGCTTGCGACGGGCACCTCGTCCCGGATCGAAACATCTTGCGATTCCCTGGGCGGAAGCAGGCGGGTCGAATTGAGGATGAACGTCAACTCCGATGCAACATGAATGAACGCGGCCAGGAGCGGATTGAGATACCCGGCCGCGGCCAGACCGATGCCGATCGTATCGACGATCAGGGTGCCGTAGAAATTCTGCAGGATAATGCTGCGGCAGCTTTTGGCCACGCGAACGGTTTCAACGAATTTCATGAGGTCGTTGCCGATCAACACCACGTCCGCACTCTCGCGGGCGACATCGGTTCCCGCACCCATGGCGACACCGACGGTAGCTTCGCTCAGCGCGGGAGCGTCGTTAATACCGTCGCCGAGCATGGCCACCACTCGCCCTTCCCGCACCTGTTCCGCGATCTGCGCCGTCTTTTGCTCGGGAAGAAGTTCGGCGTGAACGCTGCGGATGCCGAGTTGACCGGCTACTGCCTGCGCCGTTTGCCTGGTATCTCCGGTCAGTAATACGACCTCGATTTTCATCTCCTGGAGGGCCTTCACTGCGGACGCGGAGCCGGGCCGCAACTGATCCGCCACAACCACCGATCCAATGTGCTTTCCATTGCGTGCAACGAAGATCTCCGTGCCCTCAGTGGCGGTGCGCTCGGGCAGCGTCAGCCCCAAT
>DATKPJ010000011.1:0-27472 GCA_035524195.1 Occallatibacter sp.
GCGCTGTGGACCAGCAAAAGCGCGAAGCGAGCCATAGAGTCGTGGAACTGATGCTGCCGCTGGAGATGAGAAGACTTCAGCACCCTTCCGCACCCTCGCAGGAAAATAGAGCTCATGGCAGATGCCGGCAAATAGATGCTAAGAAGGAATTTATTTGGTGGACCTGGTCGGGATCGAACCGACGACCTCTTCCATGCCATGGAAGCGCGCTCCCAAACTGCGCCACAGGCCCACTTGCTGACAGATGTAACCCTTCTATTCTCGCTGTTCGGCCGCGATCCGTCAATCTAACGGCCCGATAACAAGTCTCTCCGAATCCTGGAACATGCTCCTGTCGCATAACGCAAATTGCCGTCGATTCAACCCCACCAGGGTGCTCCAGCATCGCTGTATCCTTTCGTCCGTCGCAAGCGTCTCATCGTCAGCTTCCTGGGGGTCCTCGCACATGCTTCGCCGTTTCCATCTCACGTTGCCGGTAATCGGAATCCTTGCATCGCTCACCGGTTTCTCCGCCCATGCCGCCCCACGAATGCCGATTCCCGCCGCGGCCGTTGATGCGGCGCTCTCCCCGCGCCCCGGCAACGCGAAGGCCGTGTTTGCCGGCGGCTGCTTCTGGGGAGTCCAGGCTGTCTTTGAGCGCCTCAAGGGAGTCGTCAAAACCTCGGCGGGCTATGCCGGAGGCTCTGCGTCCACGGCGACCTACGATCAGGTCGTAACTGAGACCACGGGCCACGCCGAATCCGTCGAAGTCGTCTATGATCCTTCGCGCATCACTTACGGACAGCTTCTTCGTGTCTTTTTCTCGGTGGCGCACGATCCTACGCAGCTTAATCGCCAGGGCCCTGACGTCGGAACCTCGTATCGCTCTGCGATCTTTTACGCCAATGACGACCAGAAGCGCATCGCCAACGCGTATATTGTGCAACTCGATGCCGCGCATGTTTTCGCGGGGCCGATCGTCACTCAGGTCACGCCGCTCAAGGGCTTCTATCGCGCCGAAGGCTACCACCAGGACTACGCCCTCCACAATCCCGGAAACCCCTACATCCTTGTCTGCGACCGGCCCAAAATTCAGGCGCTGAAAGAGCAGTTTCCCGAGCTCTTTGTGGACTACAAGGGCCGATGATCGGGTCTATTCGAGCCCGCCGGTACAGCCGCACTCTGTTCCGATTCGGCTGTCGTAGACTGAAAACTGCCCTCATCTCCCCGTGGAGGCCGTGCGATGGAAGCCGCCGTTGTTTACGACCTGAAACAGCCACCGTGCTGGCGGTCGTTCCCCGAGCCCACCCCAACCGTCGGCGAGGTGTTGATCCGGGTCCGCGCCGCCGGATTGCACCCCATTGTGAAAGCGCTCGCCAGTGGCTCCCACTACTCTTCTACGGCAGAAGTCCCAATGGTTGCAGGCATCGATGGCGTGGGGACGCGGCCGGATGGCATCCGTGTCTTTTTCGGCGGACCGCGGAAGCCTTGGGGCACGATGGCCCAGCGCTGCGCAGCTGCCCAATCGATGTGTGTGCCCCTGCCTGACGGAATTGACGACCTGCAGGCCGCCGCCATCGGCAATCCGGGCATGTCCGCCTGGCTCTCTCTTAAAGAGCGCGCCGCGCTCCAATCCGGCGAAACCGTGCTGATCCTGGGAGCGACCGGCGTCGCTGGGCACCTTGCGATCCAGGCGGCGAGGCATTTGGGAGCCCGGCGCATTCTTGCAGCAGGCCGTAATGTCGACTCGCTTTCCGGGGAAAACGTCGACGCCATCATTGCCTTGGACCAGCCGGAAGACGACCTCCGCGAAGCGTTTCTGGCCGAATCCGGGAAGGGAATCGACGTCATCATCGACTACCTGTGGGGACGGCCCACAGAGATTCTTCTTGAATGTCTGGCCAGAGGCTTCAATCCTAAGGCCGCGCGGGCCACTCGGCTGGTTGAGGTCGGCGAGAGCGCAGGAAAAACCATCTCGCTCCCGGGTGCGACTCTGCGCAGCATCGACCTCAAGCTGATGGGCAGCGGTTTCGGTTCCGTTCCGGTTGAGAAGATACTTTCTGCAGTCTCCACCTTCTTCGATCTGGCCGCCGCGCGCATCCTCCAGGTTGACGTGGTTCCGGTTCCGATCAAAGACGTGGAGTCAGCCTGGACCCGTGTGGAAAAGGGGCGCCGAATCGTCTTTACGTTGGAATAGATTCGGTTTGTTTTCGCGGTACTTCGGGAACCAACCGTGACCGGGAACACTTTACGCCGAGCCGGTGTCAAAGAATATAGAGTACGCGGGACTCCGGTTGCCAATAGGCGTCTCGTCTCCTGCTTACTCAGCAGCTGATTCCGGTGATTTCGATTCCGGGAAAGGCGCGGCAGCCGACAAGTCGGTCCGGTGCGGCCTATTTCCGTGCCAACCGCTTGCATGTTGCGGCAAGGTGGGAGGACACTGAATGCAGGCGGACCTCACCATGGGCAATCTTGCCAGCGCGATTACGCTTCAGCCTGAAGAGGCCGCTCTTATCGCGGAACTGCGGGCCGGGTCAGAAGAAGCTTTCTCATGGCTTATTGAACGCTACCATAAGCCCATTTACTCGCTGCTTGCCCGCATTTCGTACGATCGCGCCGACGCCGCAGACCTGACACAGGAAGTGTTTGTAAAAGTCTTCCGCGGAGTGGGCAACTTTCACGGCGAATCATCTTTGCGGACTTGGATTTACCGCATTGCCTTGCGTGAAGCTTCGAATCAGCGCCGTTGGTGGATGAGGCATCGATACCAGGAGGTTCCTATTGAGCAGGAGATGTCGGAAGGGAACTCTGGAGCTTCGCTCAAGCTGAAAGACACGCTGGTCGACTCTGCAGAGTCGCCCTACGACATGGCGGTTCATACCGAAAATCGAGAAAGGGTTGAGGCGGCTTTGAAGCGCGTTCCCGAACCTTTCCGTACGACCCTTATTCTTCGCGACATAGAGGGGTTTGTATATGAGGAAGTCGCGGAGATGCAGGGCGTGAATCTGGGAACGGTGAAGTCAAGGCTGATGCGTGGCCGCGCCCTCTTGAAAGGGCTGCTCACTGAGGAGAACCAGGCCGGCAATGCCGTGACAGACACCGGGCTCGATATACGCCTTGGAGAGGAGGCGAGATGATCGACTGCAGTGCGATGCAAGCGAAGTTTTCTGAATATCTTGATGGCCGGCTAAGCGGTATTGAGATGGGGCAGGTCGCCTCTCACCTCGACCGCTGCGGTGAATGTACAAGGGAATGGACCGCGCTCAAGAAGAACCAGGCGGCTCTGGCCGCACTCGGTGCGATGCCTGAGCCCGGCGATCTCCTGCTCCGTATCCGGGTTGCCGTCAGCCGTGAGAGAGCGCGCCAGCGCAAGAGCATCTTTGCCGGCTGGGATCTGGCATGGAAGAACACTGTGGGTCCCTTCATGCTGCAGGCCGGGGCCGGACTTGCCAGTGCCGTCCTGTTGCTGGGAACGGTCACGGTTCTTGTGGGCATGTTTGCCCAGCCTGAAGTGGCCCAGGCCAAGGGCGATGAGCCGCTCGGCAATGCCACCGCGCCTCGCTTGCTCTATCTCTCCAGCGGGTCGGGCAGCAGCGATGAAATGAATGCTCTTTCTGCGCCAGTGGTCGTCGAAGCCTATGTGAATGGACAAGGAGAAGTGTACGATTTTCGTATTCTCTCCGGCCCCACCGACGCAGCCACCCGCGAGCAGGTTCAGAACCTCCTGGTGTTGAGTCGCTTTGAACCGGCACGGTTCTTCGGCCAGCCTGTTCGAGGACTGGCAGTGCTTTCCTTCTCCGGTGTTTCGGTACGCGGTTAGTCTTCTTTTTCATCCCCCTCCCGTTTGACCCTGTCGGTGCGTCTAACTAGACTTGCAGACAGGGTTTTCTCGATGTCGTTTCGATCATTCCGACTTTCCGCTTCCGCGGCTCTTCTTTTTCTGTTGGCGGGCAATTGGCCTGCGCAGGTGCATGCCCAGTCCTCTGACAGCAATGCTGACAATCGGCAGAGCTCATCCAGTTCAAATGGCCTCGTGCAGCAGGAGAAGGCGCCTTCACTGATCGATCCAGCCGGTCCGACCATCTCGCTGGTCAGTTCCGAGCCCGTCTTCATCATGGCTGCGGCGCTCAATGCCTGCGGTTACAACGAGGGCCTCGCGGAGAGTGCGCCGATCCGCGCCAAAATCCGGGAGGAGATGAATGATGCTCTCGAAAAAAGCGAGACAGCCCGTGAAAAGCGCGACAAGGTCTGCCTTTTCATCGCCCAGCATCGCATGACCGGCACCGAAAAGGACATTTCACAATATATCTCTCTAGCTCTCTATCTCAGTCCTCCACCCGAGCTCGAGACCACCGTCGAACTTCCGCAGATGCCCCCCGATTCGACGCAGGTAGCGGAGATTGCGCCTCTCCTGCGCGATTTCGCCGCCGCGGTCGATCTGCATGGCATCTGGCTCACGGTGCACCACATCTACGACGAGGAGATCGACAAGCTCCACGATCCGCTTTCGCAGATGATCGTGAACACGAATACCTACCTCAAGATGCCGGCTTCCACCTACTCGGGAAGCCGTTTCATCGTGGTTATTGAGCCCCAGCTTTCGCCCACACTGGTGAATGCCCGCATTTATGGGACCGACTACATCGTTGTTCTTTCGCCGGTGAACGGCAAAATTCCGATGGCGGATGTGCGGCACACCTATCTGCACTATGTAATCGAGCCGCTCCTGTACGCTCGTTCCAACGCGATTGACCGCCTTCAGCCGATTCTCAAGGAAGTGCGCGATGCTCCCCTCGATTTTCGTTTCCGGTCTGACACTGTGGCCCTGACGGTTGAATGTCTTATTAAGGCAATCGAAGCGCGCACCATGGATACCGGGGTGCCGGTCTACAAGATTCCGGCCGGCGTCGATCGTTCCGACCTGCCTCGCTACGAACACGAGCGGCAGGAGTACCTTGACAAGGTGGAAGCTGTACGTGTGGCAGCCGTGCGCCACGATATGAGCCAGGGATTCGTCCTGACTCAGTATTTCTTTGAGCAATTGATCCTGTTCGAAAAGAGCCCGGCTAGCCTCAAAGACTCCATCGGTGAAATGGTTTACGGAATGGACGTCGATCAGCAGGTGCATCGAGCGCGGCAAACCACCTGGGATCAGCAGGCCGATGGAGATGTATTGCAGCGGAGCAAGCCGCGTCCGCTTGCTGGGCTCGACCTGGCCGAGGCGCGGCTTGAGGCGGGCGACGTGGCCGCGGCCAGCATGATCGCGCGCCGGTATGTTGACGCGAAGTCTGACTCATTGCAGGCCGTCGCCGATAGCTCTCGCGCCAACTTCATCCTGGCGCGGGCTGCCATCATGACAGGCCATCCGGAGGAGGCGATCGATCGCTTCCAGCAGACCATAGCGGGAAGCAAGGAGCCTCGGCTCCTTGCCTGGTCGCACATTTACCTTGGCCGCATGCTTGATCTCGATTGCAAACGCGACCAAGCATTGGCAGAGTACAAGGAAGCGCTTGCGACACGGGACGGCGCACTGGATACTCGCCTTGCCGCAGAACGGGGCGTCAAGACAGCCTATGCGGTAAATGGCCATAGCTGCTCCGAAGATTCGGACGACGATTCGTCGGGCGCGCCTCCGGTGCCCCCCGGCAATAACCAGCAGGCACCCGGGAAGCCTCAACCGTGAGCTAGATTCACAAATCCGGCATCCATTGGAGTGTAATGAGGGACAAGACAGGTTCCGTTCCGGTACCGCAGTTGGAGGTGCAACCGGACCCGATGAGAGCGGGAAACAAGGAGCAGGTTGTGCAGGGCGAAGCGGTACTGGCTGATCTCGAATCCGCGTTGGGTCATCGCTTTGCCGCCCGCGAACTGCTGGTGCGCGCTCTCACCCATCGCTCGCTCGCCAACGAACGCGCACTGGAAGACGGTCCTGACAGCGGCGAAGAATGGGGCGATAACGAACGCCTGGAATTCCTCGGCGACGCAGTCCTCGGCCTGGCCGTGGGGGAAGCCTTGTTTCTGCTTCATCCCGAATGGAGCGAGGGCGAACTCACCCGCGTTCGCGCGCAACTGGTCAGCCGCCTTCACATGGCCGAGGTGGCGTCGGCCATCGAACTCGGCAATCATTTGCGCCTGAGCCGTGGCGAGGACCGCAGCGGATTGCGTCGCAAAAGCACCGTACTCTCAAACACGATGGAGGCCGTTATCGGCGCGCTTTTTCTCGACGGAGGCATGGAGCCGGCCAGGGCGTTCGTCAGCCGATACGTGATGGGCAATGCCGTCGAGCAGCTGGCCGAAGAATTGCGCTCCGGAGCGGCGCTCGGCAATTACAAATCTGCGCTGCAGGAATATCTGCAGGCAGTCCGCGCCGGAACTCCGGTCTACCGTGTAAAGAGCGAAAGCGGTCCGGACCATCGCAAGCGGTTCGTCGTCGAGGTGCGCCTGAAGCCTGCCGACGGTCGGCCGGGCAAACCGTTGGCGCGCGGTTCAGGCAGTACCAAGAAACACGCCGAGCAGGATGCAGCGCGTCGCGCCATGTCGCGCATCACCGCCGTTTCACTCGAGAAGGCTCTCGCCTTGCGCGATGACGAGGCAGAAGAAGCGGCCCAATGAGCTCTCTCGCCCAAGCGACCGGGCCCTCGTCGCGGCAACATAAGAGGTTCTGGCAGCATCTGCCTACCGTGCCGGAAGCGCTCGCATCGCTTCTTCGCACCATAGTCGTAGCGCTGTTTTTGCTCACGTTCGTGCTTCAGCCTTTTCTCATCCCCTCTGAAAGCATGGAGCGCACGCTCCTGGTCGGCGATTTTCTGCTCGTGAACAAGCAAATCCTCGCTCCGGCTGGAGCGCCATGGAGTCTCGGCCGTCTCCTCTTGCCTTATCGCAACATCGAACGCGGCGACATCGTCGTCTTCCATCATCCTGATCCGCCTTACCTGGTGAAGCGGGTCATCGGCATCCCCGGAGACCACATTCGCATTGTCGACAACCAGGTGTTCGTCAACGGCGCGGCCCTGGCCCAGCCATATGCAACCTTTGAGCCAATCGCGCCCAATCCGTTTCTCCAGAACTTTCCGGGCAAAATCTATACCGACCCAAATGTGGACCCAGATTGGTGGGAACAGATGCAAAGCCTCGTACATGACGGTGCCCTGGTCGTGCCAAAGGGCGACTACTTTGTGCTCGGCGACAACCGCAACCACAGCAAGGATTCCCGTTTCTGGGGTTTTGTGCCCAGAAATGCGATTGTGGCGCGGCCCCTCGTCATCTACTTCTCACTCCTTCGTCCCTCCACCACAGATGTGCAGACGGCTACGGATGATAAACTCGGACACGACAGAGGAATTTCGACGCGGCTCGAAAAGTTCGCGCGATGGGATCGTATTTTTAAGGTCGTGCACTGAGCCGGCCACAACTCTGACTCACGGCCGCCAGCCTTTTGGGCAACGAGCGACAGGATGACCAAGAACAACACGCTGCCAGCCAGGACAGGAACGCAGAACAATTCCACTCCTGCTCAGGAGAAGGTGGAAGAGACGCCGTTTGAGGCGCTTGCCGGCATTTGCAACGTTCTCGTCGTCGGACTGTTTGTACTCACGTTTATTGCCCAGAATTTCGTCATCCCTTCCGGGTCCATGGAAAACACATTGCTCGTCGGGGATCATCTCGTAGTAGACCGGGTTACACTCGCTCCGCCTGCCAAGTGGATGCCGCTTGTCTATTACCGCGAGCCAAGACGGGGCGACGTGGTGGTCTTTCTCAAGCCGGGCAACCCCGATATGTTTCTGGTCAAGCGCCTTATCGCGATCCCCGGCGACCATGTTCATCTCGTCCAGGGAACTGTCTTCATTAACGGCGTCGCGCAGAGCCAACCCCATGCACAGCCCACGACACCGGACAACTACCGCCCTTACCTCGATGATTTTCCCTCTGTTCCAATGTCTCCTGACCTGGGCGCCACGGAAACCTGGTCAGTCGAGATGCCCCAGTACGTGCATGATGGCAACCTCGTGGTGCCGCCCGGCCATTACTTCATGATGGGCGACAACCGTCACGACAGCCTCGATTCGCGCTATTGGGGTTTCGTACCAAGGGCGAACATTGTCGGCCGTCCGCTCTTCAACTACTGGTCATTCAAGACTCCCGAGGACCAGTATGAACAGACCGGGCTGGGCAGCCGGATTAGCTGGATGGGCCACGTTGCGCTTCACTTCTTCACCGATACGCGCTGGAAGCGGACGTTTCACGTCATTCGCTGAGCGGGATTCGTGAGCGAACCCATGAACGATACGGAGAAGGGGCTGCGCGGGAAAAAAAGGATCTGGCTGGCAGTTGCGGCTGTCTCCCTTATCCTGGCCATGGTCGTCGTACCGCCGTTCATCAGCATTCGCCGCTACAAGTCGGACATCACACGCATTCTCTCGGCCTCCCTTGGCCGGCCCGTTCATCTCTCATCCGTCGAGCTGCGACTTCTGCCCCGTCCCGGTTTTGCGTTGAACGATCTCACCATCGAATCTGACCCGCAATTCGGCGCCGAGCCCGTATTGCATGCCAGCACGGTTACCGCTGCCATTCGGCTCCTCTCGCTGTGGCGCGGCCGACTCGTCATCAGTTCGATCAGCGTCGATGATGCCAGTCTCAACCTTGTGCGCAATCCCGAAGGCCGTTGGAACCTCGAAGATCTCTTCCACACCGCTGCTACCCGATCGCAGGAGCTGCAGCAGGGCAGAACTGTTCCGTTTCCATACCTTGAGGCGACCAACTCCCGCGTCAATATCAAGAATGGCCTTGAGAAGCTGCCGTTTTCTCTTGTGAATGCCGACATCTCGCTCTGGCAGGAAAATCCCGGCGACTGGCGCGTCCGTCTCCGCGGCCAGCCTGCGCGGACCGACGTGAGCCTTGACCTGGCCGACACGGGAATCCTGGAATTGGACGGCAGCCTGCGCCATGCTCCGTCATTGCGGCAGATGCCGATTCATTTCGACCTGGAGTGGCGCGAGGCGCAGCTTGGCCAGCTCAGCCGGCTCATCACCGGTTCCGACCCTGGTTGGAGGGGCGACCTCACCGGTGACATGCATCTTGACGGTACTGCGGAAGCCACTCATGTGACCGCGAGACTGCGCGCCACCGGTGTGCACCGTGCCGAGTTTGCGCCCGCTGAGCCGCTTGATTTCGATGCCAATTGCTCTTTCGTTTATGGGTATGCCGGCCGCGACGTGCAGAATCTGGCCTGTGATTCGCCTCTCGGCGACGGTCACTTCCGCGTCGATGGTGAATTTCCCGGCAACGCCGCGCCGCGCATCCACGTCGAGTTGGTGCGCATTCCGGTGCAGGCCGGGCTTGATCTTCTTCGCACCATGCGCGCCGGCCTCAGTGGAGATCTCGCCGCGGCCGGAAACATCAGCGGCAGGCTTGCGTATGATGCGACGGCATCAACAGGCAATGCTCCCGCCGCATCGCGAGCGCATCACGCGTCAGAGCACAACGCAAAAAATCACTCCGGGAAGAGCGCTCTGCTCGGCAGCCTCACGGTTGAAGGCTTGCGTCTTTCCGGCGGCCCGATCAGCCAGCCGATTGCGGTTCCCAGGTTTGCGCTTGATCCGTCTGTGGTTCCCGGATCGCAAATGGACGCACTGAGAGCAACCGTGCCCATTGCTGCCGGTGGACCTGCACCTCTCGATTTGGCCATGCAGTTCACGATTGGGGGGTACCGGGTAAATCTTCTCGGACCTGCCGCACTGCCGCGCATCCGCGAACTGGCGCAGTTGGCTGGTTTTTCGAATTCTTCGGTCCTTGATTCGCTTAGCAGCGAACCGGCAACCTTGGACCTGACCGCACAAGGTCCCTGGCTGCCCGCCATGAATGCTGCTCTCCTAAGCGGTCCGGCCAACGCTCCGGCTCCTGTCCCCGCGTCCTCAACCGGGACAGACACTCCCGCAACCGACCAGTTGACCGGCACCGTCGCACTCCACGGCGCGAACTGGAAATCCGACATGCTTGCGAATCGCGTGGAGGTTCCTGAAGCCACTCTTCACGTTTCACCGGACGCCCTTCTTTGGGACCACGTGGCCTTCGCGTATGGACCGGTGAAGGGAACAGCCAGCCTCAACCTGCCGTTGCGATGTGAGCCAGATCAGACCTGTCCGCCGCAGCTTGAACTCCATTTTCTCGACCTCGATGCCGCAAAGCTCGAGGCCGCGCTGCTGGGCGCCCACCAACCAGGCACGCTGCTGTCGTCGCTCATCTCGCGTTTCTCGCCTGCGCAGCGGCCGGTCTGGCCTCGGATCGATGTGGCTCTTAAGGCTGATTCACTTGCGCTCGGTCCCGTCACCGTCCGAAGCGTCTCGGTCGCCGCGCAGGTTCAGAACGACAAGGCCGATATTACCGGCTTCGATGGGAGCCTGCTCGGCGGGCAGGTCCACTTGAGCGGGACCGTCGCCAACGCAGACAAGCCCGCCTACACACTCGACGGGACATTCACGAAGCTCGCCGCGCCTTCCGTGTGCCAACTGCTCAAGCTCCAATGTGCGCGGGGAACACTGGATGGCAGCGGCAAAATCGATCTCATCGGGTTCACCGATAAAGAACTCGCGTCGTCTGCCGCGGGCAAGTTGCATTTCGACTGGCGGGGCGGATCCGTCGCTGCGGCTTCGAAGAAAGCCGGTTCTCAGGCTCCGGTTCCGGCGGCACTTGCGCGATTCACTCGCTGGATCGCCGACGCAACCATCGGCAAGGGCGCGATTGTGCTGGGCGACAACCAGGTTCGCCAAGGGGGAAGAAATGAGTCGATCAAGGCGGCCATCACCCTCGGCGATCCGCCAACCGTCGCGTTTTCTCCCGGCAGGTCCAGCAGGGCTGCTGCATCGCGGTAATTGTTCATTTCCGCGCCGATACAATGGATGAATGGCATCGGTTGGTTCGTCCTCGGTCACCCTCCACTGCAAGGGAATTCTGTTTGATATGGACGGGATTCTCATTTCGTCCATTGCCTCGGTCGAGCGCAGTTGGACAAAGTGGGCGCTCATGCGGGACGTGGACCCGGCCGACGCTCTTCGAATCGCGCACGGTTGCCGCGCCATTGAAACCGTCGCGAAACTTCGCCCTGACCTCGACAGCGAGTCCGAGCTGAAGGTCATCGAAGAAATTGAAGTAGCCGACGGTGAAGGGGTCAGGGTGCTTCCTGGCGTACTCGACCTGCTCCAATCGATTCCCCCTGCGAGATGGACCGTGGTCACCAGTGCGACGGAGCGCCTCGCCCGCGCGCGCATGGCAGGCGCCGGCATTGCCGTGCCCGAGCGCATTGTGACCGCCGAGTTCGTCACCTATGGCAAGCCTCACCCCGAGCCGTTTCTTGCCGGGGCCGAGCTTCTTGGTGCTGCGCCGGCGGAATGTATTGTGTTCGAGGATTCCTCTTCAGGAGTGATCGCCGGGCGGGACGCAGGCTGCACCGTCATCGCCACGACGTTCTCGCATCCGGCAGAAGCACTCAACGCGGCCCACTACATGATTCCGGATCTCACCGGCGTGAAAATTCAGTCCCCCGCCGAGGAGTTGATTCTCCAATTGATTTCGCCTGGGGTTCACTCCCAAAGCTCACCTGAGACGATGAACTGAACGTCCGTTCTACTCGTTCGCTGAAACCTTTCGCCCATGCATCTCCTGCAGCGGCCGCGAATCCATGCTGAAGATATCGGTATAGGCGCTCAGCTGAGCGCGGCTGATCGTGATAGGAGTCTGAAAGACGAACCATCGCACTCCCTCGGTACACGGCGGCGTCGAAAGCGATCCCATGAATGTCCAGTATCCGGGGTCGGCAGGCAGCAAACCTCCAGGATTCACCATGTCAGCGATCTTCTCGCTCGTGCCCGCTTTCGTGGGCAGGTGTTCCCATAGTGTCGCGATCGTGGCGTTCGGTTCGCCCCAATCGAGCAGCATCCGCGTGGCGACCACGGCCATCTTGCCATCGGTTGACCGGAAAAGCAGCTCCGCATCCATGTCGGTCAACTTGCCCTTTACCGCGTTTTCGCTGGGACGATGAAACGTGAGATTCTTCAGCTCGTAGGTGACTCCATCGGCCACCATCGTGCTGCCTGGGTATACCTGCAACGTGATCGTGCGGCCATCATTTATCAGTGTCACTGGCCCGGCGATGAAATGAAACTGGAGAGCCGCGAGATTCTTGTCCAGGTGTGCGCCGCGGATATCGACCGGCGACTGTTCGTGTCCCTGCGAGCAGGCTCGATAGGCCGGGTCAAGCTTGCCCCAGTTCACCGGGCCCTGCTTCCCTCTGTAATCCCATGGCGCCCCGCTTTGTGCAGCCGCCACCGTCGCCGCCACAAACACCAGAGCCGCAACACGTTCAAAGCGCATCATTCTCTCCTGTTCAGGTCTGACAAATTTTAAGGCATGAGGCTTGGACGACATGTCCATGGTATTGTGCCCAGTGAACCACGCAGACCGGATAAATGAAAAGGGACCCCTCGATCGAGAGGTCCCTTTTTTCCCAGCTATCTGATTTTCGCTTACTTTGCTGCCACGGCCACCTTTGCCTGCTCGGCCAGCCTCGCGGCCTTGTCGGTAGCTTCCCAGGTAAACTCCGGCTCGGTGCGGCCAAAGTGCCCATAGGCTGCTGTCTTCTGGTAGATCGGCCTGCGCAGATTCAGGCTTTCGATAATGCCCTTCGGCGTGAGCGAGAAATTCTTGCGGACCAGCTCCGTCAACTGAACAGGACTCAATTTTCCGGTCCCGAAGGTCTCCACCAGCACGCTCACTGGTTCGGCTACGCCGATGGCGTAGGCAAGTTGAACTTCGGCCTTGTCGGCCAAGCCCGCGGCCACGATGTTCTTGGCGATGTACCGCGCAACGTAAGCAGCCGAGCGGTCCACTTTGGTCGGGTCTTTTCCCGAAAATGCTCCGCCGCCGTGACGGCCCATGCCGCCATACGAATCCACGATGATCTTGCGCCCGGTCAGGCCGGTATCGCCCATCGGTCCGCCAATCACAAAACGGCCGGTCGGATTGATGTGGTACTTGGTGTGCTCGTCGAGCCAGGCTGCCGGAAGCACGGCCTGGATGACATGCTTGAGAACGTCGGCGTGCAACTCGTCATTGCTCACGCTCTCGGCGTGTTGGCTGCTGATCACCACTGCGTCGACGCGGGCGGGCTTGCCGTTCTCGTCGTACTCCACCGTCACCTGGCTCTTGCCGTCGGGGCGAAGGTAAGGCAGTCTGCCGTTCTTGCGGACGTCCGTCAGCCGGCGCGTCAGCTTGTGTGCCAGCGAAATCGGCGCGGGCATCAGCTCCGGCGTCTCATTCGATGCATAGCCAAACATCATGCCCTGGTCGCCGGCACCGCCAGTGTCCACACCCTGCGCGATATCGCCCGACTGCTTGTTGATGGTGGAAATCACCGCACAGGTGTTCGCGTCGAACCCGTACAGCGCATTGTCGTAGCCGATCGAGGCCACTACTCCGCGCACCAGCGATTGAAAATCGACATACGCCTTGGTTGTGATTTCGCCCGCGATCACTACCAGCCCCGTTGCCGTCAACGTTTCGGCCGCCACCCGGCTGTAGGGATCCTGATCAAGGCAGGCATCAAGAATCGCATCGGAAACCTGGTCGGCTATCTTGTCCGGATGACCTTCAGTCACCGACTCCGAGGTAAACAAAAAACGGTCGCTCAACTTTGTACTCCTCCAAAACGCATTTTACTCGCTGGTTTGACGTTCAATCCGCCGCACGCGGGCATACCGGCCGCATCGAGCCTTGAGGCCATTCCTCAATCCAGAAGGAGGGCGGACAAAATTCAACTTCTCACCCTAAGGCATACGTAGCCATGGTAATTGCGCAGAGGGCTTGGAAGGCAAAGGATCGCAGTGAATGGGGAGGATTGTCTCCTTAAAGGTGTACCATGCGGTCTGAACAGCAGGGTCGATGCCGGCCGTGCCGGGAGCAGCTCATAGGGCCAATTACCCCGTCATAAATGACCTGGCTCGGTACACCAAATAATCGGGAAGCGCTGGATAGAGTCGAACGGGTCGAAAGCAAGCGCTGTTTAGTGTTTAAACCGGCTCGCGGCCTCGATCAGCATCGCATGTGTCTTGGCTGAAACGCTATGCAGCGGCATCAGGCTGTCCCACCAGCCGGCGCGCATGCCAAAGTAACGCACCGTCAGAAATGCCGCTACCGCAACCACGAGCATCAGTACGATCGCTCCGGCCCAGCGCATCCTCAATTCCGCAGCTTCGCGCCGCCGAATCCGCTCCTGTCCCACATTTGACGCGAATTCAGCCCAGCCGCTCGCGTCGTCAAGTGTCTGTCCCGATGCGGAATAGGCCCGCATAAAGCGGTCCGTCCAGTCGCTGACGTCCAGGCCCACGGCGCCCACATACCCGCGCACGATCCCTTTGCTCAGGATTCCACCGGGAAGCTGGCGGAATCGTTCCTGTTCCAAAGCAACCAGATGCCTCTGGCTGATCTTGGTGACTGCCGTGATGTCTTCCAGCGCGATACCGCGGGATATCCGCTCGGCGCGCAGGTCTTCTCCAAAACTACCCATCTGCGACCACATGCCCGAATTACCGGGGAGATTTCCACAATCACAATAAACCGGTATACGGGTTCCGTCAAAAAAAAATCTGTCTTCGTCCTTTGTTTTCTTGCACCTAAAGTAATGGTTGACGGAAAAGCTGTTAGCTAAATATACATCGTTACCCGCCAGGCTTCTCAGTGACGTTCGACACTCCAGTCGCCGTCTTGCCGGGATCGCCCAAGATCCACGCCGCCACTCCCGATGGAGCCCTCGCGACTGTCCTGATACCCTTGAGGAGAGAGCCAGATCCGATGCCGCCGACTGATGGGAGTCATGCCAGGTAATGAATAAGCTCGTTCTTGCCAACCTCTTGCACCGCCCGTTGCGTTCCATCATCAGCATCTTTGCGGTCGCCATTGAGGTCATCATGATTCTCTCCATCGTCGCCATCTTCATGGGACAGCTCAACAGCGAAAAGGAACGCACCAACGGCATCGGCGCCGACCTCATCGTGAGCCCACCCAATGCAAGCTTTATGAATGGCGTAAGCGGTGCCCCCATGTCGGTCAAGCTGGTTCCGGTCTTCCTCAAGATGCCCCATGTAACTGTTGCATCGCCAGCGATTACCAACCTGAACATGGGCAGTTCGCTCGAGGTTCTCTGGGGCATTGACTATGCCAGCTACGCTGCTCTCAAACCCTTTGTCTTCCTCTCTGGCGGCCCGTTTCAACATCCCTACGACGTGATTGTTGACGATGTCTTCGCGCAGACCCGGAATCCTGCAACTGGCAAGCCCTACATCGTGGGACAAACAATCAACATCCTCAATCACACCTTTCGTATCTGCGGCATCGTCGAGAGCGGCAAGGGAGGCCGAAAGCTCATCCCCATCGACACCATGGCCCAACTGGTGGGCTCTGAAGGCAAGGCCACTGTCATTTACCTCAAGACTGACAATCCCGCCAACGACCAGCTTGTGATTCAGGAGATCCACGACACCAAGGGCCTGGAAAACTACAAGGTACAGACGATGGCGGATCTCATTGCGCTTTACACGCCGGCGCGTTTCCCCGGCTTCAACATTGCTATGAACGTGATCATCTTCATCGCCGTCATTGTGGGTTTTCTGGTCATCTTCCAGTCCATGTACACCGCTGTGCTGGAGCGCACGCGCGAGATCGGCATTCTCAAGTCGCTGGGCGCGTCCAAGCCCACCATTGTCGGCGTCGTGCTGCGCGAGACGGGCGTGCTCGCGGTCGTGGGAGTCTTGCTCGGCATCGCATCCACCTACGGAGTGCGCGAACTGCTTCACGTCAAATTCGCCACCTTCAGCTTCGAACTCACCGCTGCCTGGATCGGCTGGGGCGCGCTCATTGCCTTCCTCGGAGCCCTCTGCGGCGCGCTTTATCCTGCATGGATGGCCGCTCGCAAAGATCCCATCGACGCACTCGCATATGAGTAAAGCCACCGCGCTCTAATCAACACTGCCGCATGCCGTCAACGAAGATCTTTTCTTAGTTCTTGGCTGTTCGTGCACCTACGAACGTGCTGGTGTGTCTCGCATCACGGCCCACGGAACCCCATCGTCCTATCACTCGTATGTATCTCAAGAGGCCTGCGATGCGAATGTTGCACCAGGATGTCCTGTATGCTCTGCGCCAGATGCGGCAGTCTCCGGTCTTTACGCTGACCGCCATCCTTACGCTCGCGCTCGGAATCGGAGCGACCACTGCCATCTTCTCTCTCATCGACACAGTGATGCTCAAGTCACTGCCTGTGGCCGATCCGTCCAGTCTGTATCGCATCGGCGACAGCAACGACTGCTGCGTTCAGATGGGTCCGCAGACAAACTGGGGCATGTTCCCCTATGCGCTGTATGAGCAGTTTGCTCGTGCCCCTGAGTTCGAGCAACTCGCGGCCTTTCAGGCATGGAGGTCTCAGTACAGCGTCCGCCGCGCCGAAACCAATCAGCCCGCCAAGCCCATGCGCGGCGAGTTCGTCTCGGGAAATTACTTCGCCACCTTCGGTGTGCCCGCCTATGCCGGCCGCACCATTACTCCGGCGGACGACCTGCCTTCTTCAGCGCCGGCCGCCATGCTCAGTCATCGCGCGTGGAAGCAGGATTATGCTTCAGACCCCAAGATCGTCGGATCCACACTCATGCTCAATGGATATCCCTTCACGATCGTGGGCATCACGCCCCCCGGTTTCTATGGCGAGACCCTGCGCGAAGATCCACCCGAGCTCTTTCTGCCGCTCCAGCAGGAGCCGAATCTCATGGGGCAGAACACGCTTTTGAAGCGGCCGAACTCGTGGCTCCGCATCATCGGGCGTCTGCGTCCCGGCGCAAAAACCGACGGTCTCTCAGCGCGATTCACCACCATCCTGCGTCATTGGCTGCTCAGTGACCTTGGCGCGATGTTCCCGCAATTTCTGCCGCAGATCAAAGCCGTGCTGCCCAATCAGAACCTCAGGGTTGTTCCCGCCGGCGCCGGCGTGGCAGAGATGAAAGCGGGCTATCAGGAAAGCCTGCGCTTACTCATGGTCGTCTGCTGCGTAGTGCTGCTGATTGCCTGCGCAAACATCGCCAACCTCCTTCTGGCGCGAGGATCGGCGCGCTCATCCCAGACCGCGGTCCGACTTGCTCTTGGTGCCTCAAGAGTGCGGCTCATCCGCCAGTCGATGACCGAGTGCATGGTCCTATCGGTGCTCGGAGGCGCGGCAGGGGTGCTGGTCGCGATTCTCGGAGTGAAGGTGATCGTTGCGCTCGCATTTCACTCTGCGCATTTTGTGCCCATCGATGCCAGGCCGTCTCTGCCCGTTCTTGGCTTTGCGCTCCTTGCCTCCCTTCTCACCGGATTGGTGTTTGGAGTCGCCCCCGCGTGGTTCGCTGCCCGAGCTCAACCCGCCGAAGTGCTGCGCGGCGCCAATCGCACCACGCGTGACAGCAGATCACTGCCGCAGAAATCGCTTGTCGTGCTGCAGGCAACCTTGTCGGTCATCCTGCTCTCCGGAGCCGGCCTGCTCACCCGCAGCATGCAGAAAATGGAGCGGCAGGACTTCGGATTCGAAACTGACCATCGCATCAATCTCAGCGTCAATGCGCCATTTTCCAGCTACTCACCTCAAAAACTTGATGCCACCTACCGCGCACTGCACGATCGCCTTCAGCAGATACCCGGAGTGCGCAGCGCCTCGCTCGCCCTGTATACGCCATTCACCGACAATTGGAGCGAGATCGTCGTTCGGCAAGGGCAGGGAACCCCCAACGTGACCGATGACAGTGTCGTCTCTTCGTGGGATCACGTCAGTCCCGGCTATCTGGAAGCCATGGGCCAACATATCGTGCGCGGACGCAGCATCACCGAACAGGACACAGCTGCCACGCAGAACGTTGTCGTTGTCGACGAATTCTTCGTACGGAAATTTTTCAAACCCGGCGAAGACCCAATTGGGACGCGCTTTGGTCTTACCGATGTAAAGAACAGCGGCAGCTTTGAGATCGTGGGCGTCGTCCACGAAGCCAACTACACCGATCCCAGCGGCCACTGGCGGTTGCCATTGTTTTATGTTCCGCTGGCCCAGCATGTGCACTATGACGACCCGATGGCGCAGATGATCGATGACCGCAGCCATCTGATCGAAAGCATCGTGTTGCAGACGCGGGGCACCATCCCAGACCTGGAGCCGCAGGTGCGTCGCGCCTTTGCCGAGGTCGATCCCAATCTCACCCTCGTCGAGGTCCACACCATGCAGCAACAGGTGGCCGACCGGCTTGACCAGGAACGCACCGTCGCGCAGTTGACGGGATTATTTGGCGTGCTCGCGCTTCTGCTTGCTGCCGTCGGTCTCTACGGAGTCACCGCCTATCACGTCGAAAGACGCGCCAACGAGATAGGCGTCCGCATGGCTCTCGGCGCAAATCAGTTCAGCGTGATGCTCATGGTCTTGCGCGGCGCGTTTCTCCAGGTCCTCATTGGATTGCTGATCGGCATTCCAGCGGCGATTGCGTGTGCGCGGTTGATCGCTTCCCAGTTGTACCAGGTAAAGGCGTGGGACCCCTTTACTCTGCTCGGATCGGTTGCTGCTCTTGCGCTCTGTGCCCTCGTTGCCACTCTCGTACCGGCACGCCGTGCTGCTGCCATCAACCCCGTGACCGCGCTGCACGTGGAATGAAGAGACCCATGTGCAATGGGTTGATGCATTGCACATGATCCACTCACCCGGTATCTGGTTCGTTGTCCTCTGTGCCAACGGCCGCGGCGGTATACTCGATATTCGATTCGATTTGACATTGTTCTGCGCACCGAATTCTTCCCCAGGGGAGAGAAAGCCATTGCTAAAGGGCTACAGACGCTGGGCAGCCATTGCCTGGCTCGCGCTGATATGCGGTTTCGCTGTCTTACATGCAATTCATCTCAGCGCCGACTTTCCCAATCACTCTCCCTGGTACGGCGACTGGGCCAAGTACACCGATGAGGGCTGGTACGGGAACGCCGCCATTCGCGCGCACCTTTTCGGGCATTGGTACCTCCCCGGTGATTTCAATCCGGCGCCGGCCGTTCCCGTGTGGCCCGCGCTTGAATGGCTCCTGTTCTTTCTTACAGGTGTGTCGGTCGAGGCAGCGCGGGGCCTTGCCGTAGCATTCTTTTTTGTCAGTCTTCTTCTGAGTTACCTTCTCTTGCGCACCAGTGTTCCCCGCTGGGCCGCCCTCCTGGCCCTTACGCTGCTGGTTTCGAGTCCGTTTCTCTACTGTTTCAGCCGCCTCGCCATTCTGGAGCCGATGCTCATCACCTTGACCCTTGCGGCACTGGTTCTTGCAGTGCACTTGCCGCGCCTCAAGCGGCCAGTATTGGCCTCCGCCGCCATCGGACTTCTCTTTACCCTCATGATGCTCACCAAGACCACGGCCGTGTTCCTACTGCCCGCGCTCGGCTGGGCCATGCTGCAACCGCTGCGCGGAAAATCCGAAGTCAATCCGGCATCTCCCGGCGACGATCCCTGGGGATGGCCCATGGCTGCGCGCTGCGCACTGGCTGCTGCCATCACGGCCGCCGTCAGCTTCGGTTTGTGGATGGCTCTCGTCGTCTGGAGCGGGCATCTCCCGGATTACAACTACCTCTTCTACATCAATACCTATCCGAAGCCGGCGAATCACACCTGGCCCCTGGTCAGCCTTTGGTGGTCGATCCATGGAGGGCTCTGGGTCGACCACATCCTTATCCCACTGGCCGGAGTCGTCGCCTCAGGCGCGTTGCTCGCGTGGCGAACAGCCTGGGGCCGCTCTCTCGTCGCCGACCCGGTCTTCGGTGCTTCAGTACTGGTCGTCGTCGGCTACATCCTGTTCATGACCGTGCAATATCATCCCCAGCCGCGTTATTTCGCGGTCGTGGCATTCTTCTGCTTCTTCCTGGTTGCGCAGGGCGCCGTTGTCTTGATGCATGCCGGCGGAACGCTGCGGCAGTTCGGCTGGGGAATTGTGGTCCTGGCGGCTTCGGCGGCGGTGGCGAACGGAGCATGGACCCTCAGTTACGCCGCACATCCCGAATACACTTTCGTCTCCGCGGCCCGCGGCCTCGTTCAATACATGGATCAACATCCCAATCGCAAACGACTGCTCCTCTCCACCAGCGGCGACGAGATCACGCTGCTGGCCCATGTGCCCGCAATTTGCGACGACTTCGGTACTCCCAGCCGCACCTATCCGGACCTCACCATCAAGCTGGAGCGCTACCAGCCTGGCTGGTTCGCTTCATGGAACGACCTCGATCCCGGCACCCTGGCCGACATCCACACCCATTTCTCGCTGGAGCAGGTGGCCAGCTTTCACGCCTTCGACGACCCCGAGCGCAACGTGCTGGTTCTTTTCAAACTGCACCCGTTGCCTCATTGGAAGGTTCGCGACCAGCACGACGAGAGTCTGCGCGACGTCATGCCGGAAGACAGGATTTCGATTCCAGTCGAGTAGTCTTTGCGCACAATTCCTTCGTCTGCCGTGAATCAGAAAAACTCTTCCCTGTTACGGCTTCGCGATCATGACCTCTGTTGCCTTGACAAGCGCAAATGCTGCGTCGCCGGGTTTCAGCTCCAGGTCGCGTGCCGCGTCCGCGGTGATGATGGCAGTAACACGCTGGCTGCCCACGGCGAGAACCACCTTGGCCAGCAACCCCTCAATGATGACCTCGACCACCGAGCCCATCAATTGATTCCGGCCGCTAATCCTCGCGGTGGTGGCACGCGCAGTTGCCGGCAGAAACTCCTCCAGCGATTCCAGGGGAATGCGGTGATGACCGCCCGGGGTCTTGACAGTGCGGATTCGCCCGGCGAGAATCCAGTGCTTGAGCGCGGGGTAGCTGATGCCAAGTTTTTCCGCCGCTTGACGGGGTGTTAGCAGGGTAGATGCGTTCATGAAATTCGAAAATCTCCTTGGCCCGGTGCGTTCCCAAAACCGCTGCAACCGGATTCAAAATAGTACTGAATCGGGAGGTCCTTGAGGCCTTCCCAAACCCTGTGACTGCAATCACTCGACAGGCTCCAACCCGGATGATACGCTTCGGGTGACTTTTGCCCCCGTTTATCGAGGTCGCGTTTCACGGGGTCGTGCATCGTACGGCTTCAAACCTTTTGCTGGGAGGATATGTGACTTTACAAGATTGGGTCTATTTTTTTCTGGGCGTGAGCGTACTCTCGCTGATTGGGGCGTCGTTCTTCTCACGCCAGATGCTGGACGCAGACACCGGGACAGCGAATATGCAGAGAATCGCCGGTGCCATCAAGAAGGGGGCCGAGTCCTTTCTGAAGCGGCAGCATAAGACCGTGACGGTGGTGTTGGGATTGCTCCTTCCTACACTGGCGAATGCACAGGCAGAAACATCGGGCGGCGGAGAGGCCAGCCTGAAATTGCCGGATCTCGGGAGCGTGAGTTTTCTGGGCATGAACGGCCATGCGCTGCTGATGTATGGATTGCTCTTCTGTCTGGGTGGCATGCTGTTCGGCCTCACGATCTATGTGCAGTTGAAGAACCTGCCGGTTCACCGCACCATGCGCGAGATCTCGGAACTGATCTATGAGACTTGCAAGACGTATCTGCTTACCCAGGGCAAGTTCATTCTTCTGCTCTGGGTCTTCATCGCGGTCATTATTGCTCTGTACTTCGGCTACCTTGCGCCAGTGCCTGGAAAATCGGTTGCTGTGACATTGCCGATCATTTTGTTGTTTTCGCTCATCGGCATCGCGGGCAGTTACGGGGTGGCGTGGTTCGGAATTCGCGTGAACACCTTTGCGAATTCACGAACGGCTTTCGCGGGATTGCGCGGCAAACCCTTTCCGGTCTATGCGATTCCTTTGAAGGCCGGCATGAGCATCGGCATGCTGCTGATCTCGATCGAACTGCTCATGATGCTGATCATCCTTTTGTTCGTCCCCGGCGATTACGCCGGCCCATGCTTCATCGGCTTTGCGATCGGCGAATCGCTGGGTGCCGCGGCTCTGCGCATTGCGGGCGGCATCTTCACCAAGATCGCAGACATTGGCTCCGACCTCATGAAGATTGTCTTCAAGATCAAAGAAGACGATGCGCGTAATCCGGGTGTTATCGCGGACTGCACGGGTGACAATGCGGGCGACTCCGTCGGACCCAGCGCCGACGGCTTCGAAACCTACGGAGTCACCGGCGTGGCCTTGATCGCATTCATTCTGCTGGCCGTCAAGACTCCCACCACGCAAGTGCAACTCCTGGTATGGATCTTCGTGATGCGTGTGGCCATGCTGGTTTCCAGCTCGGGCGCCTATTTTCTCAATGGCGCAATTGCTCATGCCAAATACGCAAACTCCGATGAAATGGACTTCGAAACGCCATTGACCTCCCTGGTATGGATCACGTCTGTCGTTTCCATCATCCTCACCTACATCGTCTCGTACCTGATCATCCCCAATCTCGGCGACGGAACGCTCTGGTGGAAGCTGTCTTCCATCATCTCCTGCGGAACCCTGGCAGGCGCGATCATCCCCGAGTTGGTCAAGGTCTTCACTTCAACCAAATCGAGCCACGTGAAAGAAGTCGTGAAATCAGCCCAGGAAGGCGGAGCTTCGCTGGGGATCTTATCGGGATTCGTGGCCGGCAATTTTTCGGCCTACTGGCTGGGACTTAGCATGGTCGCTCTCATGACAATGGGCTATTTCTTCAGTACCGGACAGTCCACAGCCGACCTGATGCTGGCTCCAGCCGTCTTCGCGTTTGGCCTCGTCGCGTTCGGCTTCCTGGGCATGGGCCCGGTTACGATTGCCGTCGATTCTTACGGGCCGGTGACTGACAATGCTCAATCCGTTTATGAGTTGTCTCTGATCGAAAACGTCCCCGGCATCGAAGCCGAGTTGAAGAAGGACTACGGCATCGATGTAAGGTTCGAGCGCGCAAAGCACCTGCTGGAAGCGAATGATGGAGCCGGCAACACATTCAAAGCTTCGGCAAAGCCGGTCTTAATCGGCACAGCCGTCGTCGGTGCAACCACAATGATCTTTTCGATCATCATGGCCCTCACCGGCGGTCTGACCCATGACGTACAGAACCTCTCTCTGCTGCACGCGCCATTCCTGCTTGGGTTGATTACCGGTGGAGCAATGATTTACTGGTTCACTGGCGCTTCAACGCAGGCGGTCACCACCGGCGCTTACCGCGCGGTTGAGTTCATCAAGGCGAACATCCATCTGGAAGGCGCGGAGAAAGCGTCGGTCAGTGACAGCAAGAAGGTGGTGGAAATCTGCACCAAGTATGCGCAGAAGGGAATGTTCAACATCTTTCTCGCCGTCTTCTTCGCTACGCTTGCCTTCGCATTCGTTGAGCCGTTCTTCTTTATCGGCTACTTGATCTCGATTGCGATCTTCGGTTTGTACCAGGCGATCTTCATGGCCAATGCCGGCGGCGCATGGGACAACGCGAAGAAGATCGTTGAGGTCGATCTGAAGCAAAAAGGGACGCCTTTGCACGACGCAACCGTAATCGGAGACACCGTCGGCGATCCGTTCAAAGACACCTCGTCGGTGGCCATGAATCCGGTGATCAAGTTCACGACTCTGTTCGGATTACTCGCCGTCGAGCTTGCCGTGACACTCAGCGCGCAGAACCCGGTGCTCGCAACCACGCTGGCCGTCATCTTCTTCCTGGTGTCGCTGTTCTTCGTGCATAAATCGTTCTATGGGATGAGGATCGAAACCAAGCCTGGCAAATGATTGATGAGCTTGACCTGGCTTTGACGGTCTCGGAGCGGCTCTTGCCGGGACGGCGATGCAACCGAGCCATAAACGCAACAGCAAGGCCTCGCGATGACTCGCGGGGCTTTGCTGTTTTCACCGGTCTCCTGCCTCCGCACACCCGGCGGCGAACTCGATAAGACCGCGACGCTGCGCTCCGCGCTCGTCGAAGTTGGAGGGGTCGAGCCAGGACTCGAAGGCTTTGCGGCGCGCCGGCCATTCGCTGTCGAGCATGGCGAACCACGCGGTATCGCGGCTGAATCCCTTCACCACCATGTGCTGGCGAAAGATGCCTTCGAAGGTAAATCCGAAGCGCTGCGCGGCACGGCGGCTGGGCTCGTTCAGCGCGTTGCACTTCCATTCGTAGCGGCGATAGCCGAGATGGTCGAAGACATGCGAGGCCATCAGATACATGGCCTCAGTCGCCGCGCGGGTGCGCTGCAGCGCGGGCGCAAACAGGATGTTGCCGACCTCGATGGCTCCGTTTGCCGCATCGATGCGCATGAAGCTCGCATAGCCCTGTGCATCTGCCCCGACGGGAACAACGCCCAGAAAGACGGAACTTTCGCCGTGCTGCTTTTTCTCGATCGCGGCGCGGAACTCCGCTTCCGTCACAAAGGGACCATCGGGGAGCCAGGTCCAGACATCGTCGCGACCGCGCACAGCCTGCCACAGCGCGGCGGTGTGGTGGGCGGCATCGAGCGGTTCGAGGGTGACATAGCGGCCGCGCAGGGTCACGGGACCGGGCGGCTGCGCGGGCTTCCAGTTCAAAGGCTGCATGAGACCAAGTTACGGCATCGAACCCGTCAGCAGGCGATGGTCGTGGCAGATGACATGCGGCAGTGACCGGAGCGGGCCAGTTGTCCACATTCGCACAACCGGAACGATCGAAATGCACCGCTCCTGCCCCTTGTGAGGGCCCGCCGGGGGGTCTAATCTGAGGCCTTGCCGCGGATCCAGGGGAGTCTATTTTCGGCCAACACAAGGCTTTGTGGACCGGTGAATCGATTATGCACCGGAAATTGGGCAAGAATGAAGGATCGAAACCCGCGTCAGGAGCGGCTTTTCCCGGTTTCCACAGGGTAAATGCCGGGGTTTAGCAGCCTGGTGCCGGAAATGTGAAGAAAATACAACATGTTGGGGTTAACGCTTGACTTGTACCATAGACAGCGTTAATTTCTCATCTGCGGCTGTTAATGGGCCGTAAATGCAGACAAAAAAAATCGTGGCGCGGTTTGCTTAGATTCCACCTTCAGGGTTCCAGCTTCCATGTTCCCGGGCGGACAGGATGTACGGGCTTGAGCCCGTATTCTTCCGGACGGCGGCCCGTTTTGGACGGGGCCGGGAGTTGGACTTTTCAAACCGATCCATCCCGGCAGGCGGCGAGCTTGCCGCAACCATTGAAAAGAGTTGAAGCGCCGTGTCCATCTTCAAATCCAGATCGCCGTTTTTCTCTCGTAAGGTCAGCCTGAACGCGCAGCCGGCGGACGTAGACAACGCCCCGGACTGGAACGGCGGGACGCTTACAGATCAAGTCGATAGAGGAGAATCCATGAACGAGGTCCGCCCGCAGGTTGCGCCTGCCGCCCCGCCAACTCCCGTGTCTTCCCCCACCCCGGTGCCAACGCGGCCTGAAGGAGGACTGACTTTTACCCGGCGCTTTTCGAAGGACGGCGTCTCGCCGTACGACGAGCTGCAGTGGGAGAAGCGCACCGCATCGATCACCGATACCAAGGGCAACATCATCTTCGAGCAGAAGGACGTGGAGATTCCGGTCGACTGGTCGATGACAGCCACCAATATCGTCGCCTCGAAGTACCTGCACGGGCACCTGGGCACGCCGGAGCGCGAGACGGGCGTCCGGCAGCTGGTGAGCCGCGTGGCGGAGACGATCCGCGACTGGGGCAAGAAGGGCGGCTACTTCGCCACCGACAAGGACGCAGCAGCGTTTCACGACGAGCTGGCGCACATGCTGCTGACGCAGAAAGTGGCGTTCAACTCGCCGGTGTGGTTCAACGTGGGCTGCGACCGGCTGGAGCCGGACTCCGACGCGCAGAACTGGCACTGGGACCCGGCAACGGGCGGGGTGAAATTCTCGAGCACCGGTTATCGCAATCCGCAGTGCTCGGCCTGCTTCATCAATTCGGTCGATGACTCGCTCGACTCGATTCTCACGCTGGCCAAGACCGAAGGCATGCTGTTCAAGTGGGGATCGGGCACGGGCACGAACCTGTCGCCCATCCGCGGATCGAAAGAGACGCTCTCGGGCGGCGGCGAAGCCAGCGGGCCGTTGAGCTTCATGCGTGGATTCGACGCATTTGCCGGCGTGATCAAGTCGGGCGGCAAGACGCGGCGGGCAGCGAAGATGGTCATCCTGAATGTCGACCATCCCGACATCGTCGATTTCATCGAGTGCAAAGCCAAGGAAGAACAGAAGGCCTTCGCGCTGATCCGCGCCGGCTACGACGGCTCGGGTCCGGACTCGGAAGCCTACTCGTCGATCTTCTTCCAGAACGCGAACAACTCGGTGCGGGTGAGCGACGAGTTCATGCGCGCGTATGAGAAAGACGAGGAGTTCTGGACGAAGACGGTGAAAGACAACAAGCCGTTCAAGGCCTGGAAGGCGCGCGACATCATGTACAAGATCGCCGAAGCCACGTGGCTGTGCGGCGACCCGGGCATGCAGTTCGACACCACCATCAACAGGTGGCACACGAGCAAGAACACGGGGCGGATCAATGCTTCGAATCCCTGCTCGGAGTACATGTTTCTCGACAACTCGGCGTGCAACCTGGCCAGCTTCAACCTGCTCAAGTTCGTCACACCGGCGGGCGCGTTCGACATTCCGGCGTACCGGCATGCGATTTCCGTGCTGATCACGGCGATGGAGATCCTGGTGGACAACTCGGGATATCCGACCGAGAACATCGCCAAGAACTCGCATGACTACCGGCCGCTGGGACTCGGCTATGCGAACCTGGGCGCGCTGCTGATGGCCTTCGGGCTGCCGTATGACTCGGCCGCGGGACGCGACCTGGCGGCATGCCTGACGGCGATCATGTGCGGCCAGGCGTATCTGCAGTCGGCGATCATGGCGGCGACATGCCCGGCGCTGGCCTCGGCCACGCCATTGACGGCGGGCGTGGAGCGCGAGGGCGGAGCGTGCCCCGGGTTCTACGTGAACCGCGAACCGTTCCTGGACGTGATCCGCATGCACCGCGCCGAGGTGAACAAGATCGGCAAGTCGCGCACCAGCGGCGAGCCGTTTGCGGTGCCGCAACTCGATGCGCTGATCGAGTCCAGCCGCGAGAGCTGGGACATGGCATTGGTGTATGGCGAGCGGGCGGGCTTCCGCAATTCGCAGACCACGGTGCTGGCGCCGACGGGAACCATCGGCTTCATGATGGACTGCGACACGACGGGCATCGAGCCGGACCTGGCGCTGGTGAAGTACAAGAAGCTGGTCGGCGGCGGCATGATCAAGATCGTGAATAACACGGTGCCGGCCGCGCTGTTCAAGCTGGGCTACACCAACGACCAGGTGAACGCCATCGTGAGCTATATCGACGCGACGGGCACGATCGAGGGCGCGCCGCACATCAACGACGACGATCTGGCTGTGTTCGATTGCTCGTTCAAGCCGGCGAAGGGCACACGCTCGATCGCGTACATGGGGCATCTCCGCATGATGGCGGCGGCGCAGCCGTTCATCTC
>DATKPJ010000012.1:0-50038 GCA_035524195.1 Occallatibacter sp.
TGAGCCAATTCTGAACCAGCCAGAAGGAATGCACCCACGCCATAGACGTAGCTTGACGAGGGCTTGTACTTGCCGGGCTCGCCTCCAATGGGCTGAATCGAGCCGAGCCTTCCGTCTGCATACACATGCGAGAGCATGGCGTGCCAGGCCCTGGTTACGACAGGCAGATATATTTTTCGGTCAAGAATGTGATGATGAATTCCCCAGGCGATCGCGTAGGTGAAAAAGGCTGAACCGGAGATTTCTGGCGATGGGTAGGCCGCCGGATCGAGCAAACTCGCGTGCCATAAGCCGTCAGCCTGCTGCAACCCTGCAATCCGCTCCGCCATTTGGTGAAACTGGTGAAGGAACATCGCGCGATCCGGATCGTCTTCGGGCATGCGTTCGAGCATCATTGCCAAGCCGGCTATCACCCAGCCGTTTCCCCTGGACCAGAAGATCTTCTGGCCGTTGGCCTCGTGCATCGCGAGGAAACGCTTGTCGCGAAAATAGAGATGCTCGGCTGGATCGTAGAGCGCGGCGGAAGTGATACCCCACTGGTGATCGGCGAATTCGAGATACTTGCGATCTCCGGTCGCCACAGATAGCTGCGCCAGGACTTTTGGAGCCATGTAAAGGGCGTCGCACCACCACCACAAAATCTGCTGCGGATCATCGGGGCGCGCCAGAAGCCGGTCCATTGCTTCGCGGGTCGGCGCAAGCCGTTCCGGCTTCGGGTCTTCCGCGTAGAGTGTCAGGTAGGTAAGACCGATGGCCTCATCATCGGCATGGGCAAAGCGCGGACCGAGTTCCCAATGATTCTGCTCCGCGACCTTGAGAACACGGTCATGATAGCGGCGGTCTCCGGTTGCCTTTGACGCCGCAAGCAGGCCGTCATAGAGCGCCGCATAGGTCCAGTCGATGTTGTAGTATCCCTCGGCCTCTTTCAACTGCCAATCGGCAACTTTCTTCATTGCCTTGAAAATGGCTGGCCGGGTCATCTTTGGAGAAAGGCCGGTCGCGAGCGGCCCGGGGTGATCGGGCTGATCGCCGGCCGCGTCGCGCGCCGCTGCGGCAGCCTCTTCTGTCGGGATCGGGGCAGACTGTGCCTGGGAAGACGGAAGGGAGAAAAGGACAACCGCGAAAAGGACAAGAACCGGAGCCAAAGCCTTCATTCCTTTGCACTCTCTCTCAGGGCTCACTCCATTGTGCTCCAGCCGGGGAGAATTCGTCCTGCGCGTTGATCTTTACCCGGACAGGCGCGACCTGACTTTTTCCATTCCGGTGACGCCGCAGCTTGATTCGACGTGTCCCCGGACTTCACTGAACCAGTGAAAGAGTCGGCGTGGCAACCGTGGTTGCGGCGTTGGTTGTCACCCGGGTTACCGTCAGCACCGTGATGTCGTCATCCTGGCCGAAGGTTTGCGCGGCGTCAGCGATCGCCTGGGCGGGCTTGGTGGCGATCGCTCCCGTGCGCTCAAATCCGAACAGTTCGCCGGCATGCCCGCGAGCCTCGACCACGCCATCCGAGACCAACGTGAGCTGCTGATTTTCTCCGAGGCGGAAAGTGGACTCGACGTATTTCGACTCAGCGCTCAATCCCAGGGGCAAACCACTCTCAATCAGCACTTCTTTTCCCTCGAGATACGGCGACAGGTGGCCCGCATTCGCGGCGGTGACCAAACCGTCTGGCGAGGCCCTTAGCACCAGACACGTGGTAAAGCCGCCATGGCTGCGCGCCATCATGCGCACATTCATTGCCGTCAGAATCTCCCCAGGGTCGTTGGTAAAGTGCGCCAGGGTACGAACGGTTCCGACCAGGAGGCTCACGGTCATGGCCGCGGGCATGCCTTTGCCGGATACGTCGCCGATGACGGCCAGCACGGCGCCGTTCCTGATCGGCAGAATCTGGAAGAAGTCTCCGCCCACCTGTTGAGCGGGACGATACTCACTTGCCAGCCTGAAGCCGGGCACGGTGGGCAACGCTTCGGGAATGAGCACCTGCTGCACCTGCCGCGCCTGTTCGATCTCAAGGCGCCACAACTCACGTTCCCGCTGGCCGCGCACGAAGCGGCGCATCAAGAGTACCGAAATGATGGCTAGCATCAGCAGAGTTGCGAAGATACCAACCGTGATGGTGAGGCCGAAGATGCGCATGATTGTGGGAACATGTACCACTCCCAATTCCTCCTGGTATTCCCAGAAGATCATGAGAAGAATCGGAGCGAGGGCCATCCAGCCATCCCCGGCCCGCTTTCGGATTCCGCGGTACGTGATCCAAAGCAAGAGCGCGCCGAGAAGGAGTTTGAGGATCAAGGTGAGCGGGAGGAGCACTGACGATGCCTGAGGTGGAATCAAGCTTCCGAAGAGCGGAGGGCGGAGCATGGCCATCCCAAGGACGAGCGCTGCAGTCAGGATCCACACCGCACGCTTGATTCGCCGGATGTCGTCCAGCGCAAACCAATAGATCCAGAAGAGAGCCCAGAGCCCGAGTGAAATGGGACGGCTCAGCACATCAATGAAAAAGTTCTCGGGATCCATGGCGACCGCCAGCGAGTAATAGCCGGTCATCACGATGGCACGTTCGGCGAAGCTGAGCAGGCAGGCAAGCCCCAGCCACAAGTAGGCCGGCTCACGACGATCGAACCAGAAGAGCGTAAGTCCCAGCAGGGCGGCCAGGAGAAGGAAGGTCGCGGATAGCAGATTGCCGACTTGCGTCCGATTCACGGAGTCCCACTCGAGGCGCAGCATGGCGTCAATCGCCGAAGCTTGTCCGAGCAGCGGTGGCCCATGCATCCCACCTGCGTCGGGCGACTGCAGCGGTGTCACAGCATCCATCCAGAAACGGATGGCAATGGTAACGGGGCCACCGCGAATGCCCGCCGGCAGCGCGAATGATTGCGGCTGTGAGTTGTAAAAAGTGACGTGACTGCCGGTGAACCGCCCGAATTCGCCGACCTTCTGTCCATTGATGAAGATCTGGTATGCATCGTCGAAATTCAACGGCATGGTGAGGGCCAGAGACGATGCTTGTACGCTTGAATCCTCGTTTTGCAATTGCAGATGCAACCTGTACCAGGCATAGCCGGTCAGGTTTGGATGGCCATGGGAAGTCCAGCCAGGGACAAATCCGCTGGAACCGGTGATCGGGTCGTAGGAGCCCTGAGGCGGCGTCAGATCCATCGTGGACCAGCCAGAGTCATCGAAATCCGGGTTCGCCCATCGCGAATCGTCACCGGCGTGGAATTTCCACGGCCCCGTTAAAACCACGACGGCGGTTCCGACCCGGGCCTTGAGCGGGGTATCCGCCGCACAGAACAGGCAAGTCGATAGCAGGGAAATCACCAGCAAATGGCGAAACGGCACGGAAAACAACAGTGCGCGGCCGCTCGGTTTGAATGGCATGGTTTGCCTCCACGAATCGAGACAGGAAGAAAAACAGGGGGAAGGTTCCTATGGTCAACAAGGATACCTCAGCGAACCCTAAGAAAGGGAACGACGTAAGGCGAGAGGTGCCTGGCTGGAAACCCATCTTCGCACGTTGCGGGGGTGCGAGCACGAGCGGGCACAAACGTGCTTGGGATCACCAAATTACCAAAGAGTGCTGCCGTAGAATCGCTGACAACTTCAGAGCAGGACAAAAGGACGCAATGAGAGCAGGGAATTCCCTGCTCTCGTGCCGTCCTGGGTTACGTAATTTGGACCTGCGTGTTGAGCGGGTCTTGTGGGATGTACCTCTTTTTCCCGGATTCTGCCGCGAGTTGATGTTTCGATGGCAGGACATGGTTGGTCGAAGATGCTGGTGTTGGCCTTGCTGCTCATCGTGGGCGGCCGGGGTGGGTTGGGCTATGCGCAATCGGCTTCTGGTGCATTGGCGGGAAGGCTCACCGATCTCCAATCCAAGCCACTGAGCGGGGTCACTGTGATCGTCCGCAACACCGCGAGTGGCGTTGCGGCACGGACCACGACGGGAAGAAATGGGTCGTACCGGCTCGACGGACTCGAGCCGGGCACGTATCGCCTGGAGGCTCAGCGCACAGGACTGGGCCGGGGCCAGGTGGACGGGATCGTGATCGCCGCCGGGCACGAGGCACGGGTGGTGGCCGCAGTTCGACTTGGAAAGGCCGAGAGCTTGCCGGAAACTGCAAGCCGGTCGCCGCTGCCGAGGGAACAGGGACTGCCGCTCAAATTCGTTCCGCGTGCTGGATTTGCGGATCGGCTCGTTCCCGAGGCCTTTGTCGCGCAAGTGATCTCGACTGTGCCGCCTGAAACAGTGAGCGGAATGTTGTTGCCGGAGCAGCTAATTAATCAGCCATCGACGGTCCATGCGGATCTTCGGACGATGGAGATGGATTCGAAGGATGCGGCCGAGCTGGCAGCCGTGCAACCTGCTGAAGGCGCTGAATTCGGGCCAGGTGTGGACGGAGCACTCGCCGGCAGCCTGACCGTGCCGCCTCCGGCGTCGCCGGCGCGGGAGCAGGCAGCGGCATTGATCGACGTCGCCGCCGGAGCGGTACGCGCAACGTGGCAGATGGCGGAGTCCCAGGTTGAGGCGGTCGCGGACGCGCCGGTCGACACGGGCATTGAGAAACTGAGCGGATCGCAGATGCAGGCCCTGCCTTTGGCGGGAAGAAACTGGCAGAACTTCATGCTCGATTCACCGAACCGTGGCACGGAGATGGAGGGCTCGGCGGCATCTTCAACGAGAGGCGCGGTGCCAGCCGATCCAGAGGTCGACGGAGCCGGGATACGGCTCGCCTTTGGCGGATCGGGAACGGGCAGAATGAGCGGGCATGGCGCAACGCTGATCGGTCCCGGCGCGAGTGAGACGACGATTCGCGAAGTGCAGGTGGCGGATGGCGCTGGTGCAACCATGGGTCGAGGCTCAGGTGCGCGGTACGACGTGGAAACGCAAAGGGGCAGCGCGGGTCTGCACGGTCAGGCGTTCCTCTTTGACCGCCAGAATCTGTGGGGTGCGCAAAATCCATTCAGCCAATGGGTGAAGGAAACCGCGGTGGGCGCGGGGAGCCTGACGCCGGTGTTTACCGCCGAACCGTACACACCCGGCGATCGCGAGACAACGTCGGGGGCCGGACTTGGCGGCGAGGTCCGGCGCAGGAAGCTGTTCTGGTTTGCCGCGATTGACGAAAACGGCCGCAATGACCCGGGCGTCTCGACGGTGAAACATCCAGAGAACTTCTTCGCGCAGCCCACGAATGACGAGTTGCAGGTGCTGAGCGCTCGCCTCGGATTGAATAGTGCGAATCCGGTGGCAGCAGGGGCAGCGGCGTATTCCGGGATGCTGGAGACGCTGGACGGGCTGTTGGGGCCGGCTGCGCGGACATCGTCGCAATGGACAGGCTTTGGTCGTCTGGATTGGGCACCAGGTGAGCGGCATCGTTTCACGCTGGAAGGAACGGGCGCGCTGTGGAACGCGCCCGGCGGCGGCCTGACACGCACGACGGAAGCCTATGGCAATCATAGCTATGGATCAAGCGGCGCGAACGAACAATGGCTGCTGAGCCGTTGGGAAGCGTTTGTGACCGAGAATTTGCTGGTTGTGACGCAGGGATCGGTGGGGCGATATGTTGCAACAGCGCAGTCTGAGCCGCCGTCGCACTACGAACAGACCCTGAACATCAATGACTGGGGGCAATTGCCGCAGATGATCGTGGACTCGCGTTACGGCTTCACGATCGGGAATCCGTCGCGGTTCGGGCCGGGAGACTACCCTGACGAGCACCTGTACCATGGCGGCGAACAACTGAGCTGGGTACGCGGAACCCTATTGCTGAAGGCTGGGTTCGAGGCCGGGCGCAACATGGACGCGACCAGCCTGCTGAGGAATCAGACGGGGACGTATTCCTACAGCAGCGTGGAGAATTTCGCATCGGATGCGCTGTCGTTTGCGGCGTTTGGGTGGAATGGGCAGTTGAATCCGATGGATCAGCACAACTGCGACCAGACCGGGAAGGTTTGGCGCGACTCGGCGGGAACGCTGCACGGACTGGGGTACTTGCCGTGCTATTCCTACTATTCTCAGACAATGGGTCCAACGGACTGGTGGCTTGCGACCAGCGATTGGGCGAGTTACGCGACGGCGCAATGGGAACCGAAGAGGCGGCTGACGGTGAGTGTGGCGATGCGGTGGGACCGGGAGCAGATGCCGCCGCCCATCAGCAGTTTGAACAATCAGGATTTGCCGCTGACCAGGAAGATGCCGAGTCCGGGGAGCGAGTGGGGTCCGCGAGCGAGCCTCGCGTGGGGATCGGGCGAGAGCCGCTGGCCGGTGTTGCGCGCGGGCTATGGCATGTATTTTGCGCGCACGGCGAATGCGACGCTTGAAAACGCGCTTACGCAGACAGGATCGCTGAAGGGCGATCTGAGCTTCTTCATGCGGCCAACGGACAATCTGAATGGCGGCGGCGCTCCGCCATTTCCCTACGTGCTGGCTGGTGAACCGGCAAGCGTGGTGAAGCCGGGGGCGGTGGAATTTGCTCCGGCGTTCAGAAATGGCGAAGTGCACCAGGCAGAGATGGCCGCCGAGGAGTCGCTGCCCGGCCACGTGAACGTGGAAACAAGTGCCGTGGCAAGCCTGGGGCGGAGGCTGCCGGTAACAATGGACGCGAATATCGATGCCGCGGTGAATCCGCAGACGATTACGTATGCGGTGGTCGACGGGAACAACTCGGGACCGATCAAGGCGAGGCAAATCACGGTGCCGTTCTTTGCATCGTGGCCGTCGCCGGAGGGCCTGGACGGACGATTGAATGCGAATTATCAGCAGGTGACGGAGATCTTTGCTCGCGCGAACTCGACGTATGAAGCGGCCATGCTGCGCGTGACACGTTACGCACGAAATGGACTGACCCTGCATGCCCGTTACACGTATGGGCACGCGATGGACTGGAATCCCAACGAAAGCCCGCAGGTGACGGGGCCGAGCGTTTTCGATCCGACGGACTTTCGCGAGGAGTATGGGACGAGCAACCTGGACGTGCGCCACTCAGCCACGGTGTTCGCAATCTGGGAGCCGAAGTGGAAGCTGCAGGAGTTGGCTGGGCGCATGGCGAATGGATGGATGCTGTCCGGCGTGGGCAATTTCCGTAGCGGATTGCCGTACACGATGCGCACCGCCGGATCACTCGCGAAAGAATTTGATTCGACGGGCGAGGCAATTGTGGCGCTGGGTCCAGGGATGAACGGTTATGGCGGCGACAGCCGCGTGTATGGCGTGGGACGGAACACGTATCGATATCCTGCCGCATGGAAGGCCGACCTGCGACTGGGAAAGCGATTTGACCTGGGAAACATGCGCCAGCTCGAATTGCTCGCAGAGAGCTTCAATCTGTTCAATCACCAGAATGTGACGGAACTCGAAACCGTGGGCTATTCAATCGAATCAGGGAGCGTGGACGGAGGATTGCCGTCGCTGAACTTCCTTACAGGGCTAAAGACGGGACAGACAGAGTTTGGCCAGCCGCTGAACGTGAACGCAACCAATTTCTATCGCGAACGGCAGCTGCAATTTGGAATGCGAATGAGATTTTGAGCGGAGCGAGCCCGATTCCGGGACGGTGATGCAACCTCATGGTTGCATTCAACACTTCGGGGGGAGATTCTGCAGGTCGATACCCAGCTGCTGGCATTTCTTGTAGAGATGGCTTCTCTCAAGGCCGAGTGATTTGGCCGTCTGGGTCACATTCCGATCGTTGCGATCAAGTTCAGCCAGCACGGCGGCGCGCTCAAAGCCGAGCACGCGCTCTGCCAATGGTCCGCTAGCAACTGCCAATGGTACATCGGCCGACGCGGATTTGCGCTGAGCACCCAAAGCGGGCAACGCGAGGGGAACTGCATCCGCGTCGACTTCATCTCCCGCCAGCAGCAGGAGCCGCTCGACCACATTGCGCAGTTCACGGATGTTTCCAGGCCACGCGTACTGTTTGAGCGCGTCGATCGCGGCCGGTTTGAAAGGTACAGGTTTCCAACCGTTCTGAGCGCTCACCTGGGCGGCGAAATGTTCCACCAGCGCGGGAATGTCTTCGCATCGATCGCGCAGGGGCGGCAACATCATGGGAAAGACCACAACGCGATGGTAAAGGTCGCGGCGGAAGCCGCCGCTCTCGACTAATTGCTCCAAATCGCGGTGCGTCGCAACGAGGACGCGCACGTCGACGGAAGTCGGCTTTTGGCCGCCGATGCGCTCCACCTCACTTTCTTCGAGCACGCGCAGAAGCTTGGCTTGCATGGCGACGGGCATGTCGCCGATTTCGTCGAGGAAGAGCGTTCCGCGGTGAGCCTGTTCAAACTTTCCCAGGTGACGCTGCGCCGCGCCGGTGAAGGAGCCTTTTTCGTGTCCGAACAGCTCGCTCTCAATTAACTCGGCGGGAACGGCGGCGCAATTGAGAGTGACAAACGGACCCGCGCAGCGATGGCTCTTCTCATGCAGTGTGCGCGCGACCAGCTCCTTTCCCGTGCCGGTTTCGCCATAGATGCATATGCGCGACTCGCTGGCGGCGACGCGCTCGATTTGCGCCATGACGCGGCGCATGGTTTCGCCCGAGAAGATGAGAGAGTGCTTGCCGACGCGGGTGCGGAGATCGCGGTTTTCGGCCTCGAGACGGGTCAGCTTGAGAGCATTTTCGAGGGTGACGAGCAGTTTCTCGGTGGTCAGCGGCTTCTCAAGAAAATCGAGTGCGCCCAGGCGCGTTGCGCGAACGGCCATCTCAATGTGGGCCTGTCCGCTCATCATCACCACGGGAGCCGCGACTCCCGCAGTTTTGAGGTCCTCGAGCAAGCCAAGGCCGTCGCGTCGGGGCATGACGACATCACTCAGAATCAGATCGAAAGGCTGGCCTTGTGCGAGCTCGAGCGCGCGCGCGGCATTGTCGCAGACAGTCGCTTCGTGGCCGGCAAGGCGAAATGCGCGCGAAAGCGAAGCGAGGGTGTTGGCTTCGTCGTCGACGATGAGAATGTTTGCCTTTCCGCTCATGCATTGGCTCTCGGCAGAGAGATGATAAACGTTGCGCCCCCGCTTGCGCGGCTTTCGACCGCAATGGTGCCGGAGTGGTCGGCTACGACCGATTGAACGATGGCGAGACCGAGCCCGGTGCCATGCTGCTTGGTGGTGTAGTACGGAGTGAACAGCCGCTGGCACTCCTCGGGCGTGAGTCCCGCGCCGGTATCGGACACGCGGATTTCGACCCTTTCGCTTTTCGGCTGGGCGGAAATGATCAGGCTGCCGCCATCGGGCATGGCGTCCATCGCGTTGAGCACCAGGTTTGAGAGTGCGCGATGAAGAAGCTCCGGATCCGCCATGAGAAGCATCGGCTCAGAGGATATCTCGGTCTTGAAGTCGATTTTCTCAGCGACCTGCGCGGCGGCCGATTCATACAGGGAACGCACTCTTTCGACCACATCCCTGGCGTCGATTTGCTCCAGCTCAGGCTTGGGCATTTTGCTGAAGTCGGAGAAGCGTCCGATGATGGTTTTGAGATTGGCGATCTCCGCGCTCAGGGTCGCGGTGCCTTCGCGGAAGACCTCGTCGAATTCGGCGGCGGGTAATTCGCGCGCACGGACCAGGTTCTCTACGGTAAGCTGCAAGGGAAAGAGTGGATTCTTGAGCTCATGGGCAAGGCGCCGCGCCAGCTCGCGCCAGGCCGCAACCCGCTCACTCTGCACCAGACGTTCGCGCTGGCTTGTCAGTTGGGCGGTCATGTGATTGAAGCTGCGTGCTAGCACGCTGACTTCGTCCCGTCCGCGCTCAGGCACGCGCACATCCCAGTTTCCACCGGCAACGTCCTCGGCCGCGCCCGCCAGCTGTTCAATGGGACGGGACACACGCGCTGCGATCCAAAGACTGAACACGATAGCGAGCAGAATGCCGCTTGCAGCGACACCATACGCATTGGTGCGAATGTGCTGCTGAGCTTCGACCATGCCGGCCCGCGAAATGGCTACCGTGAGCACCGCCAGTACCGCGCCGGTCTGGCTCTTGAGCGGAATCGCTGTGGCATTCACGCTGTCTTCGCGGTGCGCAGTCAGGTAGAGAATCGCGTTTGCCGATTGGCCGGATTTGAGGGCGGCATCGATCAGCGATTGATACCGTGCTGCGCCGGAGATCTGGCCATTTGCAGCAATGAGATGAGCAGGGTCAAAGGCCGCGGTCGCAGAAGCGTTTGCGCCTGTGCTCGGATCAGGCCCCGGATCGCTGTAGAGGCCGACGGTCATGCCAGGGGCGACGGGCAAGTCGGCAACGAAGTTCTGGTCGAGCCGCTTGCCTCCAATCAATTTGACTGCCGGCTGTGCGCCGCCGATGGCCCGTACCGCAAAGAGCCCGAGTGCTCTTGTGCCGTCGGGCAGGTCTTCGGGTTTGAGAAAGGGTGCTTGCGCCTGTCCAGCCGCCGCAAGCTCGGGATAGCCGAACCGGGCCGGCCACTGCGCGGAACTGATGACATTGCCGTCAGGGCCGACGATCTCAAGAAAATCAAGTTGCGCATCCTGCGCCATGGTTTGCGCTTCAGTCAGGTAGGGCGCGGCATCGCCCGATTGCGCGATTTCAAACGCCATAGCGCGCGCCTTCTCACTCGCAGCGAGGCGATCGACGGCCGCAGCCACTTCAGCGGAGCGATGCTGAAACTCGCGCTGGAACTGACTGACAAACAGCGCTGTCTCCTCCTGATCACGCTGGTCAAAGACTTGGCGGATGCGCACCAGCACTGTCCACGCAACAGCAACCACCGCCGCGGTAACGGTGAGCGAGAAGAGTAACAGCAACTTTTGCCGCAGGCTCATGGCGCATCCTCGAGCGAAGCGTTGGCCAGGTCGAGCGCGCCTCCGGGAAGAAGCTGTAAGTCGCGGACACGCTCGCCCATCGCCCAGGCACGCGGCAGATCGAGAAGAGGAATCAAGGTATGTCGATCGAGGAAGGTCCGTTCTGCCTTGAAGAGAACGACGGGGGACTGGTCGACGACGGACTGCACCTGGCCTGCGGCGACAGGCTGCGTCTGGCTTGCGGCGCGGATAAGGCTTTCGAGGACCGCTGCCGGCTCGGTGGATTCGATTGGAAAAGTGCGCAAAAGGAGGTCCGATTTCTGGGGGTTTCCGTCGGTCGTAGCCTGGACGCTGAAACCGGCCTCCCGCAGATTAAGCGCGATGCGCTGCGCCGCAAGCTGCATGGCGCCGTCGCCCTGGACGGAAAGTTTGAGCGGCGCGATGGAGGCTCCGCCGCGCAGCTCGTGAGACTTGTTTAGATCGCGGTCTGTCGGAAAGAGAAACGCGTAGCCTGTAAGCGCCTGGGGCACGATGCCGGCCGTGACTTCACCTTGTTTTTGAAAGATGACGTTGGAGAGCGAGCCACGATCAATCGCCATTGCAATCGCGGCACGAAGCGCGGGGTTCTCAAGCGGTCCAGTTGAGCTGAGTTGAAGCGCAAGCATGGCCGCATTCGGTGAAGAGATCACGCGGAGCCGCTGCTGCGCGGCCTGCCGCAATTGCTCGGCGGGGACTTCAACCACGTCGGCTCGGCCGACGCCAAGATCGAGCCACTGGTCGCGAATGGCGCGGTGTACGCGTATCTCGACCGCGTCGACAAAAGGCCTGCCTTGCCAGGAATTGGGGTTCGCGGTCAGTGAAAGGATTCCATTATTGAATCCGGCGAGTTGAAAGGGACCAGTGCCGATCGCCCCGCTGGCGGTGCTTCCGTCGGGATTCACGGTAAGCGCAATCAAGAAATCTCCACCGGCGAGAAGGACCGGCAGGTTGGGCATGGGCGAATCACCGGTGAAAACGACAGACGAACCGACGGCACGGACAGCAGTCCACGGGCAACCCGCACTGCACGATGCGTTCAGGGATGCAACCACCGCCTGCGCGGTGAGCGGCGAGCCGTCGTGAAAATGCACGCCGGGGCGGAGATGAAACTGCCAGCGATGGGCCGAGTTGTCCGACTCCCATTGAATGGCCAGGGCAGGGCGCAGGGCGCCGCCGGCATCGATTGCGGTAAGGCCATCAAAGACGAGGCGGCGAGGCAGACCATCGGGGCGCTGCCACGGGTCACCTTCGATTTCAACGTGCAACGTTCCGCCATAATGAGGGCGTGTGCGCGCGATGAGCGGCAGGGCGAGCACGGCCAGCAGGCAGCTAATTGCAAACGGCCGTAACACGATCAACCTCATATTGATTTGCGGACTTGCGCACCATGGCGAGGACGCTCTTGCCGTCCGGCGCCGTGTCCAGAGCCGTAATAGTCCCCTCGACGGCGAGAGCGGGACTGGCGGGGACAGCCTCGAGGGCGGGAAATTGATAAGCGCGCAAGCTGTCACTTTGTGCCGTACCCGATCCGGACGCGATGATCTGAGTGCCCACGCCGCAACCGGAGTTGAGCGCGGCGAAATCGCTGCCCCAGTCGCGGGTTCCAGCTACCTGTTTCAACGCGCCGTTGTCGATCAACTGCACCTTTCCATCAATTCCATTGATGAGGATTGCGGAATTTCCGACCGGCCGCTGGATCATGGCCGCCGAGTAGAACGCCGGCAGATCGAAACCGGGAGTCGGCGTGACAACACCGGTGAAGTAATTGCGTCCGGCGTTGAAGAAGGCTTTGAGCGGGACCGCACCGTTCGCACTTGCCACGGCAGGCCAGGGATCGTCGCTTTCCTGGCAGTGAACCGCCCAGCCGCCCGCTTCGGATGGCGCGGATTCGGCGGAGCATTGAGCGCCTGCGAGCCACGCTTCGAATTGACTGACGTCTGTGTTCGGAACGAGAATCCCGCGGGGATCGCGCGGCAGCGGTCGCTTCTGGCCGATCATGATCCGTTTCAGCTCCTGCCATCCGTTGGGAGTGCGGGAATAGAAGACGAGGTCCTCCGGCTCAAGAACGACGAGTCCGCCCGGCGTTACGAGAAGGGAAAGAATGGGATCGTGGTCCGAGAACAGCAATTGTTTCCGCAACACCAATTCGCCGGTCGCCACCATTAACTGCGGATTGCCGAGGCGCAGTCCGACCATCGTCACCTGAGTTTCACTGCCTTCCACAATTTCGGCCACCCAGAGGCGTTCGCGCCCGTTCTCGCTCAGGGTGACACGAATGACATTGGCGCTTTCCGGTCCGGCAACCGTGATGCCGTGGGGTTTGAGGCTCTGTTCGATGGCGCGGAGAATGATAGGGACGTCGTCGTTTGAGATCGAAGAGAGATTGCGGATGGTGACGCGGGCCTGCCCGGGACCAAGGATTTCGGCAATTTGACTGGCGAGCATCGAGGCGGGCACATCCCACTGGGTCGATTGCGGCGCAGCACGCAAGGCCAAGGCAATCATCAGCACAGCTACCCAACCTGTCGCCGACCGGAACAGCCTCATAGCCTCGCTTCTTTCTCGTGTGTGTTTCTGGGCGGATTATATCGGGTTTACGTTTGCGCTTTCCCACTTGCGATGTGGGACCCGGGTCCCAGATGCGAGACCCGGGCACCCAACTCCGCCGGGGTCAATGTCCGGGCGCCGACGGCGGAGTATCCTGCTGGCTATCCATTTCCTGTTTTACGACGGGCGTGCTCGCCATGTTCTTGAACACATCACTGGCAAAGAAGAACTTGCCGTCAGAAGGAACCATGACCATCTGGATCTTGTCAGAGAGCCTTTCAGCAATGATTTTATTGATCAGCAGCGGAGACTTGTTGAGCAGCGCTGCTTCGCTGGTCATGCGCTCGGCATTGGCCGCGGCAAGAAGCTTGATGCGGCTCGCCTCGGCGTCGGCGAGGAGATTGCGGCGCTGCAGTTCGGCCTTGCTGTCGATGACCTTGGCTTCAGCGTCGGCCTCGGCGTTCTGGATGGTCGCTTCCTTGCGCGCCTCGGCTTCGAGCTTGCTCTGCTCAATCTGCTTCTGCTTCAAGGGCAGAGTGTACTGCATGGCGTCGGCTTCGCCTTTGGCTTCGATTACCTTCGATTGTGCATCGCCTTCGGCTTCTTTCTCCTTCTGTTTGGCTTCTGCTTCCGCCTGCAACTCCGCGATGCGCACCTGTTTCTGCTGAATGTCAGTGACCACGCCGAGCTGATCATCTTCCTGTTCTTTCAACAGCAGCCCTTCGAGGCCCTTGGCATATTCCGGAGGTAGCTGGATGTCGGACAACATCACTTCTTCGACCACAATGCCGTCTGAAGCCAGCTTGCGGGTGATGATTGCGGCGGCCCGGGAGCGGAATTCTTCGCGCTTCGACGAGAAGATTTCGCGCACCGTGTATTCCGGAGACAGCTCGCGCCAGGCGCTTGCCACGACCGGAGGAACGAGCTCCTTGTCGGCCGGCTGCGGCAGGTGCGACTGCACACTGGCCAGCTTGTTGGGATCGAGACGATAGCGCACCGTGACTCCGAGGCCGATGCTGAGCCCTTCGCGAGACTGAACGTCAAGCGCAGTTTTCTGCGGCGCGCCTTTCATGCCTTCCGGCGAAAGCCCCGCAGTAAACAGGTGATCGCGCAGGTCAAACATCTGCACGGTGTCAACAAGCGGCGTAATGAAGTGGACGCCAGGATAAAGCGTTCCGGGCAGCGTGCCGCTAACCTGGCTGATTTGCACGCCGCCCATGCCGCTTGACACCACCACGATGCTCGATGCAATCAACAGCGGCAAGCAGGCCATGATCGCGAGGGCGACTGCCCCACGCCATCCAATCTCTTCCGGTTCGACTGCGGTTTCGTCTCCGCCGGCTTTGCGGCCGGCATACTGGATGCGCATCCAGAGGCCGTACAGCGGAATGGCCAGCGCGGAAGCCATCATCAGTACTCCCGCGATCGTCAACAACAGTTTCAGTGTGAGCATTTCCCTACCCCCTTCAGGTTGTTATGCTTCGCTTTTTGAATGCGGCCTTTGCCGGTCCCCCACCAAGGAGCGAGTAACAGGCGAGCGAGTCCCCCCAACGTCAACTCTTCGAGAAGCAGTCCCGCCACGACCGGAAGAAACACGGTACCCAACCCATCCACGGAGTCGTCGAGCAGAATCATGGCCGTCCTCCTTAAAACGTTCCGGTGACAGCAACACCGGCAGCCAGCGCGGAAGCAGTGGCTCTTGTTGTGGTGGCCGATGCGGAGGTCGAATTCGTCTCGGCCTGCACTCCGGAAGCCATGGCGGGCTCATTGGCGGCAACCTGCGTAGCCGAAACGGACTTCGGGCCATCGCCGAACAACTGTGCCGTCTCTTCGTCGCGTTCGCCGACCAGTTCCACTTTGTCGCCCACCGCGACCATGGGGAAGAGCTGTTCGAGGTCGGCCTTGGCCATGCGAATGCATCCATGCGAAGCGGCCTTGCCGATGGATTTTGGTTCATTGGTTCCGTGGATTCCATATCCGCGAAGGCTCAGGCCCATCCAGCGCGTTCCCACCGGATTGCGCGGCCCCGGCGGAATTACGCGGCCGTCGTGAGAGTAGATGGGATTGACGACGTGGTTCTTGATGATGAAGGTGCCTACCGGGCTGGGCGTTGACGGCTTGCCGACCGCAACGGGGAACACCTTAATGACCTGACCGTCTTCAACGAGGGCCAGTTTCCGATCTTCAAGGCTGACAACGATCATGCGGTGGTGTGCAGCATCCCCCGACGTCGCGTTCGACTCGTCGTTCGCTCCTGTTGTCTGCGCGACTGTCTGAGCAGCAATAAGCGCTGCTGCTGTGATTCCGATTGCCAGCTTGTTGAATTTGAAGGCCGCCATCTCGTTCCCCTCCCAGATCTCCCAATTGCCTGCGCCCTTGAGAAATGCAATGCGGGAGCCAATCTGGAGGCACTGAAAACACGAGGGTTAGGGGAGTAGATGGGCAAAGAAACGTGTCACGGTGGACGCGAGTGTGGGCGGAGTGACACAGGGTGGAAAGCACTCAGCTTTGTTGGTGTCAAGAGAGAGAGAGGAGAGGACCGCTTGCGCTTATTCCACTGTGACCGACTTCGCCAGGTTCCTGGGCTGATCGACGTCGCAACCGCGGCGGACGGAGATGTAATAGGCCAGCAGTTGGAGCGGCACAATCTCGATGAGTGGAGATAGAAGTTCGAATGCGGGCGGGATGCAGATGACATGCTCGACGAGCTGGCCAATATGATCGTCGCCTTCGGTGGCAATGGCAATCACCCGGCCGCTTCGCGCCGTCACTTCCTGGATATTCGAGAGCGTCTTCTCATAGCGCAGTTTTGACGCAGGATCGGATTCGTCGCGCGTGGCAAGGACCACAACCGGCAGGGTTTCGTCGATAAGAGCATTCGGGCCATGCTTCATTTCGCCCGCCGGATAGCCCTCGGCGTGAATATAGGAGATTTCCTTGAGCTTGAGCGCTCCTTCCAGCGCGATAGGGAAATGGATGCCGCGGCCGAGGTAGAGGAAGTCGCGCGCATTGGCAAAATCCTTGGCCAGCGCTTCGCACTGGGAAGAGCGCGAACGGAGCACTTCCTCGACCTTGGCGGGGATGCGGCCCAATTCCTCAATCAACTGGACCGAACGAGCCGTGTCAAGCCGCCCGCGTAATTGGCCCAGTTTCAACGCCAGCAGGAACAGTGCTGTGAGCTGGGCGGTAAAGGCCTTGGTGGAAGCGACGCCGATTTCCGGGCCGGCATGCGTGTAAATGGCTCCATGCGCTTCGCGGGCCACCATGGCTCCCACGACATTGCAGATGGCCACCGTTTTTGAGCCGAGCGAAATCATTTCGCGCTGCGCGGCCAGTGTGTCGGCCGTTTCTCCGGACTGCGTGATGAGCAAGCCGAGCGCATTGCGATCGGGGATGGGATTGCGGTAGCGGTATTCGCTGGCGTAGTCGACGTCGACGGGCAGGCGCGCCAGACGCTCGATCATGTATTTGCCGGCGAGAGCCGTATGCCAGCTGGTGCCACAGGCGGCGATGTTGATGCTGGATGCGGCCGCCAGTTCCTCATCGTCGATCTCCATCTCAGCCAGAAACACCCTGCCGGAATCAAGCGAAACGCGGCCCAGCGTGGTGTCGGTGATGGCGCGGGGCTGCTCCCAGATTTCCTTGAGCATGAAATGCTTGAAGCCGCCCTTTTCCGCCTGGATGGGATCCCAGGTAACCCGGGTGAGGGCGCGCTGGATCGGATTGCCGTCGAAGTCGGTAAAGACAATGCCGTTGCGTGTCAAGATGGCCATGTCACCGTCAGCGAGGAAGTAGATGTTGCGCGTATGGTGCAGGATGCCGGGCACGTCGGAGGCGACAAACGACTCGCCTTCACCGGCGCCGATCACAACCGGTGGTCCGGAGCGGGCAACAATGATCTTGTCCGGTTCAGCCGCGGAAAGAACGCCGAGGGCAAAAGCTCCCGTGAACCGCCTGACCGCCCGACGGACAGCGACTTCAAGCGAAATGGGCGACCCGGCTGCTTCAGCATCTTTCTGAATCTGCTCAATCAGGTGGGCGATGATTTCCGTGTCGGTTTCAGTGACAAATTTGTGCCCCTGTGCGGTAAGTTCGCCCTTGAGATCGAGATAGTTTTCGACGATCCCGTTATGGACCACCACAAGGCGGCCTGTGCAGTCCCGGTGGGGATGCGCGTTTTCCTCGGTGGGTCTGCCGTGGGTGGCCCAGCGAGTATGTCCGATGCCGAAAGTGCCGACCAGGGGATGCTCGCGAAGGCTGGCTTCGAGATTGGCGAGCTTGCCCGGTGCACGTGAGACCGCGAGCACGTCACTCGACGCGCTGCCGACGGCGATGCCTGCCGAGTCGTAGCCACGGTATTCGAGGCGCCGCAGCCCCTCGACGATCACACGAACGACATCCTTTGGTCCGACGTAGCCGACGATTCCGCACATGGAAGGATTCTATGGGACGGGAGAAAACAGGCCAGATTACCGGTGGAAAAGGGTGTGAACGACCGGTGCGAGATTGCAGGTCCTCGGTGATCAAACTGGATTTGCAACCTTCCCAATTTTGTCCACGGGCCCGCCTTCTCCAAAGGGGTACGTTACATTTTGTGCAAATATCCGTCTGTAAGATGAGCGGCTTGAAGGGTTTGCGGCGGATGTGTTGACCGAGGATGAGTGGCCGGAAAAGCCGCCAGATAAAGTGAATGCGGCCGCGAAGTCCCCGTGCTGCTCTGGCTCATTGTGATCGAATGATAAAGACGTGTGCAGTGCCCTTGTGTGTCGGGCTGATTCTCATGCAAGCGGGCAGTCATGTTCCCACTCAACAAGAAGACAAACCGCTTCCCCCGACGGAAGCACTCAAATCCGCGCTCGCGCCCTATGCCGCAACGCGCAACCAACCAAATGATCTGACTGACGCTGATAAGGTTGCTCTCGGCATTGGAATGGCGCAGGCGGCTCACGACTGCAGGGCTCTTTCGACTCATACTGCTGCATTTGCCAGCAATGCGGACGAGCTTATCGCGCTCGGCCAGTTGTGCATCTTCGGGCAGGAATTCGAATTGGGTCGTGCGGTTCTGGTCGACTATCTTGCCCTTCCAAAGCCACCGGAACGAGAGAAGGCGCTTCTGCTTCTCGTTCGCGCCTTGCTGGGGCTGAAACAGCCTGAGAGCGCGGAGCCACAGCTGCGCTTGCTGTTGCGCGATTACCCTTACGACGCGCCGATTCACTTCGCGATTGACCAGGTGATCGACCAGTTGGAAGACAATGAACCCGATTCCGACACAGACGCGCTGCAGCTTTGCGCGACACAAAATGCCGCCACGCTTCCGTTGCTTGCGAATGGGAGAGACCTCAAAGGGAAGGACGGTGATGCCAGTGCCGCCACGCTGTTCGAGGATGCTGTGCGTTGCGCCGCGCTTGCGCATGCGCACGGGAAGCCAGACGGCCTGGAACAACTGAGCGCGATTACACAAGAGCCAAGCTGGTCCGGCACGGCCGACCTGGCTCCCATGCGGGCTGCCCTGGAACGTCAGCAGATGGTTGGAAGAAGCGCCACGTTGCCGTCGCTGCACGGGCGTTTGGTGAAGCAGGGCGCTCTCGTTCCGCGCACAGTTTCTCTGAGGCACGGGACCGTGCTGCTAGTGCCGTTTGCGCTTTGGTCGCCCAACACCGTTTCAGTTCTGCTTGATTTGGCGCGGTCTGTGCCGCAACAGCCCATCTACGCGATTACCAGTTGGCGCGCCAACTCGGGTGGAGACGACGTCCCATCGAGGCGAGTACTTGAGGGATTGCGGTCCTGGCAGCGCAGTATGCCGGGCCGGGTCGCCATTCTGATCGTGCCGCAGTTGGAACTCGATTCCTTTTACGCCGACAGCTTTCCCGCGGGCATCCTGATCCGAGACCGTACGGTTCTTTCAAACAGCGTGCTCTCTGGCGGGGGAGCCGAAAGACTGCTCGTCACGGCAATGAAAGAACGAACCGCCGATCGGTGATCGGCGAAGAGAAATCCGGCGTGATTCTTGCCTTAAATGTGAAGTGAGCGGTTCGGGAGAATCCCGGGAACATGCCCGAAGGGCGCGATGCGGTAGCAGTTATTCCTCAATGCGGTACGTATATTCTTCGATGACCGGGTTGGTCAGCACTTCGCGAGCGATGCGCTCCACCTCGGTCCGGGCTTTGTCGCCGGGCAGGCCGTCGGCGAGCGAAAGGGCAAAGTATTTCCCCTGCCGAACGGCAGCAACATCGGAGAATCCGATCTTGCGCAGAGCATTTTGGATGGTTTGTCCCTGGGGATCGAGGACCGACGGCTTTAACGTCACATAGACATGCGCCTTCATAATCCGTGATTATATAAGGACTCGCCCTGAGAACGGGCGCGCAGCTGCCACGTTCCGGCGGACCCCGGAGATTCCACCCGAGGCCCGAAAGGACCTATCGGATCCAACCACTCCCCCTACCGCTTTCAGGAGAAGCAAGACAGATGATTAATTATCTTGAATTGCCCATCGGCGATCGCGCCCCGGAGGTCTTCCGGGCGGTTATCGAGATTCCCAAGGATGGGACGAACAAGTTTGAGTACGACAAGAAGCTGCATGTTTTCAAACTGGATCGCAATCTGCATTCGCCGGTGCACTATCCAGGAGATTACGGCTTTATCCCTTCGACGCTGAGCGACGACGGCGATCCGCTCGACGTGCTCGTGCTGGTACCAAGTCCAAGCTTTCCCGGTTGCGTGCAGGAAGTTCGTCCCATCGGGCTGATGGAGATGCTGGATCAGGGCGTATTGGACGAGAAGGTGCTGGCCGTGGGCAAGAATAACCCGCGGTATGCAAATATCTGGAACTACACCGACATCTATCCGCACTTGCTCAAGGAGATCACCCACTTCTTTTCTATCTATAAGGATCTGGAAGGCAAGCGCGTGGAAGTGAAGGGCTGGCACGATGCATCCTATGCGCGGGATCGTGTCGCGCGCTCGGCAAAAATGTTCACTGACGCCCACCCAAAACCTCCGGCCCCGGAGCTGGTAAAAGCGAAACAAGCAAAGTAGCCGGCCGATCCGGCCCGCTCGGATTCGGGCGGAATAGAGATCAGTGCCCATGGTGTTGGGAAATAGAATGGCTGCCTGAAGACCGTTGCGTTTTCGCGGAGAGGCACAGGGATGGGACTGCGGCGCATTCCGGTACGGAGCTTGCTGGTGTTCTGGCTCTTCGTGCTGAGCGCCGTGGCGTTCCTCGACCGCACGAATATCTCCATTGCGGGGCTGGCTATTCGCGATGGACTCCACACCGACAATATTCACCTGGGCTGGATCTTCAGCGCATTTCTGATCGGCTACGCGGCTTTTCAGGTGCCAGGCGGTTGGCTGGCCTTACGTCTGGGACCGCGACGCGTGCTGACCCTCGGGGTGGTTTGGTGGGGCGTCTTCACAGCCCTGACAGCGGTCGTCAACCTTCGCATCGGTCCGGCACTCATCCTGCTGATCGCGGTTCGTTTTGCGCTTGGCGGGGGAGAAGCCGTCATGTATCCGGCGTCGAACCAGTTTGTCGCGCAATGGATTCCGGTGGCAGAGCGGGGCCGCGCCAATGGATGGATCTTTGCCGGGGTAGGCGCGGGCGCAGGCCTGAGCATCCCCATTCTCACCTGGGTGATCAGTCGTGCAGGCTGGCGGGCTTCGTTCTGGTTCTGCGCAGCGATCGGCGTGGCAGCGGGACTGACATGGTATGTGCTGGCGCGCGATACCCCCGAGGAACATCCTCTGGTTGCGCGCGGGGAACTGGAACACATCCAGGCGACGCGCTTGCTTGAAAGCAGCGCAGGTTCGCAGAGCCTCCCGTGGCGCAAGGTCTGCCTCAACCGCAACGTGCTCGCGCTGACTTTGAGCTCCTTCTGCTTCGGCTATGTTGCCTGGATCTTCTTCAGCTGGTTCTTCATCTACCTTGCCCAGGTGCGCCATCTCGATCTGAAGTCGAACGCACTGTTTGCTATGACGCCTTTCGTCGCCATGACGGTCTGTTGCCTGGGCGGCGGAGCAGTAAGCGATGCGCTGATTCGCAAGGTTGGTCTTCGCGCCGGTCGTTGCGGTGTCGGGGTTTTCTCGTCCCTGCTGACAACGGTTTTTCTGGTTTCCGGATCGCAGGCGCGCAGTCCCTATGCTGCGATCGCGATTCTTGCCGGCGGTGCGGGAGCTTTATATTTCTCGCAAAGCTCGTTCTGGGCCGTGAGTGCCGATATTGGCGGAAAACGCTCCGGCCCGGTTTCAGGAGTGATGAACATGGGATGCCAGATCGGGGCGGCGATCACTTCGTCCCTTACGCCCTACATCGCCGCGCATTGGGGCTGGAATGCCGTCTTTGTTTTTACCGCCGGAGTTGCCGCAGCAGGCGGCCTGCTGTGGCTGCTGGTCAATCCGGGCGGCCTGACCGATGTAACAGTGCCTGGCACGGCGATCCGGATCGAGGCGCCGATCTCCTTTGACTAAACCTCCGCGATTTCCGGTAGAATCCATCGCAGTGAAGGTGCAACGAGGGAGGTTGGCCGAATGAGACCGAATTGTTCCCGGAGAGAATTCATTGGAACGATGGGGATGGCGGCGGGCGCGGCGATCACGCAGCCCATGTTCGGCTCGGCGCTCCGCGCGCCGGCGGGCCGGGTGGCTATTGGACTGTGCCCGGAATATAACCGGCAAGTGACAGACGTTTTAGCGCGAATGTTTGACCAGCTCGGCGGGATCGACAAGCTGGTGGGGGGCAAGACGGTCGCCATCAAGCTGAACATGACCGGGCCGCCCAGCGACAAACTCGACTCGATGCCGAATCAGCTTACGCACTGGGTGCACCCACAGGTGATCGGGTCGCTGATTTCGCTGCTGGGCAACGCAGGAGCACAACGGATCAGGCTGCTCGAGAGCGCGCCGATTGGGACAAAGCCGCTGGAGGAGTTCATGATCTCCGCGGGCTGGCAGCCCAAGGAGTTTGCGCGCGCGGCGACGCATGTGGAGTTTGAGAATACGAATTTTCTCGGCAGCGGAAAGACGTATGCGCGATTCATGGTTCCCGGCGGCGGCCTGATGTACGCCGGATATGATCTGAACCACTCGTATCGGGATACCGACGTGTTCATCTCCCTGGCGAAGCTGAAGGAACATCGAACTGCAGGCGTGACGCTCTCGATGAAGAACTGCTTCGGGATCACGCCGTGCACCATTTACAGCGACGATGCACCGGTGGACGAGCCGAGCATTGTGCCGGTTGGTTATCGCGCGCCCATGCATTCCGGCTCGCGCGTGCCGCCCAAGAGCGCGCCGCAGCCGGTGGCCCAATCGACCGATCCCGGCTTCAGAGTGCCGCGCATTACCGCGGATCTGGTTGCGTCGCGTCCGATCCACCTGGCGGTGATCGACGGCATTTACACCATGACCGGAGGCGAGCTGCCGAACCAGGCAAAGAACTGGATCCACAAGCCGGTGCACCCGGGGGTGCTGATTGCAGGCTTGAACTGTGTGAATACCGATGCGGTGGCGACCGCGGTGATGGGACATGATCCGATTGCGGATCGCGGGAAGGCTCCGTTTGAGAATTGCGACAGCACGCTGGCGCTGGCTGAGGGGTTGGGCGTGGGCACGCGCGACCTGAGCCGCATCGAGGTGTTGGGCACGCCGATTGCGAAAGCACAGTTCCGCTTCCCGACGCTGACGCAGTTAACTACTTAGAGCTCTTGAAATCCTTTGCTTCGCGTTCGACTTGCAGCACAGATGCCGATGATTCGCCGTGATTTTTTCAAGTCCGTTGCCGGAGCCGGCGCGCTCGCCATTGCTCCACGTTTTGCCGCAGCCGAAGAGCAGGCCGCGCGCGCGACCCGCGCCATGCCGTCGCCCAGGATCAAGGACATCAGTGTCATCGAATGCGAGCCGCAGGGCGTGCGGCTGACGGTGGTCAAGATCACGACAGATCAGGACGGGCTGTATGGCTACGGCTGCGCGACCTTCACGCAGCGCGCGGACCTGGTGAAGCCCGCGGTCGAAAAGTATCTCAAGCCGTTTCTGCTGGGCAGGACAACGGACCGCATCGAGGACATCTGGCAATCCTGCTATGACAGTTCGTACTGGCGCAACGGCCCGGTGCTCAATAACGCGATCAGCGGAATCGACGAGGCGCTGTGGGACATCAAGGGACGGCAGGCCGGAATGCCGGTCTACCAGCTCGCCGGCGGCAAGTGCCGCGAGGCCGTGGATACCTACGCGCATGCCAGCGGCGCCGAGTTCGAAGAGGTGGTAGAGAATGCAAAGAAGTACCTGGCGCAGGGATTTCGCAACGTCCGCGTCCAGGTGGGATTGCCGGGCATGGCCGGCTACGGTTCGCAGCACAAGGATGTGGCGCGGCCACCGGCGCTGCACGACAAGCCGTTGTTTGACCGCGAAGCGCAGTTCCGACGCGCACTGAAACTATTAGAGATTTGCCGACGCGAGCTCGGCGAAGAAGTGCAGTTGCTGCACGACATGCACGAACGACTTACGCCCAACGAGGCGGTCGAGTTCTGCAAGCAGGCAGAGCAGTATCACATGTTCTTCCTCGAGGACCCGCTTTCGCCGGAAGACCTGGGGTATTTCCGCCAGATCCGGCAGAACTGCGCGACGCCGATCGCCATGGGAGAGCTGTTCAACAGCCCGCACGAGTGGCAACCGCTGATTACTGAACAGTTGATCGATTTCATCCGCGTGCATCTGTCAGAGGCAGGCGGATTCAGCCCCGCGCGCAAGATCGCGATTCTGGCCGAGCCTTTCGGGGTAAGGACGGCGTGGCACGGCCCGGGCGATGTTTCGCCCGTGGGCCACATGGCCAACGTCACGCTGGACCTTGTCAGTTACAACTTCGGCATCCAGGAGTACACGCCCTTCAATGAGCGCACGCAGGCGATCTTCCAGGGATGCCCGGAGATGCGGGACGGCTACCTTTGGGTGAGCGAGAAACCGGGTTGGGGCATCGAGATCGACGAGAAGGAAGCAGCCAAGGCGCCGTTTACTCCAAGTCCGCTGAACGGCGGATGGGGCGAAATCCGGCTCCCTGATGGAACCGTGATCAAGCAGTAACGACACAGCCGCGAGATTGCCTCCGGTAGACCGGGCTCAGCGCATTGTCGTTATGCGGATTCCCGTTGACACTTTGGCGCTTGGGTGCAAGTCTCTTGGGAGCTTCCACCATCTCCGGGTCCCCAAAAGAGGAAAAGCACATGAGAAAGACACTCCTCGTACTTTTCGCGGGCGTTCTTCTGGTCCCTGGCGCCGTCGCTGCCGGGCCGGGCGATGTCACCACACCGATCCGCCAGTTCATTGATGCATTCAACTCCGGCGATATGAATGCGGCTTCCGCGATGTATGCGAAAGGCAATATCACGATTGTGGATGAGTTTGCTCCGCACCTTTGGAGCGGCCCGCACGCTGCCCAGGATTGGGCGGCTGATTTTGACAAGAATGCAAAGGCCACGGGAGTGACCGACCCGAAGGTGACTTATGCCGCCGCCACTCGGGTCCAGATTGAAGGGGATTTGGCCTATTTGGTGATGCCCACCGGCTATGAGTACAAGCTCAAGGGCACTCCAATGAAAGAGAAAGCTCAACTCGTGGTCGTGCTGCACAAGGAGACGGGTGGCTGGAAGCTGCGCGGATGGGCATGGAGCGGGATGAAGCCGCACCCGACGAAGTGAGCCAAAGAGATTCGGAGTTGTCGTTTCGCCGCTCTCAGAGGCGAGACCTGGGGCACCCCGGCGAAGCAGGCGGGACGGATTTGCAAGACTGCAATCCACTTCTCCAGATCGAGAAGCGACGCATCCAGTTCATTGGAAATCAGCGCGTCTCGGGAATTGCCAGCGTCATGCAATGTCCGTGGCCGGTTTCGCATTGCAGCATGTCTTCGGCCAGCAGATTCCAGCCAACAAAGCCGGCGAAGTGACCGCCGGGAGACTGGGCTGGAGTGGGCGCGAGTCCTTCGCCGGTCTCGGCGCTATAGTCCTCGTGCATTGAGCCCCATTTGGCAATGTCACGATGCAGCATCTCGGCAAGCGTCACTGCGAGCGAGTGCGATTCGGTCACAAAGCCGTAACGGCGCAGCGCGATCCAATCGAGGAAGTTGGCATTGATCCAGACCGGCCCGCGCCAGTTGGAATAAGGATCGATGATGGCTTCGTTGTTGTAGGCGGGGTCGCTTTTTGAAAGGCTACGGAAACCGTAGGGTGAACGCATCTCGCCGGGATTGAGCAGATGGCTGCGGATCATGCGGCGGGCATCGGCAGGCGGAAGCAGGCCGTCGACGAGCGGCAAAAAGCTGGTCCAACCGATCACGCGAATCCAGGCGCCGGTGTCGCGGCGGCGATTGAAGAAGAGGGCATCCTGTGGCGACCAGAGTCTGGCGATGATGGCATTTCGCGTTTCCCTGGCAAGTTTCCCGTAGGTGCGAGCGGCGTCGGTATAGCCGAGGTGATCGGCGAGCACGGCCATGGCTGCATATTCGCGCATCGCCCAGACCGAGGCATCGACAGCCAGGATTGCGCTGCGGTCTCCGGGGTCGTTGGTGAGTGCGGGGCTGTTGTCGGCGCCGGACTGCATGGCGTTGTCCCAAAACCAGAGGCCCCACTTGGCGTCGAACTGTGTACGCCTGCGGTATTCGACGATGCGCCGCATGGCGGGCCAGACCGGGAGGAGCCAGTTGTAGTCGTGGAGTTGCTGCGAGGCGACGAGCGCTCCCTGTGCCAGAAACGGTTTCATGGCGAACTTGCCGAATAGCGGACGCGGGCCTTTGGGAGTGATGCAGCCGGCTACGTAGCCGTCTTTGTCGGCTGACGATGCGAAACTTAATACCCAGTCGCGCAGAAACTTCGCATCGGCGGGATCCTGATTGGCCCAGTGCAGTCCGATGAAGAATCCATCCCAGTCCCACATTTGGGGGTAATAGCCGGCGGGGATGAGGTACGGGTGCTTGATATAGCCGTTGGCGGGGCGAATGGTCTGCGGCGCGAGGCGCGCAAAGTCAGTGGTGAGAGCGGCGTACAGAGCGGTGTCGGATTGCGATGCCAGGTTTTGCGCAATCGAAGGAGAAAGGGCAATTAAAAATATTGCAGCAAAGGCAGGGTTATGGCGAACAAGCTGGCGCGTGAATGGCACGGGGGAATCATAGCGCTTATGGGCGGCTCTACTGGAAATGGACCACCACATTGACCACATGCGGATCCGGATCAGGAGAGTTTTCTGTGCGAATCTGATCAATCGCATCCTTTGGCCAATCGGAGGTGTTAGCCGCAAGCCATTGTTTCAAAAGTTCGGGGCTGTAACGCTTTCCTGCAAGATCTTTCCATGAATCAGTCAACGATTTCGCCGCGCCGGCTCGAGGTTCAACCCCGTCCAGGATCAGGTGGCCGAAATTCACCAACCCGCCTTCATCGATCTCGATCGTCAGGTTGACAATGTGGTGTTCCTCATCGACGTCGCCCCTGGGAATTGCGCCGAAATTGACATAACCTTGCGACTGGTAGAGCGTCTTGAGCTGGTCGAGTCCCTTGCTCACAGCAGCTTCATTGAACAAGCTGCCCGATTCCACGGGAAACTGCTTTCGAAGCTGGTCGGAAGGAAAGGCAGAAGCACCCGTGATTTTGATTTCACCCAGTTTGTAGAGATCGCCGGGAACAACCCTGACTGAGACATCAACAATCTCAATACCTTCCTGCTGCTTTACATCGGTTTGCTCAGGATCGAGGACGCGCGCCTCGTAGTACCCGGCGTCGCGCATCTTTTGCCGTACACGCTCCTGAAGACCCCCTGTGTAGAACTCGCCGCCCTGCAATGAACTTACAATCTGCTGGCGGAGTGCGTCGGGCAGGTTGCCGTTGAGTGTCAAGGTGCGAAGCTGGACCGGAACTTCGTCCGGATTGTCCGAGTCTTGCGCGATTGCCGTGCTCATCACGCCGAAGAGAATCGCGACTCCCACGGCGGTGTGCATGATCTTCTTTGCGGATAGTCCTGTAGTACGCGTCAAGCGCGGCACTTGCATTCTTTCCTCTCTGCATATTTTGACGATTCGCATCGGGAAACGTTCCGCCAGGGGCCGAACCAATCGGACTGCTCTATTTGTTGAAAGTAACCGGGTTCCCGTCCGGCTCATCCACCTCGATGTAATCCAGATCGGCGGGGTCGGCGCCGTTTGGCGTGCCTTCAACACGAAGTTTGTCGCCCGGTTTGAGGTTCACATCGCGAGCGGTGAAGCGGGTCGAGTTGTCGCCATCGGGGCGGTTCGAGGGCAAATCGGCGTTGGCAGCCCAGTTCGCGACCGCGTGATTGTTGACACTGAGAGTGAAGTGGGCGACGCCTCCCTGCAGATCGAAGTATTGGACCGCGATGCTGAAGCGGCCTGCGGGTCCGTTGTAGATCCATTCGGCAGTGCAGGGCTGTTCGTCAGGGGCTGAAGTCCCTTCACTTTTGTGCGCAGTTTCTGCACGGCTGAAGTCGCGGCCAGAACCCGCCGGCGCCGCGAGATTCTGACACGAGACTGCTTTTCCCCGTGACGCGTCTTCCCACGGCGTGATGTCGATGACCTTGTAGCCAGTGAGGCGAGCGCCTTCGGCTTCGAGCCGGCCGGGGAAGTGCCCGGCGCGGCCCTTGTCGTCGGAGATGCCGCTGAGCTTGTGAAAATACTGGACAATTGCATCGCGCCACACGATGGCATGACCGGCCTGGTACTCAAGCCGCGCTTGGACATCGTTGAAAAGTGCCGCCGGAACTCGGCCTCTGAGCGAATTCCACTCCGTTACCAGGTTCGCTGCCTGCTGGGCGCCTTGATAATGGCTGTCGTAGATGTACTGGATGATCGTCTTGCCGTCATGCAGCCTGTAGGTATAGGGCTCGTGGTGGAAGAAGAGCAGCAGGTTGTCGGGCGTTGTTGCGGCGGACTCGTACATCTTTGCGACTTCGGGCCAGTATTGGCCCACGAAGCCAGTTCCGGTCGCGACGGTGCGGTCAAAGCCGACGCCCTCATGGTCGGCCTTGTGCCATTGTCCCCAACCATTGCGCTCGCTGGACTCGATGTTGGGGCCGTAGTGGCTTCCCGTAATGTCAGTCAGCGTCTGCATGCCGAGCGGACCGGTGTAGTTCACATAGGCAGGCCACGACTGCATCAGCATCTTCGTCACGGTCTGAACCACGACGGGATCATTGCTGATGGACTGTCGCGTCCACTCCTCGGCAATCTGTTTGGCGCTGAGATTCGGGTTCCAGGCGAACCGGCCAAAGGCGTAGAGGTTGGCCATCGCGAGCGGCGAGTTGAGCCAGTTATTGCGGCCTACGCCAGCGACGGCGACCATTCCGCCGAGCGGTCGACCGAACGATTTCCCGCTGACAATGTCCTTCACGGGTGTCGATTTGCCGTCAACGCGCATGTCGAAGTCGAGAACCCATTTCCACATGGGAGCGAGATAGACAAGATGGCGCTGCTGGCCGGTGTACTCCTGCGTGACTTCAACTTCAAGGGCCTGATTGGTTTTGGTGAGTCCGCCAAACAGGGGCGAGACGGGCTCCTGGGCCTGAAAGTCGATGGGGCCTTCCTTGGTCTGGATGATCACGTTGGGAGCAAACTTGCCGTCAAGGGGATGGAAGATATCGTACGCGGCGCGGGCGCGGTCTGCCTTCGGGTCATGCCAGTCGAGGTGATGGTTGTAGACGAAGGCGCGGTAAAGCACGACGCCTCCGTGCGGATTGAGGGCGCCGGCGAGAGTATTGGCGGCGTCGGCGGGAGTGCGGCCATAACTGGCGGGACCCGGTTGGCCTTCCGAGTCGGCCTTCACGGTGAACCCCGCGAAGTCGGGGATGAGTGAGTAGATCTCGTTGATCTTGTTTCGCCACCATGCCTGCACTTTCGGGTCGAGAGGATCGTAAGTGGCCAGTCCGCCGATCTTCTGCGGGCTGGCAATGTCGACGCTTAAGGCCAGGCGCACACCCCAGGGACGCATGGTGTCGGCGATGCGTGCCAGGCCTTTCAGTTGATCAAGCTCCAGGAGCCGCGGATCGGCATTCACGTTGTTCACGTTGCAACCGTTGATTCCGACTGAGGCGAGCAGCCGCGCGTAAGCTGCGACTGGAGCGAGGTCTTTGCGGACATGGCCATTCTCAAAGAAGATGCTGCGCCCTGCATATCCCCGCTCGATGGAGCCGTCGAGATTGTCCCAGTCATCAACCCACCGAATCGGCATGGCGGGATGCTCCTGGAGCGCGACATCGCGGAAATTGGCGCCCTGTGCCAGATTACGAAGCAGATCGAAGGCGCCATACAGCACGCCCCGGCCGCTGCCCCCAACGATATACATCTCACGGTCGCGACCCGGCGCTTGATACCAATAGACCCTGAAGTCTTCCGGCCCAAGACCGGCAGGAACGGGAATCGTGGAGTTGCTGAGCGACCGCAATTCGCGCGTGGTGGCGAGCACGATGGCGTCGGGGCCAATAGCGGGGCCGGTGAATCCGAAAAGCCCCTTTATTCCCTTTTGTAATTCGGCGACGGCGTTCTGTTCGATCTGGCCTTTTCCGAGCCTGCGGACCTGGATCGGAACGGAGGGCGGATTCCGTACGGTTCGGTAGCTGAGCCAAGCCTCATCCGAAGTCTGGGCGTGGCCAACGTCGACAAACATGAATAGAGCCGCGAAAAACAAGATGAGTGTGCGCTGCATTCGAGATCTCTCACCCGAGGTCTTTGTCCATCGAGAATCCTGAAAGCTGCCATGCCGCTGCGCCACGTCACCCCCTATTTACCGCTCCGACCCGGGTCCTGTTTTCAACGCACGATTCAGGCCGCCCCTCTATTATCGGGATGCGCTTGCTGACTGGGAAGTTCGCCAGACAGGGGAGAATGCTTTGAGTGATGTCCAAGTGCATGCAGGGCCGCGCGGGCTCTCGGAGAAAAAGAGCTGGTATAGCCCGAACTGCCTAGGCCGCAAAAAGCGGTGTTGAGGCGGAATCCTGCCCTATTGAACTGTGAGCGCAATCGTTGCGGATTCTGTGGTTGCAGTGATGCCATTGCTCGACTGTGCGTTGATGCTCACGGTGTAGGTGCCCACAGGCGTAGGCAGATTATGCGGCGGTCCGTGGTTGTGATAGTTGTACAGCGGCGAACAGGCAGTCGTACCCAGCACTGAAACGAGCCCCACGAGGGCCAGCAGGCAAAGGCGATGGAGCCATGGGCGCCTGCGTATTCCAAAAGCGAGTCCCGCGAGTCCCAGCGCGCCGGGCAACAGAACAGCCCAGTCGATGCGGCCTGAATCGGGAACGCCGGGCGGCGTCGAGTGAGCTGACGATCCAGCCGACGTCGCAAGGACCATTGTGCTTGTGACGGCAGCCGTTGTGTTGGGTAGAATCTCGATGTTTTCCGGGGTAAATGTACAGGAAGACTGATCCGGCAGGCCTGAGCAGGAGAGTGTGACAAACATTGGCGCCGTCAGCGAAGAAGCGTTGACGGGCAAGACCGATGCAACGACGGAGCCTGACTGGCCCTGCGTGAGAGCTAGTGTCGTTGGCGATGCTGAAACCTGGAATCCGGGAGTGCTGCTCACCTGCGCTCGCACCAGCGAGAGCTGCGAAACAGATGCCTGATGTGAGGAGTCGCCTAAGTAAACGGCGCTGAGACTGTGCTCGCCGGGAAGCAGCGAAACCACTGCGTTGGCGTGTCCCGAGGGGTCAAGAGCCACTCCGGCGACAGGCTTGCCCGCATCTTCAATAACGACGGGACCGGTTGCCGGCATGCCATCTGCACCGGCAACGGTGACGGCAAGGGTAGCTTTGGTGCTTCCACCCAAATCGCGGACCTGCGCGTTCACCGTGGTTTCGGTAGACAGGCCCTGTGTGGTAGGTGCCACCATTGCCACTGCACTCGCGGCGGAAGATGCCAGGGCGGGCAACGCTAGCGCGCTACCCAGTGCTGCAACCAACTCAAGCCGCCAAACGCGGCCCTTCAGACTTCTCACGTGCACCTGCTCCAAGTGTCAGAAAATCGTTAATCGCCCGAATGTGGCAGCGTAAGACCATTGTATCCGGCGACGGGGCCAACGAGCGAACCTTCGCCGGACCCAACTGGGCCGCAATTCGCCTCTGGTTCCGGTATGGACTTGGACGCAGAAGAGGCGGAAAGGCTGTTGAAGGCCCGGGCGACGGGCTCCGAAGTCAGTTATTTGCGAGGGAGCTCGATCATTCGTCCCGAAGCAACTGCGCAGGGTTCACGCCCAGGGCGCGGCGGGCGGGAATCCAGATGGCAATCAGGCCGATCAGCGTCATGGCCAGTAGAGCGCCGACCAGCACCAGTGGATCGCGTGGCGTGGCCCCGTATACGAGATTCGCCAACAGGCGGCTCGCGAGCACACCCAGAACCAGACCCGCGACTGACCCTGAAATCAGCACGATCAAGGGACGCCCAAGAGCAGCTCGCATCAACTGCCCGCGATGTGCGCCGAGCGCCACACGGATTCCCAACTCGCGCAGGCGTTTCGAGACGGTATAGGCTGCCATCCCGAAGATGCCGGATATGGCCAGCATGACTGCCAGCAAGCCCATCACCCCAAGGGTTGCCGTGGCTACGCGAGCCGGAAAAAGAACAAGTGCCAGCGAGTCGGGCCAGGAGCGAATAGTAAACGGCTGGCTGGAGTCGATCGAGGTCAGGGCGCGGTTGAGGGCGGGAACTACATCGGATGACGGCAATTGAGAGCGGACGACAAGGGTGGTCTCCAAGTCGGCGTTTTGTGCATTTGGAACGAATATGGCAGCGGTAGGGTCTTCGGTAAGGGTCTGATATTTACCGTCTTCCACAACTCCGACGATCTGGTAGAGCGTCTTGTCGCGCTCAAGGAAATGACTTCCCACGGCGGGTGAATTCCCGAACATACTGCGAGCGAAGGTCTGGTTGATGATCGCGACTTTGGGAGACTTTGCGTTGTCATCCCAGGTGAAGTCACGGCCGGCAAGCAGACGCGTTTCGGCGGCTTTGAGGAATCCGGGTGAGATGGAGAAGCTGCACGCAGTCATCGCACTGTTGGAGATGCGCATATCCGTCGTTCCCTCGTGATAGACCGCTGAGATGTCGCACATGCCTTTCAAAGGCGTGACATTGATGGTCCCTGCAGCTGTGACTCCGGGAATGCGTGAGGCGTCGTTAATCATGCGCCGCTGGAGCAGGAGCGCGGAGTCATTGGAATAGCCGGCCATGCGCAAGTCCGCCTCCGCCAGCACGACACCTCGGGGCCTAAAGCCCAATGGAGCGCGGAGCGCGCGCGTCATGCCCCGCAAGGCGACCAGCGATGTGATCACAAGCAGAGCACACAACATGATCTGTGTGCCCAGCAGCAGATCGCGAAATCGAAGGCGGTGCAGCAGGCGGGGTGTGAGAGAGCCACTCTTTATGGCTTGCATGGGATCGGCGAGCCAGACCTGGCGCGCCGTCAGCAAGCCAGGCAGAATCCCACTCGCCAGTGAGAGAAGCAGGGCGATTGCAAAAACGCCGGCATCGGGAACGACCGAAACGCGGACTGGAAACTCTGCAAGGGGCTGCCAGCGGCTGAGCGTCCTCATCAAAAGAACGGCCATCATGGTTCCCGCCATGCCCGCGAGGACTGAGACCAGGACCGCCTCAGTCAGGAGCTGGCGCAGAATCCGCCATCGGGTTGACCCGATGGACAGGCGAATGGCCAACTCGCGGGTTCGATCGGCAGAGCGAGCCGCAAAGACTCCGGCGAGATTGGTGCATGCGGCGAGAAGCACGAGGATGGCCAGGACCATGACCCCGCCGAGAAACGCCCGCATCGGACCGCTCAGGGTATCGCCTCCCAGACCGGGCTTTGTCAGGCGGGCGCCCATGCGGTCATCAGAAGCCGGATACTCGCGGGCCAGTTGGCTGGCTACGTTGTTCAGGTCGTCCGTCGCCTGGCGAGGCGTAACGCCGGGCTTGAGCACTCCAAGCACGAACAGGCCATGGTTTGTCCGGCTGTTAAGGAAGTTGTAGCCTTCGATCTGAGCTTCATTAACCATTGGAGTCCAGAACTCCGGCCAGAAGAAAAGCTCCGTGCCATGAAAGGTTAGCGGAGCCACGCCAATTATCGTGAACGGGTGTTTGTTCAAGTCAACTGCAGTCCCAATGACATGAGGATCGGCGTTGAATCGGCTGCGCCAGAAGGAGTCGCTCAACACTACATAGGGCGCAGAGTCCGGGCCATGCTCGTCACTTGTATGAAAAAATCGGCCGATCTCGGGCTTGACGCCGAGGACATCAAAATAATTGCCTGTGACTTCAAATTCCCATGCCTCCTGGGCCGATCCTCCGGCGCTCAATCCGGCCTGACCAATTCGGTACGCGGCCATGTCGCTGAAAGTGGTGTTTCGGGTACGGTAGTCGACGAAGTCGGGATAGGATTGATTGTCATCGCCTGATCGCCGCTGTACGACTTCAAAGAGCCTGCCTGCCACCGTCAGGTTGATCGGGCGCAGGATGATTGCGTTGAGCACGCCAAAAACGACGACGTTGGCCCCGATGCCAAGCGCAAGCGTGACAATCGCCGTAAGGGCGAATCCAGGGGAACGGCCTAGTTGCCGGAATGCGTAACGAATATCGCGACCCAGGCCTTCCAGACTCAGCGTCGCATCTGCCGCGACGACTTGCTCTCGCGTCGAGGTGGGATTGCCAAAACGCAGAAGGGCATCGAGCCTGGCTTCCTGAGCCGACATGCCGGCGGCGATGTTTTGGTCTGTGCGCAGCGTAATGTGCGATTGAATCTCGGCATCGATGTCGCGGTCGATCTTGCTGCGCCGGATCATGTTTTTAAATCGCCGGAAAACTCCCATCACTTGTCCTTCTTTCACTCGCTTTGCGATGCCGGAATCTTCGGCACTCGCTACTCTTCGCGCATGAGTCTCGTCGGATCTACCCTCAACGCGCGCTGCGCAGGGGCCCAGGTTGCCACCAATCCCACAATGAGCATGGCCAACACGGTGCCAAGCAGGACCATGGGGTCGCTCGGAGAAGCCTGGTACACGATGTGCGAAAGCAGGTGTGTTGCAGCGAGTCCAAGGGCAATTCCGGTAACCGATCCCACTGCAAGGAGACGGAATGCGCGGCCGAGAGAGGCGCCCAGAACCTGGAGATTGCTGGCGCCAAGTGCGATGCGAATGCCCATCTCCTTGAGCCGCTTGCCCACGGAATAGCTGGCCATGCCGAAAATTCCTGTGACGGCCAACATGGCGCCAAGGAATCCCAATACGCCCAGAGAGATGGTTGCAGCGCGCGCAGCGAACAGCGAGCTGTTAAGTTCGTTATCCCATGTCAGCAGCGTAAAGGGCAGCGCATCGTCAAGCCCGTGCAGAGCTTCGTGCAACTCCGCGGCGACTTGTTGAGGCTCGCCCGTGGTGCGAGCGACCATCCAGGTCGAACTTGATGGAACCTGGAGCAGGGGCCGGAAATACGAGGGCCGCTGGTCTTCAGTCAGGGTGACGTATTTGCCGTCTTCTACAACGCCCACCACCTGAATGCTTGTATGTTTTGAACCCTGGATGAAATGGTTGCCCATCGCCCGTGCGATCGAGCCGAAGACCTTTTCAGCAAATTCGCGGTTGATTACAGCAACAGGCGGTGTATTTCCGGTGTCGTTCCAGGTGAAATCACGCCCTGCGAGAAGGGTAGTGCCGGCTGCCTTGAAGTACCCGGGCGACACAGCGTAATTCATCGGCTCTGCCGCCTCATTCGACTCGCGAAAGTCTGTGGTCCCGATCTTGAATACCGATGTCTGACTCCAACCCAATCCCAGCGGAATCGTGTCGATGAGCCCGGTGGACAAAACACCGGGCAATGATCCGGCCGCATCGAGCATGCGTCGTTGCATCGCAGGGATGCGCTCGCTGGAATAGCCCGCCATGTTGAGGTCGGAGTTCACAAGGACCGCATGATGCGGCTCGAATCCAAACGAACTATGCAGCGAGTGGGCAAGTCCGCGCACGGCCACCAGAGATGAAGTCAGGAGGACAGCGCAAATCGCGATCTGCGCAACCAGAAGCACATCGCGCAGGACAAACCTGCGTCCCGGGCCCGCCGCTGCCGCGGCATTCTTTACCACCTCCCACGGAGCGGACCGCAGGACCTGGCGGATTGGCGCGAGTCCGCAGAGCACGCCGCTGACCAGTGCAAGAGCCACTGCGACCGCATACGTCGTTGCATCCGGATTGACGGGAACATTGATGGGGAAGTCGGGAACAGGCCGCCATGCGCTGAGAGCGCGAAGCAGAAGGACACCTGCTGCGATTCCAGCGGTTCCACCAAAGAGCGCGATGAGAAACGCTTCCGTCAAGAGTTGGCGCACAATCCTTCGGCGAGTGGATCCGAGTGCAAGGCGCAGTGCAATCTCTCTCGCGCGATCGGCCGCCCGGGCGGCAAACAAGCTGCCCAGGTTGGCGCAGGCGGCCAGCAGGATAAGACCCGCGAGCAGCATGAGACCCGCAACAAAGGCGCGTACCGGACCGCCGAGCATATCGCCCACCAGCCCGGGCCGCGCCAGCGTGAAATGCAGTCCGTCGTCATCTATGGGATAGGACTTCTTGAGTTCCCCGGCGATTCGGTTCAGGTCGCCTTCCGCCTGCGCGACCGTCACCCCAGGTTTCAGCCGTCCGATCAGCCACAGTCCACGGGTGTTTCGGTCTTCGAGACTATTCGATCCCTCAATCCATTGCTGGTCCACCATCGGCGCCCAGAGGTCCGGGGAGTAAATCATTTCGGAGCCGCGAAATTTCGGAGGCGCAACGCCAAGAATTGTGAAAAGGTGCCCGTTCAGCTCCAGCATTTTGCCTACCATGCCGGCATCGGAGTGAAAATGGGTACGCCAGAACGAGTAGCTCAGCACGACGTATGGATCGCTGTTTGGCCCATGGTCGTCGGTGGCGTGGAAGAACCGTCCGAGATACGGCTGGACGCCAAGCACGTCGAAGTAGTTTCCGCTGGCCTCGTAGATCCATAACTGCTGCGGATTCGCGCCGGTATTCAGCCCAACCGGAGCGAAGTTGTAGAGAGCGACGCCGTCGAATGCACGGTTGCGATCGCGCACATCGCGATAATCCGGATAGGAATTCATCGGCACGCCGTCCTGCTCGATGGTGTACAGGTGTTGGGCGCCAGGCAGGTTGAGCGGGCGAAGCACAAGCGCTTGGAGGACGCTGAAAACGACGGCATTGGCCCCGATCGCCACCGCGAGCGTAACGACCGCAGTGACTGTAAAGCCCTGCGATTTTGCCAGTTGGCGAAAGGTGAAGCGAATGTCGCGCACGAGCCCTTCGACACTCAACGTTGCATCCGCCGCGGCAACCTGCTCTCGCGTGGCAGTGGGATTGCCAAAGCGCAAGAGAGCTTCGCGCCGAGCTTCGTCCGCAGACATGCCGGCGGCAATGTTCTCGTCGGTGCGCAGGGCGATGTGCGACTGAATCTCAGCGTCGATCTCGCGGTCAACGCGGGAGCGGCGGGAAAGATTGACGATGCGACGGAAGAACGCCATCTCGAACCTCCTCGGGTGACGCGGCGCCTCAGGCAAAGCGCATGACTGCGCGAACGCCTTTGACCAGCTGATCGAAGCTCTCCTGGGCCCGTTCCAACTGTCGCTTGCCCTCGGCGGTGAGCTTGTAATATTTGGCGCGGCGATTAGTTTCAGTCATGGACCACTCCGAGGCGATCCAGCCGCTCTGCTCCATCCGGTGCAGAGCCGGATAGAGGGAACCTTCCTCGACGCGCAGCATTTCGTTGGACGCGCTTTGGATATGAAGAACGATGCCATAGCCATGCAGGGAGCCGGCGTGTGCGAGAGTTTTCAGAACCAGCAGGTCAAGCGTTCCTTGAAGGTCGTTCTTTGCCATCTTCTACCCCTAGTTTCCTAAGTATAGAGAAGTCTAGGCATAGAGAGCTATGCGTGTCAAGGAAATCTGGCTCTGAGTTTTCAGATCGCAATTGCAGGTTTCAGGATTCGGGTTCGGGTCTCGGCGCAGGGCGCGAGCGGGAGGTCGACCATTGAAGTCATCGCCGAACCAAGGCCCTTATCGCTGTTCTTTGCCATGGTTCACGGTAGTGGGTCAATTACGAACCCACGACCGGGGTTCACTGTTACCGGGCCATCCGCGCTATCCTTTCTGGTTGAGGTGAATTGCCATGCAAGAGACCGCTACTCGTCCGCAGCTTGCCTATCTGACCGCTGCGATGGATGAATTGAGAGCCAAAGGAACACATTTCAGGCTGCGTATTCTCGACGATCAGCAGGCGCCGGTGTGCCACTACGACGGGCGCGAAGTGATCAATCTGGCCAGCAACAATTATCTTGGCCTTGCCAATCACCCCAGGCTGATCGAAGCGGCATTGAAAGCAACAAGGGAACTGGGCGTGGGTTCGGGCGCCGTGCGCACCATCGCCGGAACCATGCGCATCCACATGGAACTGGAAGAGAAGATTGCGCGTTTCAAGAATGTGGAAGCATGCGTGGTCTTCCAAAGCGGCTTTACGGCCAACGCGGGAACCGTGAGCGCAATTCTGGGCAAGGAAGACTTCATCCTGTCGGACGAACTCAACCACGCCAGCATTATCGACGGGGCGCGGCTGTCGCGGGCCAAAATCAAGGTTTTCCGGCATAAAGATATGGCGCATTGCGAGGAATTGCTGAAAGAGGTGGCCGGCGAACCTGGTCACAAGCTGGTTATCACGGACGGCGTGTTTTCGATGGATGGAGACATCGGCCCCGTTGACCGGCTGGCGGCGCTGGCCGAGAAGTATGGCGCCATCATGATGGTCGATGACGCGCATGCGTCCGGCGTGCTGGGCCGCAACGGCCGAGGCAGCGTGGACCACTTCGGCGTGCATGGGCGCGTGGATGTGCAGGTGGGTACTCTTTCAAAGGCGGTCGGCGCACTGGGCGGGTATGTCTGCGGATCGCGTGACCTGATCGATTATCTCTACCACCGCGCGAGGCCGTTCCTGTTCTCCACGTCGCATCCGCCGGCAGTGGCGGCAACGTGCATCGCAGCCTTCGACATTCTGGAGACGGAACCGGAGCGGATCGAACGCCTCTGGGACAACACGCGCTACTTCCAGGGTGAATTGCGACGGGCAGGCTTCAACATCGGTGGTGTCACCACGCCGGCGACGGAAACGCCGATCACGCCTGTCATTGTCGGTGATGGCCGAGCGGCCATGGAGTTCAGCAGGGCTCTGTTCGATGAGGGTGTGATGGGGACGGGGATTGCGTTCCCGACCGTGCCGGAGGGCAAGGCGCGAATCAGGCTGATCCTGACCAGCGAACATACGCGGCCACAACTCGATCGCGCGCTGGAAACACTGGAGCGCGTGGCGCGGCGGATGGGAATTCTACAATAAGGCACAATGATCGCTCATCTGCGCGGCAAGCTGATTCACAAAGAACCCGGCCAGGCTATCGTCGAGGCAGGCGGAGTGGGGTATGACGTCGCCATCTCCGTGCCCACATTCACCGCGCTGCCGTCCCTGGGCGCGGAGACGGCGCTGCATATTCACACGCAGGTGAGCGACGACCAGATCGCGCTGTTCGGTTTTCTCGATCGCGACGAAAAGCGACTCTTTGAGCGGCTGATCACGGTGAGCGGCGTCGGCCCCAAACTGGCCATCAAGATTCTGAGCGGGCTCTCGAGCGAGCGCACGGTGCAGGCCATTCGCGCGCAGGATCATGCACAGCTGACGCGGATTCCGGGCGTGGGCAAGAAACTGGCCGAGCGCCTGGTGGTAGAACTCAAAGACAAGTTGGAGGACTTTGCCGTGGCACCGGCGCCCACAGCCGTCCAGGGACCTGCGGTGGAGGATGTGCTGTCTGCGCTTGTCAATCTTGGCTATCAGCGGCCGGCGGCGGAGAAGGCAATCGAACAGGCTGTGGCCAAGGACAAGGCGCTGGCCGCGGATTTTGATGGGCTATTCCGCGGCGCGCTGAAGGTGATTCGGTAGAGACGGTTTTCGCCTCCCAAGCGATAAGCGGCCAGATCGATGGATCGCGTCTTATTCTGAGGCGATGTGCAAATCATGAAGCAAGCGATTCGATAAACTCGGATGCATGGCACCGAAGCAAAAGCCAGCGCCCCCAGTTGCACTTCCTTATCTCAGCCGTACGGCACTCGCTTTTCTACGTAACTTGGCGAAGCACAACGACCGTGAGTGGTTTCAACCGCGCAAAGGCGACTTCGAAGTGCTGCTCAAGGAGCCGATGCTGGCCATCGTTCGCAAGATCACCGACGCCATGACGGACTTTGCGCCCAACCATGTGCGACCCGCCGAGAAGAGCCTTTTCCGCATCTATCGCGACACTCGCTTCTCGAACGACAAGCGCCCCTACAAGACGCATGTCGCCGCGTGGTGGTCGCACCAGGGATTGCAGAAGACATCGGGCGCCGGCTACTACTTTCACATCAGTCCCAAGGAAGTGATCGTCGCGGCGGGCGCCTATATGCCGGAGAAGGAGCAGCTCGCCGCTATCCGCCACTGGCTGCTCGAGAACCACGAGGAATTCAGAAGAATTATCAAGAAACCCGCGCTGCGCAGGATCTTTTCAGAATTTGAAGGCGATGCGCTCACGCGCCCGCCAAAGGGATTTCCACCCGATCACCCTGGGATGGACCTGATCCGCTACAAGCAGTGGGGATTGAGTGTTGCATTGCCGGCAAAAACGGCGCTGCAGCCGAACTTCCCGCAAATCGTGATCCGGCATTTCAAGCTGCTGGCGCCCATGGTTGACGCGCTGAATACGCCGATTGCCGCGGCTGCGGCGCCGAAGAGGAAAGTGCTTTTCGGGCTGCGCTGACTGATGCAGAAGCCGCGAATTTTGCGGGCTTGACGAGGTTCTAAGCCGCATTTTCCGCCAAATCCGGCCAAATTTCGGTGAAAATCGGCAAAAATGCCACAAAACCCTAAGAAAACTGTGGAAATATGCCGTTTTTCCATTGACTTTGCCCGCCCCCAAGCTGCATTGTTACGAACGACGGGTTCTAAAGAACCCGCATGAATACAGGGGTTTCGTGCAAGAGCATCGCGACTGGCACTCCCTCATGCGGTACGCGTTAACGGCTTCCTCAGGTACTTCGATCAGGCCAGAGCGGCGAGAACCCAGGCAACACCGGCTGCCCCGAGGGCAAGCCCAGAAGGAGAACATCACATGGCAACAGGCATGACCAAGACCGCACTGGTGCGGCACATGGCCGAGAAACTCGAACTGACCAACAAGCAATCCGCTGCCTTCATGGACCTGCTGGCGGAGACTGCCATCAAGGAAACCAAGAAGAACGGCGTTTTCATCATTCCCGGCATCGGCCGCCTGGTGAAGGCAGAGCGGAAGGCCCGCATGGGCCGCAACCCGCAGACCGGCCAGGCCATCAAGATCAAGGCGAAGACGGTCGTCAAGTTCCGCGTAGCGAAGGCTGCCAAGGACACAATCGCTCCTCCAAAGAAGTAGTTTTCAGTTGGTCGGACGAAGGGGAGAGGCCCATGCGCTTCTCCCCTTTTCCTATGCGGCGAGGGTGGATTGTGGCGCAAGGGAGCGACACTATTTATTTGCAGTGATTCACTCGAGCGCTACATCCAATGAGGCATGGCAGGGTCCTCATCCGTTAACCGGCCGTCATTATTCTCCCGATCCTCTTCCTCATCGGTAGTTCTGCTCCTGCGCGCTGAAGGGCTGGCGATTGCCGCGATCTCCGCGTTGCTCTATGCGCGGACGGGTGCAAGCTGGTGGCTTTTCGTGGCCTTGTGGCTGGCTCCCGATCTCTCCATGCTTGGCTATCTTCGCGGCTCGTGTTCAGGCGCGCGCATCTACAACGCTGTTCACACCTATGCCGGTCCTGCAGTACTTGCGTTGTGGGCTCTTACGCTGAGTGCGCGCATGTTGCTTCCTATCTCGCTTATCTGGATCAATCACATTGGAGTCGACCGGCTGCTGGGATACGGGCTGAAATATTCCGATGGATTTGGTTGGACCCACCTTGGGCGCCTGGGGAAGCCGCGAGAGGTTACTCAGCCTGAGTAGATCCGGACAACGCTCCCGGCAGGAACGCACGTGTGACCAGTGAAAGTCCAAAGGCAATCAGAATTGTTCGGCCCATGAGCCGGTTGTCATAACTCCACGAGAAAAACGCCAGCGCAACAAAGACACCGACCGGCGTAAGTTCGGCCAGGAAAGCGCGGAGCCATTGCGGTTTCATTCCGGCCGATGGGAGACTTGTGTGCACGCGTGGAAAGAGACGCGGCACCGCGCGCAGATAGGCTTTGTAGGTCTCGCCGAGCTGTGCCGAAAGAAATGCTTCTTCTCCCAGGATGAGGCGCAGGAGGAAAATCGTGATGAGAACAATCGCGAACAGCGCGCCGGTTGGCGCCATAATGAATCCCATTGCGACTACCATGCACCAAAGGCCAATGTAGAGCGGGTTGCGCATATACCGAAATGGACCGTCGGCCATCACTGCGCCCGCTTTCATATCGAGATTGTGGACGGTAGCGGTGCCCAGGTAGGCCGTGCCCCAGATGCGCAGGAGGGCTCCCAATGCCGCAATGCACGCTCCGGCAATCATCACCACCGTGGTTGCCAACGCGAAATTCGCAACGGTGTGCCGGCTCAGTGCCAGGGCCAGCCATTCCCAAGTCGAGATGGGCCGGCCAATGCCCCAGTGCTCGATCCAGGGAGCCCAGAAGCCGAGAATGATAATGGCGGCGTTGATGAGCATCCGCAGCCGAAATTCAATTGCCGTTGCGCGCATTCAATCTTCCTGCACAACGGAGTTTACCATCGGCAAAAAGAAGCGCGGTGCGGATTGCTCAGCACCACGCCGGCACAAAGGCCACATGAGACATCGCTAATCTGCTCTTAAAGCCACCATGGGATCGACAGCTGCGGCGCGGCGTGCGGGGATGAGGGCTGCGACGAGAGCGACAAGCCCGAGCAGTGTGGTGACGGCGACGAAGCTCGCCGGATCGTGCGGGCCGACGCCGAAGAGCAGGCTCTTAAGTGCCTGCGAAAGGCCGAGCGCGGCGGTCAGGCCGACAGCGCCGCCGAAGGCGAGAAGGCGCAGACCTTCACGCAGCACCAGGCGCAGAATGTCATTGCGGCTGGCGCCGAGAGCCATGCGAACACCGATCTCCTGGGTGCGCTGCAAAGCCATGAAGGTGACGACGCCATAAAGACCGATGATTGCCATGACGAGGCCGGTTAGGGCAAAGAAGCCGAGCAGCGCAGTCTCGAATCGCGGGCGATCGGCGAGCGTGTCGATCGTTTGGGTCAGCGGCTCGATCTCGACGGGAGCAATAGGATCGATATGCGCAATTTGCGACCGCACCCATGGGGCGACGTTGGCCATGGGAAGGGATGTCTCAAGCAGGATGATGTTGTGGCCGTTCCACGCGTCAGGACGGTTACCTCGAAGCGTATAGAGCTCAGGTTCTTCATCGCCGGTGAGGCCGGCATTCTTCACGTTTCCCGAAACACCCACGACCGTAGCCTTCGGCCCATTCGGAGAGAAGTACGGATTGAACGTACCGCGCTGAAGTCGCTGGCCTACAGGATCCTCGCCCGGAAAGAGGCGTGCAGCAAGCAGCTTGCTCAGGATCACAGAATTGTCGTTTGTGTTTCGCTCGTCTTCAGTAAATCCGCGACCCTCGATCAGCGGGATTCGGAGAACGCGAAAATATCCGGGAGTGACCGAACGAGCCACCACGGTTCCCCCCGTTCCCGCCGGCGTGGGCGGATGGCCAGGGACAGAGAGTTCCGAGTAACGAAAACCATTGTGCCAACTGTTGGCGTCCGGCGGCAACGAATCGCTGATGCCGATTGCGGTGACACCGGGCACATGCCGCAAAGCTGACTCGGCGCGCAGATAGAAGTTCATGACCGTGTCGCCCGTCGAGTAGCGCTCGCTGTCGAGCGAAACGCGCACAGTCAGCACCTGACGAGTCTGCATCCCGAGGCTCTGGGTCTCGAGATTCCTGAAGCTTTTGACCAGAAGGCTCGCGCCGAAAAGCAATATGACGGTGATTGCAATTTGGCCCGCAACCAGAACCCTGCGTAATCTGGCTTGAGCGCCGGATTTCGTCGCACGCGCAACCAAGACGGATGCCTTGGGCTTCTCAAGTGCGGGAACGACTCCAAACAGGGCAGCCGAAATCAGCGCGACCAGCGCGGTAAACATCATCATGCGCAGATCGAGGCGCGCCTCGGCCATGAAAGGAATGCCGGCAGGAGCGATCGCAATAAAAACGCGCAACAAACCCTCCGCCACCATGTATCCGGCGGCTGCGCCTGCGACAGCCAGCAAAACCGCTTCTGTCATGGTCTGGCGAATGAGCCTTGGGCGGCTGGCACCGAGCGCGGAACGAACGGCCAACTCCCGTTCTCGCGCGACTCCGCGTGCTGAGAAGAGGCTCGCCACATTGGCGCATGCGATCATCAATACGGCAAGCACCGCACCCAGAAGAACCCATGCGGCTGCATATGCGTCGTGCATCTGGCGGTCGCGGATGGAACGAACCTTAAGATGAAAGTCGCTACGAATCTCCGCTGGAATCCACTGCTGCGTTTGCTTGTATAGGGGCTGCATTTCCGCTTCCGCCTCTGGTGCGCTCACTCCTGGCTTAAGCCGCGCGAACGCCCACATGGGATAGCCGATTCCGCTGTTCACCGTGTGTTGTGCCGCAATGTCAGTTTGCGCCGGAACGAGAATGTCTGTTTCCTGAAGACGAGGCATCTCGAAGTTTTTTGGAAGCACGCCTACAATGCGAACCGGATGGCCGTCAATGGAGACAAACTTCCCTGAGACACCCGGGTCCCGGTTGAAGCGACTGAGCCAGAGGGCATCGGAGATAATGGCAGCTTTCGGTCCGTGCGGTTGATCTTCTTCGGGGGAAAAATTGCGGCCGAGCGCGAGCGAAACGCCCAGCGTGGGCAGAAAATTCTGCGCCACTCGGGCACAGCGGAGAGCCACGGGCTTTGATTCGGTCAGGTTGCATTCGCTTACGCCGCGCTCAAACGTCATGGACATGAAGGGCCGCTGGTTGCGTTGCCAATCGTAGAAGAAACCGCCCAGCGTGAATTCCTGGCGCTCCAGGGACTGCACGAGGCCGACCGAGACGATGCGGTCGCTGTGCGCATAGGGCAAGGCGCGAAACAGGATGCGATCGACGACGCTGAAGACCGCGGTGGTTGCGCCGATGCCTAATGCGAGCGTCAGGATCACCGTTACGGTGAAGGCGGGATTGCGGCGAAATCCGCGCAACGCGTAGCGCACATCGCGAAAGAGGCTCTCGATCCAGGGCAGCGATTGGCGCTCGCGCCAGGCTTGTCGAGTTTGCTCAGCACCACCCAGGCGGATCAGGGCCTGCCGACGGGCTTCTCCAGGGTTGACGCCTTTTCGCATGCCATCTTCCGTGTCCATCGCAATGTGGCTTTCGAGTTCAGCATCAAAATCATCGGAACTCCGCCGCGACCGCAGCAGCCGCATCCACAGTGCCCTGAGTCTTCGCATCAAAACCTCCTATTCACCGCGCAGCGCCACCATGGGATCGACAGCCGCGGCACGGCGCGCGGGAACCCAAGCTGCGGCCAATGCCACAATGAGCATGAGCAACGGCACCGCACACAGAGTGAGCGGGTCGAGAGCGCTAACTTCAAAGAGAAAGCTGTGCAACAAGCGGCTTAACGCGAGCGATCCGATGAGGCCGGCGGCGCAGCCTCCTGTTGCGAGCAGCACGCTCTGGCGGACAACAGCGAGCACAATGTTCCAGCGCTGTGCGCCGAGGGCGAGGCGCAGCCCGATCTCTCGCGTGCGCCAGCTGACGATGTAGGCAATCAGGCTGTAGACGCCTACCGCGCCGATCAAAACGGCTAGCGTACCGAATCCCAGAAGCAGCAGGGCAAGGGCTCGCGGCGCAGCCACTGAATTTGCGACGACTTCTCCCAGCGTGCGCACCCGCGTCACCGGAACCAGCGAGTCAATGCCGGCCACGGCCTGGCGCAATGCCGCGGCTGTTTCGGCGGAGGTGCTATGCGTTCGCAGCAGGATGTACATCACAGGCTGTTCGCGAGTAGGCGTCATAGGCAGGTAGACTTCGTCGTCGTATCCGCCTTCAAGACTCCCTTCCCGCGCATCGCGTACGATGCCGACCACGATGGAGGCCTTCGCCGCATCCCAAACGGCGGGCGCGGGTGCATCGTCTACGTTAAGCAGGTGCTTGCCGATGGGATTCTGGTTCGGCCAGAGCCGGTTTGCCATGCGCTCGTTGATGACCACTGCGCGCGTTGCGCCTTGCGCGTCTTCTTCGTTCAGCAGGCGGCCACGGACAAGGCGCAGGCCGAGCACCTCGAAATAGCCGGGCGACACGGTGCGACCGGTGGACAGCATCGCTCCCTGCCGCGGATCACGGGGATGACCCTCCGCATCGTAGACATAGTTGTTATCGCGTCCGCTGAGCGGAAGGGAATCGGTGAGGGCCAAACTCTGGACACCTGCAATGCTCTGAGCGTGGTCAAGCAGTGTTGAGAAGAATGACTGGCATCGTCCGTGCTCCCGGCAGGCCGATCTGTCCAACGCAACTTCCGCTGTGACGATATGGTCCGTGCGGAATCCGGGATCGACGCGCGAGAGCTTATAAAGGCTATGCAGCACGAGGCCCGCGGCGGTTATCACCATGACCGACAGGCCGATTTGCGCCATCACGAGCACCATGGAGATACCGAAGGCGGAACCCTTTCCCGCAAGCGCGCGGCTTCCCAATCGCAGCGTGGCAAACAAATTGACAGATGCCATTTTGATAGAGGGGATCAATCCGAAAAGGAGGCCGGCAAGTACTGATGCGCCCAGTGTAAAGAGAATGTCGCCCAAGTGCAGCGAAACATTTTGAATACGCGGCGTATCCGCAGGCAGCAGGCGGATAAAGACGCGCAGGCTGGCGAATGCCGCGGCCAGGCCAACCGCTCCAGCAGTTATTCCGAGCACCACACTTTCAGAAAGCAGTTGCTGAATCAGGCGTCGGCCAGACGCGCCGAGAGCGCCGCGAATGGCGATTTCGCGCTCGCGAGCGGTTGCTCTAGCCAGCATCAGGTTGGCCACGTTGGCGCAGGCGATCAGCAGAATCAGACCGACCGCCCCGAAGAGCAACAGCAGCTTTGGACGCATGGCGCCGGTCTGCGATTCGAGGAGCGGCACGACAGTCATGTCGGAGGCCCACACATCGGGCATACGCCAGGGAAACATCGGCAGCAGGATGCCATGCAAGCGACGCAGATCAGCCTGCGCCTGTGCCGGCGCGACGCCATCGGCGAGCCGCCCGAATGCATGCAGATCGAAGACAGTCCAGGGATCGCGTGGGTCGCCAGGGTGGAATGACACCGGAGTAACGAATTGCGTATCGGCATACGGAAAGTGCACGTCCTCGGGCATTACGCCGATAATGCGCCTCGAAATGCCGTCAATCCTGAGTTCGCGACCGATCGCCGATGTCAGGCCGCCGTAGTGCTGGAGCCAGTATCCATAACTCAGAACAACGTCGTGATCCTGACCTGAGACGGCATCTTCAGGAGTAAAGAAGTCGCCTTGCGCCGGACGAATGCCCAATGTGTTGAACGCGTTGACCGTGACCGTGGCGCCGAAGACGCGCTCCGGAGTATCGGCGTCGGAAAGATTCGATTCAACGTCATCACCATATCCGGCGACGGATGAAAAGGCCTTGGAATGCTGGTCCAGTGCCCGAATCCAGCCCTTTGGAAGAGCCGGTAGCGTGGTCCCGGTGATGCGCATGAGGCGATCCTGGCGGGGATAAGGGAGCGGACGCAACAAAATGGAATCGACCAGTGTATAGATGATGGCGTTGGCGCCGATACCCAGCGCCAGCGTGAGCACAGCAGTGAGCGCGAATCCAGGCGCTCGCCGCATCTGTCGCAGTGCAAAGCGGGCGTCCTGCATGATGGTCTCGACCAGGGGCATGGTGGCGCGATTGCGATAAGCCTGGCGCACCTGCTCCTCTCCGCCAAGCCGGATAAGGGCCTGCCGGCGAGCTTCTTCTGGCGAAAGGCCGGCGCGAATACCTTCTTCAATATCCATGGCCATATGACTTTCCAACTCCGCGGAGAAATCTTCCTCCGCGTGCGAACGGCCAAGTAATCCGAGCATTCGCATCCAGAGCGCTCTCAGCTTTCGCATCTCAACCTCCTATTCCGTCCGCAGCGCCTGCATGGGGTCAACAGACGCCGCGCGGCGGGCGGGTATCCAGCAAGCGGCAATCGCAATCAAGGCCAGAAATGGCGGCACAGCGGCAAACGTCAGCGGATCGTGCGGCTGAACGCCGTAAAGGAAACTCGCCGCCAGCCTGGCGAGCATCCAGGCAGCGGGCCAGCCCAGCGCGATGGCGATCAGCGTAAGTACGAAGCCCTGTCGCAGCACGAGGCGTTCGACGGTTCCGGGCTGCGCGCCCATGGCCATGCGAATACCGATCTCGCGTGTGCGGCGGCTCACCGCATAGCTCATCACGCCAAACAGTCCCACCGCGGCAAGCAGCAGCCCGATGCCGCCAAAGATGCCAAACAACGTGGCTGCCAGGCGGGGAAGAAAGAAGGCGTCGCGAAGATGCTCCGCCATGGTTTCTTCGTTGAAGATGGCCATTGAAGGATCGAGAAGGTGGATTTGCCTGCGGACGGCTCGAGCAATGCCCGACGGATTACCTGCCATGTGGACCACGAGTGTATAGCCCAGAAATGAAGGATCACTGCCCACCGTTTGTGCGAGCGAGCGATAGAGGACCGGTCGAAAATCTTCGCCGAGAAAGCGCGATTTGATATTGCCGACAACGCCAATCACGCGATATTGAACGCCGCCTCCGGTGACGAGATGGCCGATGGGATTCTCGCCCTCAAAGAAACGTTGCACGAAAGCACGGTTGACAACGGCGGTCATTGGGCTGTTCGGGGTTTCTCCACCGAAGTCGCGTCCAGCCAGCAGCGGGATACCCATGGTTTCAAAGTATCCCGGCGTTGCCATGTAGAGCTCAGTCTGGGAATCAGCTGTGCTGTTATCCTTCCGGCCGACAACGCTGAAGCCGTCGCTGCGGTGCCCTCCCGAGAGCGGTGCCACGTCCGTCACGACCACGGATTCGACCCCCGGCAGAGCGGCCACGCGCTGCCGCAACTGGGTTAGGAATTCGATTGTGCGCTGAGGGGTAAAGCCGTGGATTCTCGGATCGACTGACATCATCAGAAGATTCTGCGAACGAAAGCCGATGTTGATATGGGTCGCGCTTTGAAGGCTGCGTAGGAAAAGCCCCGTGATGCAGAGAAGAACCACAGACATCGAAATCTGCAAGACGACGAGAAGATTGCGCAGGCTGAGGCGGCGTCCGCGGCGAGCGAGGGCGTCTTCGCCCTTGAGCGCACCGGAAAGCATGGGGCGCGAGGCCGTCCATGCCGGCGCCAATCCAAGCAGCATGCCACTGACAACGCTGATGGCAAACGAAAAAAGCAGCACGCGCCAGTCGACACCGACCTGGAGATCGAGTGGAACCGGAGCGGGCAGGCGGAAGGATGAGAGTCCTTTCGTAGCCCAGAGAGACAGAATGAGTCCAAGGGCTCCGCCGCCAAGCCCAAGCAGCACGCTCTCGGTTAACAACTGGCGCTGGAGCCGAAAGCGAGTGGCCCCAAGGGCGAGGCGCACTGCCATATCCCGTTGGCGGGTAACTGCCTGCGCAAACAGCAAATTCGCTACATTGGCGCCCGCAATGGCCAACACCAGCAAGGCGACCACTGAGAGCGCCGCGAGGAAGATCAGCACGCTGTCGCGTTCCGATGGCGGAAGCGAGCCTGCTCGTTCAAATACAAAGCCGATGCCCTTGTCACTTTTCGGATAGGCAAGGGCGAGGCGCTTCGCGAGGGTGTTCAGTTCTGCCGCGGCCTGCGAAGGAGAGATACCGGGCCTCCGCCGGCCGACGACCGCGAGCCAGTGAGACGTGCGCGAGCTGTCATTATCTGAAAGACCAGGCACCAGGAGCCCAACATTTCCGAGTGGCACCCAGAACTGTGCGTAGAGAATCTGGTCGACCCCATGAAACGCGGGCGGGGCAATCCCGACAACGGTAAATGCATGGCCGGAGAGGGAGACTGACTTGCCGATGATTGCGGGGTCGCCGTTGAATCGGTGTTGCCATAGATTTGCGCCTAAAACGACAAGGGGTGCGTCCTTTTCTCCGGGCAGAAAGCCTCGACCCAGTGTCATGCGAAGTTGCGTGACGTCGAAGAAATTCGGCGTGACCGCCTGGCCCCAGGCACGCTCCGGTTCCCCATTGCCGCCAATCGATGCAGGGAGCAATTCGTCATACGCGGCGACTCCAGAGAACGACTTCGCCTGTTTGCGCACGTCTTCGAACACCGGCAAGGGGAAGTTTTCGCAGCATCGATCGCCATCGTAAGCCAGGTGCATGGCTACAAGAGTCGAAGGATCTCCTACGGGCGCGGGGCGCAGCACGAAACGGCTGACCATGGAGAAGATGGTGGCATTGGCGCCGATGCCTAATCCGATGGATACGATTGCGATGACGGTGACTCCGGGATGCTTGGCCAAAGCCCGCAGGCTGGCGCGAAGATCGCGAAAAAGCGATTCGAGCCAAGGCAAGCCGCGCCGTTCACGAAGGGCCTGTCGCGTT
>DATKPJ010000013.1:0-8237 GCA_035524195.1 Occallatibacter sp.
AAGGCATCGAGTTCAAGAGCAGCGACGGCGCCGACGTCCACGGCCTCCTCACCAAGCCGGCGGATTTCAAAAACGGCTCACCCGTCCCCATGATCCTCTTCATCCATGGCGGACCCAACGGCCAGGACGAGCATAGCTTCGATTTTCTGCGCCAGTGGCTCGCCTCCAAGGGCTACGCCGAGCTCAACGTGAACTACCGCGGCAGCTCTGGCCGTGGCAAGGACTACGCCAGGGCCATTGCCGATGACTGGGGCGATCTTGAAGTCAAGGACCTGCTTGCCGGCGTCGACAAAGCCGTTGCCATGGGCGTCGCCGATCCCAATCGTATGTGCGTTACCGGCTGGAGCTACGGCGGCATCCTCACCGATTACACCACCGCCAGCACCGATCGTTTCAAATGCGCCATCAGCGGAGCCGGTGTCGCAGCGCCCATGTCCTTCTACGGAGTCGATCAATACATCCTGCAATACGACAACGAACTCGGCCCGCCGTGGAAAGACCTGCAGACTTACATCAAGATGAGTTATCCCTTCCTTCAGGTGGATAAGCGCATCCATACGCCGATGATGTTCATGGGCGGCACATCCGACATGAACGTCCCTCTCATCGGCGGCGAGCAGATGTACGAGGCTTTGAAGTCGCTGGGCCGTCCCGCAGAGCTGGTCGTTTATCCCAATCAGTTTCATGGCTTCACGCGGCCCAGTTATATCAAAGACCGCTATGAGCGCTGGCTGGCGTGGTGGGACAAGTACACCAGCCCCGCAGCGGCACCTGCAGATGCCGGCAAGCAACATGCGGCGGAATAAACAGCGAAGGCAACTTCAGAATTGAATCGTCGCGGTCTGGACTACTCAAACAGTCTTTCCGGCCCTCTGTCTTCACCCGCGATCGCCTTGATTTGACCGAAAATGGCAACGAGCGATGACCAGATCAACAGGGCAACTCCGACGGCGGTCAGCACAATTCCGCCAAGGGCAGCAGGGCCGCTCGTCGTCACAGAGAAGTGGATGGTCGAACTCGCGACTGGAAAACCGGCGCTGAGACCGGCCGTTCCCTGGCAATACCAGAAGGTCATGCACAGCCCTCCGGCGAGAAAGAGGATCGATGCAATAAGGGTTCGATCGGGTTTCATCGTCACCTCCTGTTTTGTTCAGATGCAACGATTCTCGCGGTGATCGCATCGCCCGCGCGATACATCAAAATGCCCCATCCCGTTTCGCGCAGGTAACCGCAGAAGTTCAAAGCGCTTGCACGCGTTTACCCATCCCGACTGCCCGCCACGTACAATGGACCTGATGGATCTCGTCCAGATCGCCCCCGCGCGCCGCGCGCCCGCGCCCAAACCCGACTGGCTCAAGGCTCGCGCGCCCGTGGGAGAGAATTACCACTCGCTCAAGCAGCTCGCTCGCTCGCTCGGCCTTCACACGGTGTGCGAAAGCGCGCAATGCCCTAACATCGGCGAGTGCTGGCATCACAAGACCGCAACCTTCATGATGCTCGGCAATCTCTGCACCCGTCGCTGCGGATTCTGCGCCGTTCCCAAGGGCCGTCCCCAGCCCATCGACTACGACGAGCCGCGGAGGGTCGCAGAGGCAGTAGCCAGGTTGGGACTGCTCCACGCCGTCATCACCAGCGTAAACCGCGACGACGACCTCATCGGCGGCGCGCGCATCTTCGCCATGGTCATCGATGAGATTCGCCGCAAGGCTCCCGGCTGCCGTGTCGAAGTGCTCATCCCCGACTTCCAGGGCGATCGCGAAGCCATTCGCATCGTCGTCGATGCGCAGCCTGAAGTGCTCAATCACAATACCGAGTCGGTGCCGCGTCTCTATCGCGTCGTCCGCTCGGGCGCGCGCTATGAGCGCACTCTCGAGTTGCTGCGCTTCTCCAAGGAGTTAAGACCGGAGGGCCTCACCAAGTCGGGCGTCATGGTCGGCCTCGGGGAAGAAACTCGTGAATTGCTTGCCGTTTTTCGCGATCTCGCCCAGGTCCGTTGCGACATCCTCACCATCGGCCAGTACCTGCGCCCCTCACGCGACCACTTACCCATGGCTCGCCTATACACTCCGCGCGAGTTCGCCGAACTCAAAACCGAAGCTCTCGCCATGGGATTCCGCCACGTCGAATCCGGTCCGCTCGTCCGCTCCAGCTACCACGCCCATGAGCAGGCCGGCCTCCTCACAACAACCACTGCAAGAAACATCGTTAATTGCGACTGACAACGATATTTGAGACTGAGACAACGATATTTGCGATTGGAGTCTCACCGAACCTGGACCCGGAGCCACTTCAACAAGCAGACCTTAAGTAGCGGTGCGGCCACAGTGTCTTGACGCACACAGGACGCGACCAATCAGGCTCACTTGTTTACCGACAGGTAACCCTATCCATGTTTCTGGCCGGAAAGAGAAGGAAGCGTTGTCCAGGCGAAGAAACATCAAAGTGCCGAGTGGCCGGTCACTCACCAATGGTGCTCGATTCTGAACCAAATGGGACCACGACAGCCTAGGCAATCGTGATGAATTCCGCTTCACAAAAGCGAAGTGAAGCACAACTTCCTCTGCGACTTCAATTCTGAATCAGGTGCTCAACCAGAGCCGATGAAGTCATCGATCCGAGTTTGCCGATCAAGTTTCCTCGGCGAAGGCGAGTGTGACAACCGTAATGTCGTCCTCCTGGCCGAATGCAGTAGCTTCTTGCAGGATTTGCTCTGCTTTTTTGCGGCTCAATTCTTGTGTCCGCGCGAAGCCGAATAGCTCTCCGGTGCGGGAGCGTGCCTCCACAACGCCGTCGGTGAGCAGTGTGAGTTGGGCGCTTGGTTTCAATTCGACTCTGGATTCCTCATAGGTGGACTCCGCGTCGAGCCCCAGGGGAAAGCCGCTTTCGACTACGAGTTCCTCGCCGTTGCAATATGGCGGTATATGCCCTGCATTGGCCATGGTCAAGGTGCCATCTGGATCGGCTCGCAAGACCAGACAGGTCGTGAATCCACCCTTGCTCCGGGCCAGCATCCTCCGGTTCATCGCCGCTAGAATCTCGCCTGGGCTTGCGGTGTAATGGGCCAGGGTGCGAAATGTGCCGACGAGGAGGGATACCGTCATCGCAGCCGGCATGCCCTTGCCGCTCACGTCGCCAATCACGATGAGTGCCCCGCCATCCGTCGTGGGTAGAATCTGGAAGAAGTCTCCGCCGACTTGGCCAGCGGGTCGATACGCGCTCTCGATCTTGAATCCAGGCAGACTCGGGATCTCGTCAGGGATCAGCACCTGCTGCACGGCTCGGGCGGCTTCCAGTTCGGTCTCAGCGCGAAGCTGGAGGGCTCCCTCGAAGTTGATGTGCTTGGTCGTCACCAACGCGCTTGCAAGAAGGGTGACAAAGATCGAGAGAGCGTCAAAGCGAAATGCCGCAGCAGCCGTGGAAGATGGCACGTCCGCGCCGTGCCAGAGAAAGATAGTGATTGCATAAATAGAGAAAACGATCGGCAGAACAAAGAGCAATCGCTGAATGGGGGGACGGCGGCGGAGCAAGAGAACCACTGGGCCACAAAGGCCAAACAGGAAAGAGAAGAGCAAAACAAGTGGTCGCGACATGCTTCCGCCCAAGACTAGATCCACCAAGAAACCAATCGAGGTCATGCGTAAGAATCGCGCTATCAGAAGATATCTAAGACGGCTGACCGGCAAATCGCGAAGATGGCTCCCGAACCAGTCGAGGTGCATTCTGCGGAACAATAGCCACCCCAGCAGCATCACAATAGCGACGCCCAAGAGGATTCTCAGGAGGGTCGGATCGACGGACATCGGCGGCTCCTTACCAGTTTTCATTCAGGCAGCGATTACTGCCTAGGGTACCGTATGAAAATCGGGGCGGGCAACGCTCGGCGAACTTTTCGGATTCGATCAAACCCGCGCAATCTCCTCTCGTTCCGCTGAAGAGATTGCCCTCGCAGCACAGCAATTCGGCCAGCAGGACGACATTCACCGTCCTTCGAGTTGCCTTTGTCCCTAGCCTTCAGCATGATGGTCGGTCTACTTCACTGCGAGTAGAAACATGGGCATTCTTGCGCGCCTAGCAAAACGTCTCGAACGGATCGTCGGCCACTCGGCAGTTACATTCTAGTGAACAGGCCACGAGAGCCCACCCGGGTCCTGACGAACCGAGAGTAGGGAAGGACTGCAGACTCGCCTCAGCGTGCAATTTTCTGTAAGTGCAAATGCAATCCAGTCCAAATATCGATGTGTTTTGCAATCTAGTCTCGTTTATCGATGCACCCAGTCCAGAATAGCGATGCATTTTCAATCGACAAACGTGGTTTCAGTCCGGAATAGCGATGTTTCTTACAACCACGAACCAGAATTAACGCGCAGCCTTCACAGCGTTTTTCTATCCACATTGCCCAGCGTCGTATCGGCCGCCGCCCGGCTCCATCCGATGCGCAGATCCTTCACGTCGTGCAGCGCAAACGCGCCTTCGGCTCCGCGCGGAGCGGTAATGGCAAAGAAATCCGCCCGCTCCACGTCTGACAAACAAAACGCCGGCCGCGCATCCTGAGTCGCGTTCGCAATCTCCAGGTGGCTCATTTCCAGGTTCCGTACATGGCGCAGATAAAAACCCGACGCCGGCATCGGCCCGAACATATTCGGCTCGGGATACTTGCTTTCGTTTTCGGCCGGCTCTGCGCGCGCAGCCTCCGCCGGAGCACCGCCCACAGTCTCTATGAACACATTCGACAGCTTGACATCTTCGATCGAGTGTCCTGGAATGCCGCTCAGAATCGAACAGATCGCCATCGGCGCATTGTGGCATTCCAGGTTGCTGATCACCACCCGCTTCATCGTGCCCACGCGCGTGCTTTCCTTCGGCCCGCGCAGCCGCGCGCCCAGCCGCAGGAAGAGTGGCGGCGAGGCCAGGTCGCGCATGGCAATATTGGTCATCGCAAAATCTTCCAGCGTCGCGCCGTCCACCGATTCCAGCGCGAATCCCTGGCAGCCCTCAAATACGCAATTCGAAACGGCCACGTTGATGAATCCCCCGTTCGACTCCGTCCCAAACTTGATCCGCCCGGTGCGCGACACATGCACCTCGGGCGCAAATTTCTTGAAACTCCCGTCAAGCACCGTACCCAACTCGTAGCAACCAGTCACCCAGCAATTCGTGATGGTCAGGTTCCTCGTAGCCCGTGCGTAGCCCAGTGCGTAACTCGACTTCGGACAGATGCCGTCATCCCAGGGCGAGTTGACGCTGCAATTTGAAACCCGCACATTCTGGCAGCAGTCGATGTCCATGCCGTCGCGGTCTGTATCAATCAGCAAATTGTCGATCGTCAGGTTGTCGACACCGGTGAGCAGCAGGCCGAAGTGTCCCCCTTTCAGAATTGAGAAATCGCGCAGCAGGACGTTGCGGCAATTCTTGAGCGCGATGGCCTTGTTGCCCACGCCAGCCTGTTCCGCAACATACGCGGGCCCGACCGCTGAACTTCCACTGCCCCTCGACAGACCCCTGCCCCAGATCAACCCAGGGCCCGTGATGCTGACGTCATGGATCCCTTCGCCCCAGAGGAGCGAATTATGCCAGTGATTATGCCCGTAGTCTTGAAACGCTTCCCACGGCGCATTCGATTCGGCGGCATCGTATCTCCCGCCGTTGGTGCCGGTCTGCTCTCCGGGCAAGGGCGAGTTGGCCGCAACAATCGCGCTCCCCTGTTCGAGCGCCAGGTGCACCATGCTCCTCAAGTGGATTGAAAAACACAGATACACTCCGGCGGGAAATACCACCGCTCCACCGCCTGCTGCAGCCGCCGCGTCAATCGCGCGGTTCACGGCATCGGTGTCCAGCGTCTTCCCGTCTCCCGTGGCTCCATATTTGCGAACATCGAAGCCCCCCTGCATCGCCTCGGGAGCCAACCCGGCCGCCTGGTGCGCTGTGCCTGCAATCGTCACTGCGGGAATTGCCGCGGCCGCGGCTCCGATCCCGCCCGCCCGCAAAAAATCCCGGCGCAACCAACTCGACTCCCTCATTTCAAAGCCTGCTTCCATCAAAAATCCGCATTGGCGGTGGTGAATCTCAGCGTTTACCGGCTCGCGCCGTTCCCGTCCCGACGCTCCCGATTTCGCGCACACCAATCCTATCGCCTCGGGCGTGACAGCGGTTTGCGGCGCGGTTGTAAAATAGCCCTTGGCAATTCTGCACTTTGCGAGGGACCACTATGGCAGTCTCCACCATGGCCGGTATCCCGGCCCTCAAAGAACTTTCAGCCGACCTAAGGCGGCGCATGGATCATGCAGTTTCCGGCTTCCAGGCCAACCTTGCTTCCACCCGCACCGGCCGCGCCAGCGCGCACATGCTCGACCAGGTCAAAGTCGACTACTATGGCACGCACACGCCCATCAGTCAGGTCGCGCAGGTTTCCGCGCCTGAGCCTCATCTGATCGTCATCCAGCCCTGGGACCCCAACCTCGTCAAGGAGATCGAAAAGGCCATTCAGACCGCCGACCTCGGCCTCAACCCGCTCTCTGACGGCAAGATCCTCCGCGTGCCCATCCCGCCGATGACCGAGGAACGCCGTCGCGAAGTTTGCAAACACATCAACAAGGTCCTCGAAGAGCACCGTACCGCCGTGCGCAACGTGCGCCGGGACGGCAACGACGCCCTGAAGAAGCTCGCCAAAGAGAAAAAAATCAGCGAAGACGAAGAGAAGCGCGCTCTTGAAGAAGTGCAGAAGATGACCGACGACGAGATTCGGCGCATGGAAGAGCTCTCGCACCGGAAAGAAGCCGAAGTCATGCAGGTATGACGCGCACGAAAGCGCGTTGCCTTACCATTCCATTTGCGTCATCCTTCGGACTGCAAACCGGTGCAGCGGAGGTGTTGTTCCTGCTTTGAAAGCGATCCAGTGCCCGGAGCCATCATCTCGCGCGCCTGTCCTGGTCCGTAGAAGTTGAAAGACTGCCTCGAGCTTGCCTGAACGTCTCTTCTGAAACAGGCGTATAGCGCAGTCAATAACTCATTGTGACCTTCTTCGGATCGCCATTGACCCCAAAGTCGCACTGTGGCGTATCGGTTGTATTCACGCCTGTCGCCCATTTTGCATCGTGTACGGGCCGCAGTCCTTCGTTGAACACCGTCACCTGGTCGAAGCTCATCTCTTTATCAGGCGGAAAGTCATCGCAACTGATAACGTAATACGGCTCCAGCACGCCCCCGAACGCCCAATTGAATACCTGTCCGTCGCTGGGCGTATCGGCGAGCTCAGTGCTTTCGCCCGTCGTCATGTCCAGGCTCAGCACATTCCACGTGGCGCAACTTGGCGTTCCGGGTCCGCAGATGCTGGTTACCGAGCCGTAAATGCGGTCTCCGGGCGATACATCCACCGGCGGGCTGCTGGTGGCGATGCCGCTCAGGCAGCAATTCCAACTCTGCAGATACCATTGTCCCTCATACCATGTCAGCACTGGCTGCAGAATGCTCTCCGTGTTGTTAATGTCTTCGAGTCCGGGGAAGAAGTAGAGCAGCTGTCCGTCATCGCTCTTGGGCGGGGGCGGCACCGTCCAGCGCGCATTCAATGAGCCGTACGACGTCCCCGCATTGGTCGTGATGGATGCCGACTCAATCCAGCCGTTGATCTCAGGCGAAGTCGAAGAATTCGTCGTGTTCGCCGCAACTTGGCTTGCGCTCGCGGAATTCGAGCGCACCAGTTTTCCTGAAGCCGTATAGTGCGCATACGTGCACACCGCCGCGCTCTCTCCAACCGAACCGTCTGCGTGCTCGATCCGACGGTCCGGTAAGATTCGCTCACCTTTGGCGAGGCTTTGCACGCAGGATGCATGAAAATAACCGAAGGGCGTAACCACATATCCGTCCGGCACGCTCGCCGGGCGGTTCGGCCCTGCCGCGGGCATCGAATGGCCGGAATTGGACGATTGGGCCTCCGCAGCCAGCGTATGACAGGCAAAAGTCGCTGTCGTGAAGAGAATGGCCGTTGTAGATATTCTCGAAATAACTCCACTGATTCGTCTCCAATGCATCACTCCCATCCCTTTCTGCGGGCACACCTCCGCCGCGCATCGAATTGCTCCGCATAACTCTGGTACGAACGGACAGCAAGCACCTGTTTCTCGATGCATGAGTCGGTCCTTACTCTGCGATTGCCTCGTTGTGTTTGGGGGAATGATTCCTGCGTCGAACCAGGATGGCCGGAATTATGCTGAACCTATCACTCGTTGTCAATCGAAAAACTC
>DATKPJ010000014.1:0-9054 GCA_035524195.1 Occallatibacter sp.
GTCCGCGCCGCAAGCGTGTATGGCGAAGGCTCACCGGATGCAGGCAATGAGCGAACACCATCCCCCTCATGTGAGTCCAGGCTGAACATCGGTCCTTTACGCATGGCATCGAGAGCAATATTGCGTGCCACCCTGAAGAGCCAGGGTTCAAAGCGGGAGTACCCGTCGTAGGACTCACCTCGCTCCAGGACTCGGAGCCACGTCTCCTGCACGAGGTCGTCAACTCCATCGCGTCTGCCCAACAAGGAGGCGAGATAACGAACAAGCCGGTATTGGTATTGCTCGACCAGCGTCTCGAGGACAGCGAAATCTCTCCGGCGCAACCCAACTGCGATTCGTTGCGTATCGCTTTCCATGAACTCCCTCGAAGTCAGCTCATGATCGAACATACGTGAGGTATACGAACCATGAACCCAAAATTACGAAAAGTAGAACCAGTGGTATTGCAAATCTGAAACTTGCAGCTGGCGTGAGGGGCTATACAGGTTCTTCGGGAATCAGTAACGATAAACAGGCTTCGAAGCAGCGATTCGGCCATGGGCTGTCAATGAGCGCCCAATCGCTCTGGCTCCGCTGCTGGATTCTTTCAGCGCCTGCACCGGGCCATGGCAATATTTGCAGCGCATGAGTTGATCGCGTTCTGTGAGCGCCATCGAAGATGGTGCATGAGAGCCAACGCCCACGTACTTTCACCTCACATTCCGTCATCCCGGGCGGTTTCTTCTTCATGGCCACTGAGGTATTTGAATGCCTTTCAAGACATTGCCGTTAGCAACGCCTGTTCTGCTATCGTCTACCCAGATTCACGCATTCACTCGCTGGTCACGGAGATAGCCCATGAACATCCTGTTGTGGGTACTGCAAGTCCTCGCAGCGCTACTCTATTCTTCTTCCGGCGTCATGAAGGTTTTTCTCTTCGACAAGGTCAGTAAAGATGTTCCGTCCTTTGGTGCACTCCCGCGCCCGCTCTGGACCGCCCTCGGCATCCTCGAACTTCTCGGCACTATCGCGCTCATCCTCCCCAGCGTTCTTCACTCGCACACGAACCTCGTGACCTTAGCCGCGATCGTACTCTGCGTCGAAAGCCTGCTCTTCATCTGGGTTCACATGAAGTACACCGAGAAGACGCCGATCATCATGAGCGTAGTCCTCGGCATCATCATGGCCTTCATTGCCTACGGTCGATTTGCGCTTGCGCCGCTATAGGCTCTCAACGATCCAGTGCTTGTAGTTTGGCTTCTCGGAAGTTGATCCGCAGCCCAGGCGCTCTCAACTGAGGAATACAGGCCAAATCGCTCATTGCCGCATCTCGGCCGTAAAGTCGCCAACATGGAAGTTTGGCCGATTTTCCGGCACGCCCGGCAGGCGCCCGATGAGTGGGCGAGCTCGCTCCTTCAGCCGCTAGTCAACAAGATTGAAGTTTGGCCGGACGATACCGATGGGAGGCTGTACAATCACGGCGAATCGATCCTCGAAAGAGAGATTTATGATGAAGATGAAGTTGGCTATGAGTCTTGTGCTGGCGCTTTATGTGCTTCCGATCCTCGCTCAAGGCAATTTGAAGGACACACTCGTGAAGCATTGGAAGACTTCCGGAGAATTTACCATCGCCGTGGCCGAAGCCATGCCTGCCGACGGTTACGCCTTCCGGCCAAATCCCGTGGAGATGAGTTTCGGCGAGTTGATGGCGCATATTGCTGCTATCAATGAATACGCCTGCGCCAACGCGAGCGGTCTGTCGATGCCAGACCTACCGTCGAAGATCGTCGAATGGAGCAAGGCAACCACGAAGGCCGAAGTCTCGAAGGAGACCGCGATACCATTCCTGAAGGAATCGTTCGATTTCTGCGACAAGGCCGTGGCAGCCATGACTCCTGAGCGGATGGACACTGTCGTCGGACCGCCAGCGCGAAACATGACCGGTTTCGAGTGGCTCTGGGCCTACTTCACCCACACAGCGCACCATCGCGGTCAGGCAGAAGTTTATTTGCGCCTGAAAGACATCAAACCGCCTGATTATCGCTTCTAGGATTCCGCGCACGGATTCCGGCCGTAAAGTCGGTAAATAGGGAAGTTTCGATCTCTCAGGGTCGCCGGTCGGCGAAACTTCCTAGTTGGCGGTATTACGCCCGAATGAGAGGCAATGATGGAGCGCCAAGTGTGACGGGCCTGTCCGCCAACTCCGGCGCAGGGTATGAACATCTGGTAGCGTCTGAAATGTAAATGTGCGTGTATGGAAGAGTGCCCGCTAGACCGATTCCCCGAAGAAGCGCAGACAGGCCCTGAGGCGATCCAGCAGGTGCTGGAAAGCGATCAGGTCTCCATCCGACATGATGAGCGGACGGCTGCGCCGCTGAAGGTCTATGTAGTTCTTGCGGGCGTTCGCAACCATTTCCGGCGCGGCGTCGCTTTCATGGGTATTGGCCTGGGTGAGCGCCACAGCGCGCTCTGCGTCAGCCAAGAGAGCCTTGGTTGCCATTTGGTTCCAATCATCAATCTGCATTGGACCCCCCTGGAAGGGTTGAGGCTTTGTAGTCCTATGCGGCGGGAGTGTCAAGGCAAGCGCGGCAGAGAAGGAAACGGGCCGCCAATCCCCCCAGGAAAAGTGGCGGCCTGAACGCAACATCTGGGTTAACGAGCGGTCTGAGAATGCCATGCCGCCCAAGGGGCGGATGTGATGTTTATCCCGGTAAGCGGGAACTGCGGAGTATGTGATCCGTCAGCACCAGCGTGGGACCGAGCAGTTCCCGGCATCTGGCGCTGTGGTTTTCTGGCAGAGACGGAAGCGCAGCGAGGATGGGTCGGCTTCCGCGATCAGGTTTTTCAGGGTTGCGATCTGCGTGCGATCCGAGGCCATGCCCCAACGTTACAGCAGCCAAATCACCGAAGAAAGCGTTTGCTGTTTTTCGCCCACGCACATTTCAGACACTACCTCGCACAGGGCCTTGACAGTCAGCTGCTCAAGATGGAGGACGCCTTCCTCAACGCGCAGGAGCATGGCGTGTGTTGTGGCCCAGTCATATTTGAGTGGGGCCGTTCCAGTTGCACAAATCGGGAGATGAGTTCTGCGGAATCCATTCAACGGACATGTTTTCTATCGCGGAGATGCGGATAGTGTCATAGTGTCTATGGGAGACAAGGGCGCGATGTGACGGATATTACAAGGGTCGGCGGCACATAAACGGCCCAGATAACCTGAGAGATTCTTCGATTGACTGCGTCCGGTTCTCAAGCTCTGCAAGCAGGTCCCCCGCTTCGTGGATCGTACTTGCAGGTATGCGGCTTGTTGGCTCGAAGATGAGAACGTTAATCTCCGCAATCAACCGGCGGATGGCCTTTACGGTCTGGCCGGCCCTTTCCCAATTCCCGCCGTACACGTCACTGTCCGCAATCGCGCATAACGCGTAGGTAACCATGATTCGGCTTCTGAGAGACTGTGCAACGAGGGTATGTACGTTCTCAGTTCTGTTCATTTTGCCGTCCATCCTAACCCTTCAATGATCCTGGAAAAGAAGGCCCGTTCGGTGTTGACTGGAGCGGGCCGAGAAGAGCGGTTTGGTTGTTGAGAGAGAATGTCAGTGCTGCGCAGATTAGGATGTGATATCCATCACACGCCGCCAACGCTTACCCTAAGACAACGACGTGCATTCCCGATCTCACCAGAAGGCGTTCCGATGCAGTCGCGACAATGGACCCCTCGCGGAAAGGGCCGCTCCCTCCGTCGCGTTTCGGCCCAGGCATCGTCGATGGGTGTGGCGCTGCCTGCGCCAAAGTCGGACAGGCCGACGATGGAGAGGGGGAAATCCCCCTGGCCGAAAGTCCGGCGCCGGTCATCGATCATCGACACCGGTGTGTCGCGGAGGTACCCGAGCCGAGCCCGATGATTGGCTTTACCGGCACACAAAGTTGCGGGCGTCTTCCGTGTTTCCGTGACCGGTGTACTGCGCATGTTTGGGATAAGCACAGAGGGGGCGGCTGCGGCCGGGGAAGGCTTTTCCCGTGGCGACGACCGAGTCCGGTGCGTTTCCTTTTTCCACCCAGTTCACCACGGCGCCCAGCATATCGAAATGATCGAGCGAGGGGCCGCCGCCGCAATGACTCATGCCGGGCACGAAGAAGAAGCGGCTCCACGTGGCAACCTGGTCGGCTCCGCCGTTGGTTTCGGCGAGCGACTGGTAGTACGCGAAGGTATCGAGCGGCGAGAACCACGGATCGCTGTCGCCATGAAAGAAGATCAGCTTGCCACCGTTGCCGGAGAAGGTGGAGAGATTGGTCGAGGCGGGTTCAACCAGCGCATCGGAGGCATGGAGGGCTGCCTTATCCACATCGAGGGTGGTCGCCGTTGTAAGTGGGCCGAAGAGCCCCCTGCTGTGCGGGCTCAGCAGACCCGGCAGCGGACCGGACGCAGCGATGCCCGCGTCATAGAGGAAACCGGGATAGACCTGAGTGCCATAGGCATTCTTCGGTCCCGCGAAGGCCCTCTGAATGGCGGCCACTTTCTCCGGCGCCATGCAATCTTCGGTTTGACCGGGCTTGCACGCGATCTCCTCCGGGTCGAAATGGCAGTCGAGGGGATCGAAGATCATTCCGTCGGCCACTCCGTCGAGCGCGTCGCATTTCTTCATCAAGGCGTCCATGAAGACCTTGCGATCCGCGTCAGTGAACAGCTTGTCGATCTCCGGCTTGCCGGATGCATCCTTGGGCGCGGCCTGGTTGTAGGCGACGGGAATCCACTGGCCGATGGCGAGGTTGGAGAGCCCGGTGCGCATGGCTGGGTCGCCGACGACAATGCCGTTGAACACGGTCGGAAAGCGCTGGGAGAGGATCATGCCTTCGCGTCCACCGGTGGAGCAGCCCACAAAATAAGAGTAGGCCGCAGGCTTTGCATAGTAACGGTCGATGATCTGCTTCGCCACGGCCGCCACTTCGGCGTTGGCCCGATACGCGAAGTCGAGGTACGCCTCCTGGTCGCGCATGAAAGAAAAATCGAAGCCGGTTCTGGAGTGATGGCCGGTATCGTTACTGGCGACGGCGAAGCCACGTTCCAGGGCTGCTTTGTCGCCAGAGTACGAGGCGCCGGCGGGATAGAGAACGATGCCATTGCTGCCGCCACCACCCTGCATCATGAAGTCACCGTTCCAGGCAGCCTTCTCGGGCAGAGCAACCGCAAAGCCGATTCCATACTCGATGCCGGCAACACCTCTGCGCCGGTGCATCATGCCTTCCACGCGACAGTGCGCAGGCAGCGAGCCGGCATAGTGCGGATACGAAGACGGAATGGGGGCGTTCGCCGGGACTTTGGTGGAACTGGTGACTTCCACGCCATCGATTTTCAGGCCGGCGAGATCGGTGCAGGATGACCCGGTCTGCGCGCTGGCCGTCATCGCCCCGCAAAACGTGGCCATTGCCAGGATCAACAATCTTTTGTGCATCAAATGGGACCTTCTTTCCTGAGAAGAGCAGCCGGCAGAGGAAGCGCGAATGGGTTCTACTGCGCCTTTTCCGCGACGGGAAACTGGTAAATGCTGACGCTGATGGGCCGAATCCTCAGGGAGTGGAAATCGTCGCCGGCAGGGCTCTCCTTCACCACGACCTGCGGCGCTTGTCCAACGCGATCCGACGCATCGAGGGTGTCTCCTGTCAGTTGCCAGAGGGTAGCCGGCCCGGCAAGCTGCGCGCCGGCGACGCTCAGATCGAACTTCTGCTCCTTATCGGTGGCGTTCACAACCGAGACCATGAGGAATTTGCGGTCGGAAGTGAGCGCAGCGAACATGTCGAGTGGATATGTCGGGCTGCCGGAGTTCGTCTCCGGCTGATCACCGCCCACGGGATACTGCGGCGCCGGCTGAGGTGAACTGCCGGTGAGCGCGACCGGGATCGAGCCGGCAACGAAATGTGAACCGTACAGCCTGAACATCAGGCCAGTGGTGTTCAGGGCCGCGGCGGTGGGCGTGTAGTCGAGCGTGGAGACGCCCATGGTATGCGCAGACATCTTCAGGAAATCGGTATGCCGGAGCATCTCGTCGAAGATCATTCCGTAGGCGAGAGCGAGTTTGAGATCCGGCGGGCGGGTGAAGCCTCCGCCGAAGTAAGCGTACTCGTCAATCGACAGGAAGATGTGATTCTTCACCATCTCCGGAAAGCGTTCCTGATACCGGCGCCACGTCTGCTGATAGAGATGCACAATGTTGGCCGGGTAGCGCGCGTATTCGAGGGTGGTCTGGTCCACCTTGTCGTAGCCGGCGTCCGTGGGCGCATCGAGCGGCAGATTCTTCGCCTTCTGCACATCGAAATGGCGGCCCGGCTGGGCGTACCAGTGCTGCGTGATGCCGGCGAAGTTGCCCCAGCTGTCGTGAAGCAGGCCGCCGGTCCAGTCCACCGGCGTGCCTTCAACGGCTTTGAGGTTATCCGCGTCGTGCGCGCGCATTTCGCCGGTGAGGTCCATGGCCAGAGGCATGTTGCCGGACGCGAGCAGTGTGATCGATGGGTCGGCGGCCCGCATGGCCTTCGCGAATTCGTTGTGCTTGAGAACGTAATACTTCAGATCGGTGCGGCCCAGCTGCCACACGCCGTAAGGCTCGTTGCCGATGTCCCAGTATCGAATGTGGTAAGGCTCCGGATGGCCGTTGCGGGCGCGCAGCGCGCCGAGGCGCGTGGTCACGGCGCCATTCATGTACTCCACTTCTTCTGCCGCGGAGTGGGCGTCGCCGAAGCCGGCGTTGACCGTGATGTAAGGCTCCGTGCCGATGAGCCTGCATAGGGTCATGAATTCATCCATGCCCACGTCGTTCGGCTGCATCGCATTCCACGCGTAATCGAAGGTGGCCGGACGTCTGTCCGGATCGCCGATACCGTCGTACCAGCTCCAGTCGGAGAGGAAGTTGCCGCCGGGCAGTCTCCACATGCCGGAGTGCAGCTGGCGCAGAAGTGCGATGGTATCGGGACGGAAGCCTTCGATGTTGTCGGCGGGCATCAGCGAAACCGTTCCGATGTGGAAGTCACCGCTGCCGGTGCCTGTGATTTCGAGGGCCGCGTCGGTGGAGTTCGCCGCAGAAGTGAAACTCAGCGGAAACTTCCTGTAGGTCGAGGGAAGCGCCGCAATCGACGCCGTTTGCCGGTCGTGGTCTCCGTCGCCCCAGATGAGCGATATCTTCACCTTTGCCCCTGGAGTGCCGCGCAGCCAGACCCGGCCGATGTATTTCTTCCCTTTCACGAGCGCAAGGCCCGACTGGCGGATGCCCCGCGAGCTGGAAGCATCGAGATCGATCCGCGGGCTCTGGTCGCCGACAAAGGGATGCTCCTTATCCATCGTTATCGCGCTGTCAGGACCCACCGGACGCCACTTACGCAGCTGCATCCCGGGAAAACCTGGCCGACCGTTGAGATTTTCTGGCTGCGAGTTGATCGGGAAATAAAATTTGCGATCGTCGAGCATCTCCGACCAAAGGCTCCGATAGATCAACGAACCGATGTGCTCGATGAACATGCCGAACTCATACTTTGAAACCGGTTCGCTCGTCTGCAGCACATCGATGCTGACTGCAATCGGTAGCGAAGCCGATTCGTTGTCGCTCTGGCCCTTGATTGCCAGGCTGCCCAGGCACAAAACGGCGCCCCCCAAACATGCGAGCGGCAAGGTCTTTACTCTCATCTGTCCTCCCCATGCACTAACTGTGCAACCCGGCACGAATGACCTGCAAAACCTATTCGGCCAGGGCGTACTGACCGTCAATGTGGAAGTGCCCGATTTGAGTTGGCGCTCCGGTATCGGGTTGGCCTCCCCCGATGCTGAGGGTGTAATCCCCTTGCGCGACGATCGGATTGCCGTCTTCGGTCACCATGCCAAGATCTCGAGGCTTCAGGTCGAAATAAACCCTCGTGCTGGCGCCGGGTTCGAGATGGATGCGCTGAAATCCGCGCAGAGCGATGCGGGGCGCGCCCTTGACCGGCGGCAACCGGAGATAAAGCTGGACAACCTCATCTCCCGCGAACTTGCCCGTATTGGTCACCGTCACCTCGGCCGTCACAGGTTCCCCGGCGGCGACGGGCTGCGCCGGCACGTTGAGGTCGCTGTAGCTGAACTGCGTATAGCTGAGCCCATAGCCGAATGGATAAAGTGGTTTGCCCGTGAAGTACCGGTAAGTTCGGTTCGCCATCCCATAGTCTTCGAAGTTAGGCAGCTGATCGACACCCTTGTAGAAAGTGATCGGCAGCCTGCCGGCGGGATTGTTTTTCCCGTTCAGGGTTTCAGCCACGGCCGCGCCGCCTTCTTCTCCGGGATACCATGCGTCCAGGACGGCGTTGGCATGATCGTTAATCCAATTCACGGCCAGAGCGCTGCCGTTCATCAAAACCACAGCAAGAGGCTTGCCGGTAGCAGCGACGGCTTCCACCAGATCCTCTTCCGGCTGGGGAAGATCGATGCTGGTGCGATCCCCACCGAGAAATCCCGGTTCGCTGACCGGCATTTCCTCACCCTCCAATTGGCTCGTAATGCCGACAACCGCGATCACAACATCGGCATTTTTTGCAGCGGCAATGGCCTCGGCTGAAGGCGCATTGTTCGACCTGGCCCAGATCATTTCCGCCTGCACGTTGCCGTTTCTGCTCCCGTAGGAGATTTCAATCGCCACCTTGTGGCCCTTCTCGAGGTGTACGTGGCCAACTCCGGACGAGACTCCTCCGCCGCCAAAGGCGGCTGCTACCTGCTTATCGTCGACGGTGAGCCTGCCAAAGCCCTCGCAGCGGATACCGAGAAGATAGTCGCCGGATTCTGTGGGCGTGAGAAACCCGGACCATTGCACGCCAAAGGTCTTCTTATCGGAAACTTCTGAAGGCAGATTGCTTTGGGTTAGTTTTACGTTAGGCTCGGTGCGGCTAACGATCGGTTTCATGTTCGCCTCCGGCTGTCCGCGACCCATGCCTTCGTTGTAGTTGGCTTTGAGTCCAGGCCTGCCGTCCGGAGTAGTGAGAAGACCATCGGGTACCGCGGTCCCATCAGCGCGAAGGAATTGCGTCCCGGGCACGAAGTCGATGGTCGCATTGGGGAATTCG
>DATKPJ010000015.1:0-41614 GCA_035524195.1 Occallatibacter sp.
GCTCAGGGAGTGGCGTATGCGGCTCGTGCAGTGGGCGCGAGAGCGGTGATCGTGATGCCATCGAATGCTCCCGCGATCAAAAGGGCATCGACAATGGCGTTGGGCGCCGAAGTCGTGATTGTGGGGCCGGCCTCAAGCGAGCGGCTCGCCAAGGCAGAAGAACTGGTTCGCGAGCATGGCTATATCGTCGTGCCGCCTTATGACGACGAACAGATCATTGCCGGGCAGGGAACCTGCGGACTTGAGATCGTGGAGGAACTTCCCGGTGTGGACCTTGTGCTGGCGCCGGTCTCCGGCGGAGGACTGCTGAGTGGCGTGGCCGCGGCCATCAAACAGGTCCGCCCGCAGGCTCGCATTTTCGGCGTGGAACCGGAACTTGCGGGGGACACGGCCGCGAGTTTTCGCAGCAAGAAGATTGTCACCTGGCCTGCCGAACTCGTGAGCCGGACCATCGCTGACGGACTCCGCACCCAAAGCGTGGGCATCCGCAACTTCGCGCACATCCTGGCATATGTTGAAGGGATCATCACCGTGAATGAGCCTGAGATTCGCGCGGCCATGCGGGCAATTGTTGCCACTTCAAGGCTGGTTCCGGAGCCGAGCGGAGCCGTTGCCGCGGCGGCGTTGCTGTTTCGCTCCAACGAGCTTCCGAAGTACCGCAAGGCGGTGGCGGTGGTGAGCGGCGGCAATGTAGCGCCTGCATTCCTGGCAGAAGTGCTCACGGAAACTGGTCCGTAGCGTCGTTGAACTATGATTTTTGCTGTGAAGAGAACAAGCGTTTTTGCAGTTTCCTCCTTGATCGTGCGCAAATGTGCCGTGGGACTCCTGGTTGTGTGCGCGTCGTTGCCTGCGCTCGGCGACAAGAAGCAGCCGCAAATCGTGAAGCCGATGGCTGGTCCGCGCGCAACCGTTCTTCGCGTGACCTGGCTCTACATCTCGCCTGATATGAGCGCACAGAAAGTGGACCGGGTTCAGATCGGCCGGGAGATGGTGGTGGCCGAAAAGAGCGGCCCGTGGATGCGCGTTTATGCCAACACCGATATCGAGGAAGAACACGCAAGCGACACGCCGATTTTTGGCAGCAACGAGACTCCGCCGCCGATCTCGGGCTGGGTTGAGGCAAAGGGCGTCGTCGAGGATACAACTCCAAACGGCGACCTTATCCTGATGGGTGCAGCCGCTAACCAGGAAGCTGCTGCCAGCGACCCGCGCGGACCTGTGAATGCCGCTCGTAGCGCGCACCTGCTCTACCGCAGGGTTGCCGAGATGTTTCCTAACTCGCCTCTGGCGGGCGAGGCAGCGTGGCGCGCCGCCGACATCCTGTGGCAGATCCAGAAAGCCGATCTCTCATCTCTTCCATCGGCAAAGGAACGCGACCCTTACATGCGCGAACAGATGGACGAGGACAATCTGAAGAAGGTTGTCAAGTACTTTCCCCATACGCGCTGGGCGGACCTGGCCGATTTCGATTTAATCGATAACAAGCTTTGCGGCGATTGGCAAGGTTCGACCAAGTGCCCCGAGAGAGAAGCAGAGATTTACGAGAAATACGCGGATGAGCATCCAGACAGTCCGCGTGCGGCGAAGGCTCTTTATGAAGCTGTCTACCGGCAGGCGGTGCTGGCCGATATGTATGGTGCTGATGGAAGCGACAAGAAACAGGATGATGCGCACAACCACGCGCGCGAACTGGCAACAAGGTTAAAGGATAAGTACCCGCAATCGGACTATACATGGAGAGCGGCAGCCCTGGTGTACAAATTGGATCAGGGCGTTCCTGTCTATGGTATCGAGCGCGAATAGCGAGATGAAGAAGTATGCCGCCCGCTCGACGGCACGGAAAGATCGAACTTCGGAGGCTTTTTGAACGTTTACATTCAGTCTGTCCTATTGGGCATTGTGGAAGGCTTGACCGAGTTTTTGCCGGTCAGTTCAACGGCACACCTGCGAATTGCCGAAGCGTTGATGCGTATTCCTCTGGACGATGCCTACTGGAAGATGTACACGATTGTGATCCAGGCAGGCGCGATTTTTGCCTTGCTGCTTCTCTACCTGGAGCGCATTCTGGGGTTCATTCGCACGTTTCCAAAAGGCGAGGGCGGCGACCGCACCTGGCTTACGCATCCCATCTCACTTACGCTAATCGCATTTGCCTGTACCTCAATTCCGGCGCTTGTTCTGAAGAAATGGAGTGACAGGAATCTGAGCAGTCTGAGTGTGATTGCATGGGCGCTGCTGGTCGGCGGCATTGTGATGTGGATTGTGGACGCGCGCTCGAGCCGGTACGAACCGACCACGACGCACGTGGAAGAGATCGGGCTGGGGCAATCAATCTGGATCGGGCTTTGCCAGGCCTTGTCAGCCATCTTTCCGGGCACGTCCCGTTCCATGTCCACGATTGCGGCTGGACAACTTGTCGGTCTCGACCGTCCTTCGGCGCTTGAGTTCAGTTTTCTGCTTTCAATTCCAACCATGCTGGCCGCCACGGGCTACGATCTGCTCAAGGAGATTCATCCAAGCAGGTCTGCATTGGCTGCGGGGGCCGTACCGGTTGCTCATGTAGTTATGACGGGCGAACGCTGGATTGTTCTGGCCATCGGCTTCGTGGTTTCGTTCATCGTTGCGCTTGGGGTGGTGGAGTGGTTCCTAATGTGGGTGCGGAAGCACGGATTCACCATCTTCGCCATCTACCGGATCATCATCGGAATTGCGCTGCTGATCTGGGGTGGAAAGATTATCGGGGGCTAACCTGCGACATCTCCGCGACTTGCGACGGGGGTTGGCAGCGAGGTTCCCCCCGATTGCTTTTGCCCGGAACCCGCTTCGGCGACAGGGATAATAGAAACTGCTCTGGGATTTTCCGTCCCTCCTGACGGCTCGTTCGCGTCCGATTGCGGCGGCCGTGGAGCGGAGGCATCCCTGTGATGAAGACGATTCCGATTGCCCTTTCGCCCACGCGCAGCCGCGCCCTGAACGTGTTTCTGGGCCTGATGCTGGCGCTGGTCTCGGTACTGCTGTTCTTCGCTCTTGCGACCTACCATCCCACCGACCCCTCGATGAACACGGCTACAGATGCAATGTTGCCGCGCGCCATCCACAACTGGATTGGGCTTTTCGGTGCATGGCTAAGTGACCTGATGCTGCAATCGATCGGCATCACTGCATTTCTGCTTCCGATATGGCTGGGCAGTGTGGGATGGAGTTGGATGCGTTCGCGTTCGGGTGGTTCGGCCTGGCTGCGGTGGGTCGGATGTGCTTTGGCCGTGGTTTTCCTTCCTGCCGTTTTTGGTCTATTGCCCTGGCATTGGCACTGGCTGCATGCCGTGCCGATCGAGGGGGTGATGGGCAAGCTGATTGCGGGCATGCTGATCGTTTACTTGAATGTGCAGGGAGCTTGGCTAGTAGCTGCGGCCCTGGCCGGCGCAGGCATCTATTTTGCTTCATCGGTCAGCTTCTGGACGATCAAGCAGTTTGTTGAAGATCGCTGGGTCCATGCGATGGCAATGAACGACCGTTGGCGTAACTGGCGCGAAGAGCGCGCCGAGCGCAAGGCTGAGCAAGAGGCCGTGCGGATTCAGCAGGAATCGCCGGGGCCGGACCAGAGGCTGTTTTCAGGATCAATTGGTGCGACCGACGAACCCGCTGCCGAGCCGAATGCCAAGGGGCTCAGCAGGATTGCCGCCTTTTTTGGACGAAGGCAAAAGCCCTTTGAATCCGACCCGGTGGACGAGATTCCGGCTTTCCAGCGGGCCGTGACTCAGCCTGCCGAGGCAAGCGTTCCTGTGACTCCGTCAACCCGCCGCCCCAGCATCTGGGAGCGCACCGTGACCGGAGCGACACCCGCGTCGGCAGTTGCGCCTTCCGGTCCCGTAGCCGCCGGGCCAGTGGCCGTGGCGCCCCAAACCCCGCCCCGGCTTGTTGAGATGCGGCCTGCACGGGCAGTCTCTGAACCAGCTCCGGCTCCAGCTAATCCGCCAGTTCCTAAGCTTGAGCCGGCTTCCGGTATCGCCATCCATGAACGTGCAGACGCCGACGTGCGCACGGTGACGGTGGCTCCCAAGCACGTGAGCGGGTTCAAGCTGCCGGCGAGCACACTACTGAATGCCGGATCGGGCCCGCAGGCGGTTCGTGAGGACGAACTGCGAGAGGAAGCAAAGGTCCTGGTTGAGAAATGCGGCGAATTCGATGTGCGCGGCCAGGTAGTGCAGATCAATCCTGGGCCAATGGTTACGACTTACGAGTTCAAGCCTGAGGCGGGCGTGAAATACAGCCGCGTGACGGGGCTCGCCGAGGATCTATGCCTGGCCATGAGGGCTGAGAGCATTTTGATCGAGCGCATGGCCGGAAAGAGCACGGTGGGCATCCAGGTTCCAAATCATGAGCGCGAGACGATCCACCTGAGGGACGTTCTGGAATCGGAGACATTCGCCAAGGCGCGCTCGCGGCTTACGCTGGCCATGGGCAAGGACATCAATGGCCGGATTGTCACGGCCGATCTTGCGTCGATGCCGCACGTGCTGATTGCGGGATCGACCGGATCAGGCAAATCGGTGGCGATCAACGCCATGATCATGAGCCTGCTGTTCCGCACCACGCCGAGCCAGGTGCGGCTGATTCTTGTGGACCCGAAGCGCGTGGAACTGGGCATGTATGAGGGCATTCCGCACCTCTTTACGCCCATCATCACCGAGCCGAAGCTGGCCGCCAACGCGCTGCGCAATGCGGTGCGCGAGATGGAGCGGCGCCTGAAGCTGCTGGCCAGCCGGAGCGTACGCAACATTGACCAATACAACAAGCTGTTCGAAGGCACGATGCCCTCGCTGTTCGACGAGGGCGAGGCCGAAGAGCCCTTGCCGTATATTGTGATCATCATCGACGAGCTCGCCGACCTGATGATGCTCGACCGATCGAATGTTGAAGAATCGATTACGCGACTGGCTCAGATGGCGCGCGCTGTGGGTATTCACCTGATTCTTGCAACGCAGCGACCCAGCGTGGATGTGATCACCGGTCTCATCAAGGCGAATATTCCCACGCGCATCAGTTTCCGGCTGGCCACGAAGGTGGACTCGCGGACGATTCTCGATACGAATGGTGCCGAGGCATTGCTGGGACGCGGAGACATGCTCTTCCTTCCTCCGGGAACGAGCCGACTGATGCGGCTGCATGCGCCGTATGTGAGCGAAAAGGAAACGTCGGCGGTGGTCGGGTTCTGGAAAGACCAGGGCCAGGCTGAATACGTGGAGGGCTTCCTGGAGTCGCCGAAGGACGATCGGCCCAGCGTCGAGGGATCCAATGATGATCCAGACGAGAACGATCCAATGTTTGACGATGCGGTGCGACTGGTCTTTGAATTCGGGAAGGCATCTACCTCGCTCCTGCAGCGGCGACTTCGCATCGGTTATGGGCGCGCGGCTCACCTGATCGATCTGATGGAACGAGACGGGCTGGTTGGGCCTGCGGACGGTTCACGGCCGCGGGAGTTGTTAAAGGCTCCGGGCTGGCTGCACGAAGTCTCGGTGTCAGACGAATAAGGTCGCCGGGGTTCCCGCATTTGTTTCCAGCTTTGTTTGGTGAGGGCGACTTTGAACAGCCGGGCAGAATGAACGGCCGGGCAGAAGGCTGACCCCCTCCCCCCCGGTAGTCTGGACGCAAAATCCTCATTTCATTCACATTAGCCTGCGGTCCTGTCTGTAAATTCCTCTACCGCAGTAACTTAGCAGTAAATTCCTGCTAACAAAAGAGTTAAGGGCCGCAATTGAAGAAGATGACGCTGCGCGCTTGGGGGTCATGGTTTAATTGTGCGCGTTCTGGCGAATTTGTCGGCAAGTCGCGGGGAGAAATTTGGCGAGTGAAGTCCCGGCCCTTGACGCTGGAGAAGGGGCCAAAGACCCGATTTTATAAGGACCCTTTTGGCCTGGCCGAAGCCGTGCCCCTATTCCAGAGCATGGGGTGAGCGGTCAAAAATTGGGTGGTAATTGGGCATTTCGGCCGTCATAACAACTGAGCTTTGAGACTTGCTGCCGCGTCTCATTGAAAACGAGGACTCCCTGCGAATGAAAAGGGCTCTTGGTTTCTTTGTGCTCCTCTGGTGCCTGCCACTTGTGGCGCAGCGTTTTCCCCCGCCCGGGGCGCTGCCGGGAAGTCCCTTTTTCATTCGAAAGACATGGCAGATTGGCGGAGTAGGGACCTGGGACTATTTGACGGTTGATCCCGTTGCGGGCCGCCTGTATATCGCGCACGGCCCTGTGGTGCAGGTGGTCGATATTGAAACCGGCGCACTGGTGGGTACAATCGGCGGGTTCCGGCAAGCTCATCAAGTGCTATTAGACGATGCTGGAGCCTATGGCTATGTGAGCGATGGGCCCGCCGGGCAGGTGAAGATTTTTGACCGCGCCACGCTTCAGATTGTCGCGGGCGTTGGCACCGGCCCCAGTCCGCGCTCCATCGCGCTCGATTCCGAGTCAGGTCTGCTGTTTGCCATTTGCACTGAAGCGGCAGGTGCGGGCGAATCTGTGCCAGGCGGGGCAAACCATCACGCGCGGCCGCAATCCCAGGCGCGCCGACGAGCGAGCCAAGGATCGGTGAACCGCCTCTCAGAAGATGGAACCAGATCAATGATTACGGTGATTGATGCCCAGAGGCGGGAAGCGCTGGCCAATGTGGTGATTCCCGGCCAACTGGGCTTTGCTCAGGCTGCGGGAGACGGGCGGGTGTTCGTCACCGTTGCCGACCGCAACGAGATATTGCGCATTGATTCGGAACCAATCGGCGCGATGATCCGCCGCTTACGCGGACAGGCAAATGAGGCCGAGGAGAGGGAACGGCGGCTGCCGATCGTTCTTGATTGGGGTGCTCATCTGCCTCCCCCGGACGACGGCGGCCTGCAGGTTCTTCCGCTCGCAGGAGACTGCGACGATCCGCTCAGTCTGGCCATCGATCGTGACGATCAGCGGCTGTTTACGGCGTGCGGGAACATGCGATTGGTGGTGACCAACGCTGAGAACGGCGCGGAGGTGACATCGTTGCCCATCGGTCCGGGAGCCGATGCGGTGGCATACGATCCGGAACGAAGACTCATCTTTACATCCAATGGCGGAGGGGATGGCAGTCTGACGATTATTCGCCAGAGCGTAAGCGACACTTACTCGGTGATCCAAAATCTACCCACCCGCCAGCAGGCGCGGACCCTGGCGCTTGATCCCTCCACCGGCGACATCTATCTGGTGACCGTTCTTTATGGAGCCAAGCTTGGGCCGCCTCCGAGGAACGGTATCGGGACAATGACCATGACCGCCATCGATTCGAGCTTTCAGGTTCTCGCAGTAGGGAATTAGGGGCCGAACCTGGCTCGATGAAATAGCGCCATAAGTAACCGGGATGAATACAGAACGGTCTGTCGGCAATCAAGGTTCATGGTTACTATTAATTACAAACAGCTCTTGACCTGAGGGCGCAAACTGGACGAGTGCTCGGCATAGGTACAGATCGCAATCTCCCAACCGTCTTACTGATCGACGATGACATGATCACACGAGAAGTGATCGCGACGCTCATGACCATGCATGGCTACACACTCCACACCGCGGTCGACGGGGCAGATTCGCTGAAGATGCTTGATTCGAAGGCGTGCATCCCCCACGTCATTCTTGTTGATGTTCGAATGGAAGGGTTGAGCGGGGTGGAACTGATCAAAGAGCTTCGGGCCCGGAGCACGGCGACCATCTATGCCATGAGCGGCGTCAAGCCGCCGGATGACCTGAAGCGCGCCGTTGACGGATTCCTGTTGAAACCGTTTGTTCCCGAGGCGCTCGAAAAGCTGCTATCGCGGCACATGTTGCAGGCTGATCCGGGAGGGGCCGCACTCGCAGATCCGCTGATCAGCCCGGAAACGCTTGCTCAATTCCGGCAAATGATGCCCGAATCGGCAGTTCGCCAGATCTACGCGACTGTTGCCTCGGACCTGAAGGAGCGAAGCACGGCGCTTGAAATAGCCGTTGCCGAGGGTAACGCCAACGAAGTGCGCCGTCTTGGGCACGCCATTAAAGGGGGGTGCGGCATGGCGGGTGTGAGACAGGCGGCCCTGCTGGGCGCCCTGCTGGAATCTGAGAGTGACGAATTGAATAACTCCCTGAAAGCCATCAGGGGATTGCAGGCTGCCGCAGAACACCTGGAGCGTATGCTTGATGTAGAATTCCGGACATAGGCAAAAGCAGGAAGTTCTGGCGGCAGTTGAAGTTGGAAAAGGCTGCCGGAATTGAATGCATGTTGGCTTGATCGTTGCCTTTTATGACCCACGGGAGGTGGACCGCACAAGTGGAACGACCAACACGCATCATATTGGCGGATGATCATCCTGTGGTTCGCATCGGCGTGCGTAATATGCTTACTGCCGAGGAAGGCTTCGACGTAGTCGGCGAGGCCGATGATGGGGACGAGGCAATCACCCAGACCCTGGAGCTTCAACCAGACATTCTTCTTCTCGACGTCGCCATGCCCCGCCTTCCGGGGCTTGAGGCGATGCGCGCCATCATGAAGGGGTCGCCCTCGGTCAAGATTCTGCTTCTCACCTCGACGATTACGACCCAGCAGATCATCGAAGCGCTGCACATCGGTGCACGTGGCATCGTGCTCAAGGATGCGCTGGCAGGGCACCTCAAAACAGCCATCCGCACGGTCTGCGCAGGTGACTATTGGATCGGCGGAAAGCGGGTTGTGAACCTGGTTTCAGCTCTCCACGACCTGATGCAGCAGGCGGCGCCGCCGCAGCCCAAGACGTATGGGCTCACGCCACGTGAACTGGAAGTGGTGGGCTGCATCGTGGAAGGATGCAGCAATCGCGATATCGCCAAGCAATTTGGGCTGAGCGAGGAAACGGTGAAGCGACACCTGTCAAACATCTTCGATAAGACGGGGGTCTCGACCCGGCTGGAACTGGCGCTGTTTGCCATTGCCCATCACATGGTGACGCCGACCTAGGGCTGAACGACGCCCTGTTTTTTTTCTTAAACCTGCTGAAGCGGATCAAGCGAGGAACTGGCGTTCAAGCCGGTCAAGCAGATCCTCTGTTTCGTCGCAGACGCCGGTATGAACGGGCGAGGGCTGAATCATGGTGCTCCGCGGCGATACCAGCCAGTGAAACCGTTCGCGCTGCGACAGGGCTGCGATCGGCCCCGCATCGGGCTCTCCCGCGCAGATACGGGGGATGACGGCCAGGTGTTCGGCAACGAGGCCCGCGTCCACCTCGGGCCATAGTGCTTTCAGGCGCGCAGCGTCGAGGCGGATCCGCGCAGCCAGGTAGCGCTTTTCGGGGCAGAACACAATCATTCCAGCATTGAGAAACTCTTCGCGCTCGACGCGCGGCACCACGCGCAAGACGGCGTAATCAAACGAGGCGGGCACGTGCATGAATCGCCTCCTGTTCGAAGATATGCGAGGAAGTCAGTCTTCGCGAGAGGAAATCGAGGTAACCGGCGCGGCGCTCATCGGCGCTGAGTTCGCCGGGAATGCTTTCGAGCCACTCCTGCGGCACCTGGCCAATGATTTCCGAAAGAACACCGGGGGCAAGTGTGCGATGGGCGAGGACGGCCGCGTGCTCAATCGCAGAAGCCCTGGGGAGCAGGATGTGCTGCGCGATGGGCGCAAAAGGCGAGTCTGCTTTCCCGGCCATGGTTGCCCAGTCGTGATGGCAGAAAAGCGCTGCGCCGTGGTCGATGGGATAGATCTTTTTGTGCCAGATCAAGAGGTTGGCGTTCTTTGGCGTGCGATCGACATTCAGGGTGAAAGCGTCGAACCAGACGATCAACGACGCCTCTTCCGGCGAGGCCGCATCACGCGCCGCAGGATCGAACATGATGGAGCCGGGGAGATAGTCGAGGCCAAGGTTCAGACCAACGCTTGCCTTGAGCAACTGGCGGATTTCGTAATCCGGCTCATTGCGTCCCAGAGACGTCTCAATCCGGACGAACACGATTTCGGGAACGCGGAGGCCGAGAGCACGGCCAATTTCGCCTGCGATCAGCTCCGCGATGAGCGCAAGAATGCCCTGTCCAGCGCCACGAAATTTGACGACATAGAGTCCCAGATCATCTGCCTCGACGATCGCGGGCAATGAGCCCCCTTCGCGCAAAGGAAGTACGTAACGCGTGGCGTTCACGGTTCGCAGCATCGAGAATTCAGTTTAACGGCCGGACGCGCGGCGGTTCGCAGGCAATGGAATAAAGTTGGAATAGATTGAATTTTGAGGAGTTCGACGATGAGGGTTGGTTTTATCGGTCTGGGCAAAATGGGCACGCCAATGGCTCTGCGGCTGATCGCCGCCGGGCATGAATTATCGGTGTGGAACCGGAGCGAGGAGCGCACGAAACCGCTGATCCGCGAAGGCGCAATCGCGGCAGCCACCCCGGCGGAAGCAGAACTAGGCGCCGATGCGGTGATCACCATGCTGTTCGACGATGCGGCCCATGAAGAAGTGCTGTTCGGCGCGAACGGGCTGGTCGACGCTCTTTCACCGGGCACGCTTCACATCTCGTGCAGCACGATCAGCGTGGCCTTGAGCGAGCGATTGACGGCAGAACATGCAAAGCGAGGGCAGAGGTATGTTGCTGCGCCGGTATTTGGGCGGCCCAGCGTGGCCGAGCAAGGCCGTTTGTGGATCGTGGTTGCCGGCAATGAATCGGACGTGACGAAAGCACGCCCCTTGCTGGAGCCGCTCTCCAGAGGCATTTCGATCGTTGGCAAAGAACCGCGCCAGGCGCACGCCCTGAAACTCGGCGGAAACTTTCTGATCAGCGCCATGATTCATTCCCTGGGCGAGGCCTTCGTTTACGCGGAGTCGCAGGGCATTGCGCCGGAGGCGTTTCTTGAAGCTGTGAACAGTGCGTTGTTCCAGTCGCCTTTCTACGCAGCTTACGGAAATGTGATGCTGCACCCGCCCGAAAGTCCGGGCGCCACCATTCTGCTTGGCGCAAAGGACCTGCGTTTGTTGCGTGATGCTGCGGAAAGTCGTCATGTACGGTTGAGCCTGGCCGACGATCTTGCCGAGATTTTCAAGCAGGCAGAAAGGTCTGGCCTGGGCAACGAGGATTGGGCGGTGGGCCAATTCAAGATGGCGAAGCGGCGCGGAACTGTGGCGGGTTGAGACTGGAGCAGGCCGGAATTCCGCACATCGGGACGTAAGGGCCATCACGAAATCCACAACTTGGGTTGGGTAGGATGGATGCATGAGCCTGAAGGGAAAAGTCGTCTTTATCACTGGAGCAAGCTCCGGTATTGGCGCAGCCACGGCGCTCGCGTTCGCGCCGGAGGGAGTCCGGTTGCTGCTTGCTGCCCGGCGTGCAGGAAAACTGGCTGAAGTCGCGTCGCGTGCTTTAGAGGCTGGTGCTGCGGCGGTTCATTCCATCGATCTTGATGTCCGCGATCATCGCGCGGTGCAGCAGGCGATTGACGATCTGCCCGGCGCCTGGGCCGGAATCGACATTCTGGTGAACAATGCCGGTCTCAGCCGCGGTCTCGACAAGCTCTATATGGGACGGATTGAAGACTGGGAAGAGATGATCGACACCAACGTCAAAGGCCTGCTCTACGTAACGCGGGCGGTGGTGCCGGGGATGGTGGTTCGCGGCCACGGTCATGTGATCAACCTGGGCTCGACAGCGGGTGAACTCACCTACCCCAATGGCGCCGTTTATTGCGCCACGAAAGCCGCTGAGAAGTCGATCAACGACGGACTGCGTCAGGACGTGCTGGGGACACCGGTGCGGGTGACGAGCGTCGACCCCGGGATGGTGGAAACAGATTTCAGCCTGGTGCGCTTCCACGGCGACTCGGAACGGGCCGCCAAGGTGTACAAGGGCGTGAAGCCACTGACGGCAGTAGATGTGGCGGAAGTGATTGTCTGGGCAGCGAGCCGTCCGGCGCACGTCAACATTGCGCGCGTGCTTTTAACCCCGGTGCAGCAGGCCAATTCGCTCCTGTTTTCGCGGGACGAGTAGGCGGCCCGACGAAATCTCTGACCGGTGAGGAGGTTCTATTCCAGTGCGGCTATCTGCGATTCAATCTGGGCAAGCGCAGCCTCAAGGGCAGAACGCCGTGCCGGACTTGATGTCCGTTGCGACAAGACCAGCTCACGCTGCAAATAGAGCGCCTGTTTTTGACGCTCACGTTCAGTGCGCCTGATCTCCGCAAGGCGCCGCTCTTCGTCAGCGAGCATGCCGTTGCCGGGTTGAGTTTCCGGATTTTGCGCAGCACTCGCCATTTGCTCCTCCACGGATTTACTTTCCCAACCACGAGCCATATCTTCATTCTACGAGCGCTTTGCTGGTCAACGTCCCATTTGCAGGGTGGCGCGGCGCTCAAACGACCGAGGTATTGCGATGAAGGTCTGGCAAATCTCTTCATTTGGCATTGATTCTCTGGAACTTGTGGAGCAGCCAACTCCCCATCCGGATGCCGGCGAAGTGCTGGTGAAAAGCCATGCGGTTTCGCTCAACTATCGCGATCTGATGATGGTGAAAGGCCTGTATAACCCAAAAATGAAGCTGCCGCGGATCCCTTGCTCTGATGGGGCGGGGGAAGTGACTGCGATCGGGGAGGGAGTGAGTCGATACAAGCCGGGCGATCGTGTGGCGGGAATTTTTATGCAGAACTGGCTCGACGGACCGCCCACGCCGACGAAGGTGAAGGGCGCTCTGGGCGGAGATATCGACGGCATGCTGGCCGAGTACGTCGTTCTCAAGGAATCGGGTGTTGTGAGCGTGCCGGAACATCTGAGTTTTGAAGAGGCCGCCACGCTGCCGTGCGCCGCAGTGACGGCCTGGAATGGACTGAATGCCGGGAATCTTGAAACTGGATCGACGGTGCTGATCCAGGGCACCGGGGGCGTGTCGATCTTCGCTCTACAACTGGCGAGACTCCGGGGCGCCCGAGTTCTTGCGATTTCGGGAAGCGCGGCCAAGCTGGAGAGAGCGCGCGCTATGGGGCTTGCAGCCGGGGTTAATTATCGGGAGACGCCCGACTGGGATCGCTGGGTTCTGGAGCAGACAGGCGGCGAAGGCGTCGACCTGGTGATCGAAGTCGGCGGCATGGGCACCCTGCCGCGCTCGCTGCGGGCAGTGCGGATGGGCGGGACAATCGCGCAAATCGGAGTTCTTGCAACAACGCCGGAACCATTCCCAATACCAACGATTTTGCATAGACAGGCGTCTATCCGGGGAATTTACGTGGGATCACGCCATGACTTCGAAGACATGAACAAGGCTATCGCACGTGCCCGACTGCGCCCGGCGGTTGAGAGCTTTCCCTGGACTGAGGCCCGTGAAGCGTTGTGCCGCATGGAAAGCACGAGCCACTTCGGCAAGCTCGTTTTGAAGGTGGACCAGATATAAAAAATTCTGGCGGCCACCGATCGCCTGCGAAGGATGGCCGCCAGTTCTCGCTACAAGATTGAAAACCAGGCAACTTGGTTTGGTTGCCCGATCTGAAGTTCGTATCACGGGCAACCTGAATAATTCGATCTAAAGGGTCAAGCGAACCTTGGCGCAAACGCCGTCCTGAGCGAACTCTCGCCCGAAGTATTCAAGAGCGCGCACGTTGCGTACCGCAATCTCTGACCAGTTGGCCGAGCGCGCCGACTCGCTGAACATGATGAATTCGTCTGACGGTCCTTTTCTCATATAGCCATCTACCAAAACCGGATCTTTTCGTCCAAGGACAGATTTCAGGAAAGCAGTAAAGGCATTTCCGCCGCGGATCTTTGACGGGGCTGAATTGCCTTGGTTGGAAGCCAGGTCGTGCAATTTCATTCCATCCTCCGTGAATCTATCGGCCAGCCGGACCGGGTATACGTCGAGGACTACATTCGTTCCATTGTTTTGTAGCATTTGGATTGATGATTCTTCAATAACCAAAACGGTGTAGAGGCGAGCGAAAGTCTGGATAACTGGATGCAATGCGCCAATAAGTAGACGATGGTGTTATTCGACATCCCGAAGAAGTGTTAGAGGGCGGAGCTCGCGCAGAAGTGCGCTGGATAATTCAGCTGAACCAAGGTAAACGGGTGTCAAAAGGCGCTGAGTCAGTCACGAGCCTCGATTACTAAAGGAGAGTGCGCCGGCTCGCCGGATAGGCAACTTCGTTGCGTCGGTTGAGCTGAATGGAAAAGGGATTCTTGTGAAGGCGAAGACTGTTACTGGATGATATAGGTCTCTGATGTGCTGGCCATTGAGACTGCCTGTGCAGGCAAGAAGGGAACTGTGATTGGGAAGACATAAGACACAGAAATTTGTACCCGACTGCCGGGAGCTTCATTTCCATCAGGAAATGTGGTGGCGGGTGTCAAGGTTCCGCCGCCAAGATTTGGCCATCCGATTGCGGATACATAGGCATTGATACTGGATGCGGAAGCCGTGCAGGAGGATTGTGAGCCGGTAACGCAGGTAGAGCCATGGACAGAGGCGTACCGGGTTCCTTCTCTGGCTGATTCCGCGATCATGCAATAGCTATAGAAGATGAGGCAGATCTCCATAAAAGCCAGGAAGAACGTCATGAGAACGGTAAAGGTGAGTGCGCACTCGATCAAGGCCTGGCCGCCCTGGTCATGGTGAGCGTTCCTGCCATTCCGAAAGAGTGACCGGACTCGATTTGAGATCCGCGACAGTATTGGCCGGCCCGACACTCCGCGAGCACGGAGATCATGGAAATGCCGGGCCATTTTCGGGGCGATCACGACTACTCCTGCACTTCCATCACCGAAGTGTTGGAAAGAGTGACCGAACCGGGCAGGATGCCTGGCACCCGGATGGGAAGCGGGACGACGGCGGTAGCGGCGACCTGGACAAACTGCAGTCCATGATTCCCTGCTCCGCTACAAGCTGCGGTTGCCGCTGCCTGGGAGCTATATTGGGTTCCGTCGATCGCGGCGGAACATGCATAGTACGTTGTCGGAGTGACGGTTAGATTGGTACCAAGATCTGGAGCTTCTTCTTGCGCAGCGGTCTGGATTCCGGTTGAATCGGCGGCAAAAGTGGAGCTCATCATCCCGTACATGGCTCCGGTGTGGGCAGCGTTCTCCACTTCGATGGAATCGTAGAGCATGAAACCTGTTTCTGCGGTGCCCATCAGCAGCGGTGCGGCGAAAAAAGACACCAACAGTGCAAGCTCGACGAAAGCGCCGCCTTCGTTGCCGCGCAGGATCCCTCTACCAGAATTCTTAGCGAACTTCAGAGTTTGAAGAAGGCGAATTAATGAACGCATCGTGTCAGTCCTCTTTTCTCACTCAGCTAACTTCGCAACGGAAAGGTTCAATGTGCCAAGATTTGAAGTGGCATAACTGTGAAGCACCGCGCCGCCGCTCATCGACAGCGACTGAGATACAAAGTCCATATTCAATGTTGTCCCGGTTCCATTATTCAGAGTTACGGTAGCGTTGGGAGCATAGACGAGCCCGGAGAGTGTGGAATTAGAGCCGCCCTGAATGGTGACGCTATTGCCCATCGCATAGAACAGAGTTTGGGGAACTGCCGGGTTCGTGCCTACCGTTGGCGCCGACAGATTCACGGTGACTCCATTGGCAATGTTGACCGTCCCACCTACATAGAAAGTGACGTTATTTCCTGTAATAGGCGCACCACCGCCGGTGGTGAAATTACCTGCGATGTAATAGGTATAGCCGGGAGTGAAGGTGACCGAGGCGGCCTGGCTCGTATCGAGGCTGTTGTAACAGATGACGCCGTTGGTCGCGACTTCATTCACTGTCGTGCCGTTCGTTTCAGTTACACCCTGAATGGGCAAAGTGTAATTTGCCGTATAACCAGGAAGAACCCAGCCTTGAATTGGATTGTTATAGCAGGTGATTCCAGTGGGGAGGGTGGGAGCGGTCACGGTCGGCTTGCATTGGTTGGTGATGCCCGTGACAACTTTCGTGGTCGACGAGATGGTCCCGTTGTTATTGATGTTTCCGGAATTGTCCCAAGTGGTTGACACTGTGCCAAGTGAGAGGGAGTTGAGATTCGCGCTTCCGGTGATTCCCACGGCGTTGCTGCCGCTTGAGTCAACGGTTACCCCGCACTGTGATGCCGAGATGCCTGCGTTGTTGCTCATGCTGAGACCTGCGCCCGTGGGATTCTCAAGGCAGATACAGGTAGGACTGCTGAGCCCTCCGCCGGCCACGGCACGCGCTGCAACTGTAAAGGTGGTGGCACTCCCTCTGAAGGCATTCAGGAATATTCCTGAAACGGGCTCGGAAACGTCCGCCTCAATGTAGTTTGCCGATCCGGCATAACTACCGGTAGAGGGAATGGATAGAGTAACGGTTGCGGGATTGGTGGCGGCCGCGGGATCGAGTCCATTCAGCTTTGCCATCGCATTAGCGACTGTCTGTTCGTTTCCGGTATTGCCGGCCATTTGCTCTTCAGCCGCAGCGACCGCGGCGGCGTCGGCTGCCGCTTGCGCCATTCTCTTCGCGTGAAAGAAATACCCGACATCGACGGCGAGAGCAAGAAAGCCAAGAGAGATGATCCCGAGGAAGACAGCCAGAAGAATCGTCGATTGACCGCGCTGGTTGCGGAATACGGACATGGCTCCCCCAAAAGAATCTGAAAGAATGAAGGCGCACTTCAGGGATAGCAACCGCACACGGCAATTGCTTGCTTTCGTGTTCCTAAAGGCGGAAAAATCGGGACCGTTCCCCATTCGGTCGCCAAATCGATATTACCCTATTCGTAACTCAAACGAGTGACCCGCGTCACTGTTCATCGCCTTTTTGCATTACGTCCGGTTGATTACTTATGGGGGATGAGAACCGGCTGGGGAGGCATACTGCACACTATGTGGGAGTTGTTCTCTGGGGAGGCCCGGCAGCCTACAAAAGCCCAATCGTCGAAGACTGCCTGACCCCCTTAAAAACTGTGTTGAAAGTGCCCTGAATGACCTGGGGGAGCGAGCCTTTTCTCGGCATTTGCCGGGAAAAAGGGCGGTGAGATCGGGTACTCTGAAGGTCTGGAGCGAGTTCAACCGTTTCCGTTGGCCGTTGCGACGGTGAACGGAGTTTGTGTGAGAATGCCTGTTGTCGCGCAAGTTTACCCGAACAAGCCACTTACGGTCGAGGAGCCGGACAGCACGGGTGTGCCCCGGTCGCGATTTTGGCTGTCGGGAGCGCTTTTGATTCTGGCGTTCGGAGCTATGTCGGGTTGCGGCGCCGGTCCTGCAGCGGCGGGGACGGGTAATGCGTTCTTTTCCATTCTTCCTGGCTCGACGTCAATTGACACGAACTGCACGGGTTGCAACTCGCAAAGTGGTCAGGACGTTCCGGTCGATCAGTTTGTTGCGGTCTCGTCTGACGGGAGCGCAGCGCAGGTGAGATGGAGCGTCTCCGGCGGCGACCGGACCGCTGGACCAGGAACCATCAGCTCGACCGGGGAATACACGCCTCCTGGTTATCTCACGGCCGACCGGGTGCAAGTGATGGTTACCGCATCGCTTGCCGCGGAACCGAATATCCGAGCCACTTCTGTCCTTACGGTGACGCCCGGGTTTCTTCAACCTCTTACGCCGGAAAACGTCGCGCTGGGGCCGAATGGCACGGTGACCGTGAGTGGGTATCTGGCCGAGGCGGGAGGAAGCACTGCTATCTCGTTTGCGCTCGCGGACCGACCTTCCGGCGCAAGCGGCGGCCAGGGAACCTTGAGTCCCCCAAGCTGCGAATGGTCGGAGAAGGCGTTTACGCGCTGCACGGTGACGTACACTGCTCCGGCAACGATTGCAGCCACTGGGGTTACTTATCTGGTGGCGACCGGGGGTGATTCCGCGGGCAAGGTGGATGCGGAAGTCTTGCTGAACACTGCGGGGGTCGCCAGCAACCCGGCGAGCCACCAGGGCGAGCTTCCGGGTCCGGTGGAACTGGGGGGGTCGGGTGGGAACAACAACGATTTCGACCTGAGTGGGAGCACGATCGTGGACTGCTGCAGCGGGACACTTGGTTCACTCATTCAGGATTCGACCGGGCGTCAGTATCTGTTGAGCAATAATCACGTACTGGCGCGGAGCGACCATGCCAGCGTGGGTGACGCGATTGTCGCGCCCGGATTGATTGACAACAATTGCACTCCCAGCGGCGATGGCGCAGGAACGGTTCCGGTGGGATCGCTGACAGGCTGGCTTCCGCTGAGTTCGCGCCAGACCAACGCGGATGCTGCCATTGCACAGGTGGATTCACGCAGTGTGGATCCGGCGGGCAGCATTCTGGAACTGGGAGCGCGACAGCCGGACAGCACTTTGGCAGCAGCCCCTCCGGGAATTTCGTCGACTGGCGGCAGGGGAGAAAATGCGTCGCTCAATCTTCAGGTCGCCAAGAGTGGCCGCACCACGGGATTGACTTGCGGCGGTGTTTCAACCGTGAGTCTAGACATCTCAGTCGACTACTACCGCGACTGTGCAGAAACCAAGCCCTACCTGACGAAGATCTTTACAAACCAGTTCGGGGTCAGCGGGAATCGCTTCAGTGATGCCGGGGATTCAGGCGCACTGGTGGTCGATGCCGGCGACGCGGAGCCGGTCGGTCTCTACTTTGCCGGCGGGACTGACTCTTCGGGAGTCGGGCAGGGTGTCGCAAACCCGGCCGGCGACGTGCTATCGGAACTCAGTTCGCAGGTTGGCGGTGGAACGAGCTATACGTTTGTGGGCACGAATGATCATCCGGTGAGTTGCCTGAGTTACGGCGACAGCACGATCGCGGACGCGCAGAAGCTGGTTCTCAGCGACGAAGCGATTGTGCATGGACAGCAGGCCCTTGCCGCTGCACGTCAAATGGTGAATCCTGCGACCGGTATTCTTGGAGTGGCATTGGGCAAGAGCACTGACGAACCCGGCGATGCGACGGTGATCGTCTACGTGAATGAGAAGCAACAGCCTGTGGTGCCTTCGACCGTAGGCGGCGTTCGAACCGAGGTGATTTCTACGGACGCACGCGCGGTGGCGCTGGGATCTGCGCCATTGCGCAATACGTTGAGCGAGGCGCCGCTTTCGCCCGAAGTGCTGAGCCAGGCTTTGAATATCAAGCGACAAATCGCGCGCGGATTGATGCAGCAGACCCCAGCATTCTTCGGGGTGGGTGTTGGGCAAAGCTTCGACAATCCGCAGGATGCGGCTCTGGTGATCTATGTAGATCGCAAGCGAATCCCGTCGTCGCTTCCTCAGGTCATTGAAGGATTGAGGGCGCGCTACATCTTCATGGATCGGCTGCACGTGACGCGGTCGTTTGCGATTCCTCACGCGCCAGGGAACCACTGCATGCCTCACGCTGCGCATTCTTTCGCCCCGGCAGATTTGATTGGGCCCAGACCGCTCGAAAGCGTTGAGCCTGGCGAGCCAAGGGTGAACTGACTGGATCGTTTTTGAAGAATGGGATCGAAGCAAAGCCGGATACCCAGAGGATTGGCGTAGTCGACGTTCAACAGGATCGAGATGACGAGAATTCGAGTTGCCAAGCTTGCCTGCCTGATTTTTCTGCTGCCGACATTGGGCGTTGCATCGAACCTGCAGGATCACCCGGCCATTGTGGTTGCCTATGTGTTTCCGCAAAAGGGTGTGTTGCAGCCGGACCAGGTTGATCCACATGGTGTAGATCGAATCAATTACGCCTTCGCCAATATTGTCGATGGGCGGATGGTCGAGGGTTTTCAAAACGACGCAGCGAATTTTGAAGAACTGAACGCTCTCAAGCGAGAGAACCCATCTCTCGAGGTGCTTGTCTCGGTGGGGGGATGGACGTGGTCGAATCACTTTTCTGATGTTTCGCTGACCGCGCAGAGCCGGAAGGTATTCATCCAGAGCGTCATGGACTTCATTGCGAAATACGACCTTGACGGGCTGGATGTGGATTGGGAGTACCCGGGACAGGCTGGGGCAGGCAACGTCTTTCGCAGCCAGGACAAGAAGAACTACACGCTCCTGCTGAAGGAACTGCGGCAGAGTTTCGATCGCAGGTCGAGAACGACGCACAAACATCTCTTCCTCACGATCGCAGCGGGGACGGACAACGAGTTTCTGACGCATACGCAGATGGGGAAAGTGCAGCGTTATGTGGATGCCGTGAATCTGATGTGCTACGACTATTACGAGCCCGGTTCCGACGCCATCACCGGCAATCATGCCCCCTTGTACGCCAATCCTGCCGATCCGAAGCGGGCCTCATCGGACGCTTCTGTCAGGGCATTTGAAGCGGCTGGAGTGCCCACGTCAAAAATCATCCTTGGCGTTCCTTTCTACGGCCATATGTGGGGCCAGGTGGCGAACGTGAGCCATGGTCTTTTCCAACCCGGCAAGCCCGTGCCCAACGGCTACGCTCCGTATACAGCTATTTCGGGTTCGATGCTGAACCACGGATTCATTCGCTATTGGGACGCCGCGGCGAATGTGCCCTACTTGTATAACGAGACAGGTAAGATCTTTGTCTCCTACGAGGACCCGGAGTCTCTCGCGATTAAGTGCAATTATGTGTTGAAAAACAAGCTGGGCGGAGTGATGTTCTGGAGCTACCTGAATGACACTTCGGGCGCGTTATTGGGAGCTATCGATCGCGGGCTGCGTGGCCCCTCGAACACGCATGCGGGCAGCCAGTAGGCCCCTCAAGACTGCACGGGATGAAGGACGCGCGGGGGAGTTCATTCGCCGGGAAAGCGGACTCCGAGGGCGGTTCGGGCAGACTCAAGCAGACGGGCCATCTCAAGTGAAAGGCTGTGAGGAATTTCCGGGCTCTCGCGCTTGCCCGTCCGAATCAACTCGCAAAAATGCGCGGTCTCATAGTTGAATCCGCCAGCGATGTAGGGCTTGTTGAGTTCGACGACTCGGCCGTCGTGATAACAGATCGTGGCGCGTGCCGGGTTCCACCAATTCTCATGGATCGTGACAAAACCACGCGGCGCGGAGAGCAGCGCGTCACCGCGGCTGAGCAAATCGAGACCGGTATGCAACTGAGCCATCCCTCGCTCATGCTCCGTTTGAAAGAGGGCAAATGAATCCACGTTGGCCTCGGTGAGGCGACCCATGGTTTGTACGCGTTTCAGCGGGCCCAGCCAATCGAGCGCGAGAAATGCCTCATAGGGGCCGATCCCCATGATTCCTCCGCCACCGAGATTGGGGAAGTGGAGAGGGTAATCCGGAGCGCGCGTGGAGTCGCAGTGGCCGGCGCGAACAAAGCCTATCGGACCAATCGGATCGTCATTGAGTTGCTCCCTGAGATTCTGATAAAGGGGGAAAAATGGAGGCTTCATCGCCTCCATATAGAGGAGGCCCGTTCGGCCGGCATCATCAAGGACCGCCGCGACCTGCCGTTCATTCAGTGCCGCAGGCTTTTCGCAAAGGACATGCTTGCCCGCGTCGAGCGCCTTCCGGCAGAACTCGGCGTGGCTGTCAGGATGAGTTGCGATGTAGACTGCATCAATTGCGGCGTTGAGCAGGTCGTCTAGAGAATCAGGCACATTCGGAACTTCGAACTTTTCCGCATACTGCCGCGCCCGCTTGGGTGTACGTCCCCAAACCACATCGAGGGAAGCGCCTTCGACGGCCTTCAATCCTTCTGCAAAGCGCGATCCTGCGCGGCCCGGCCCGATCACGCCCCATCGAATCAGTTGGGCTGCTTGCGTGGCTCGCGGTTTATCCATCGGACCAGACTAAACGTTGGAACCCTCCCGCGCATTCTGCGGTTCATGATCGGCCGGCTTCGGTTCACACAAATGGATCTTGTTTCCGAAGGGATCGAGCAGGACGAGTCGAGGAGTTCCCCAAAAGGTCTCTGTGATGCCGGGGCGCCAGTACGGATAGCCCTTTGCGCTGAGCTCGGCGTGCAGTTCACGAACGCCCTCGAAATCGACCTGGAAGCAGGTTCCAGGAGAACCGTCGCCATAATGTTCCGAGAGATGCAATGTGAGTCCGTCGCGCGAGACCTGCATGTAGAGGGGCGCGGTTGGCTCAAACCGGTGTTCCCAGTCGAGATGGAATCCCGCGTACTCGAGGTAAAACTCGCGCGCTTTCTCGATGGAAAAGATGCGCAGGATGGGGATCACACGACCGGTGCGGCAGCTCATCTCATTCAGCGTAGCAAATCCTCGAGTGTGGCGCTGAGGTCGGTTTTCGCGTCGCGGTACTTCACGATGACGGGGGAATAGATGGAGAGTCCCCATTCGCGCCCTATGCCCTTGGCGACGGATCGGGAGCCGGGAACTACGACAGCATTTTCCGGCACGATGAGAGGGAGTTCTGCGGTTGCTCTGAGAATGGCGCCATTGGGGAGGTCGAACAGCGGAGTGCCTCGCGTGAGGATTGTGCCGGCGGCAAGAACGGCGCCCTTGCGCACAATCGTCCCTTCATACACTCCCGCGTTGCCTCCCACCAGGACATCGTCCTCGATGATGACCGGGGAGGCATTGACCGGTTCGAGAACGCCGCCGACTTGCGCCGCGGCACTCAAATGCACCCGCTTGCCGATCTGCGCGCAGGAACCGACCAGTGCATGCGAATCGACCATCGTTCCCTCGTCGACCCAGGCGCCAGCGTTGATGTACATGGGCGGCATGCACACAACGCCACGAGCCAGATAGGCTCCGGCGCGGACCGCTGAGCCTCCGGGCACGATCCGTATCCCGTTTTGCGCATTGAAAAGGCGGACCGGGAAGGTGTGTTTATCGACAAAGGACAGGCCTGACCCGGAAAAATCGTGGAGGACGCCGAGCCGAAATCCCAGCAAAATACCCTGCTTGACCCAGGGATTGACCCGCCAACCGATTGGCGAGTCGGGATCGGGAGACGCGGCCCGAGCTTCGCCGCTTTCGAGCGCTGCCCGAAGTTCGAGAAACAGGTCCATGGCCGCGCGATCGCCAAAGGCATCGGTGCCGATTGCGGTGCAGCGCTCCATCGCCTGCTGAAGCTCGGTGATTGACATTCTTCAGTGAGTTTACCAAGCAACGCGACGTGGCAGGGACGCTGGATTTGCTGATGAATGTTTAAGGGAAAGAAGCCCGAATCAGAGGCTGTTCGCTGTTACATGCGGATCGGCAGCGTATTCAGAAGAGGCGATTGCTGGATTGGATACGTTTTCTTTAAAGGGGTTGATTCAAGTTGTGATTGCCGCTTGCGGGGATCGATTGGCAATCGTGTCGCCTTTTGTCCGCAGCCTACCTTCGCCCGTCCAACCGATGAAACAGTTGCAGGCGAAAGGAATCTTTGCCAGCAGGGATCATCGCCAATGGAACCGAAACCCGTCCAGGCGCACGGTGGAGCTGCTTGGCTTCAAGCCATGCACCGAGCCTGGGGTCATAAATGTCAGGCTCATCTTGCCAGAAATCGGGTTTCAAGCCGCATCGAATGTTGAGATGATCGAGCTGCAAATCGATGTATGAGGTTCCCTTGGGAAAGTAACGGCGGACGTTGCTTGTTCCGACGTGCAGGCCGGTTACGCCGGGCCCCTTGCTTTGTGTCTTTACAACCATAATTACCTGCTCTTCAACGGATGGATTCAGTCTATTGAGCTCAGTTGTGTGTGGCTACCTGCGATCGTTGAAAACCCAGTGAAACATTCCCGTTCTCAGAAAAGGGGGCTTTCATTGCCACTTTGGGTCGAAGGTGGACGAGCTTTCGTGAATTTTGCCTGATCCCGTTGATTCAACTTTGCACTATGACCTAGTGCGTAGGATGCATTGCAGCGAATGGTGAGTTGCCCTACGACTGATCGACCAGGCCTGAGTCATCGCGCCGGGTTTTCCAACTTCAGAATCGCGTTCTCGTCGAGCAAAGGGGCCGGCTGCTTCATGAGGATACCTTCGAGGGAAACGGACGAAAGGATGCGGGCAATGGTCGGGGCGGCAGTGCCATCGCCGTATGGGTTGATCATGCCGGCGAGTTTCTTTCGAAACTCCGGCTCCAGGGCCCTTTTGATTGCCGCGGCGATTTCAGAGGATTCCGCCGGAACGTCGATTACGTTTTGTCCGTGCTCCCGGCCCTGTTGCCGTATGCCTACATTGACGACCGGAATCGCGAACGAAGCGGCTTCCATGATGCCGCTCGAGGAGTTGCCGATCATGGCGTCGACTTGACGAAGGAGGCTCCAATAGGTCACCGCATCGAGGTTTACGAAGATATGGGTGTCTGCACGGGTTGCCGCGAGAGAACGTGTTCGTTCGATGAGAGCGTAGCTTCCGGCATCGGAATTCGGATAGACGAAGAGAAGCCGGGCTGGAATTTCGGCAAGTGCCGAGAACAGCGCGTCCGCTTCTGCATTGGTGTTGCGGAGGATGGTGACCGGGTGCCATGCTGCGAGCAGGGTTGGACCCGAGAGCTGTACTCCGAGCTTGGCCTCGATGGCGTCGCGGTTGAGCAGTTTGGATCGGCGAAGATGGTCGAGCGAGGGGGCTCCCGCGCGGTGCACGCGCCACGGTTCTTCTCCCATCGAGATGACGCGGCGGCGGGCAGTTTCAGTGGATGTGAAGTGTACGTGCGCAAGTTTTGTGAGTGCATTGCGCACCTGATCGTCAATGGCGCCCTGGCTTATTTCACCACCTTCGATATGGGCGACGGGAATGCGCAAAGCAAGGGCCGTGGCGGCCGGGGCCAGCATTTCGTACCGATCTGCAATCAGCAGGAGGATGTCGGGGCGCCATGCGGTGAGGGCATCGGCCAGGCCGAGAATGGCAACGCCGATGGTCTTGGCCATGCCGGTGTCGGAATCGGAGCTGAGCAGGCACTCGATGCGCCCCTTGATAGGAAAACCATCGCGCTCGATTTCGGCGATTGTGCCGCCGAACTCCGGTGAGAGATGGGGCCCAAGAGCGAAGACGCCGAGTTCCACGGCAGGATGGACGGCCAATTCGCGCAGTGGCCAGTAAAGATGGCTGTAGTCTGCGCGTGAGGTGGTCACCACGCCGACCCGCCGCTTGAGGGGCGCGGTTTCACCCAACGCGGGCCTGCCTGCGGATGCCGAAGCCAACTGGGAACCAGGGAGTTCTGTTTCCATGCGGAAGCACAGTGGCAGTATAAATTGCTGTTCAACCGGATTATGGGGGGGCAGACGTTTGTCCCGATTTGGGTAGATTAGCGACTGTTTTGCGGCTAGTTATCGCGGATATCGATTGGGATTCACTTTACGAGGTCAGGAGAGACTTGCCCGTCACAGGGCACATGGACATACCAGGGAACGTGAAGAGCTCCCGGGCGCAGATCAAGACAAACTGTGTCCCCGATGTCGGTTTTCTCGTAAATCCTCGAGGAGACGCTGATTCCATTTGGCTCCTGAAGCGGTCCCCAGGGCGCGAGGCGGAGGGTATAGGTCGTCGAGCGTCCGTGCGAAACGTGTTTTCCGACTACGGTTGTGGCATAAGGCGTGACCGGCGAGCGATCGGGTAGAGTATCCGCGAGGACTACGAGCCCGTAACTGTACATACCCGCAAAGAACAGCAGCCCAAAAGCCTTGCCCAGGATGGACGCACCTTGGCCGAGTGATCCCCAGAGCCCGGCTAGAAAGGCGAGCGCTATCAGCGCAACGAGCCACAACAAAGGCTGCATGGATACGAGGTGCACATCGCGGTCCCGGATCAGGAGTCCCAATCCGGCCGCCATGAGGACGAAACTCACCTCTGCCCTTGGATCAGCTTTTTGTTTGAAAACAGCATAAAGGAGGGGTGTCCGCCAGAGAAGACCGAGCATGACCACCGGAGCTGCTGCGAGGACCGCGGCCGAGATCATGCGGAATTCGATGCCCGCGAAGTTCAACACGACTGCTGCGGCGATGGCAACGACAAGAAGGAAGATGCTCCAGGTTTTGGCGGTGGCAAGCGCTCCCATTCGCTCCTCAGGAGTCGCGCCCAGGGCCTCCTGGTGAGAGATTTCATCAAGCAGCGCTTCGCGGTCACGCTGGTCCAGATCTGGAATCTGCCGAAACCAACTGTCGTACTCCCCATCTGTTTCGAAGTCACGAGGAACCGTGATGCTTCCGCGGTCGTCTTTGAGGTAAAGGCGCAGGTAAGTTCCGTTTCTCGAACTGAAGGTGCGAAAGCCCTCAATCTCGCTGCGATCGGCTGTTTTCTGCTGAAATGCGCTGCGGACCTCGATGCGCGGTCCGTCGATGACCAGTCTGGCGCGCAAAGCCCAGGCGAACATGTAGATTCCGGCCGCCAGGAAGAACATCATCGGGATCAGTGCGAGGAAGCCGGAAGCGGCTGAACTGGAAGTCAGGGTGAAGATCGATCCGCAGGCGATCAGCACAAACCCGAGGATGATGCAAAATGCCCTCTTCCAGGTTTTCATCTGGTAGACGCAGCGGGACGTGTCCATTTGCTGAGATGAAATCATGTTTCAGGTCTCTCTCACGAGGGTATTTCAGGACGCTACCATGACACTGGAATCGGAAGCAATCGATTCGTCGGGGATACAAGACGACCATGCCAGGCCTGAAGGCTGCGGCCGGCACAGGTGAAGCGATCCGCCAGACCGCTCGCATACACTGGATGCATACATCGCTTCATGGTTCAGGCAGTCCGAGGGTTGGAGATCAAGTTGAGTAGGAATTGGATGGGAAAGAATGGAGTCGTGGTCCTTGTGTGTCTTGCAGCAACCGTCGGCGCCCCTGCGGCAACCGAAGCCCGCTATAACGCCGCGGCGATCGAACTGAACAATCGCGGCGTGGCACAGATGGGGCAGCAATTCACGGAACGAGCGGCGACCTCATTCGCCGATGCCCTCAAGAAGGATCCAAAGATGGCACAGGCTGCCGTGAATGACGGCATCGCCTTGATGACGCTGCAAAAACTGCCTGAAGCCAAGACGGTCCTGAAGGAAGCGCTTGTACTTAAGCCAGATGATCCGCAGGCGTGGTACAACCTTGGTCTGGCGCAGCACGCGGATAACGAACTGGATGCAGCCCTCGCCAGTTTTCAGCAGGCTGTGAAATTCGATCCGAGAGACGCCGATTCCTATTATTTTGAGGGCGTCTGTTATGCGGAGATGAAGCAATTCGATAAGGCTATCGGAGTTTTCGAGCAGGCGCTGGCTATCAATCCGCTGCATGCCTCCGCTGAATTTCAGCTCGCTCGCGCGTTTCAACGCACCGGTCGCACGGCCGAAGCAAGGGAACGCTTCAAGCTGTTTCAGCACATGACCAGCACCAAGATCGCCGCCGCGATCGGCCTTGCCTACGGAGAACAGGGACATTATTCCACTGTGACGCCGGTCGAAGAACCTCAGTCAGTCCAACGCGAGATGATACCGATTCACCTGGAAGCGCAGGAGATGGTCGCGCCCAATCACAACAGCCAGGAGACGGGCGGGGCCTGCATGATGGACGTGACCGGCTCGGGCAGCATGGACCTGATTCTGATGCAGTCTGGTGAGCAGGCGATTCGCGTGCTGCACAGGCGTGCCGATGGCAGCTACGAAGACCTGGACGCCGTTGCCGCGGGGTTGAAAGCCTCAGGGCACGCGGTTGCATGCGCGGTTGGCGATTTCGACAGCGACGGACTGAATGATCTTGCCGTGGCTCTTGATGACAATCTTTTGCTGTTTCGCAACCTGGGTCATGGGAAGTTTGAAGACGTAACGGCTGCGGCAGGTCTCGCGCCGCGGAACAGGCCGACGGGGATCACCTTTGTGGACTACGACCACGACGGCGATCTGGACCTGCTTCTGACGGGAACACCGATGCAAAACGGTGGCGAATCGAATGTGCTTTGGCGCAACAACGGCAACAAGACATTTACTGAGTGGACTGAGCCGACGGGGCTGGGCGGCAGGGGCAGGACGGCCGGAGTTATCTTAACTGACTTTAACAATGACCGGGCAGTCGACCTTGCGACGACCGGCGATAGCGCCTCGCCCATCATTTACGTCAATCCGCGCGAGGGCAAATACCCGACCCAGGCGCTCTACGAGAACGAAAAACTGCCGCCCACTGAAGGCATCGCGGTGCTTGACTACAACAAGGACGGCTGGATGGATATTGCCGTCACCCATGCCGGGGCGCCTGGAATCACACTTTGGCGCAACGTTGCGGGGCCGAACGATATCGGTCGGCGGTTTGAGCGCGTGCCACTGCCGTTGCACGATGCGGAGCGGGGATGGGGATTGACGCCCATCGACATTGACAATGACGGATGGATCGATCTGGCCGTCATTGTGCAAACGAGTTCGGGCCCGCGCGTACGTGTTTTGCGAAATCGCGGCGATGGCAGTTTTGAAGATGTGAGCCGGGTGCTGGGCCTTGACAACCTCAAACTGCACGATCCCCGCGGCCTGATTGCAGCCGACGTGGACGGAGATGGGGCTCCCGATTTGATTGTGGTCCAGGCCGATGCTCCGCCGGTTTTGTTGCACAACATCGGCGCGAACAAGAACCACTTCGTTCGCCTAGACCTGACCGGCTATGCGGACAACAAGACCGCGATTGGCTCGAAGGTCGAAATCTTTTCTCAAGGGCAGTGGCAAAAGTGGGAACTGGCAGGCGCCTCGGGCTACCAGACACAGGGGCCACCTCAACTCTTGATTGGTCTGGGAAAAGCCGATGGCATTGACCTGCTGCGTATTCTGTGGCCCACCGGGGTGCTGCAGGACGAAATCGATCTGCCGCACACGCAGGTGATTGCGATGAAAGAGGCCGACCGCAGGGGCAGTTCATGTCCCGTGCTCTTTGTGTGGGACGGCCACAAGTACAAGCTTGTTACCGACGTGATTGGCGCTGCGGTGGTAGGGCATTGGTTTACACCGACGCGGCGCAACACTCCGCGACCCAGCGAATGGATCAAGGTTGATGGTGCGGAGGCGGTGCCCGTGAACGGCAGGCTGAGCATGCGATTTATCGAGCCGATGGAAGAGGTCAACTACATCGATCAATTGCGGCTAGTCGCGGTTGATCATCCTGAAAACGTTGAAGTGAATCCGGATGAGCGCTTTCTTGACGATCCGCCGTTCGCATCAGGCCGTGTGGTGGCCTCGCAGGGGACGCGTCTGCCAGTGGGCGCGTGGGACGGTAATGGGCAGGATGTTTTGAATGTGCTGAGCCGGCGCGATCATACTTTTGCAAGCGGATTCACGGCGACTCCATACGACGGCTTTGCCAATGTGCACACGCTCACGCTGGATCTGGGAAAGGTGGATGCGAAAGCCCCGCTGCGCCTGTTGATGACCGGGTATGTGAACTACTTCAGCGCGACGTCGCTCTACGCTGCGTGGCAGGCGGGCATCAAGCCCATTTCTCCGTATGTGGAGGCGCAACTGCCGAACGGGACTTGGCAGACCATCCCCGGCGAAGCGGGATTCCCGGCGGGGCTGGAACGCACCATTGTTGTCGATTTGACTGGGAAGCTGCCCCCAGGCACGCAACGCATCCGGCTGGTGAGCAATCTTGAGATTTACTGGGACCAGGTGCTGATCGACAATAATTCCGCGGGCGCTTTCCGCAAAACCGAGGTGCCGTTGGCACAGGCCACGGAACAGTTCCGCGGCTATCCGACACAGATTGAAGGCAAGAGCCCGGGCGACCTTAGTTATGACTACGACCGTGTGAGCCTTACGGGACCGTTCCAGCACCAGCGCGGGAGCTATACCCATTTTGGCGATGTAACCCCCCTGGTGAAGAGCATCGACGACCGCTATGCGATCTTCGGCAGCGGCGAGGAGATTGCGACGGAGTTTGATGTTTCGAAGCTCCCGGCACTTCCGGCTCACTGGAAGCGGGATTACTTTTTCTATGCCAACGGCTATGTGAAGGACATGGACTGGTGGGATGCTTCGCCGTTTACCGTGGCGCAACTTCCGTTCCACGAGATGAGCAAGTATCCATATCCGGCGAATGAAAAGTTTCCCGACGACGCGGACGCGCTGAGTTACCGGTTGAGCTGGAATGATCGCTTCGATTCAGGCGAGCCGGTGCGTTCGTACCGGTTCGACTATCAGGAGTTGCCTTCGTCGCCGAAAGACGACTCGGCCCCTTTCGTTACGCGGCCGTAAGCGGGTTCGGGGCGGACCTTACCGGTTCATGAGGAAGAGCGGCTATGAATGAGGTTGTTCTCGCCTCTGCGGTGAAGCAGCTCGAGTTGCTTCGCTCGGGCGAAATTTCGGTGGTTGAGCTTGCCGAGGCGCACATTCGCCAGATCGAGCGGCTCGATAAGAAACTGAATGCGTTTGCGGATTTCGATGCCAACCGGGTGCGCGTACAGGCGCAGCAGATGGATGAATCGCGTGGGCCGCGCGGCGCGCTGCACGGGTTGCCGGTTACCGTTAAGTCGTCCATCTCGGCTGCCGGTTACAAATGCGAGATCGGCAGTTTGCTTCACAAGGGTGAAGTGGCGGCCGACGATGCGGTGGTGGTGGCGCGGTTGCGCGCAGCGGGCGCGCTGATCCTGGGCACGACCAATTGCCCGGAATTCCTGATGGCCTACGAAACAGCCAATCTGTTGCACGGACGGACGGCCAACCCATGGGATCTGGATCGCACGTCCGGCGGCTCGAGCGGGGGAGAATCGGCGGCCATCGCTGCGGGAATGTCGGCAGCAGGCCTCGGGTCGGATAGCGGCGGGTCGGTGCGGGTTCCAGCGCACTTTACCGGGATTTGCGCGCTGAAGCCAACGCCTGGACGCATCCCTGGCACCGGGCACCTGCCGCCGTGCGTGGGTCCATTCTCGGTGCTCGGGGCCATTGGTCCAATGGCACGCCGTATGGCCGATGTAAACCTGATGTTTCGCACGCTCAGCGGTCAGGACTCCAATGATCCGGTGAGTCCGCCGATTCCGCTGCGGGAGCCGAAGCTGGAGGAATTACACGCAAACACGATTGGATTTTTCGAAGACGATGGCCTGGTTCCCGTTACCCCAGAGACGAAGGCCGCGGTGAACGCCGCTGCGCAGGCAGTGCGCGCTGCGGGTTTTCGCGTGGAGGCGTTTCGCCCGCCGACTCTCGAACAACTGCGTAAGCTGTGGTGGACTTTTTTTGTGGAATGTGGGGCAATGTTCTATGCACCGGCTATCGCAGGCAAGAAGGACAAGCTGAGTCCTGTCTTCAGCGAATTTCTTCGCATTGCGGATTCGAAGCCACTTTTCGGCGCGGCAGACTTGCTGAATGCATGGGCTGAGCTTGACCTGCTTCGCGCGAGGACGCTGGAAGAGATGAACGGCCACCCGGTGCTGCTTTGCCCCGTAGCCAGTATTCCCGCGTTTCGCCACGGCGAGCGAAGCTGGACGATCGACGGGCGGACGGTCGAATATCTCGATGCGGTTCGGCATACGCAATGGTTCAACACGCTCGGTGCTCCCGCCGCTGTGGTTCCGGTCGGACGTACGCCTGAAGGGCTGCCCATCGGAGTGCAGGTGGTTGCACGGCCGTTTGAGGATGAAACGGCGATTGGTGTGGCGTCGATTGTGGATGCGGCGTTCGGTTATCGGCCGCCGCCGCTTGCAGTCCTTTCCTGAATCCCGGCGAGTCAAGTTCATCCGTCACAGACAAGCGTTCACTGCGTCGCTAGAAACGGAGAGGGTGAGGCAGATCACACGTGTTCTGCGCCTACACCTTTGGATGGAGGCGAGCGCGAGTTGATCGCGGTACTCTGACGCTTCCCCGGATTGGAGCGCCAGGGTGCGCGCAAGTTGGCAAGATCGTTTTGCCGAAACTCCTGATGTGTTGAAGAATCCGCGCCGGCAACAAACCAACGTGCCGGTTCTGGATTTCGAGATTGGCGGCGGAGAATTCATCACCATGGCGGGGCCATGCTCGGTTGAAACCGAGTTTCAGCTTCTGGCTACCGCACATCATGTTCGCCGCTGCGGCGCCCGCATCCTTCGCGGAGGCGCCTTCAAACCGCGCAGTTCTCCGTATGCATTTCAGGGCCATGGCGTCGAGGGGCTCAAGATGCTTGCCCGCGCCCGCGAGGAAAGCGGCCTGGCTATTGTCACCGAGGTCATGTCAGAGAGTGACGTGCCCGTTGTGGCTGAGTATGCCGACATTCTGCAGATTGGTACGCGCAATATGGAAAACTACTCGCTGCTGGAGGTGGCGGCGCGCTCGGGCAGGCCCATTCTGCTGAAGCGGGGCATGATGGCCACCGTTGCCGACCTGCTTCGTTCCGCACAACTGATTCTGGACAACGGCAATCCGAATGTCATTCTTTGCGAGCGCGGAATTCGCACGTTCGAGACCGCGACGCGCAACACGTTTGACGTCGGCGCCATCGCGCTCCTGAAGCACATCTCGCATCTTCCCGTTATCGCCGACCCCAGCCACGCCGCCGGCCATCACGATCTTGTACCGGCGTTGGCACGCGTTGCAGTGGCCGCCGATGCAGACGGTCTTCTGATTGAAGTGCATCCGCAGCCGGACAAGGCGTGGAGCGACGGTGAGCAGTCGCTCGACTTTGCCGAATTCAGTTCCATGATGGCGTCGCTTGAGCCCTTCCTTGCTTTGCGTTCTGCGGCGGGCGAACCCATTGCTGTTCCCACCATGGAGGCCGTTGGATGAAGAGGCGGGCCAAGGTGTCGCGAGCAGCGGCGTGCTGCATGTTGCTCGCGCCGATTTGTGCATTCAATGCGAATTCATCACACGGATACGCCGGAGATTTCATTGTGACGGCGGCGCCGGAGTATCAGCCGCTGGCGGAGTTGCGCGGCCAGGAGCGGTTTCGGCAAGGCGCGCAGTTGCTTCTGGTGCACGGGGGCCAAGCTGAGCCCCTGGTGAAGGGCTTTGCAGCCAGCGCGGACGCCAACGTTTCGTTCGACGGCAAGCAGGTTCTGTTTGCGGGAAAGCAAGCGCCCAGAGATCCGTGGCAGGTGTGGGAACTGACGCTCGCTGATCGGTCTGTCCGCAAGGTGGTTACGACGAATGGTGACGCTGAGCGACCGTTGTATCTGCCGGGCGGACGCATGGTGTGGGCCCAGAAGACGGGGCACGGATTCGAATTGCAATCAGCGGAAGACGGCCATCGGATGAATTACAAGCCGTTGAATCCGACGGCGGGACCCGGCATCACACCTCTCACGCACACCGAAACCAGCGCTTTTCCAACGGATGTTCTGCGCGATGGTCGCATTCTGTTTGAGTCGGGATTTCCGCTGGGTTCGGGCTCAACGGCCGAGCTCTATCTTGTCTACGCAGATGGCTCAGGTGTCGAGTCCTATCGTTGCGATCACGGACGCGCACGCTGGGGCGGCAAGCAACTGGCTTCGGGCGATGTGGTCTTCACGCACGGTACCTCGCTGGCGCGGTTTACTTCTCCGCTTGCGCACGAGGAACCAATCGCTGCGCCCAGGGCCGAATACGCAGGCGAGCTTGCGGAAACTGACTCAGGCTCGTGGCTGGTGAGCGCGCGGACTGCTCCTGGAGCACGCTTCGGAATCAAGATCTGGACGCCCGGCACAACCATCCTGCAAACTGTGCTGTCGGATGAGCATGAGAGTCTTGTCGATCCGGTACTGGTCGCGCCGCGTCCGGTTCCGAATCGGCATCCCTCGGGGCTCCATCCGTGGGACTACGCGAATTTGCTTGCACTGGATTCCCGGCTGTCGCGAGACGGGAATCTGAAAACTTCGCCCGTATCGGTTCGGCTGGAAGCACTGGACGCAGACGGTCATGCAATTGTTGCTGGCACAGCGCCAGTTGAACAGGACGGGTCGTTTTTTGTGAAGGTTCCGGGCGACAAGCCAATTCGCTTTGCACTTCTTGATGCGAAGGGGTCGGTGCTGCGGCGGGAACATGGGTGGTTCTGGTCGCGCGGCGGCGAACAGCGCATCTGCGTCGGCTGCCATACGGGCCCGGAGCGCGCTGCCGAAAATCGCGTGCCGGCCGTGCTGCTGCGCACTACGACTCCGGTGGACCTGACAGGAACAAGCCGGCTAAATGCGGCGCCGGTTGCCGAATCCATGACCGGTTCGGCCAAGCCTACGTCGACACGGAAAGGGAAGCTGCCGCGATGAATCGCCTTCTCAAGTTTTGCGGAATTGCCAGCTTGTTCGTGGCCCAATCAGTTTGGGGCGCACAGTTGCCCGGCGCGTCATCTGCCGCGATATCGTCGCAACCTGCACAGGCCGGGTCGGCTCATCCTGCCATTCGCTTTGAAGACGCGAGCGACAAGGCCCACATCGATTTTGAGCACAGCTTCGGATCGGCCAAGCTCGGATCGCTGCTTGAAGGGACCGGCTCTGGCTGTGTCTGGTTCGACTACAACAACGACGGCCTTCCCGATCTGTACGTGGTGAACGGGCGCCCGCTCGATGACTCGATGCATCCGTATCCGCTGAAGGTGAAGCCGAACCCACTGCCGCACAACCATCTTTACCGCAACAACGGCGATGGAACATTCACCGATGTCACCGAGCAGGCGGGGCTCGCGCCCGATCTCTACGGGGTTGCCGTAACCGCGGCCGATTATGACAACGATGGATTCGTGGACCTGCTCGTGACGGGTTACGGCCGCGTGATTCTCTACCACAACGACGGCAACGGCCACTTTACCGACGTGACCAAGAAGGCCGGCCTCGATGTCGAAGGGTGGTCCATCAGTTCAACGTTTCTCGATTACGACCGCGATGGATGCCTGGATATCTTTGTAGGCCGGTATGTGAAGTTCGATCCGAAGTATCGCGCCTACTACGCAGCCGATAACTACCCCGGCCCGCTCGACTACGAAGGCGAGACAAACAAGCTCTTCCATAACAACTGCAACGGCACTTTCACCGATGTTACGGAGAAGTCGGGGATAGGAGCATACATTGGTCGCACGATGGGCGTGACGGCGGCCGACTTCGATGGCGATGGCTGGGATGACATCTACGTGGCCAATGATCGAACCGAAAATTTTCTTTTCCATAACAAGCACGACGGTACGTTTGAAGAGATCGGTAACGATTCAGGCACGGCTTATGGGCAGAACGGCGAATCGACTTCGTCGATGGGGCCGGTGTTTGCGGATTTCGAAGGCAAGGGCAAGCTCGACTTGTGGGTGACAGACGGACGCTATAACCGCATGCTCAGTAACACGGGCAAGCTGAGCTTCGACGATATCGGAGCGACCAATGGCGTGTCACAGGCAAACGCGCAGTATGTGAGCTGGGGATCCGGCGTTTTCGACTTCGATAACGACGGCTTGCTCGACATTCTGATTTTTCACGGCGGCCTGATTCACCTTATTCCGCAGGAGCACACTCTGTTTCGCGGACTTGGAGGCGGGAAATTTGAGGATGATTCGCGGCAGGCCGGCGAAGTGTTGAGCAAACGCACCGTGGCGCGAGGCGCCTGTTTCGCCGACTACGACAACGACGGCAAAGTGGACGCATTCCTGGTAAACCTGGGCGCCAAGGGGACGCTGATCCACAACATTTCAACGAACACTGGCCATTGGGTTGCCATCAAGCTCGTCGGCACCAAGAGCAATCGCGACGGTATCGGCGCGCGCGTTGAATTGTACGCGGGCGGAAAGCGCTGGATGCAGGAGCGGGTGGCGGAATCCGGTTACCTCTCGCAAAACGAAGACAGGATGCACTTCGGCTTAGGCGCCGCAACGATTGTCGACAAGATTCTTGTGCATTGGCCCAGCGGTACGGAGCAGACCCTTGAGAATCAGAACGTCGATCGCATTCTGACTGTGCAGGAACCGGGAGTGAGGCAAGCGAAGTGAGCGCGTGCGACCGGGGACGAATCGGCATTGGGATTGGCGCCGCGGCGGTATTGCTGGCGGCAATGGTGCTTGCCTCGCCGATTTGGAGCGGACGATCGGCACATGCGGTTGTGCCTGCCAGAACCGGAGAGCGCCTGAATTATGCGTCTCCGATTGAGCTGCTGTATTCGCCCGATGGTACACGGCTTTTCGTCCTCTGCCAGGAGAGCGCTGAAGTGCGCGTGCTCGACGCAATGACCTATGCCGAGATCAAGAGGATTGCCGTGGGTCGCGTTCCGCGCGGATTCTCGCTGTCTCACGATGGCAACAGGATTTACGTCGCCAACTCCTGGGACGACACCGTTTCGGTCATCGACACGCGCTCGCTGGAAGTGGCCGCGACATGGCCTGTTGCTGCGGAACCATCGAGCGTGGTTGAAGACCCTGCAGGCAAGCATCTGTTTGTTGCGAGCCGCATTTCAAACGATGTCGCCGTGCTCAATGCGCAAACAGGAGCTGAAGAGAAGCGTCTTGCAGCAGGACGCGGCGCGAGCTACATTACCCCTTCGCCTGATGGAAGCGAGCTATATGTCACGCATATCTATCCGAATGCAGCGCCGTTTCGAACCACGCCGCAATCGGAGATTACGGTGATTGATGCGACTCGGGCGGAAGTCGTGGAGCGGATTCCGTTGCACGGCATAGCGGGCGCTTTTCACGTGGCCTTCTCAAAGGATGGCCGGTTTGGAGCTGTTGCTGAACTGCATCCTAAGAACCTTGTACCGCTTGCGACGCTTGAGCATGGAGGAGCATTTGTCGACACGCTCACGATTTTTGGTGCTGACGTAGGGGCCGAGCCAGTCGAGATTCCGCTGGATGAATTAGAGCGCTACGCGGCGCGGCCGTTCGGAGTCGCGATTTCGAGTGACAAGTCGCGGATGTATGTGACCAGCGGAGGTTCTGAGATTGTCACAGTCATCGATGTGCCCAAGCTTCTGCACTTCATCCACAGTCACCGGGGACCATTTGCGCAGGACCTTTCAACCAGTGCGAATTATGTGATCACGCGTGTTGCGGTTGGCCATGATCCGCGGGGGGTGACGTTCGCGCCGGGGGGTGGCCGTCTGCTAGTGGCGAATCGACTTGAAGACACGATCAGCGAAATCGACACACGCACAAACAAGCTGGCTTCTACTGTTTCGCTTAACGGGCCGAAGGAATTATCAGTGCTGCGTTATGGCGAACAGACCTTCTATACGGCGAAGTATTCGTTTCAGGGCCAGATTGGGTGCGCGAACTGCCACATCGATTCAACCTTTGATGGGTTGAATTGGGACCTTGAACCTGATGGATTTGGTCGGGACATCGTGGACAATCGGCCGATTGAAGATTTGGTCGGGACGGAACCCTACAAATGGAATGGCGGTAATCCAAATCTGCCCACGGAATGCGGACCGCGCACGGAGAAGTATTTCTGGCGCTCAGAGAACTATGACGATCTGACACTCACCGACCTGGTTACGTACATACGCAGCCTGCCGCCGCGGCCGAACCGGTGGCGGCTGCCTGGCTACGAGCTAAGTGCGGCGCAGGATCGCGGCAAGGCGATCTTCGAGCGGGCAGTGGACAAGTTCGGCAACCCGATTCCGCTAGAGAACCGCTGCTCGTATTGCCATAGTGGACCCAAAGGCACAAGTCAGAGGTCTTTCGATGTCGGAACGAAGAAGCCGACCGATGACTCGGGGCTGCTGGATACGCCGCAACTGACCAACATCGCATTGACCGCGCCGTACCTGCATGACGGATCGGCGGCGACGCTGGAGGAGATCTGGACCATTTACAACCCGGGGGACAAGCACGGGCGCACCAACGACCTGACGAAAGACGAGCTGAACGATTTGATTGAGTATTTGAGGACGCGATGATGAAAGGCACAAAGACGATTCCCATCGTTCTGGCTGCCGGTGTGATGGCACTCAGCGTGTTGGCGCAGGGCGCGGGACTTACCCCGACGGCGCAGAAGTCTGCAGCTCGATCTGCTGGCGCGATGCACAAGGCCCAGGCGGCGACGGCGGTTGCGCTTCGAGTCTTGCCGCGATTCCGCTTTGAAAACTTCACCACCGCCAATGGCCTTCCCGACAATCATGTGTATTCAGTGCTGGTGGATGGTGATCGCATCTGGGCCGGAACCGACAATGGGCTGGGTCTCTACGAAAACGGCAAGTGGAAGACCTTTACGACCAAGGATGGGCTTGCGCATCGCGCGGTGCTCTCACTCGCGCTCGACAAGCGCACCGGCGATGTGTGGGCGGGGACAATGGGCGGGCTCAGCCGCATTTCCGGCGGGCGCATCGATACTTTCACACAATTGAATTCCGGATTGAGCAATGACGTCGTTTATGGCGTTTCCGTCGAAGGCGAGAATGTGTGGGTGGCTACGGCAGCGGGAGCCTGCAAGCTGAATCTTCGCTCCGGAGAGTGGTCGCTGTGGAATGAACGCAATACTCCCATGAGGGAAATCTGGGTCTACGGCGTTTCAGCCGCTTCGGACAAGGTGTACTTCGCGGTATGGGGCAGCGGGCTAATGGAGTACACACAGAAGACAGGCGGCTGGGACATGTACAAGGACCCGGATGGTGAGACCGAGGTCGTGGTGTTGAAGGACCAGGGATTGATTCACGACATCACCAGTTCGGTCAGCTATGTCGACGGCGTTGTTTGGGTGTCGACTTATTTTGGCGAGAGCCACTATGACGGGCGCTACTGGCATAACTTCATGACCAAGGACAGCGGGCTTCCCTCCAATTTCACCAACTTCGTCAAGGGCGTGGACGCGAACCGGGCATGGTTCTGCACCGATAAGGGACTGGCTTACTTCGACGGGACAAATTGGGCTGTATACACCCGCTCACTCAAAACTCATCAGCCGGAGATGTCGGTGCGGGATGCGCTGGGCAACATCACCGAAGTGCCCGTCACCACGGGGCCAGCTCACAACTATGTATTGGGGATTGACTTTCAGGGGAACGACATCTGGGTCGCTACGGCCGAGGGGTTGAGCCACGGAATTCTCGAATCAAAAGGGAACCTAGCAAACGGCAAATAAGGAGCCATCATCATGATTGAACTTGCTGACATTCTGGAGAACATCGCGCATTCGCCGATCAAGAAGCGGGCAGTGACTAACCACGGCGTACTGAACGAAGCGTACGCCTACGCCAAGCCAAGCTCGTTTTCGCGCGGCATGCGGATCGACTTGAACGGCCTAACGATCCTGCTGATCTCGGGAACGGCCTCGATCGACAAGGACGGCAAGACCGTGCACATCGGCGATTTTCGCGCGCAGATGCAGCGTACACTCGCGAACATTACTGGACTGCTGGAGAGCGAAGGCTGCACGTGGCACGATATCGTGCGGACAACGTGCTACCTGCGCGACATCGACCGCGACTACGAGGCATTCAACGAAGAGCGCACCGCATTCTTCAAAGAGCAGGGACTTGATCCGCTGCCGGCTTCGACGGGGATCGAAGCGAAGCTTTGCCGGCCTGACTTGCTGGTCGAGATTGAAGCCATCGCGATGTTCCGCACGGAAAAGGCCTGCTGCCACCATAAGGAGTAGCTGTCATGCGTAAGGGATGGTTGTTGGCTGCGGTGCTCGTGTGGGCCGCCGGCGTGGTCGCGCTTGGACAAAGCGCCAATAAGAGTGCGTGTTCGTGCGGAACTCATCCACCCGGTCCGCCGCCAGATCGCACGGTGGAACCCTACGCCGGAACTCCCCAAGATCTGGAGCCATACGAGCATTTTGCCAAGCCGTACTACGAAAACTATACGCATCCCAATATCTACACCGGTGCGGCACGGGACATACCCGATCCGACAGATGAGAAGGAAGTGCGGATTGGTTTCCTTGGTCCGATCGCGAAACAAGCGGATCAGGCATACGGGCTGCGTATGCTGCACGGCGCGCAGATGGCCATTGACGAAGCGAACGCACGCGGCGGCTACGGAGGCAAGCCGTTCCGGCTCATGGTGCATGACGATTACAGCAACTGGCAGTTTGGGGCGGAAGGTGGTGAAGAGCGGCCTACCGACTCGGCCATCTGGGGCGCGCCTCTCGATGAGTCTGTCAAGATGGTCTACGACGAGAAGGTCTGGGCCATCCTGGGATCCATCAGCTCGGAGTCCACCCACATGGTGCTGCGTTTGGCGCTGAAAGCGGAGTTCCCGGTCGTCAACTCAGCCTCTACAGATCCAACTATTCCGGAGACTTATATCCCCTGGTATTTCACCGACATTCAGGACGATCGCGTGCAGGCCTATACCCTGGCGCGGCGGATCTTCACGGAACTGGGCCTGAAGCGGGCAGCACTGCTGCGTGTGAATAACCGTTACGGCCGAATGGCAGCGGAAAAGTTCCGCTCCGCAGCCGTGCGGCTCGGGCACCCCCTCGTGATCGAACAGAAATATCTGCCCGGCGATACGAATTTTCAACGCCAGCTGCGCATTATTCACGATTCGCACGTGGACGCGATCGTGCTGTGGGCCGATGAAGGCGAGGCCGCGAACATCCTCAAGCAGATGCGCGCACTGGGCATGAAACAGCGGGTGTTTGGCGCGTATCGCACACTTGGCGAGGATTTACTTTCCCAGGCCGGACCGACGGCAGAAGGATTCGAGGCCCTGTATCCCTACGATCCATCGCGGCGCGATCCACGCTGGCTCGCCTTTCAGAAGCGGTACGCGACGCGGTACAAAGCGAAGCCGGAGCAGTTTGCAGCACTCTCGTATGACGTGACGAATATTCTGCTCGATGCAATCTGCCGCGCCGGACTCAACCGGGCGCGCATTCAGGATGCACTGGACCAGGTGTACCAATATGACGGCGTTACCGGCCACATGGTCTTCGATCCGAACAACAAGAATGTCAGCTCGATGTACTTCGGGACGGTGCACAACGGCGCGATTACCTATCGCGCGGCAACGATGGAAAAGATTCCCGCCACACGGAACCGGAAAGATGAAGCGCAAGAGCCAGCGCCAGCCACTCCGGGACCCAGGCAGCCTTACGCACGGGTGGGCGAGGACGGAGTGAGCTACGCGGGGCCCGACCGTCCGGACCTTTCATCGGGACCAATCCGCGTGGTGCTCTTCGGCCCACAGGCGGACAGTGTTGCCGTGTCTGCTGCGGTACAGGCCCGGGCGGCGGCTATGGCAGCCAAGGGGCGAAAGTGGGACATCATTCCGGTGGTCAGCGATCAGAACTGGGGCGCCGCATCGACGCAGCTTGTGCACGCGCTGTGGGATGAGCACGCACTGGCGATTGTGGCCCTAGATCGCAATGCTGCGCACTTGTCAGAGCAACTGGCGCTGAAGGCTCTTGTGCCGGTTCTCGCTTTAAGCGACGACAGGACATTGACGTCCACCAATGTCCCCTGGATTTTCAGGATGCCGGGAGCCACCAAGCCAGACTCGGCATTGCGCATCTTGGAACTGGCGGAGGAGCGCAGCGGCGCGAACCCTGAGAAACTTCGCGACGTGCTCGCATCGGGCGACGCAGTTGCGGGGGTTGCCTTCGCGCCGACTGGCGAGCCCATCAGCAAATTGCCCGACCAGCACGTGGTTGCGTCGAGCAGGCAGCGACCCTAAACAGAAAGGGCAGCCGAGGCTGCCCTTTCTGATTTCGCTGTTTTCCTGGTTAAGGGATGTAGTAGCGGAACGACGTGAAGATCATGTTGTCGCCGCCGTATGCGCCGCCGCCGGGGTTCAGCGTACCGCCCGCGCCTGACCAGAGGTCGCGGCGAATGTAGCTGTACTGGAAGCCTTGACGGAGACGTCCCTTGGGACCGGCATAGATGTTGTACCACCAGCCTGCGGTAAACTCCTGCACGTCCTTATTGTTGCCCTTGCAGCCGTTGGTCGAATTGCCCGGGGTGGTTGGATTGGAGGACGGGAAGGAGGCGGTGGATGGAGGCTCGATTCCGCAGCCCGACATATCGGCCG
>DATKPJ010000016.1:0-84929 GCA_035524195.1 Occallatibacter sp.
GCAGCGGCAGCAGTTTTGAGTCTGAAGTTCATTGGGCGTCTCTTCTCCCTCTCAAATTGTTTTGTGAAACGTGGCCGCGCCCACGAATGCTGCGAGCGCCGTTTTCCCGCATCCAGGAATCTTTCATTCTGCATGTTTGCGGCGATTCTAAGGGATGCGAAGGGATCAACCAGCCGCGAAAAGCAGTGATGCAGAGGCTCAGCTTTCTTTGGCTGTTTCCACTTGCAAGGCTCGCAGAGTTAGATGAATATATGACGAATTCACATGCTTTTAACAGGCCACACTTAATGCAGACTGTATTGTGAACGTTCGATGAATTTACCTTGGTTTAACAAACATCTGCTTATGAGAGAAGCTCTTGCTTGAAGAGTTCGATGAGCGGGCCGATCCAATTTAAGGTTGGGCGTTGTTACCTTTGCCGGCACTGAGTAAGTTCGCTAACAGACGATATGATCCGGGTACTAACTCGGGTAACTGACGATACAAGGCATAGGCAACGTAGACATATGTTCCCTTGCCGGGATGTGCGACCAACAGGCCGCCTTTCTGCGGATCCTGACCCGGGTCGGCTGTTTCTGTCAGCGCGGTGAAGCCGGGGTCCCAGGTTTCCATAAAGGAATGGCCGCGCTCTTCAACCCAGCCCTCGAAGTCGGCGGGGGTGATTTTGTTGGGCCACGAGAGCAAGGGGTTGGCGGGATCGAGCAGCTTTACCGGTGCATCTTCGTCCACCACACGTTCGGGCATGCGCGGGTTCATCGAGAGCGAAAGCGGGGCGGGGAAGTCGCTGCTCTGGTACTGGACGACCAGCGTGCCGCCGGCGCGGACAAAATCGTTGAGGCGACCCTGCGCGGCAGCCAGTTGGGGACGGACGGAGTAAGCCCGAATGCCGATGACAATCACGTTCCACTGCGAAAGGTCTCCCGATTCTAGATCGGCATCGCTGAGAAGATGAGGTGTGATGCCCATCCCTTCCAGCGCTTGCGGGACAAGGTCGCCGGTTCCCATGACGTAGCCGAGGTGGAGGCCGGGAGCAACTCTCAAATTGACCTTGCGGGTGCGCAATTCGGCGGGCTTGTACTGGTTATAGGGCCGCAAACCAGGATAGCCGATGCTCTTCCAGCCGCTCTTGTATTCGCGGCCGGCGGAGACGGCGACGGCGCGAACAGAATACGCGCCTTCCTGGACGGCCGATGGAGAAACGGAAAAGAGAATTGGCTCGGTGTCTCCAGCGCTGATACGTCGAAACTGTGCTTCGGCCGGTTGTGAAGTCCAACCGTCCGGAAGGTTCAACTTGACGACCCCCGAACTGGCGCCTTGCGTGTGCACCGTAACCTGCACGGGCAGCGGGCCACCATTGAGCGGCAGGATTCGAGCTTCGGGTTCAACGCGCACTCCGATTGCCGGGGCTACAACCAGAGGCTCGTAGATGCCGCCCGGTCCGGTGACGCGATCGAGGGTTTGAACGACTTCGCCGAGTCGAATGGGCAGGCCATCGAAGGTGAACTCGGCCCAAGCCGCGAGTGGATATGGAGCGAAGGAGCGTTCGCGCCAGGCCGGGTTCGAGATGTTGTAGTAAGCCTGCTCGATGTTGGGACGCGTGAAATACGGCTCGGTCGGGTCGGCATTGTCGGGCACGGTGACTGCAAAAATGGGATCGGAGACAGGGGAACTGGGGTCAATTGGAGCGGTCGCTAGATCAGACTTCCAAGGACTTCCGATCTGGCTATCCAGCCAGACTTTGTCGAGTCGGGTCTCTGGAGTAGCTTGCGATGTATGAACTCTCACTCGGAATGCTTCGCCGGGTGAGATGCTGCGCGGGGTCTCATCGGCTGTGCTCCCGCGGAAACCGCCGTTCTGGGCACGAGTTTCATTGGTCCGAAACGCAGTGAGGCTGAGCCCGAGCATATTCTTGAAGGAGGTCTGGAATTGCTCGATCTTCTGGTCCAACTCAAAGAGAAGATCGGCCTTTGCGGTGGAGTCGAGATCGCTCGCGGCGACCCTGGATCTAAGGTCGAGAGTTTGCTTGTAGATCGGAGCGAGAGCGTCCGCGGTCGCAGGGTCCGGGTGGCAAGGGCACTTCGAATCAAAGTTTTTCAAACCGAAGTCAATCTGCTCGAGACCGCTCGTGAGCCAGCCGGGCGCCGCGCCAGGCACGAGGCGGGCAAGTCCCGCGATGCTGGTGTCGATACTGACCTTTTGGTTATGGAAGAGGCTGTTGTCTTCGCCTGCGCCGGTAGCTTTTGCTTCGGGCGCCACGCCCCACAGGTGATAGCTGCCGGTGACCGCTTCAGCCAGCTCGGGATTGGCGCCGCCATTCTGCGACTTCTGCATGCCCCAACCCTGGCGCGCAATTTGTGCGTAGGTGCGTCCGAGAGTGAAGTCGTAGTTCCCAACCGGAATCGTTGCGTCGGTCGAGAGAACACCGGTGGTCCATTCGCCAGTGATGTAGTTAAGAAAACGCGCTGGCGCCCATTTTCCGGTGGCGTAATCGAACATGCCCTTGCTGGTGACGGGCGCAAAGGGAGTCCGGGAATAGACGGCAAGCGGCTGCCACGGCTGCAAGCCAAGTCCACCTTCCGAGACGGGCTTCAGCTGATCGGGAAACACTCTTGGATCGGCTGCGGCCTTGAAGACCTCCTGCGCTATTTCGCCGGAGACCTGGTGCTGTCCATGTCCGTCTGTAATGCCGCCGACAAAGGTCGACATGATGATTTGCGGGTGGACCTTGCGCACGGCGAGGACGGCGTCATAGAGCACGCGTTCGTGTCCCCACTGCGAAAATGACTCTTGCTGCGTCTTGGAGAATCCAAAGTCGACTTCAGTGCCCCAGAGCTCGGTTGCTCCGTAGTATTCGTCGGCCTTGAGCAACTCGTTGGTGCGGAGGAGTCCGAGCGCGTCCTCGGTGTCAGCCGACATGAGGTTTTGCCCGCCTTCGCCTCGCGTGAGTGTAAGCAGCGCTACCCGCGCGCCCATTCCGCGCGCAAGGTAAGTCATCAGCGCTCCGTCTTCGTCGTCGGGGTGGGCGACGATGACCAGCATGCTGGCGGTGGTGCCGAGGCGCTTGAGAGTCTGCTCGAGATCTGCCTCGCCGCGGTCTTCGGCAATAGGCAACGCGGTTGTGGCAGGCTCGGCGGAAGCAGGCGCCGCGGTTGAGGCGGTTTGAGCGCGAAGGCAAAACGGTCCGATGCCCGCGAAAATCAAACTCGCAAGAGCCGGAACGACAGCAGCACGATGAGGTCCCCTGGCAAAGAACATGATCCTCGCCAGTGTACAATCCGCCAGGGTGCTCATTAAAAGGGCACGCAATTCCTCATGAGTCCATCTGCCTCCATTTCCGCCGGTCCCAGGCATCTTGAGCGGCGTATTGGCCTGCGTTCAGCGGTGCTGTTCAACATGCTGGAAATGATCGGCGTGGGGCCGTTCATCACGCTGCCGCTGGTGATTGCGGCGGCGGGGTATCGGCTCTCAGTGTGGGCGTGGCTGCTGGGCGCGGCGATCGCGATTGCCGATGGATTGGTGTGGGCGGAACTGGGCGCTGCGTTTCCGCTTGCCGGCGGGTCCTACGCGTTTCTCCGTGAGATTTACGGCAAAGATCGCGCGGGGAACTGGCTGAGTTTCCTCTTCGTATGGCAGTTGAGCTTTTCGGCGCCGTTTTCGATTGCGTCAGGGTGCATCGGATTGTCGGGTTTTCTGGCGTGGTTCTGGCCGGGACTTGAAAACGCTCCGTTTGCCGCACTGCCCGCGCTGCACTATGCGAACTTTGCCGCGGTGGGCGCGTGCCTGCTCGTGACAGCGCTTCTGTATCGCAACCTGAGTTCGATCACCCGGCTGGCGTGGGTGCTGTTTGCTGGGGTGATGGCCGCGCTCGCAGGAGTGATTGTGTCGGGATTTGCGCATGCGGCAGCGACGGGCGGATGGCATATGCCGGCTTCGCCAGCGCAGTCTGCGGCCGTGGCGGTCGGCGGGCTTGCGCAGGCGACCCTGATTGCGACGTACGATTTCTGGGGCTACTACAACATCACTTTTCTGGGCAGTGAAGTTCGCCAACCGGAGAAGACGATTCCGCGTGCCATTCTGCTCTCGGTCCTCTTTGTTGCCGCGTTGTACGTGACGATGAATCTTGCGGCGTTGCCGGCGGTGCGTGACGCGGCGAACAGCACGGCGGCAGGAGCGGCAGTTCACCTGCAACTTGCGGCGGATATCGCGCAGTCAGCCTTTGGGCAGTGGGCCGGGCGGCTGATGGCGGCGCTCATTGTGTGGACAGCGTTTGCCTCGGTGTTTTCGTTACTGCTGGGCTACAGCCGTGTCCCGTACGCAGCGGCACGAGATGGAAACTACTTTCGCGCGCTTGCGGCGGTGCATCCGAAGCACGGAATTCCGCACCGTTCGCTGGTCGCGCTGGGGCTGGTAGCGTCGGCGTTCTGCTTTTTCAGCCTGCAGCAGGTGATTACGATGCTGGTAATCACACGCATTCTTTTGCAATTCCTGTTTCAGCACGTTGGAGTGATGTACCTGCGGTACAAACGACCGGACTTGCCGCGGCCATTCCGGATTCCGCTGTATCCGCTGCCGCCGCTTGCGGCCATGGCGGGTTTCATCTTCATCGTTTTGAACCGGACGAAGGCGGTGGAGGGTTTGGCCGCGGCTGCGGGCATTGCTTGCAGCGGGACCCTGATTTATGTGTGGCGCGCGAAAAGGCTGGGGCAGTGGCCGTTTCAAAGCTAGCAGGTCAGTAGGCGATTGGCGAGTTAGCGGGCTAGCCGTTCGCGTTTCTCGCCGATTGCGAAGCCGGAATGGCGCACCTCGGCATGAGTTCTATTTCCCTACCCGATATTGCCGGGAAAGTCCCTGTTGTCATGAGCGCAGAGATGGCCGGCTTAATGCTGGTCGGAGTGATGATGACGCCAGTCCCAATATTCCTTCTGTTCGGCTTTGCTGCGCTTGTTGAAGTCTTCATGTCTTCGGTGCGTATCGTGCTCCCATTGGTTGTAATAAACGACTTCGCCACCCCACGGACGGTAGTCATGGTAATAGGGGTCATAAACGCGCGCGTGGACCGCGCATCCTGTACTTAGCGCTGAAACGGCCAGCACTGCTGCAAGCGGGATTGGAGCCAGTTTTCTGAAAAACAAGGCCATTCCTCTGCTCTCCTTTCGCCAAGGATGATGCCTGGGGCCGGACCCTTATATTCGAACCGGAAAGGTGTTTTCGGGTTGTATCACATTCACCAGCGATAGACACTCAATTCGTCGAGATAGACATTCCCCCAACTGGTGCCGGCGCTGGCCCCGTCAATCTGGAGGTTGGTCACGATGGCCGGCCCCCAACCGAGATCGTATGCGGAGAAGACGGTGAAATTCAGGTCCTGTTCCACACCGTCGAGCCAGACGGAGTGATAGGTGACCCATCCCGAATCATTGTGGGAGAAGTAAATCTGCACGTGATGCCACTTGTTCGGGGCCCAGTTATGGACGTTGCAGGGAGCGTAAGAATGCAGCCAGGTGTCATTCGACTTGGAGGGCGATCCGCCGTTGACGGCGTAATCCCATCGTTGGATCCAGCTGTCGCACTGGAAACCCATGATCACCGTTTCGCCGTTTGGCATTGTCTGGTTCAAATCGAACTCAAGATTCGAGAATCCTGCCGAAGATCCGGCGATGTAGACCCAAGTGTCGTAGAAGAAGTTCTGCGAAGTGGTGTTGTCATTGAACTGAACGGAGAAACGCTGGCCGCCGAAGTCGGAGAACTCGTTTGCAAACATCCGGGAGGTACCCGTGAGGGAAGGCGAACCGACAAGCTTGGTGGTGCCGCTGGAAGAGCCCGAGGTGCCGCCGTCGTGAATCGTGATCCAGTTTCCCAGGGTCTGGATGCTGCTGACCCGCACGGCATCGGATGGAATGACGGCGCTCGATGCACTCTCAGTTGGGGCGGGAGCGCTAGTGACGTCGATGGAGACATCGGTGACGCAGACACCGCCCTTATCGTTCCAGACCTTCACGTGCAGGGTGTGCCATCCGCCGGGAGCACCGACGGGCCCATCGATGTATTGGGCAGGCCAGGATGAAGTGCTGGAACTGTTGTCCAGCGAATATCCGACTGCCGTGACAGGCAGAGAGGAGCAGGTACTGGCGCTCATGTGAAGCGTGAAAGGAGAAGAAACTTGCTCTCCGTTCGTGGGGCTGAGGATGACTGTCTGCGCAAGAGCGGGGCTCGCCGCTGCGGCAAGCGCCAGGCAGGCGCTGTAGAAACGAATTGTTCGGATCATCGAGAATTCCTTCAGTGGAAATAAGTTCTATCCCGGCGGTGCGGCAAGCGCTCAAAAACACACTCCAAGCGCCAGTTGCGCGCATGGTGCACGCACCGTCAGAGACAGGGCCCAAGTTCGACGCTCCCTCGAACTCTCAGAAAGAAGCGGAGAAATCTTGGTGATTGATTGTTGGTGGGCTGTCCTGAGCCTGACACCGGAACCAGTGCGTCGCGCTGCTCAGCAAACCTCTTTATTGAAGGGCTTCAAGGAAAATATGGAATCGGGAAGTTTCATTTCGGGTGAAGCCTTGGCGTTCTTCAACGAAGGTCGAACGAGATGTTGATCCGGATGCGCACAGGGACCACGATCTCTTCTAGATATGACAGTTTGACCGATCGGCAATCAGTCGCTTATTTGCTGTGATTATTGTCACACGCCAGGCTGCCCCGGGCAACTGAATTCGGGACATACGCCAAGCAACCGATATTGATCTCTCATGATGTTTCAGTTCATCGCGAAGGGGGCAAATGCGAGCAAGTGGCGTTCACGATGCAACCGCGGGAGCTGAGAAGAAGGACTGATTACGCAAAAGCGCGAGGCTCCCTGTCTGCATTTCTAAACTGAACGTTTTTTCGTTGGAAGCCGCGGTAAAGCGCGGCGCGATTGCAAGCACCAGCAGGATGAACTCGATGTTGACTGACCGATATCGGGTTTTACTTTGGCGGTTGTGCAGGCTGATTCTCACTGGTCGGCGGCACAATCCCCTTCATTCGCAAATAGGTCACCATGTTTCCATAGTGCTCATCGGTGTGTGCCGTATTGAGCGAGAGCAGAGTGAGCTTCGCGAAGTCGAAGTTCATGAGCTTTACCATCTCACTGCCTTTGGCATCTGTCATGCCGTCGAACGTCTTGTTGCAGTATGCAACTGCGCCCTTGATGGCGGAGACGAGATCGGCCTTGGATGTCTTCGTTTTCTCAATATCTCTCATGGGATTGGTTTCCCCTGCGGCCTGCGAGCAGAACATGTAGTTGGCATCGGCCACATGGCCAACGAGCTGGCCAAAACTGCGAACTTCCGGTGTTGGTCTGAAGGAGTAGTTTTCTTCCGGCATCTTCTCAGCCGCGCGAATAACGGCGCTGCTCACAAAGGAATAAAGCCCCTTTTCGCTTACGGTGATCGGATTTGCGGGAGGAGCGGCAGGGGCTTCCGGTTTCGCTTGTCCGAGCAAACCTACTGGGGCAATTGCCATCGCGGCAAAGAAAAAGCACAGTTCTTTCTTCACGAGAACCTCCGGTTGGAATCATGCCACATCCCGGCGGTTGCAATCCGGGAAAAGTGCTTCGCCAGATGAGATTGGCTCAGGAAGAGCTTCCTCAGTTCAAGAACATGGTTCGGTAGAGGGTGTCGCGCTGGACGGGCTTGAAGCCGGCGTCGCGGATGATTCGGCGAAGCTCTTCTTCCGTGGTGCAGTTGGAGGTACCCGCCGCCTTGACGACATTTTCTTCAAGCATTACGGAGCCGACGTCGTTGCCGCCAAAGTGGAGGCCCAGCTCCAGCACCTTGAGGCCCTGGGTCACCCAGCTGGCCTGCACGTTCTCGATGTTATCGAGGTAGAGGCGCGCGATGGCGAGGACTTTGAGGTACTCGACCGAAGTGGCTTCGTCCCAGCTACGACCGCCGAGGGCGGTGTTGTGGGGCTGGAAGCTCCAGGGGATGAAGGCTGTGAATCCGCCGGTCTCTTCCTGCAGACGGCGGACGACCTCAAAGTGGTTGATGCGCTGGTCGAAGGTTTCGCCGACACCGAACATCATGGTTGCGGTGGTGCGCATACCGAGCTGGTGCGCGGTGCGATGGACGCTGACCCAGTCTTGGGTACGGCACTTGAGGCGGGCAATGCGGAAGCGCACGTCGTCATCGAGGATCTCGGCTCCGCCGCCGGGGATGGAGTCGAGGCCGGCATCACGCAGGCGCGAGATGGTAGTGCGCAGGTCGAGGTTGGAGTACTCGGCGATGGTCAGGACCTCAGAGGCGGAAAGGCAGTGCAGCCAGATCTGGGGAAAGCGCTGCTTGATGCCGGTGAAAAGCCGCTCGAACCAGTCGATTTTGAGGTCGGGGTGGATGCCGCCCTGCATGAGGACGCCGGTGCCGCCCATTTCAAGCGTCTCGGCGATTTTCTCGTAGATTGTTTCGAAGTCGAGGATGTAGCCCTCGCTGGCCTTTGGTCCTTTGAGCGGACGATAAAAGGCGCAGAAGGTGCAGTACTCGGTGCAGAAGTTGGTGTAGTTGATGTTGCGATCGATGATGTAGGTAACCACGCCCTCGGGGTGGAGGCGGCGACGGACGGCGTCGGCCTCAAAACCCAGCCCGATGAGATCGGGCGAATTGAAGTAGTCGAGTGCGTGCTGGCGGGTCAACGGCATAAGACGAGTTTACTAGGGAAAGGGGACTGGGTACTAGGAGCGGGGACGGCGGAAGAGGAAGAGGCCACGGGTCAGGATGCGGTCCTTGCGCGTGCGCGAGAGGTTTGATGCGGTTGAGATTCCGCTGAAGAGGACCAGGAAGTCCCAGAAGGCGTGCAGTTGATCTTTAATGGATTTGGTGAACATCACAGGTAACCCTGGCAACGCCTCTCGAAGCATGGCGTCTGGTTTGATGAGTGCGGTACCCGGGTCGTCGCATGAATTCAGGCCGAAAGGAACACTTCAGGCGCCCGGTTTCGTTTTCGGCGCGGGTTTTTGTGCAGGTGGCGGCTTCTTTGTGGGACTCGATACGCCCATGCTCATCAGAAAGAACCCGAATCCCTTGCGCAGGGCATCGACAATACTCATTGCTGCGCTCCTTTCCGGGTGACGCAGGATGGCCGAGTTGCGGAAACGCATCGCGTACCGGTTGTCATTGTTTCGCGGCGGGGGGCGCTTCGGGCGCCGGTGCGGGTGCCCCATGCAGAATCTGCAGCGCCGTGGGGGGGAGGGGCTTATTGGCATTGGCAAGCAGCAAGCTGACCTGCCAAATCTGGGTGTCACTCAACTCTGTACGGAACATGGGCATCCCGGTGAGGCGGATACCGTTGGAGACTTTCCAATAGGTTTCGCCGGCTGGGTCGTCGCTGACGCCGACGACCTCACCGTTGTGATGTTTCTGCCAGAGGGGCGGCGCATCGGGGAACATATCGTCGCCGAACTGGGATTTTCTGCCATAAAATCCGTGGCAAACAGAGCATTTATCCGCATAGATATGCGCTCCGGCGACCAGATTGGTTTCATCGGGCTGAATGGGAGGAATGCTCACCATCTGGCGATCGATGCGCGCGTGAAGAACGGAACCGGTGATCTGGGCCTCGAAGGGCAGGGGCTGGTCAGAGACGGCCACCGGCACATTCCCGGTTTCGAGCCAGACGATGACGGCAATGGGCACAAGCACAACTCCGAATACAATCCCAAGCAGGAATCGAAACATAACTGGGCGTTGCCTCCGTTTCAGTTCATCCTATTGTATTTTGGTGGTCCAAGCGCGGATTGAATGAAGGATGCGAGTGGCGAACTTGTTTCCGGTGCGTCCAAACTGGAGCGGTCCACCCACAACGCCACCCCCAGATGGTTTAATACCTAGTGGGGGAGCGCTTCGATCAGGGTGCTTCCGTAAAGTCGTGGAGGTATCCCGAAAGCGATGTTCTCTTTTCGCCGTCTTGTCCTTTTGGTGGCGTTCACTTTGCCCGCCGCGCACATTCTTCCGGCTCAAGATTCCAATCAGAGCGCTCCTGCGCCTCAAACTCCGCAACCGCAGCAGCAAGAGCAACCTGCAACCACTGAGAGTTCGGGCCAGACGAGCGTCCAGGCTCGCATTCGAGCGCGCCGCGAGCAGCGCCGGGCCCAGGCGATCCACGACACATATGCACATCTGTACGAGGTTTTCGTCGGCGCAGGGTATCTTCGCTTTACGCCGGGGCCGAATCTGCAACGTGTGACGATGTACTCGTGGGACGCGGCGATTACCCGCTACTTCAGCGAGCGACTGGGCGTAACGGTGGATGGCCGGGGGTACTATGGGACTCCTTACGTGGGCCTGAATACCACCGGGATTACGCGGCCGGCCATCAGCCAGTACGATGTGATGGGCGGACCGACCTACCGGTTTCGGTTGCGGCCCAGGTATTCTCTCGCTGCGCGCGCCATGGGCGGCGTGGCTATGGGCAACTTCTCCGGGGACACCAGCGGATTCAGCACGTCGCTGCTGGGGCTGTATCCCGATTCGGACACGTACGTCATAAGCGGAGCGATTATCGGGGAGGCCAATGTGAGCCCGAACCTGTCGCTTCGGCTGGCGGGAGAGGATCTGGCGACGGGTTTCGGTTCATCGCTGCATAACAGCTTTGGATTCCAGTACGGGTTCGTCTATCGCTTCGGGAAACAGTGACGGCTTGGGCCCCGGCACCAGAAGACACCACCTCTGAATGCTCTGAGCGGTTTCTTTCCGAGCGAAGCATTGCAGAGGATTGCTGGGATCGAATTTCGGAAATGGATTCAAGCGTGAATCCCGCATCTGTGGCTGATTGGCTCACGGACGCGGTGCTGATTGGCTCCGTCGGCAGCAATCCATGGGCGTCGATTGCGGATGCGAGCGCCAACTTCCGCATCGTTTATCGCAAGGGCATGGAGGGTGCGACCATCATCAATACCCACCCCGAGCCGGGAGAAGCGCTCTCGTATGCGAGCCACTGGAACGAGCCTGGGCACGAGACGTTTGCGCTCATCGCCTTTCTCCCCAACCTCGACGGGAACGGGCGTCTGCTTCTCTTGCAGGGGCTCGACGTGGCCGGCACCCAAGGGGCTGCGGAGACACTGTTCCATCCGGCAGCCATCGTTCCGATTCTCAGGAGAGCGACGAGGCCGGATGGATCAATGCGTTTCTTCGAGATATTGCTGCGATCGACAAGCATCGAGTCGAATTCGGCTGGAACGCAGGTCATTGCCAGCAGGGTTTACTGACACATCCATTTGTGGCGACGTAACGTCTATAATTTACGGAAGGCGAGCGAGGGCGGAGGATCGATCCCCATGAGCCTCCCCGGGGCCGCGCGGATTGTCGGGGGCAGAACGACTGCGATTGGCCTACTCATTTGATACTTCAGTGAATCCAAAGAGCACTGATATTCAGCCATTGAATGGCACAGCGAAATTTGTCGCCGATCTGCGGCCTTTTTCTCCACGGCGTGGGTTGAGCAACGGCCATCTGCAGACGATCGTGGGCAATTATCTGCCGCGTCCGGCATTCCGGCTTTTGGCCACGGAGGAAACCGTCGAAGTGGACCCGGCCGACGGCAGCCGGGTGTTATGCCATTGCCATTGGCAGCCGGAGCCGGAACGGGCTGCTCGACTCACCGTGGTGCTGGTTCATGGACTTGAGGGCTCTTCGAACTCGCAGTACATCCAGGGCCTCGCTGTCCGCGCTTGGTCGGCGGGATGCAATGTGGTTCGAATGAACATGCGGAATTGCGGCGATACCGATCTGCTTTCTCCGACGCTTTACCACTCCGGGCTTTCGGGCGATGTGGGTGCGGTGGTGCGCCATTTTGCGCAGAAGTCAGGTCTGGAGCGGGTGGCATTGGTGGGCTACTCGATGGGTGGCAATCTGGTGCTCAAACTCGCCGGCGAGTGGGGGGCGGAACCTCCAATTTGCGCCGTGGCAACAGTTTGCCCGGCAATCGATCTTGCGGCCGGGTCAGACGCGCTGCATGAGGCGGCGAACCGCGCTTATGAATGGCATTTCCTGCGGGGCCTGATGCGGCGGTTTCGGCGCAAGGCGGTGCTTTATCCGGAGAGATACGCCAAGCGCGGCCTGGGGAGGATCCGTTCCCTGCGCGAATTCGACGACAGAATTGTCGCCCGTTATTGTGGCTTTCGCGATGCGGATGACTACTATTATCGGGCGGCGAGCGCACGGGTTGTCGACCGCATTGCCGTTCCAACTCTCATTCTGCTTGCGCTCGACGATCCCTTCATCCGCTTGTTTCCTGAGACTAGAGCGGCGCTGCTGGCGAACAAAAATATTGCGCTTGTCGAAACCATGCATGGGGGACATTGTGCTTTTCTTTCCGATGATGGCGGCAGCGAATTGCACTGGGCAGAGGCCTCAGTGATGCGATTCCTGATGCAGGTGGCCGGCGAAAAGCAGGGAAGTTGAGGAAGCGTTTGCGTCCGCAGCCCTGCGGGGCGCGTTTGCTGGCAGGTTCACCCAGGTTTGGACGAACACGAAACAACCGCTTCAAAGTTACAATGGTGAGACGTGGGCGAGTAGCTCAATCGGATAGAGCACCGGCCTTCTAAGCCGGGGGTTGTGGGTTCGATTCCCGCCTCGCCTACCATCAAATCCACACTTCCCTTATTTTCAAGTACATAGCTGCATTTCGGACCCCTTTTCCACCCGTAACCCTTGGCCGAAAAATGTGGAACGCAAAAGAGTGTGTGCAAAAATTCTCCGTGCAACGTAGTCCTTCGCGTTGTCGGCCCTTTCTTCCTTTTTGAGCCGATTGAGAAGCGCCAGGTCATCGGCAAGGTCGCTCTTATGATTTCGGTCTTTTTAAGTCAAGTGAAAGCTCCGATCGGGCAGATCGTCATCGCGACGGCCTGCGTGCCGTGTCGAGCCCTCCAGGCCACCAGTTCCAATCGCCCGCAATGCGAAGGAGCGCCGGACCGATCACAATTCGAACCAGAGTCGCATCGATCAGGACAGCAACCGCGAGAGTGAATCCGATCATCTTGACTACGAGGAAATCCCCAAAGGTGAAAGCCGCGAATACCACGATCATGATCGCGGCAGCGCTTGTAATCAGGCCCGCAGTTCGGGCCATCCCCTCCGGGATTGCGTCCATTTCATCCAGTCCGCTCCTTCTGGCTTCGAGAACGCGCGCCACCAGGAAAACCTCATAGTCCATACTGAGTCCGAAGACGATGGCAAAGACGACGATAGGAACCAAGGGAAACACGCTCCCCGTTCCTCGGGGAACTCCCAGCAACGAGATTCCGTGTCCATCCTGGAATACCAGGACCAATGCTCCGAATGAGGCCGCGACGGAGAACAGGTTCAGTGCGATGGCCTTCACCGCGACAAAGAGGGACCGAAACCCAGCCAGCAGCGCCAGCAACGTTCCGACCACGACCAGGGACATTGCCGGCACAAAGTGGTGGTCGACAATGGTCTGATAATCGCCGTTCAGTGCTGGAATGCCGCCCACCAGCAGCGTGGCGCCGGGCACCCCGGTGAGAGCCGTCGCACCTGTCTTCCTTAGCTCTCTCACCCATTCGACTTGTCCTCGCAGTGAAACTGAAGTTGCCGGCATCACTTCAATCAATGTTGCCCGCCCATCGCCGCTCAAAAACGTTCGCCGGGTTTCCCGCGAGAGGTCGTCCAGCGCAGAGCGATTGCTCGCCGCGAGTGTCGTGATTGAAATAACGCGCTCGGTGCGGGGGTCGTTGGCGAGCCGCTTGGAGAGACGATCGATTGCATTCCACCCCGCGTCGGTCTGCGTAATTGAATTCGGCAGTTCGACAAGAATGCGCAACGATTCGACAACGCCGTTCCGGCCCATTTTTGCCAGGGTGTTAAGCGCTTGCACCGATTCCGCCGCCTGTGGAAGCCAATTCCCTCGGGGGAGGCTGGTATCGAGCCGCCTGGCCTGCCAAGCGAGCAGAAGCAAAGGGGTGCCCGCCAGGAAGAGGGCGAGCCAAGGGTGTGCAACAATTACAGTTCCCCATCGCCTCCATCGCCTCCCTGTGCGTTCGGCCCAATGCGAATCCAATCGGGGAGCAAAGGGCAGCCGGCCAGCATCAATTCTGTGACCGAGCAGCGCCAGCACAGATGGAACGAGAGTATTCGCCAGCAGCACGCAGATTCCCGCCACCAGGAATCCAGCGATACCGATGGAGCGAATCTCGCTTATCGGAACTGTCAAGAGAGCGAGAAATCCGATGGCTACCGTCGAGGCCGAAATCATGAGAGTGTGTCCTGCCTGACGTGCTGCAATCATTGAGGCCGCGGGTCCATCGCATCCTGCGCAGAGCGCCTCCCTGAATCGGCTCACCATAAGGAGCGCATAGTCGATCCCAAGGCCCAAACCCAGCATGGTGGCCAGATTCTGCACCAGAATCGACAAGTGAAAGCGCGAGGCCAGGAGGCCGGTAATGGCCAGGGTGGCAGAGATGGCAAGCTCGCCAACAGCCAATGGAATCAGAGCCGCAACGACGCTTCCGAATGCCAGCAGCAAGAGCGCGAGGGTCGCAGGAATGGCGAGACTCTCGCTGCGATGCACCTCGTCAGCGCTTGCTTTGCGAATGTCGAAATTGAGCGGAATCTCGCCTGTCAGCTGGAGCTTTACGCCGGGATAGCGACTCCGCAATTGGTCTTCGATCGCGCGTGCCTGTTGGTGAAGGCCGGGAACGAGCGATTCAACAGGCCCCCCAGTCGACTCGAGCCCGATGAGAATGAAGGTTCCGCCGCCTTTGCCCAGGAAAACCGGATCGCGCAGGTCGAGGTAGGAAACGATTCCCGACACGCCGGGCTGGTCTTTCAATCCCGCCTCAATGGTCGCTAACGCATGTTCGCCTGGCTCTGAATCTGCTGGGGGCAGCCCCTGAACCACCAGCACAACCTGGTCGACAAACGGCGAATGAAAACGGCTGCTCAGCTCTTGCCGGACCGTTTCCGCCTGGCTTCCTTCGACGCGGGTTGCCGTCTCGAGATGGCGTTCGGCGTGAAACGAGAATGGCAGCAGCGCAACGACGGCGATGAGGACGATTCCGGCCACCCAGAAACGGCGAAGATGCATGAGACCCATGATTTCAGACGAGATCGCCAACCGTTAAGTAATATTCCTATTCTTCGCGTCGCCGGAGGATCAGTGGCACGCCGATTAGCCACCCGGTGCGCAGACAGTTCGTATAGTAGTAAGGATGCGGCCTGGGAGCTTTCGGCTAGCTGCCCAAGTCGTTCTGCCAGGATTTGGCGCCCCTTGCGCTTGAGGAGGACCCCATTCGTCGATTTGTCATGCTTGCTTTGCTCTTCGCTGTTCCAATGTGGGCGACTGACCCTCGCATTGGCTCATGGAAACTCGTCTCTGCGCAATGCACCCTCGTTCCTCCCAACAAACTCTCCATCACGGACCTTCATGATGAGGTACATGTCGTCATGTCTGGCGATAAGCACCTGGATTTTACAGCGAGCGGGAAAGGCCACGAAACGGCGGTTCCGGGTAACCCGGCATTCAATCAAGTCGAGTTGCACAGAATCGACAGGAAGCACGCCGAGGTGAAGGAGGAGAAAGACGGAGCGGTGGTGGCAACGGTGCGTGAATCAATCTCGGCCGATGGGAGCGAGCTGACGATCACGACCTCGAGCATTGGACATGCCGACGAAACGAGTGTGTGGACACGCAGCGGCGGAGCGAAGACCGCACGCGATCTGTTCGCCGGCGAATGGACGCAGGATATGAGCAAGACCCTTTTGCGGCAAGGGTTTCCGCTCACAATCGAACCGGCCGGAAACGACGAGGTGCGCTTTTCTGGCAATTTCAGTTACACTGCCCGTTTTGACGGAAAACAGTACGACCTCAGGAACTCCCGCAACGATACGGTGGCGCTTCAACTTGTCGATTCGCACACGGTGGACTCAATTTACCGGCGAGACGATCAAGTGACGCAAAAGGACAGGTGGGTCGTTTCCCCCGATGGTCAGCAGATGACGATGACCACCTCGGGCACATTTGAATCGGGCCAGCATATCTCCGAGAAGCTGGTTTTCAAAAAGCAATGACGCATTGCGCTCCCTCATTATGCGTCCGACCAGGCTAGTCGGCTGCTGGTTGCCGGCGCTGGGGCGGGCGCGGCTTTGGCCTCCCGAGCCTCGACTGCAATGATGCCCTTACGGTGCATAAATTTCAGAATGCCGTTGACCGTATCCTCGAGCGACGGATCGGCTTTGCCCCACTTCGAGGCATCCCGCGCCTTTTGATATGTGGAACTGTCGTAGCGTTTGAACTCCATTGCGGTGATGTTGTCCACTGATCCCACCAAAAAATCCAGCAGCGGAAAGAGAAGATCTTCCTTCCTGCATCTGCGGATCAGTTCGGGGACAAAATCGGCGACGCTGAAAATTTCGAACTGCCGTCCGGTCGCCTTTGTGATGAGCGCGGTAATATCCATCATGTTCGCGTAGTCGTCGCGTACAACATGGTAGGTTTTATTCTCCGTTCCAGGAGTGGTGGAGATGGCAACAATGTTGTTCGCCGCAATGTCAGCGGGCACAAAGCTTACCTGGTTCAGGGCGTCCACTCCAATACCGTGGTTCACCATAAACGCGACCAGGCGAACTGCGATATCGAAGTTGTTTCCGCCTCCCGTAACGGAAGGACTCACCAGCGCGGGCCGGAAGATCCTGACGGAAAGCCCCTTGCTGCGTGCGTCATCCACGACCTGTTCCGCCACCCATTTTGACTGGCTGTATCCGAAATCGAGAAGCTCCATGTCCTCGTTCTGGTCGGTTTCATAGAGGACACTCTTTACGGCCCAGCCAAACACGAATGTGGTGGAGACGTAATTCATGCTCTTCGGCCGCCCTTCGAAAGCCAGTCTCAAAACTTCGTTGGTTCCCAACACGTTGGCTTCCCGCATGCGGTCGTAATTGAACAGATAGTTGACGGTTGCGCCGTTGTGGAACACCGTGTCCATTTCATTGGCGAGGAAATCCCAGACATGCTGACTCAGGCCCAGATTCTGCTGCCCGAGATCTCCGCAAATAGGAATGACGCGCGCCTCAAACACCGACAGTAGCCCCGCAGCGCAAGGCCCCATCGTTTGCATCGCCGCTCTCAACCTTTGCCTGCCTTGCTCTTCGTCTGAGGCCCTGACGAGAACATATATTTTCGCCTGCGTCTGCTCCAGCAGACTTTTCATCAGGAACGGTCCGATGAAACCTGTGCCTCCCGTGAGCAGCACATGATTCAGGATTGGCATCGCGGGAACAGGCGCAGGCGTGGAGGGCGCGAAGATGAGCTTTCTGTCGTCGCTCATCATCTGCTTTTCGGCCGCGCGCTGCTCTTCACGGAAAGCTGCCAGGGAATGACGCAGCAACATCAGCGCCTCTTCGGGAGCGCGCTCCAACTGCTCGGCCATTTGAAACAGTTCCGCAACGCTTACACGCTGAATTACACCGATGTCCACCTGCCTCGCCAGCATATCGGCGCCTTGATCCTTCAAAAGCTCCTTAAGTTCGTGCATGAACACGACCAGATCGAGGGAATCCAGCCCGGCTTCGACCAGGTTGTACGATTCGCTGCCTGTGAGGTTGTACCTGGCTTTCAACTCGTCGAAAGTCGACCGCATCTCGGAGCCAGATTCGGCGCAGCCGGCATCCTTCTCCCGAGAAAACTCAGAAAGAACGGTAAATTGGCCATCAAGCCACATCTGCTTGGCCTTGTGGCGCATGATCTTGCCCGAACTGGTTCGCGGTATCGCACGAGGCGCTATGAAGGAGATCAGCGCCACTTCAACGTTGAGATAATTCCGGACTGCGGTGGCAATCTTGCGCGCATCCGGAAGCATTTTCGGGTTTCTTACTTCAGCAACGATTGCGAGAGCCGGCTCGCTGTCTTCGTGAATCTGGAACGCAGCGACGCAATTGCCTCGGACCAGCCCCGACGCTCTCTCCACAGCGTTCTCGATATCCTGCGGATAATAGTTTTGTCCGCGGAGAATAATCATGTCTTTGATGCGGCCGCACACGAAGAGTTCGCCGTTGTGGAAGAATCCCATGTCGCCGGTGCGCAGGTAGCCATCATCATATGGGCTATCGTCTACCAGCCGGGCGCGAAACTGCTTGAGCGTCATTTCCGGGTTTTTCCAGTAGCCCAGGCACTTGCCACTTCCAGCGATCCATATTTCGCCGACGAGGCCATCCTTGAGAGCGACGTGCCGCTCCGGATCCACGATCTTGACATCGATACCGGGTAGAGGAGTCCCACAACTGACAACCTGTGTGGACGCATCGATCTCTGAGACCTCGTTTGTCATGCGGGCCTTGCCCAGCGCGAGGGCACGCTTATTGACAGAAACGATACTGCGGCCGCAGAGTGAAACCGCCAGCGTGTTTTCGGCCAGCCCGTAGGCGGCGTAAAAGCTCTCTGATCGAAGTCCGTAAGGCTGAAACGTCTCAAGAAACCGTGTGTAAGTTTCCGGTTTGACGGGCTCCGCTGCCACCATCAATACCTCGAGCGAACTGAGGTCGCAATCTTCCAGGCTCTCTTTTGAAAGCCTTCCGGCGCGCATGCAGTAGTCAAAAGCGAAGTTGGGTGCGGCCGTGGCTGTCGCCCGGTAGGTTTTGATCGCGTCGAACCAGAGGGCGGGGCGCTGAATAAAATCCATGGGAGCGAATCCGTAGGTCGTCCCGCCTTTAAGCGCTGGGTAAAGGTAGCACCCGATCAGACCCATATCGTGATACTGCGGAAGCCAGGAGACGACGACCGGCTCGGGATGGTCGATCACGAGCGGGAAAGTATCCAGGATGTTTTCGTGCGTCACGATCACGCCTTTGGGCTCCATCGTCGACCCTGAAGTGTACTGAAGAAACAGTATCTTCGAAGGGTCGAAGACGGTTTCGTCCGAGATCGTTTCCACAAACGCTTCCGTAACAATCCAAGGCAGATTCGAAATGTAGTCAACGTCTACGCCGGACGTCGAAACTCCACTTCGGGCAAGATTAGTTTTCAAAGATGCTCGGTAGTCACCGCTGGTTAAAATCCCGGCTGCCTGGCAATCCTTTGCGACGTGGACCATCTTGTAGAGGGCACTCTGGAAGCCGCGGGAACTCGGAGGATACACAGGCACGGGGATCAATCCGGCGCGCACGCAACCAAAAAACGCGCAGATCATTTCCAAGCCCGGCGGATATGCCAGCAAGAGCCGGTCTCCTGCTGCGAAACCATGTTCTTCTCGCAAATGTCCGGCGATCGCCTTCGTCCGATGGAGGAACGACGCGTAGGAGTAACACTCGATCGGATTTCCGGTCAGGTCAAGGTACGTGTAGAGGAGTTTGTTCGGGTGCTCATCGCCGAGCCTATCCAATTGGTCCAGAATCGACGCCATATGCGATCAGGAATACCCTTCAAAGTGGCTTTGAAGAACTTGGGTGCGTGGAAATACTTATTCAGTTGCTGCTACGCGGACCAAGGTGCAGCGAAGTACAACTGAGCCATGGCGTACGGGGCTTCAGTCCAAGCCAACATTCGAAAGAACGGTAAAAGCCGTTCTCTGCCAATGTGCCACTCGGTTCGGTCGGGGGCCAATCACCCTGACGACCGGGCTCGGGCAGCGGGGAAGTCTTGCAGCGTCCGCCGGGCCTTAATCGCCCATTCAACGGATTTTCACACTGTCTGTTGGTTCATAGTAGCAGAGCCGAGAGGGTATGCAACGCATCTTCTTCATTGGAAACGTTGCTCTGAGCCGGCCTGTCCTATTCGAATTCCCTTGATTCCTCATGAAAATCCGCGCTAACATTCAGGTTTCGACGCTGCCGGCGACAAGTCAATGGAACGCCTTCTTTCCTGGGCAGCCGATGCCGCCAGCCTGAGCATGCCTGGTCGGCTCAACACAATGGTGGAGGCGCTGGTGACGTCCGGGACCGAAGCGTTAATCTCGTTAAAGCCGGATGTGGATGATCTCGTACCCACAGAGTCTCCGCTGCCACAATCCGGTCGCGACCCGGGAAGCGCAGCTTCTTTCCCAAAAGTCTTGCGCCGCCGCCTCGATCGTTTTTTCGCCGACCAGAGGATTTCTCCCAAAGCCGATGGCTCGATGTGGCTCAAAGTTGCCATGGGTCTTGCGGTTCTTCTGGGCAGTTGGATTACCATCTACGCACTTAGGCCGGATTCATGGAGGTTCGTCGGCCTCTACCTTCTGGGCGGTCTTGCCCAAACATTTCTCTTGCTGAACATCGCTCACGACAGCAACCACAATGCCATCTCAACCGTGCCGTCTGTGAACAAGTTGCTGAATTATGTTTTCGATGTTTGCGGAATCAACTCATATATGTGGAGGATACTCCATCATCGCGGCCATCACTCCTGCATCAATCTCCAGGGCGAAGATGACGCGCTTACGGGACGAGGCATCTTTCGGTTTACACCGCATGAACGGCGCACGAGCATGCACCGGTTCCAGCACATCTATGCGCTGTTCTTTTATGCGCTGTTCTCGCTCGACTACGTGTTCCTAAGGGACTTTGAAGCCTTTTTTTTCCCATCCCATGATTACCTGAAACGCACCAAACACCCGGCGCGAGAGTACGCCATTTTATTTGCGGGCAAGGGAATTTACCTCATCTACATGCTTGTTTTGCCGGTTGTTGTGTTGGGCAGACCTCTCATGCTGGTCGTCCTGGCGTTTGTGCTGGTCCATTTGATCATCGGTTTGACGGTATCTCTGGTTTTCCAGACCACTCATACTGTTGACGGCACTTACTTCCCTTCGGACCGCGGCGAGTTCGACAATGGCGTATACCACATTTTCGCCACCACGGCCGATTATGCGACAGAAAACCCCCTTGTGGCCTGGCTCACCGGCGGGCTAAACCATCATATCGCCCATCATCTATGTCCGTACGTGTGCCACACGCACTATGCCGCTCTAACTCGGATTGTGAAGCAAACGGCTAAGGAATTTGGAGTTCCCTATAGGCAACACCCCACGATGACACGGGCGATCGTGCATCATCTGATACTTTTAAAGCAACTGGGAAACCGAGACTGAGCCAAGACGCTTCACCTTGAAAACCCAACAACTACACGACCGCTTCAGGCAAACCACATGAGATTCTCCACCGTCCAAAGCACGCATTCGGGTGAGGTATAACGTTGCCTACGCCAATACCCGTTGTTTCCCGAATTCGCTCTTTCGCAGATTCGCGCGCGATGGTTCGCAATCCCGTACAGGTCTTGACCAGGTACACAGAGATCTATGGCGACACTTTCCGATTCTTTATCGGTGGTCTTAAAGAAGCCATCGTTACGACCAATCCTGACGTGATTCAGCACGTGCTGAAGAACAACGCAGACAACTACCAGAAATCTGAAATTCAAGTGAAGCGGATGGGCCACTTTCTGGGCAAAGGCCTGCTCACGACCCACGGTGAAGCCTGGCGCACGCAGCGCCGTCTTATCCAGAAGGGATTCGATCGAAAACAACTTGAGGCTCTGTCTTCGATCATGCAGGACTCGCTTGCCGAGTCGCTAAAGGAATTTGAAAGACAAGTCCGTGCCGGTTCCGTCGATATTTACCCGCACTTGATGAAAATGACCTTCTCGATGGTTGCCCGATCGCTTTTTGGCGCCAAGTTGAATGACGGAGATATTGACTTGGTCAGCGATACGATTTGCACCGTACAGGAGTTTATTGTTCGGCAAACACTTCAGCCATACATGAACCCTTGGTTTGCCGTCTCAGGGAACCTGCGCAAGCATGAAGAGATGCGAGTCCGAGCTGACCAGATTCTGATGTCCTACATCAAGCAGCGGCGCCGCCAGGAGCCAGGCCACGATCTGCTGCAGACGTTGATGGACGCCCGTTACAGCGACGGCGAAGGCATGAGCGATCAGCTGGTCCTGAGCGAGAGCATGCAACTGCTGGTTGCCGGCCATGAAACCTCGTCGAACGCACTATCGTGGATGTTGTATCTATTGAGCTCGCGTCCCGATTGTCTCGAACGGCTGCGGCAGGAGTTCGATTCCATACTGGGCAATGCGCCTTTGAGTTACACCGACGTTCCCCGGTTTGAGTTTGCCACCCAGGTCATTCAGGAGGCGCTTCGTCTCTATCCTCCGTTTTGGATGATCGACCGCATGGCTGTTGCAGACGATCGCGCTGGCGACGTCGACATACCCCGAGGATCGATGGTGATCGTCTTCGTATATGGCGCGCACCATGCGCCCAGATATTGGCAGAATCCGGAGCAATTCGATCCGGAGCGTTTCACCAAAGCAAACGAAAAGCTGCATCCGCCATTTACCTACCTGCCATTCGGGGGCGGACCGCGGGGCTGCATCGGCGGGAATTACGCGATGCTGCAAATCCTCATGATTTTGAGTGTCCTGCTCCGGAGATACGATTTTCAACTCTCTCTCGGCCAGAAGATTGAAGCGCGCCCGATGGTCATTCTGCGACCGAAGCACGGAATCCGGATGACCTTTACCAGGACGATCGCATCCGACCTCGGCCTCGCGAAAACGCCATCCGAAGGAATCGGGATGAGTCGTAATGTGGTGAAAGCCTGAGAGATGATTCGTTTGCAGGCCGGATCTGCTGGGCCGCCGCAGAGGCTCCTTTTTCTCCACGTAACTCCTCTGAAAGCACATAGGCTCCGCGCCTTACCCTTCGGCTCTTAATTGAAGGGTTGTAACTATTTCAAATCCGATTGGTAGGTGCATCGTGCGGCTCGCCGAAGCTGCGAGCGTACAATTTCTAGGTTTGGAAAAGGGGGAACTGCCTTGGAATGTTTTCATTTATCTGCGCGGCATAGCCGCATACGGGAGTGTGTAAGGAACCCTATATCGTTTGCGTGCTGGGCGGCGCTGCTGGCGCTGCTGACCCTTACAGCGAGCGTTTCATCGGCGCAAAGTTCAGCCGCGGGGGGGCCAGCCGCCAATGTGAATCCGTTGATCGGTACGGGAGCCGGTCCGGGCGGCGGCGTCAATCTCTTTCCAGGAGCCACAACGCCTTTCGGCATGGTGCAGCTCAGTCCAGATACTGAGGACCGCGGGTACGGGTATCACTATGCAGATAGCGATATTGAGGGCTTCAGCATGACCCATATGAGCGGGCCAGGCTGCCCGAATGAAGGCGAGGTGTTTTTCACGGCGACCACTGGGCCGGTGCTGACGCAGATCCAGGACATTCAATCGCCGTATTCGCACAAGATGGAATCCGCCTCACCGGGCTATTACGAAGTGCGCCTTTTGCAATGGGCGGTTAATGCGGAACTCAGCGCCACCGACCATACCGGCATTGCGCGATTCACATTTCCAGCCGGCAAGGCTGCCAACATCGTTATTCCTCTCAGTCATACGTTGAACGAAACCGCTGCAGCCTCGATACGCCTGGTGGGCGATCGCCGCATTGAAGGCTACGTGGAAAACCACGCATTCTGCGGCAGCAAGCAGACCTACAAGGTGTATTTTGTGATGACCTTCGACCGGCCCTTTGCTTCCTACGGCACCTGGACCGGTTCAAGTTATGGCGGTCCGGCAAAGATCGCCGCTGATAGCCGTACGGCCGAACAGACAGGCCATGAAGAGTGGGTTGGCGGCTACGCAAGCTGGGCCGCTGAGCCGCAGCCGCAAACCATCACGGCGAAGATCGGGATATCCTACGTGGACACGGCCGGCGCCGAAAACAATCTGAAATCAGAAGCAGAAGGGAAAGATTTCTCCGCCATTCGCGGCGAGGCCGAGGCGGCGTGGAACAAGGCATTGAGCGTGATTGATGTTTCGGGAGGAACAGCCGTCGAGCGCAAGGTGTTCTATACCGCGCTCTATCACAGCCTTCTGATGCCGAGCATCTTTAGCGACGCCGATGGCCGCTACCTGGGATTTGACGGCCAGATCCACACCATCGCCAAGGGGCACCAGGTTTACGCGAACTATTCGGGTTGGGATATCTACCGCAGCGAAATGCCGCTGCTGGCAATGATTGAACCGCGACGCACGGAAGACATGGCGCAATCGATTGTCCTGATGTACCAGCAGGGAGGATGGATTGACCGCTGGCCCCAGATCAATGTGTATACCAACGTGATGGCGGGCAGTCCGCTGACCGTCACGATGGCGACGGCGTGGCTCGACGGGCTGCATGGGTTTGACATGAATGCCGGGTGGGAAGGAATGCGGAAAGATGCCACCGAGGCTCCGCCACCGGGTCGCCCGTATGTGGGCGAAGAGGGAATCGACTGGATCAATAAGATCCACTACGTGCCGAACGACAAGATCGAATACGGTTCGGTCTCGCAGATCCAGGAAGACGTGATTGCGTACGCATCGCTCTACCACCTGGCGGTCGCACTGGGCAAAACGAGCGACGCCAAAATGTTCTACGACCGTGCGCTCGATTATCGAAATGTGTTCAATCACGAGGACCGATTCTTCCGTCCGCGCAATGCCGACGGGACCTGGGTGCCGAACTTTGATCCCGCCCAGGACAGCCACGGATTTATCGAGGGCACAGGCTGGCATTATCAGTGGTTCGCCCCGACCGATATGGCGTGGGTGGTGAACGCGATGGGCCGTGATCTCTTCAACAAGCGCTTCACCGAATTCTTCAACTACCCGGTGCCCGGCTGGTACGCGCAGTACTACAACCCGTACAATGAGACGGATCTTGAGGCGCCATTCGAGTTCAACTTCTCAGGAGAGCCATGGGAGACGCAGCGTGTGGTTCGCCGCGTGCTCCACGAAAACTACACCGACGCACCTGACGGCATTCCCGGCAACGACGATTGCGGCGCAATGTCGTCATGGGCGGTGTTGAGCATGATGGGCATCTACAGCGTCGATCCTGCGAGCCTCGCTTACGAAATGGTCGGTCCCACCTTTTCAAAGGTCGTGGTCCATCTGCACGAACCGTACGCGGGCAAGAGCTTCTCAATCGACACCGAGGGAGCGGCGCCGAATGCGCCTTACATTCAGAGTGCGCAACTCAATGGGAAAACGCAGAGCAAGAACTGGATCTCATTCCGAGACATCTCCGCTGGCGGTACGCTGCATGTCACGGTGGGAGCAAAGCCCAATGAACAGTGGGGCGCGGCGCAGGATGATGCTCCGCCTTCGCTGAGCGATGAACAGCCGTAATTTTGGGTAAGGGCCGACTTTCGGTTGAAGGCCCCAGGTTACGGTTTCTTTGCGGTGACTGACAGGGCGGACTTCCGGATGACGCAAATATCCGGAAGTTCGCCTGTCTTCTCTGAAATTCTGGATCTGGCCTCAATTTGGACTTTTTGCTTCCGCCATTGCCTTGTGAATGGCTTCGGTGACCAAGTCGCGTAACGCTGTCTCTTGTTCGGCTGGAACCTCACCCTGCGCAAGATCCGCGGACCCGCCGCCCCGCAATCCCAATATGGCCAATGCTTCGCGCAGAATTCGTCCGCAGTCGAAAGGCAGGTTCGCGCTGCGCGCTACGAACACTCGCACCGGATTTGTCTCCTGGGCGGAGAAGATTACGGCTGTTGAAGGGGCGGCTGCCGCAGTTCGCGAGGCAAGCAGTTTGACGTAATCGCGATTCCGGTCTTTCCACGCGCGCACCACGAGTCGAAGCCCGTTGTCGGTTGGCGATTCCAATGCGAGCGTCGCGGCCTGGAATCCCGCAAGTTCTTCGCGCAGATTTTGACGCTCCTTCGCGCTGGCCTTCGCCTCCGTCAGCAGCCTGCCCACCATGGCTGGAAGATCAGGTGTTCCACTCGAGAGCAACGTCCCGATTTCGCCCAGGATTGCAGCGTCGGAGCGAGCAATTCGGACGGCCCGCAAACCGCATACAAACTCCACGCGCGTTCCCTGGCGTACTTTCTCCACGCGCCGCACCTGTAGCCCGCCAATCTGTCCGGTGGAACGGACGTGTGTCCCTCCGCAGGCATTCAGGTCACATTCTGCGATCTCGATCAGGCGAATCGAGCCGTCTCGTTCGGGCAACTTGCGCAGATGGCCGGATGCGAGCAAGCCTTCGGCCTCCGCGCGTGAAACGAAGCGTGCGGTCACCTGGCGGTCTTCTCCGATGATGTCGTTGGCAATCCGTTCTACGCGTTCCAGGTCCGGGCTCGCCAAGGGTCCGCAGGCCAAATCGATGGTCGAAGTGTTTTCGCCCAGATGGAACGACACCGTCGCGGCTTGAAGTTCCCGCAAGAATACGGCAGAGAGGAGATGCTGCCCGGTGTGTTGCTGCATATGATCGAAGCGCCGTTCCCAGCTGACCTGGCCATCGACATGAGTTCCCGCCGCAAGCGGTCTACGCACGAAGTGCCACAGGGACCCGTCGTCGCCCTCCTCGACTTGTTCCACGGGGATCTCAAAAACCACTCCATCGGGCGAACTCGCTCTCAGCATGCCTGTATCGAAAGGCTGACCGCCGGAGGTTGGATAAAAGACAGTGCGGTCCAGCGACACCTGCCACACGGATTCACCGTCGTCGCGCGTGAATTCGCGGACGCTGGAGACCTCTCCCTGGAACTCCTTGAGAAATGAATCGGAATAATAGAGACGTTCAGATGGAAGCAACCTAAAATCTCCCATTGGCGTCTGGGAGAGGGCCGCGGGCTCCGTCTGTCCTCGGGAGACGCCACAATTCAGTTTTAGTGTAGTTCGAGCGGGACAGATTCTGCTTCGGGAAGTCCCGGAATTCGCCGAGCCGTCCGCGGGGCATCTGCCATTGCAGCTTGATTGAGCGCGCTTACTGGCTGGTCCTGGATGTGTCACAAAAAAGAGCCGGAGATTTCTCTCCGGCCCGTCTGTTACCCACCTATTTCCGGTTCAGTTTATTTCATTTAATGCCGTTGGGAAGGAGACGAGCTTTACCAAACGTCGCTGCAAGGTTGCTGAAGATATCGTCCAAAGCAAGAGTCGCTGAAGGATCGCACGCTCCCGGAGCCGAAGATGCAGTGGCATCTGTGTAAAAGTCGCCCGGACTGCTCGCCATGTCCTGCATCGTCGTGCAGGGAGAGATTCCCGCTTTCGGACCTGATCTATCTGTCGAGCAGCCGGAGTTTGATGCACCGTAGGCGATCGTGACCACCTCGGTGCCCTGGTTCGTCGCATAATTCGCAGCCGCGATGGCCTGCTGGCATTGATCGTCGAGAGATCCGTAGACGTTGCCTGCGTGGGTACCACCCGAAATGTGCGTGCTATTGGCGTCCCCATCGCTGAGGATGATCATCACATTTTTCGTGCCGGGATTTGCTGCCTGCGCGGCCATGAGCGAGGACTGGGCAGCATAAATTGCGCCGGCATAATAGGTCTCGTCGCCGCCCGGCGTTTGCATTCCCTGGCAACCGCCTGCGCCAGTGGCGATGGCCAGGCCCGAAGAAGTGTTCAACGCGCCACCCTGCTGGTTCGTGGAACTGTAATTATCATCGTAGCCTGTAATCTGATAGGTGCCTGCGCCGCCTGTCGGGGCAGTCCACGTTGCTCCAGGAGTCGGGACTGTATATGGAACGATGCCTGGGTTGCCTTTTCCGCACGTAGTGTCGTATGAAGCCGTATTGGCGGTCACGTTCGGAAAGGTGAACAGGCTGACGGTGTCGTATGCGGAGAGGCAGTTGCCGGCTTTACTCCCGCTTGAGCAGGGGGAAAGTCCCTTCAACAGCAGCTGCGCGCCGGCCAGCGCGCAGTGGATCCTTGTGCTGGCGCATGACGGATCGGTGTCCGGGTCGCCCATCGAAGCCGTCGTGTCCATCACCAGGGCAACATTCACTTGCGTCGGGGGGCCAGCCTGGAAGGTTGCGTCCGCTTCCGTTCCAAGGTTCAGTGATGTGGCGGACTTGACGCCGAATGCTGACAACGCCTGGATGAAGATGGTGGGGATTGACACCGTCTGTACGACCCGGATCACGTTCGATCCACTTGGAGCAGTCGCAGTTATTGGACCGGAGCATGCCGCGGGCACAAATGAACTGGAATCTGTGACGCAGGCCAAGGTGATCGTCGGCGTGGGAACATTGGGGAGATTGGGCGAGGCATTCGCCCCGCCGGTTGTGGAACTGAACGCATTCACCTCCGCCTGCACACTTGCTTGCGTGGCGCCCCCGAGCGTCATTGCATAGGCCCCAGCGAGGGCTGCGGCGTCTGTCGACGCCTGCAGCTGGCGATAGCAGACGTATGCGTGCCCAAGGTCCAGGGTCAACCCCGCCATGCCAAGGAACAGGACGACCATCAATGCCATCCATGGCAGAACCTGACCGTTCTCATCCTTGTATCCCCGCAACAAAAAAGACCCGCTCGTGTGGTTCATTGGACCACCTCCGTGATTTGGGTTTGAAGACTGCAGCCCGAAGAGAAATTCATGCCGTATACCGAAAGACTGCATGGGTACGTCGCCTGGATTTCAGCCGTACCACCAGAAGTCATATTCGACGCGCCGGTGCTTCCCGAACAGGTCGGTCCCGTGGACGCACCTCCATTTATCGTGAAGGTGAGCGACAACGAGTTCTGGTTCAAGCCGGGAGCCGCGGCATAGATGGCATTCGCCACGGTGAGGCACGGATCGGTATCACCGCGGTCCACGGCAAGGTAATGCCCTCCGTTGCTGACCGCTTCGGCAAGTTGCAACTTCTGGTAAATGGCAATCGAAAACGAGAAGATGCCCGTCATGATCAACATGATCAAAGGCAGAGTCACGGCCATTTCAACCAGCGCTCCACCCTCTTCGCTCTTCGAATTTTGGAGGGAGAGAACCCGTCCAGAGATCGAGCGGGGGGCAGCTTGAAACAGGAATGAACCAAGGCGTGCAATCATTCTGCTTTTCCTCCTCGAGGTTCTTGCGCTGTTCCCTTGATTCGAGCCGATGCCTGATGACGCTCAGCCAACAATGCGCGTGTTATGCATGAGCAATGCAGCCAGCACATCAGGGGGAACAAGCAATTATTGGGTAACCCGAGGACTAAATCTTACTGCATCCAGGGAAGATAACAATGGCGATTTTGTGTCGTTAAGCATTCATTCTAGTAATCCTAACGGAGTTACTGCAGGGCAATTGGAACAGGGCCCACGTGATATTCGGAAGCTTGGGACCAATCCGGACCAGCCCTTTCATCCAACTGCATCGGCTAAGGCCCTCAAACCCCAAGCGGCAGGTCCTCAAATCAGGAAGAGGCCGCGGATTGCCGGACCGCAACGCGCAGGGAGGTCCCCGCCGCCTTCCTCTTTTGAATGAAGCACTTAAAGGGATACGCAAATTGTTCACAGTGGGGGCCTGCCCAGGGAGGCATTGACCCGTGTATGATTCGTGCGCCGCGTTCCCACTGCCTGCATCTGCGCGGTACTTTTCCCGGAGGAAATTCAATGGCGACACTGGCAGAGCCTTCACTTCGTCCGGGCAAGCTCAGCGAGTCCGTGAGCTTTCGCCCGCGTTATGGCAACTACATTGGCGGCAAGTGGGTCGAGCCTGCTTCCGACCAGTATTTTGAGAACGTCACCCCCATCACCGGCAAGACTTTCTGCGAGGTGCCGCGCTCAAATGCGCAGGACATCGAACGGGCACTCGACGCTGCCCACGCTGCGCGCGTCGGTTGGGGACACACCAGCCCGACCCATCGCGCCGTGATCATGAACCGGATTGCGCAGCGCATGGAGGACAACCTCGACCTGCTTGCGCTGGCCGAGACATGGGACAATGGCAAGCCCATCCGCGAGACAACCGCGGCCGATCTGCCGCTGGCCATCGACCATTGGCGCTACTTTGCCGGCTGCATTCGCGCTCAAGAGGGAACCATCTCCGAGATTGACAATGACACTGTTGCCTATCACTTCCACGAGCCTCTCGGGGTTGTGGGTCAAATCATTCCCTGGAACTTCCCGCTGCTGATGGCGACGTGGAAACTCGCGCCTGCAATTGCAGCCGGGAATTGTGTGGTGATCAAACCTGCTGAGCAGACGCCGGCGAGCATCCTTGTCTGGGCTGAACTCGTAGGCGACCTGTTGCCGCCGGGCGTATTGAATATTGTGAACGGATTTGGGTTGGAGGCTGGGAAACCGCTGGCCTCAAGCTCGCGCGTTGCCAAGATCGCGTTCACCGGCGAAACCACAACCGGCCGGCTCATCATGCAATACGCCAGCCAAAACCTGATTCCGGTGACGCTGGAACTGGGCGGCAAATCGCCGAACATTTTCTTCGAGGACGTTTGCCGCGAAGACGATGATTATTTCGACAAAGCGATCGAAGGGTTTGTGATGTTTGCGCTCAACCAGGGCGAGGTGTGCACCTGCCCGAGCCGCGCACTCATCCAGGAAAGCATCTACGACAAGTTCATGGAGCGCGCACTGAAACGGGTGGCGGCGATTAAGCAGTCAAATCCGCTGGAAAGCGACACCATGATTGGAGCCCAGGTTTCAAGCGAGCAGATGGAGAAGATCCTGAGCTACATCGATATTGGTCACAAGGAAGGCGCCGAACTGCTGGCGGGCGGCCATCGCGCGCAACTCGGCGGAGAGCTTGATGGCGGCTATTTTGTGCAGCCTACGGTCTTCCGCGGCCATAACCGCATGCGCATTTTCCAGGAGGAGATTTTCGGGCCTGTTGTTTCCGTCACCACGTTCAAGACGGAATCGGACGCTCTGGAAATCGCCAACGATACGCTTTACGGACTTGGCGCCGGGTTGTGGAGCCGCGACGCAAATCGCTGCTACCATCTGGGGCGCGGAATCCAGGCCGGGCGTGTCTGGGTGAACTGCTACCATGCCTATCCTGCTCATGCCGCATTTGGTGGATACAAGCAATCGGGCATTGGTCGCGAGACTCACAGCATGATGCTCGATCACTATCAACAGACCAAGAACCTGCTTGTCAGCTACAGCCCGAAGAAGCTGGGCTTCTTCTAAACTGGGGGGGCGGAGTTATGCCGGAGTTACCCAAACAGGTCCTGGCGACCGACCTGGCAATCCATCTCACCAGGGTCCTGCGCGAGAAGCATGGGCCATTGATGTTTCACCAATCGGGGGGCTGCTGCGACGGCAGCTCCCCGATGTGCTATCCGCGCGGAGAAATGATGATCGGAGACTCGGACGTGCAACTGGGCGAAGTGGACGGCGAGCCCTTTTATATGAGTCGAAGCCAGTTCGAATATTGGAAGCACACACAACTCATTCTCGATGTAGTGCCGGGGCGCGGCGGCATGTTTTCGCTGGATGGGCCCGAGGGTCTCCGTTTTCTGATTCGTTCGCGCGTGTTCAATGATGTGGAGATCGACGAGTTGCGAGCCGTAGGGCGTATCTAGAAACAGATAGGTTTGCTGCCGATGATTTCCGCCACTACTCTGGCACACCGTCGTTAATTTCGGCGCAGTCCATACGCAAGATTCCGTGGTCGTTAAATACCAGGCCATTGAAGCGAAAGACGGTGCCCACGCTTACAGGCGATGAATTCAGCTCCTGCGTATCACTGTCGACATAGATTACGACAGTGTCGGGGCTCGCGAGGGTCGCGGCCTGAGCCGGCTGCAAGGCGAGGTTCGGAAACAAATCGTAGGGCGCGAGAGCCACCGTATAGGTCGTGAAGTCTCCATCGCTCGAGACCGAGCTGACCGTTCCGTTGATGGTTTGAGGCATCAGCGTGACGGTGGAAACGGGGAGCGATCCGCCCGGAAAGCTGGACACATGAGACGTGACGGCGAGATTCTGTCCGGCAACCATGTCAGCCGAATCGAAGACGGGGGTGAAAGGAAGATTTTGGAGGTTGGTCAATGCACCCGAAAGCGCAAACTTGGCGTTCGCAGAATTGATGGAGTAAGCGCCGAGATAGTAGGAGGACTTATCCAGGTATCCCTGCTGTTCCTGCCCGATGAGGAAGAACGCGGGCGGAGAAGCGACGACGGAGTTGACCGGGCCGCTGAAGATGTTCAAGTTGGAGGTGTTCGTGTCGTAGACGGCAACTCGCGTGGCCAGCAAAGAGCCATCGGGCTGAATGGCCACATCCAGATTCACCGGCATGCCCGCCGCAAGTTTCGAAAAACCGCTAATGCCCTGGAAGACGGTGTTGGTGCTGGTGTTGATTTGCCAGGTCGGCCCAAAAAGGTTGGTTCCATCGGCTCCGGCCACGCTGAGCGTATTTCCATTCTGATCGACCGAACTGATCAAACCGTGCAAGCCTGTCGCCATGCCGTTTGTGCTATTCGTCGGATGGGCAGCAATTGAGACGGGGGTGATTGCAAAAGAAGGAGTAATGGAAAACGTGGTGGACGAGTTGTTTTGGCATCCTGAGTAACTCATCGATTGCGACACCATCAGGTTGAGCGAAAGCGCCATGGCTGTTCCCGTGACCGTGATCGGCTGGGGCAACTGCACACTGATGCTCGAAGACGGCACCTGGCCATCCTCAAAAGTATTGTTCTGCAGTCCAACGCCCGACTCGAAACCGGTACAGGTAAACCAGGCGCTACCAAGGGTGATGGTGGCTGAGGTGTAATCGTCCTGCGGAATTGGAATCGTCGCCAGCGGTTCCGCAATCCCGTTGAGGTGCATGAACTCGACGGTGATTGGCGAGGAGAGTAGGGGAACCGTCTTGCCTGACTTGCTCACCAATTGAATTCCTGTGAATTCGACATCAAATTGGGCAAGCTGGTCGTTGGCAGTGCTGGTTCCAAGAACCACTACGGCGGTTTCTCCGCTCATGGTCGAACTCGGTGACGGGCTTGAGCCTGTGACGGTGCTTCCGCCGCCGCAACCGGTGAGAACCAGTGCGCCGGCAAGCGAAAGCAGGCACGCCGGAAACCAACGACACGAAGGAACCGGGGCAAACAACGCAGAAGAGTTCATTCACTCTCAATTCAGCCCGCTGGGACGAGCTTTAAGGCCTGGGAAAAGGAAAAATCGAGTTCAACTAATGAAGCGTATTATGCATCCAGTTTCCGCAAATCTGGAATCACACTTTTGTTTGCTGGCTGTTGATTCCGTCACACTATAGGATGCGAAAGTCGAAACTCGGGTAACCTCGGTTTGGTGCGTTTGGTAACTTTTGCCGATCTGGCGCCGTCGGAGTTGAAGAAATGAAAGAAGCTGTCATCGTTTCAGCGGTGCGCACGCCAATTGGGAAGTTTCAGGGCTCCCTGCAGCTGTTTTCTGCTCCGCAACTCGGGGCAGTGGTGGTGGGCGAAGCCATTCGCCGCGCCGGGATCGAGCCATCCCAGGTGGACGAATGCATCATGGGCTGCGTGATTCAGGCTGGACTTGGCCAAAATCCGGCACGCCAGGCGTCGCTTTATGGTGGAATGCTGCCGGAATCGGCGGCCCTGACCGTAAACCAGGTTTGCGGGTCGGGACTGCGGGCCGTGGCCCTGGCGGCGCAGGCGATCCAGACCGGCGATGCGGGATTTATGGTTGCCGGTGGAATGGAGTCGATGAGCAATGCACCCTATCTGTTGCAACATGCCCGGTCAGGGTATCGGATGGGAAATGGATCGCTCGTTGATTCCATGATTCAGGACGGATTGTGGGAAGCGTACCGTGGCTATCACATGGGTTTCGCGGCCGAGATGATCGCGGAGAAGTACGGCATTCGCCGCGAGGAACAGGACGCTTTTGCAGCCGAGTCGCACCGGCGGGCAGCGGTGGCCACGGCCAACGGCTGGTTCCGGGATGGGATTGTGCCGGTGAAGATTCCGCCGGCGAAGAAAGGGGAGGCGCCCAGAATATTCGATAAAGATGAAGCGATCCGCCCTGGGACGACGGTCGAAGCTCTGGCGCGGCTCAAACCGGCGTTCAAGGAAGGCGGTACTGTGACGGCGGGAAACGCCCCCGGAGTGAGCGATGGAGCGGCAGCCGTCGTCGTGACAAGCGCGGAGGCGGCCAGGGAACGCGGACTCACGCCGATGGCGGTGATCCGGGCACAGGCAACGGCTGGCCGGGAACCTGAGTGGTTTGGACTGGCACCAATCGATGCCGTCCGCAAGGTGGCGCGAAAAGCCGGATGGAGCCTTGACCGCGTGGATCTCTTTGAATTGAATGAAGCATTCAGCGTGCAGGCGATGGCCGTGAACCGGGAACTCGGCCTGGAGATGGACCGGGTCAATGTCTATGGAGGCGCAGTTGCGCTGGGGCATCCTATCGGGGCAAGCGGAGCGGCAGTGCTGGTGAAGCTGCTCTATGCGATGGTGCAGTTGGGAAAATCGCGCGGAATTGCGGCACTGTGCCTGGGCGGCGGAAATGCGGTGGGGCTGGCGGTCGAGCGGCTCTGAGGGCACCGGAAGCACAACCAAATTCTCTGCGGTCAACCGGGAGGGACGAACTGTCCGAAAACGGACAATTGGGCTCGCAACCGGTCAATTCCCAGGGTAGAGGGGAGCCAATTCTCAACCGTTAAGTTAACCCTTTTCATCATTTAGCAGGCAGCATTCTTTGGCAAGTCAAGTGCACTTGTTCAGTTCGCCATGGATATCGCACGCCCTGATATTAAGAAGAAGAAGCAGCGCCAGATGATCGTCTGGGCCGGCGTTGGAATCGTGATCCTGGCGGGAGCCGTATACGCAGTTGCCCGCCTTAAACCAGCCGCACCTACCGTTGATGGATCGACGGTGTGGCCGGGAACCGTGACGCGAGGTCCACTGCTTCGCCAGGTGCGCGCCTCGACGGCCACACTGGTACCCCGCGAAGATTCGATCGAACTGATTCCGGCGCAGACCGATGCGACGGTGGTTCGAATCCGCGTACTGCCGGGCACACTGGTGAAGCCTGACACGATTCTGATGGATCTTTCGGCGCCCGAGGTCGAGCAGAAGTTGCTTGATGCGCAGTTGGCGGTGAAAGGGGCGGAGGCAGACTACAAGAGCCTTCAAGCGTCGCTGCAAAGCACACTGATGGACAAGAAGATCGCGGCGGCACAGGTGAGCACAGAGAATACCCAGGACCAGTTGCAGGCCAAGACCGACGAACAGCTTTTCAAACTTGGCGAGATTTCGGGCATCGCGTACGACAAATCGAAAGGCACTGCCGATCAGTTGGCCGCTCAACACAAGCTGAGTCTGGAGCAACTGCAATTGAACGAGAAAAACATTGAAGTCCAACTGGCTTCATCGCAGGCCAAGATCGCTCAAGCTAAAGCGCTTCTTGATCTCTACGAAAAGCAGTCGGCCGCGCTTGAGGTGCGGGCGGGAATTTCGGGCGAACTCGATCCACTGGCGACACCCGTATCGGTCGGCACTCACGTGACTGCGGGGACCTCGTTGGCTGAGGTGGTCCAGCTGGGCAAATTGAAGGCTGCATTGCAGATTGCCGAAACGCAGGCTCGCGACATCCAGATTGGGCTGCCGGCTTCGATCGACACGCACAACGGCATCGTTCCGGGACACGTGACCAGAATTGATCCGGCTGTTTTGAACGGAACACGCACCGTTGACGTACAACTTGATGGGCCCTTGCCACCGGGAGCCGTGAAGGGACTGAGCGTGGACGGAGTGATCGATCTCGAACGGATTCCGGATACGCTGCAGGTAGGGCGGCCGGCGCTGGGAAACGAGAATTCCACGCTGAGCCTGTTCAAGATAGATCCTGACGGCAAAGGTGCGACCCGCGTTTCGGTCAAGGTTGGGCGCGCATCTGTCAACAGCATGCAAATACTTGAAGGGCTCAAAGAAGGCGATCGGGTGATTCTTTCGGATATGTCGCGGTACGACAACGTGGATCGCGTGCGGTTAGATCCCGGACTTGGGCCGCGCTGAACGGTCAACACGATTCAAACGGGCTCATTAACCACTCACACTTTATAAGGGGGACGGAATGGCATCGAATGGCAAGCTGATTGAAATCGAAGACCTCACCAAGGTTTTCTATACCGACGAAGTGGAGACGCACGCGCTCTCCGGCATTCACCTCACCATTTCGCGGGGCGAGTACCTCGCCATGTCCGGGCCATCGGGCTGCGGCAAATCCACTCTGTTGTCGATTCTCGGCTTGCTCGATACGCCGACCGGCGGACGCTATCTTCTCAACGGAAATCCTGTGGAGAACCTCAGTTTCAGCGAACGTTCGCGCATCCGCAACCAGGAGATCGGCTTCATCTTTCAGAGCTTCAATCTGATTGGAGATCTGACGGTTGAGGAAAACGTGGAACTGCCGCTGACGTATCGCGCCGGCATGCCTTCAGCGGAGCGCAAGAAGCGCGTGAAGGAAGCTCTCGAACGGGTCAATATGGCGCACCGCATGCGGCACTATCCGGCACAGCTCTCTGGCGGTCAGCAGCAACGCGTGGCTGTGGCTCGCGCCCTCGCCGGCTCGCCCTCTATCCTTCTGGCCGATGAGCCCACCGGAAACCTCGACTCGAAAAACGGTGAGGCGGTGATGCATCTGCTGGCCGACCTGCATCGAGAAGGCTCAACCATCTGCATGGTGACGCACGATCCCCGGTTTGCCAAGCACGCGCAGCGAGAAGTGCATCTTTTCGACGGAAAGGTGGTTTCGGAGGATGAGCTGAGGAAGCTCACTGAAGAAGTGGAGGCGTAAGATGCTTCTCCAGAACGTGCTGCAGGATGCCCGCTTCGCTTTGCGGCAGTTGCGCAATGTGACGGGATTCAAGCTCGCGGCGATGCTGACGCGTGGCCTTGGAACAGGCGACCCCACGGTCATCTTCTCCGTCGTCCAAGGGTGTGCTACTGCGCCAGCTGCCCGCTGATCTTTGCGATTCTTTCGATCTTTGCGGGTGCCGGCGGCGTCAATCATTGGCCCATTGGCCGCGCAAGTTGCACCATCGAATGAGCCCATGCAAGAGCCGGGGAACGAGTAGTTGTTTGCTGATGAGTAAACGCAGGCCGAATTCGACAACGGAGACGTATTGCGATGAATCAACTGCTTCAGGATCTTCGTTATTCGTTTCGCCAACTGCGCAATGCGCCGGGCTTCACGGTAACTGTGGTGCTCACGCTGGCGCTCAGCATTGGCCTGGCGACGGCGGTTTTCTGCGTAATCGACAACGTAATTCTTCGACCGTTGCCGTACGCGCATCCTGACCGCATCGTCTCGGTTGAAAGCCGAAGCCAGAGCGGTTATACACAGCCTGCGTCCTGGCCAAGCTTCGCCGATGAACGGGCTCAGGCACACGGGTTTGCGGCACTCGCCGGATACACCGATTACATGAAAGTGACTATGGAGACGCCATCCGATGGTCCGGTGTTGCTCGACAGCGTTCGCTCTACTGACAACTTCTTCGGCGTCTTCGGCGTGCAGCCATTGCTTGGCCGCACATTTTTGCCCGGAGAGGAACTTGCAGGCAAAAACAACGTCGCAGTTCTGGGCTATGACCTTTGGCAGAAATACTTCAACGGAGATCGCAAGATACTCAATCAATCGGTGAAGCTGGATGGCCGTTCGTACACCATCATTGGCGTGATGCCGGCCGGGTTTCGCTTTCCACTCAACATGCGCAACGCCGTTTACACGCCGCTGACTCTCGACCAGCCCTGGATGAAGGGGCGCGGTAATCACTGGTTGCGCACGGTGGGGCGGCTCGGCGACAACGTATCCATCGCGCAGGCCCAGGCGGAGCTTTCGCAAGTCTTCAGCGATCTTGGCCGGTCCTTTCCCGGAACTGACCAGGGGCGCACTGTGCGCCTGCAGCCCCTTTCAGAAGACGTCACGCGCAGAAGCAAGGGGCCGCTTTGGACGCTGCTTGCGGCGGTGCTGGCTGTTCTTGCCATCGGATGCGTGAATGTTGCCGGGCTGTTGATGGCTCGCGGCGTCAAGCGGGAACGGGAAATGGCGATGCGAGTGGCAATCGGCGCCGGCCGTGCGCGACTGCTGCGTCAGTTACTGACCGAAGGAGTGGTACTTGCGCTGATGGGAGCGGCTGGAGGAATTCTGCTGGCATGGTCGATGCTCGACCTGATGCGGACATTTCTGATTCATGCGTTGGCGCGCGGCGCGGATATTCATCTGAATTTGATAGTACTTGCAACGACGATTCTGGTTGCCGTGGCAGCGAGTATTGCCGCCGCTCTGTATCCGGCGCTGCGTTTGTCGGGGATCGATCCCAATCGCGCCCTGAAGTCGGGTGGGAGCGCAGGAACGCAACGGGGACCGCACCGGCTCCGTTCCGGGTTCGTGATTACACAGGTGGCGCTGACATTGGTCCTGCTTGCGGTTGCGGGACTCCTGATTCGCATGGTGACGCGTTATAGGGACGCGGATCTCGGGTTCGATCCTTCGCACATTCTTGCCACCGATCTGAATCTTTCGCCTGCGCGCTACCAGGGCCGTGATATCGTTGCTGATTTTTATCAGCCATTCCTTAGCCGTGTGGCGCAAATTCCCGGCGTGCAGGCAGTTGGTGTCATCAATTTGCTTCCCATCCGGGAGTCGGGTTCAAACTCGGACATTCACATTGCGGGCCAGCCACCCAACCCACCGCACCAGGAGATGCTGGCGGAGAACCGTTTTGTCAGCGGCGGATATTTCGATGTGTTTGGCGTCCCGCTGCGCCGCGGGCGGCAGTTATCGGCCAGCCTCGATCGCCCGGAGAATAAAGCTTCCACCGTGGTTGTGAACGACGCCTTTGTGAAGAAGTTCGTTCCCTCGAATCTCGATCCAACCGTCCAGCGCATTGACGACGCAGACAAGGAAGAAAACTGGACCCGGATTGTCGGCGTGGTGGGCAATGTGCGACAGGACATCTATTCGCCGCCACTGGCCGAGCGCGACTGGATCATTGATGAGATTTCGCTGAAAGATCGAGCGGAGCTACTCAGCGGCATGTCCCTTGTAATTCGATTCTCCGGTGACCCGGGAGCTATCACTCCGGCTTTGCGGAGCGCATTGCACGAGGCAGACCCCACGGTCCCGTTCCAGCCGGTGGAAACGATGACTGAGGTTGTCGCGGAAACCCTGGTCTTCGAACGCATGGAAAGCTGGCTCTTCAGCATCTTTGCCGGTCTTGCATTGGCGCTCGCCATGGTGGGGCTTTATGGGCTCGTAAGCCATGAGGTCGAGCAGGCCACGCGTGATATTGGCGTGCGCATGGCACTTGGCGCGACACGGGACCGGATCCTCGGCATGATCATGGGGCGCGTGGTCTGGATGCTGGGCGCCGGGGCCGTTGCGGGCCTCGTGCTGACCTTCTTCGTCCGCAAAATCATCGGAATCGTAATTTATTTTGAGCCGCAAAGAGAAGCCGCATCCTTCGCAATGCTATCGCTGCTGCTATTACTCGCAGGCCTTATTGCCGCGCTCATTCCAGCTTTGCGGGCAGCTTCAATTGAGCCCATGCAAGCACTGCGAACCGAATAAGGAGAGGGGAAGGGAAGAATGAACGGCGCATTCCACGATCTTCGATTCGCATTGCGCCAGTTGCGCAAGGCGCCTGGTTTCACGGCGACGGCTGTGTTGACGCTGGCATTCGGGATTGGCGCGACCACTTCCATCTTCTCAATCGTCGAGGGAGTCCTGCTTCGGCCGTTGCCGTTTCCTCAGCCTGACCGGCTCGTTGTCCTGACCGACATCCTCGAAGGGGTAAAGCTCAGCGATTCGGGCGATTCCGGCGTCACAATGCCTGAGATCCTGACATACGAACGCGATACGCACGGATTCTCGAGTTTGGGAGGCTATAAGCAAACTACGTACGAGCTTTCCGGAGCCGGCGCTCCGGCGCAGATCAGTGCAGCGCGCCTGACGGCCAGCATTTTTTCTGTTCTCGAGGTTTCGCCGCTGATGGGGCGGGTTTTCACGCGGCAGGAAGATGACAGCAGCCAGCAGCTCGCGGTGATCAGCTACCAGATGTGGCACAGCCGCTTTCATGGTGATCAGCATGTGCTCGGACAGAAGATTCTGCTTGATCGCAAGTCGTACGAAATCATCGGCGTGATGCCTCGTGACTTCGAGTTTCCCCTGATTCCGGGGCAACTGAACCGCAGCGAACTTTGGGTTCCGATGAGTCCGACGAAGGTCCAGCTAGTGTCGGGAGTGGCGAGCTGGTGCTGCGGCATGGTGGGCAGGCTCAGCCCCGGGATGTCTGCCGCGCAGGTTCAGCAGGACGCGGAGCGGGTGGCGCAAGATATCATGCGCAACTATCCCGCCTTCATGACCAGCCTGCATATCCGTGCGGTCGTTCATCCGCTTGCCGAGAGTACAGTGGCCCAGGCTCGGCCGATGATTCGCATGCTGTTTCTGGCTGTCGCGGTTGTGCTGTTCATTGCCTGCGCGAATCTTGCCGGCCTGTTGCTGGTCCGCGTTATCCGGCGGCGCCGCGAAATTGCTGTGCGGCTTGCGCTGGGCGCCAGCGCCCTGGCGATCATCCGCCAGAATCTGATGGAGGCGCTGTCTCTCAGCATCATGGGCGGTTTGCTTGGGCTGGGAGCTGCGGCAATTCTGTTGCGCGTTGGGGTCAGTTTTCTGCCGGAGACGTTGCCGCGCATCAATTCAATCTCTCTTGACCGGAAAGTTGTCGCCTTCGCGCTGCTGCTGGCCGTCGTCACCGGCATCCTATGCGGGATTGTTCCTGCCCTTTCGGCGGTGCGGACGGGGATGAATGAATCGCTCAAGGAGGGTGGCCGGACCGGCTCGGCCGGCGGCGGAACCTCACGCCTTCGTTCGGCGCTTGTCGTCGCCGAAGTGGCGGTGGCGCTCGTTCTTCTGACTGCTTCCGGGCTCCTGCTGCGTAGCTTTGAAAAACTTCGCGAAGTCGATCTGGGATTTCGCACAGACCACATGCTCACCGCCAATTACGGCCTGCCGCAGCGGCAGTACTCGACCCAGGCCTCGATCGACGGATTCAACAACAGGTTATTTCGTGAACTCGAACAACTGCCTGGAGTCAAGGCGATCGGCGTCACTTCAAATCTTCCCGCAACCGGGAATTTTAACAACAGTGCGTTTGTTGTGGACGGCTTCGTGCCTCCCAAAGGCGCTGAGCTGAATCTCTCCTGGCCTTCGGAAATCATAGGAGACTATTTCGGCGCTGCTGGAATTCCGGTTCTTCGCGGTCGGGGCTTTACCGACGCAGATACCGCGACATCGCCCCTTGTTGCGATTGTGAATCACGCTCTTGCGCAGCATTTCTGGCCGGGACAGGATCCAATCGGCAAGCGACTGCGCTGGGGGATGCTTGAGACTCCGACGCCATGGATGACTGTTGTGGGCGAGATTGGCGATGTGAAGCAGAGCACGCCAGAGGCCGACACGCAGTATCAAATCTACCAGCCATTCAGCCAGAATGTGGCTTCATTCGGTTCCATTGCACCCGCGGGTTCGTTGGATTCGCAGGGTGGAACGATTGCATTACGCACCACGTTACCGCCTGAACAGATGATCGACTCATTGAGGGCGGTAGTACGCTCCATCGATCCGCAACTTCCGCTGACCGATGTGCAGTCAATGAGTACCGCGGTGAGTGAAACGGAAGCGCCGCGCCGGTTCAATGCAGTGCTCATTTCCAGTTTTGCCGCTTCCGCTGTGCTGCTGGCCTTGCTCGGAATTTACAGTGTGATCGCGTTTTCTGCCGCGCTGCGCACACAGGAAATGGCAATACGCCTTGCTCTCGGCTCGCAGCGTTCCACCATCATGAAGATCGTTGTCGCTTCCGGGGCGAAGCTTTGCCTGGCCGGTTGCCTGATTGGGACCCTGGCCGCAGTGTTTGCGATGCGCCTGCTGCGGTCGTTGTTGTTTCAAGTCAATGCGCTGGACCCGCTGGTCCTTGTGTTGGCGTCGATTTTGATCCTGCTGCTGGCCATTGCGGCTTCGCTGATTCCAGCTCGACGTGCCGCCGCCGTCGATCCGATGAAGGCGTTGCGAGACGAATAGGCGCCAGGCTAGGAAGGAGAAATGCATTGATCAACGTGCTCCAGAATTCGGGTCGGGACCTTCGCTACGCGATGCGCCAGTTGCGCAGGTCGCCCGGTTTTACGTTAACGGCCGTGTTCACGATCGCACTGGGCGTTGGCGTTACGGCGGCGGTATATGGCGTGATTCAGACCGTGCTTCTTCAGCCCCTGCCATATCCCGAGTCCAGCCGGTTGGTGGGAGTGGCATTTACGTTCCCCCACGAAAAGGCGAACGCCGAGCAGGTGGGCGCTGCGGCGGACTTTGTGAGCAAGAACAGCCATGAGTTTGCTTCCGTCGCAGAGCTGGACGACTCTGGAGCCGCTGTCAACCTTTCGACGAGCGGCGGCCGCGCGGTCGACGTGAACGCATTACGCGTTTCTGAAGGCTATTTCCGCACCTTGGGCGTGATGCCCGCAATCGGCCGCGCCTTTACTCCCGATGAAGACCGCCCGGGCGGAGGCAGGCCCGTTGTGCTGAGCCATGGCCTTTGGGCAACCACCTTCAACCGTGATCCGGATATTGTTGGGCGCTCGGTCCGCATCAACGAAGAAACGTTCAGCGTTGTGGGCGTAATGCCCGCGGGCTTTGCCGCGACGGCGGAGACAGCACCCGGTATCATGGGCAATCCGGATCTCTGGATGCCGCTGCAACTCAGCCCCAAAACTCCCGGATATGAGGGCGACAATTTTGAGATGTTTGCACGGTTGCAGCCCGGTGTTTCGATCGGTCAAGTGCAAGAGCAGTTGAATGCGCTCACGCCTGTCTTCTATCAGCAGAACCCCTCATATAAGCAATGGACCGGTCCGGGACACCAACTGCATGAACTCCGCGCCTGGGCTTTGAGGGATGTTGTGGTAAGTGACGTGCGTCGAAGCCTGCTAACTGTGATGGGAGCGGTGCTGGCGGTGCTGCTTGTTGCCTGCCTGAATCTTGCCGGGCTGATGATGGCGCGGGCGATGCGGCGCTCGCGTGAGATGGCAATGCGGTCTGCCCTTGGCGCTACTCACGCGCAACTGGTAGGCCTGATGGCCTGCGAAGGGCTGTTGCTGGCAACATGCGGCGGTGCGCTTGGCGTGCTGGTCGCGCGCGCTTCGGCGGCTGTGCTTCTTCACTCCTCGCCTCTTGCCATCCCGACGCTGAGCAGTGGTCCGGGTTCATGGCTGCTCAATGCAATTGTTTTTGTGGTCGCATTTGCGGCTGCCGGGTTTTTCTCCGTTCTTCCTGCAGTATTCATGCTGCGGCGAAAGCCTGCCGAGATGCGGTTCAGTGGTCCATCGCTCGGTGAAACCGTTTCGCATTCTCGCTTGTCGCGCGGCTTGATGGTTGCGCAGATCGCGCTGGCGACAGTGCTCGTATCGACGGCGGCTGTGTTGCTCGGCACGTTCGTCCGACTTCAGGCCCTCCCCCCAGGTATTCAGCCGAAACAGCTTACGGTCTTCCAAGTGGCTTTGAAAGGCGATCATTACGCCAGCACTCGCCAGACCACGCAGTTCGTGAATACGGTGCTCGACAATCTCGCGCACCAGCCGGGTGTTGATCGTGCTGCAGCGGTAAATGGCCTTCCACTCGACCGCGGGCTCAACTTCGGCGGGTCGCCGGCGGATCGTCCAGAACTGCGCCGGACTATCGAATTCCGCACCGTGACGCCCGGGTATTTCGAGACGATGGGGATTCCCTTGGTCGCGGGGCGGGGCTTTGCGGAAAGCGACCGTGCGGGCAGCGATCCAGTCGTTGTGGTCGGCAAAACCGCTGCGTTGAAGTGGTGGCCCGGGCGTTCGCCCGTCGGCCAAACGGTGATCATCGGCGGCAAGCAGTCGTGGCGTATTGTGGGTGTGGTTGCAGACGTGCAGATGCATACCCTGGTCGATTCGCAGGGGATCGTCATCTATGCGCCGGTCGCGCAGATATCCGACGAACTGACCGGGGTGATCAACGGATGGTTCCCGACGAGCTTCGCGATCCGCACCACGGCCGACGTGAATCTCGCCCAGACAGTGCAGCGAGCGGTGGAGAGCGCCGATCCGGAGATTCCAGTCACCCGCCTCAGCACAATGCAGGCAGTGATTGATCGGACAACCAGCGAGCCGCGCTTCTTTTCGTATCTTGCAGCGGGGTTCTCAGGGTTTGCACTCGTACTCACCGTGATCGGCCTCTTTGGATTGCTGAGTTATCAAGTTGCCCAGCGCACTCGTGAAATCGGGGTCCGCATGGCATTAGGGGCGGATCGAATCAGGATCCTGCGCGGATTCCTCGCGCGCGGCTTGATCCTTGCTACTGCCGGCTCGGCGCTTGGGCTGGCTTCTGATTGGCTGTTGCATCCGGTGCTGGTGCATCTGCTGGCTGACTCGGGGATCAACCCGGCTTCTGCCGCAGGAAGAATCGTGATGAGCGCAACTTTGGCGGCAGCTCTGACGGTGCTGGCCATTTTCGTGTCGACGCTGGCCGCGAGTTGGATGCCCGCATACCGCGCCGCCTCCATTGAACCCATGCAGGCCCTCAGGACGGAATAGCAAGATCATGCACGTCGGAGAAACAACTCGATGAGTCGACTCTTTCAGGACCTCCGCTACGCATTGCGCCAGTTACGCAAGTCTCCCGGATTCACGTTTACCGCCGTGATCACCCTGGCACTCGGCATTGGCGCTAACACCGCTATCTTCACGCTGGTCCAGGCCATCCTTCTGCGCTCACTGCCGGTGAATGATCCATCTCAGCTCTACCGAATCGGCGACGATGATGAATGCTGCGTTGAGGGCGGTTTTCCCGGCAACGCGGGCGATACCGGCGATTTTGCCATCTTCTCTTACGACCTCTACCGGTACCTGAAGCAATCCGCGCCCGAGTTCCAACAGCTTGCTGCCGTGCAGGCAGGAACAGGCCAGTGGAGCGTCCGGCGTGGAAACGCGCTCCCCAAGCCTCTTTATGGCGAATTCGTTTCGGGCAATTATTTTTCGACGCTTGGGGTCGGAGCCTATGCGGGCCGCGTTTTCAGCGACAAGGACGACACGCCGACTGCCCCGCCCGCTGTTGTGCTGAGTTATCGCGCGTGGCAGGGTGAGTACACCTCCGATCCCTCCATTATCGGATCGACTATTTATATCCAGGCGCGGCCATTCACTGTCATCGGTGTTGCGCCTCCGGGCTTTTTCGGCGACCGTGAAACGGACGCTCCACCTGATTTCTGGATGCCGATCAACGCAGAGCCATATGTTCGCGGATCGGTTGCAATCATCCATCATGAGAACTCGCATTGGCTCTATCCGATTGGCCGCGTTGCGCCCGGAACCAATATTGGAGCGTTGCAGGCGAGGCTTTCGGTTTTGCTCCGCCAATGGCTTTACGCGCGTCCCATTTACACCGAGCACGGCGGCAACACCGTCATTCCCAAGCAGCACGTTGTCCTTTCGCCGGGCGGCAGGGGGATCCAGAACCTGCAACAGGAGACAGGCAAGGGATTGACGATGCTCATGATCCTCTCGAGCGTGGTGTTACTGATCGCCTGTGCCAACATCGCGAACCTGCTGCTGGCGCGCGGAACGACCCGCCGCTCCAACATTGCGGTGCGGATGGCCCTGGGTGCAGGCCGTGCCCGCGTCATTCGCCAGATCATCACCGAGAGCGTCTTGCTGAGCTGCATTGGCGGCCTTGCCGGGCTGGCGGTCGCTTATGCAGGCTCGCGCACCATTCTCGCGCTGGCATTCCCTGACGCGCGCAATCTGCCGATTAATGCAAGTCCGTCCCTCACCGTTCTCGGATTTGCTTTTCTTGTCTCGCTTGTCACCGGCGTCCTGTTCGGCATGGCGCCGGCATGGATGTCGTCGCATGCGCAACCTGCCGACGCATTGCGCGGCGTGAACCGCTCAACACGTGACCGCTCGTCCTTGCCGCAGAAAGCGCTGGTGGTGTTCCAGGCGGCACTTTCACTCGTCTTGCTGGCGGGAGCGATTCTCATGACCAGGTCGCTCGCCAACCTGGAACACCAGAACTTCGGCATCGCCACGGCCAATCGTTATGTGCTGCACCTTGATCCGGCTGGCGCCGGATATTCCGTTGATCGCTTGCCGGCTCTGTATCGCGAAATCGAGGATCGATTTGATGCGCTGCCCGGAGTGGCCAACATTGGCATGGCGCTCTACAGCCCCCTCGAGGGCGACAACTGGGGCGAATGCGTGATCCAGCAGGGGCACCCGGCGCCAGGCCCGAATGGCAAGTGCGGTTCCACCTGGGATCGCGTGAGTAAGAATTTTCTCAAGGCTGTCGGCGTTCCGATTGTGCGAGGCCGCGATTTCTCAGAACAGGATACTGTTTCATCACCACAGGTGGCGGTGGTGAACCAAACGTTTGTAAAGCGTTTCTTCCCCAAGGTCGACCCCATTGGACAGCACTTCGGAATCGACTTTCCGCAGTACTCCGGCAGCATTGAGATTGTTGGCGTATTTCGAGACTTCAAGATCAATAATCCGCGAGACGAGATCCGTCCGGTATTTCTTCGTCCCCTTACTCAACAATTCCTTGGCTACAAGGAGCCGGAGATGATCTCGGGTGAAACACAATCGATGTTTATTGACTCAATCGTGGTCAACTTCAAGCGGCCACAACAGGACGCAGATGGTCTCATTCGCAATACCCTGGCCAGAATCGATCCGAATCTGACAGTGATGGATCTGCGCACACTTGACGCGCAGGTTGCAGGCAACTTCACCGAGGACCGGCTGGTCGCGCATCTCTCCAGCCTCTTCGGCATTCTTTCGCTCATCCTGGCGTCTGTGGGCCTTTATGGGGTGATGTCGTACTTCGTTGTGAGAAGGACCGGCGAGATTGGAATCCGCATGGCTCTGGGCGCCACCCGATCGAGCGTTGTCTCCATGGTGATGCGCGGTGTGCTGTGGCAGGTTCTTATCGGCCTCTGCCTTGGAATTCCCGCAGCGCTTTATGCGGGGTACCTGATGAAGAGCCTGCTGTACGGTGTCGGGAGCTATGATGCCACGGCGCTGGTAGGGGCTCCCGTCATGCTCGTGATCTGCGCGTGCGCTGCAGGATTCATTCCAGCACGCCGCGCTTCATCGATTGAACCCATGCAAGCTTTGCGCATCGAGTAAAGCTGAGAACCGGAGGAGAGGCACAATGCAAAGCGTTCTTCGAGATATTCGCTACAGCTTCCGCATGCTGCGAAAGAGTCTCGGCCTCACAACCATGGTGGTGCTCACGCTGGCGCTCGGCATCGGCGCCACCACGGCGATCTATACCGTGGTTTACGCCACGCTGCTTGCTCCCATGCCGTATCCCGAACCAGACCAGCTCGTGATGGTGTGGTCGAAGATCCAAGGCTTTCACAATGTGGTTTCCGCGGGAGACTTTCTCGATTGGCAGGAGGAGAGCAACTCCTTTCAAGCGTTGAAAGCCTTCACCGGAACCAGCTTCAACCTGGCCGGGAAACAGGAGCCGGAGATGGTGCCGGCGCAGATGACGACGCCCGGCATGTACAGCATGCTCGGCAACCGTTTCATGCTAGGCCGCGACTTTCTTCCCGAAGAAGGGGTCGCAGGCAAGGATCAGGTTGTCATCCTGATGCATAAGATGTGGGAGCGGCTCGGCGCCGACCCGCACATCATCGGCAGACAGATTACGCTCGACCAGAAGCCCTATACCGTAGTGGGCGTGCTGGCGGGGGGGCAGGCAGATCGCCTCGACCAGGATGTGGTCGTGCCACTCGTGTTCAAGCCGGAACAGAAAAATCACGACTTCCACTGGCTTCTCGTCATGGGCCGCCTCAAGCCCGGAGTGACGATCAAGCAGGCCCAGGCCAACATGGATGCCGTGACCGCACGCATCGCCCAAGCCAATCCGCGCTCGGACAAGGGCTGGGGAGCATTTGTCGAACCGTTGAAGGATGATTTTCTAGGGGACAATGTCAAGCTCACATTGTGGCTGCTCCTGGGCGCCGTTGGATTCGTATTGCTGATTGCCTGCGTGAACGTTGCGAACATGCTGCTGGCGAAGGGCACCACGCGACAAAAGGAAATTGCAATTCGCACTTCGCTTGGAGCCACGCGCCGAACCGTATTTGCGCAATTTGTCACCGAAAGTCTGATTCTGGCTGGCATTGGCGGCGTCGTCGGCGTCAGTCTCGGATATGCCATGTTGCGCGGCCTCATTGCGGTCATGCCTCAGGACACGCTTCCCAGCGAAGCCGATCTCAGTTTGAACTTGCCGGTTTTACTTGTGGCCCTCGCGGCCACGACGATTGCAGGCCTGCTCTTCGGTTGCGGCCCTGCCTGGTATGCCTCGCGCATTGACCCAGCGGAGTCACTGAAAGAAGGGGGCAGGTCGGGGGCGAGCAGAATGCGCGCGCGCCTCCGCCAGTTGCTTGTTGTCGGCGAATTTGCTCTTGCCCTCGCGTTGCTCGCCGGCGCGGGCCTTGCACTGCACAGCTTTTGGAATCTCGCCCACGTCGATCTCGGCGTGCGGACCGACCACGTGCTGACCTTCGATTTGCCGATGAACAAGGGCATGGATTTGAAGGCAGATCAGATTGTCGCCTACTATCAGCAGATCCTGCGCAGCATCGAGTCCGCGCCCGGCGTCGAAAGCGCCTCGGGGTCCACCGGATTGCCGCTCGAGGGCGCTGGGTTTGGCATGCCCTTCACCATTGCCGGCCAGCCCGCATATGCCGACCCATCGCAGCGCCCGAGCGCCGGGTTTGGCATGGTCACCCCGGACTATTTCAAGACATTCGGCATCCGGCTGGAGAAAGGTCGCTTCTTTACCGAAGCCGACAATGCCGGCAGCGAGCGCGTTGCCGTAGTGAATGAGCAGTTTGCCCAGCACTTCTTCCAGGGCAAGAATCCCATCGGCCAAACCCTTAATGTTGAGCAGATCATTCCCGGTCTGCAGAAGCTTGGCCAATACCAGGCCTGGCAGATTATCGGGGTCTACCACAATGTACGGGGAGGGGACTTTGATCACCAGCGCGAAGAGATTCTTGTTCCCTTCTACCAGAGCCCGTGGACCGGTCTGGCTGTGGGCGTGCGCACCGCTGGTAATCCGGCTGCGATGACGAAGACGATTGGCGCGGCGGTTCATTCCGTCGATCCGACGCTGGCGCTTGCACGCGTGCTGACGCTCGACCAGGTTCGCGACCAGGATCTCTCGGGCAATCGCTTCACGCTGCTGCTCTACATTCTCTTCGCAGTCATCGCACTTGCTCTTGCGGCCGTTGGAATTTATGGCGTGATGGCTTTTGCGGTCGGACAGCGCGCGCACGAAATTGGAATCCGCATGGCGCTCGGCGCAAGCCGCGAGCGCGTGGTGCGGATGGTGTTACGCGAGGGAACAATGTTGGCGTTGCTCGGTCTGGTCTTCGGGTTGGGTGGCGCGTATCTCGTGGGCCGGACCATGCGAAGCACTTTGTATGGCGTCGGAGCGATCGATCTGTCTGCGTTTTCTGCGGTCGGCGCTTTGTTAATGGTTGCCGCGCTGGTCGCATGCTATTTCCCAGCCCGCCGCGCTGCCGCGGTCGAGCCCATGAAAGCTCTACGCATCGAGTGATTATGAACCGAACGGAATTGAATAGGGAAAGACGGGGGTAACTCATCATGATTGAACTCAAGAATGTTGAACGCAGTTATCGAACCGGCCACACCGAAACCTGGGTACTGCGCCGCGTGGGGCTCACGATTAAAGAAGGTGAATTCGTCACCGTGATGGGGCCGTCCGGAGCGGGGAAGTCGTCGCTGTTGAATGTGCTGGCGCTGCTTGACGATGGCTGGCTTGGGGAGTATTGGTTCGGCGAAACGCCTGTTCATAAATTGAACCGCAAACAGCGCGCAGATCTGGCACGCCAGCGCATTGGCATGGTGTTCCAAAGCTATCATCTGCTCGACGACCTGACCGTCGCCGAAAATATTGACCTGCCTTTGTCGTACAAGAACATGCCTTCGAAAGACCGTGCGGGTATGGTGGCGGACATCCTCGATCGTTTCCAGATTGTCGCCAAAAAGGAGCTTTTTCCCAATCAGCTTTCCGGGGGCCAGCAGCAACTCGTGGGTATTGCTCGCGCCGTTGTTCATGCGCCTTCGCTTCTTCTTGCCGACGAGCCCACCGGCAACCTGCATTCGACGCAAGCGCGCGAGATCATGGAACTCTTCCGCGAACTCAATCGCCAGGGAACCACGATCGTCCAGGTAACCCACTCTGAAGAGAACGCGCGCTACGGCACGCGGATCATCGAATTGCGCGACGGCTGGCTCACGCGCGACGAAAATGTGCAGGCTCAATCCACGGAGGTTGCCGCAAAGTGACCTCAACCCAGGTGAACGTATCCATGAAAAGCTCAAAGGTGTACCTTCGCACTCGTATCGAATCCTGCGCCGCGATTCTTTTGCTTCAGGTGAACCTCGCGTTTGCATCGGGCGGCCCGGCTTTGCAGCAGTCGCAGACAACATCGACTTCGTCATCGTCCGCCGCGGCTTCACCTGCGCCGGAGGCTCCAGCACCTGCGGCCAATGGCTCAACCGCAGCGCCTCCTACTCTGGCGCAACAAATGCAGCAGGTGCAGACCCAGCCCATTGCTCCGCAAAAGCCGTTTTATGTGCCGCTGCCACACTCGCGCAATCCGTTCGCAGCCTACATGCCGAGCACGGCTCCGCCGCTGAACCTGCAAAACTCTCCGCGGTTGCAGGCGCTGATGCGCGATGGGAAGCTGTACATCTCGCTCCAGGACGCCATCGACCTCGCCATCGAGAATAATCTCGACCTCGCATACTTTCGCTATAACCTTCCGACCGCGCTGACCGATCTGGCGCGTACCAAGGCTGGAGGCGTCGCCAACGGCGTGAACACGAGTGTGGTTTCGACGAGCAGCAGCGGCCTGGGCGCGTCCACCCCGGGCGGCGCGACCGGGACAGGTTCGAGTTCCGGCGCGAATGCGGCTGGCGCCGGAGGTCTCGTGACATCGACCCTTGGCGAAGGTACGGCCGTTCCGCCCTTCGATCCCATATTCACCTTCAAAGGCTTTGTCGATCACCAAAAGGTTCAGGAAGTGAACACGATCCAGTATGGCGTGCCGTTATACGAGCAGAATACGGTTGAATTCGCGACGCAGTACACGCAGTTTTTTCCTACGGGCACGGGCATTCAGTGGATCCTGAATGGAGAACGCATCGCCGCCAACAGCCCCGAAGACATCGTGAATCCGAATATCGCGATGAACTATCAGCTCACCGTCAGCCAGCCATTGCTTGCGGGCCTTGGAACCGGGACAAACAAGCGCTGGATTCGCATAGCGAAGAAAAACTTGCAGCTTACCGATTACGCCTTTAAGGCGCAGGTGATTGCCACGGTAACCGCTGTGGAGGATATTTACTGGGACCTCGTGAATGCCTACCAGGACGAGGAGATCAAGGATCGCTCACTCTCCTTTGCGCAGCAGACTCTGCAGATGGATCAGAAACAGCTCCAACTCAACGCCATTCCCGCCATGCAGGTGATGAAGGATCAGACGGCGGTGGCCAGTGCCGAAGGCGATCTTACGGTGGCTCGAGCGAACCTGCGCGCGGCTGAACTGACCATTAAGAATGCGCTGACCAAGACCGATGACCCCTCGCTCGAGGAGATGCCGGTGATCCCGCTGGATCTCGTTGGGCCCGCAGATCCCAACACTGACAAGCCGATCGATCAACTCATTGCGGAAGCTGAGAAGAATCGCCCCGACGTTTCGCAGGACCAGATCGGGATGCAGGTTGCTGAGATGAACCTGAAGGCGATCAACAATGAGCTGCTGCCATCGCTGAATGCCTATGGACTTTTTGCAGGCTATGGAACGGGCGGACCGCTGAACCCGCACTGCGACCTTGGCGCGTTTTGCACGACCAATTTGCCGAGCGACACTCCCGGAGTGCTTGCCGACGCCTTCAACTACTCCTCGCCGGAATACCAGGTGGGATTCACGCTGAACATCACTTTGCGCAACCGCATCGCCAAGGCCGACCAGTATCGCGCACAATTGGCGTTCCGGCAGAGCCAGATCACTTACGAGCAGCAAAAAAAGAACATCCGCTTCGATGTGCGTAACACACAGTTTGCGGTGGAGCAGGCGCGTGCACACGTGGATGCGGCGCAAACTGCGAAAGACCTGGCGCAGCGGACATTTGAAATCACGAAACAGGAGCAGAAGCTTGGTGCGAAGTCGAGCGTGGACACGCTGGCGGCTCAAGACGCGCTGGCACTGGCAGAGTCGACTCTGGATGCAGCGCAAACGGCTTACGAGAAGGCCAAGGTCGAGATCGACCGCGCAACAGGAGAAACGCTGGAGCGGACGGGTGTCTCGATCGATGATGCGAAAACGGGAGTGGTTACGCATGCGCCGTAGAATCACTGGGGGAATCCTCTCCGTTGCAGCACAAGGCGATCTTGAACGTCGCAACGCAGGAAGTTCTGGAGCAAAATGGAATCTCAATTACCGAATCTCAAAACCGGTATGTTGGAGGGCAGCCATTCTCAATAGATGGCGACAGACATCCCGATGACAGACCGCCGCAAGCAGGAAAGAATCCGGGTTCTCGTAGCCGACGATCAACCGCACATCCTTGAAGCTGTCGAACTGCTTCTTCAGCCCCACGGCATGCAGGTTGATTGCGTGCGATCGCCTCAATTATTGTTGGAAGCGCTTGGCCAGAGCGATTATGATGTGTTGCTCATTGACTTGAACTACACGCGCGACACGACCTCGGGCCAGGAAGGGCTCGACCTGCTGGCGCGACTCCAGGAGATTGATCCACGCCTGCCCGTGATTGTGATGACGGCCTGGGGCAACATCGACCTTGCGGTCGAATCCATCAAGCGCGGCGCCCGCGATTTCATCCAGAAGCCATGGGAAAATGAACGCCTTATTTCGCTCATCCGTGTGCACGCCGAGTTGCATCAGGCCCTCCGACGGGCGCGCCAGCTGGAGCTTGAAAACCGTTTGCTGCGTTCCGAGGGAATGCCGGAATTCATTGCAGGGGCGCCGTCCATGCGGCCGGTCCTCGAGTTGATCGCGCAGGTGGGACCTTCCGACGCGAACGTGCTGATCACGGGGGAACACGGAACCGGAAAGGAGATCGTTTCAAAGCTGCTTCATGCCGCCTCGCCTCGATCTCGCATGCCTCTCGTCGCAGTCAACGCCGGTGGCCTTCCGGAGGGAACATTTGAAAGCGAAATATTCGGCCACGTGAAGGGGGCGTTCACTGATGCGCGCACCGACCGTGTGGGTCGCTTCGAGCTGGCCAACGGCGGAACGCTGTTCCTTGACGAGATTGCCAACGTTCCGGTGCGCCAGCAGGCCAAGTTGCTTCGCGTGCTTGAAACCGGAGAATTGGAACGCGTGGGTTCATCGCAGACCCGCCGCGTCGATGTGCGGATTCTCTCTGCCACCAACGCCGATCTCAATGAGGAAGCCAAGTCAGGCAATTTTCGCGAGGATCTCCTCTTCCGCATTAATACTGTCGAAATACACCTGCCTGCACTCCGTGAACGCCGTGAAGATATACCGCTTTTGGCGACGCATTTTCTTGGCCGCAACCGTTCGCGCTATCGCAAACAGGTGATGGGCTTCTCTCCGGCCGCCATGCAGCAGATGATGCAGTACCAGTGGCCGGGCAATGTGCGCGAGTTGGAGCACGCTGTGGAGCGCGCAGTACTTCTGTGCCGCGGCGAGGAGATCGAACCAGCGAATCTCGCCGTCGCGCCCAGCCGCGCGTCGATGCAGTCTTTTGACAATATGAGTATCGATGAGGTCGAGGCTCTGCTGATCCGCAAGGTTCTGCGCCGTTGCGACGGCAATATTTCGCAAGCTGCTGAATCCCTGGGGCTCAGCCGTGCCGCCTTGTATCGCCGTATCGAAAAATATGGCTTATGAGAGAGGAGGGCGAGGCAGGCGCGTGCATAAGCGCCGCCGTTCGGCCGTTGGCCGAGCATGGCTTTACTGCCTGATTCTTGCGCTCCCCGGTCTTGCGTTCTTCTCGATCCTTATCTACCAGCATCAGGTCACCGCTGCCCCTGCGACCCTGCTCGCCGGCTGCCTGTTGCTCTACCTCGCGCTCGTTGCCGGTTCGCTGATTGAAGGCCTGATCCGCCCCATGCAGACGCTCTCCAACGTTGTCTCATCACTGCGGGAAGGTGACTACTCGTTTCGAGCGCGCGGCGCCGGTGGATCTGACCCGCTCGGAGAGCTTTCTGCGGAGATCAATGCGCTTGCCGACCTGCTGCAGAAACAGAGAGTGCGCTCTCTCGAGGCTACCGCTTTGCTGGCGCGCATCCTCGAAGTCATGCATTCGCCGATTTTTGCCTTCGATCGCGATAATGTGCTGCAACTCGTGAACGATGCAGCGGTGCAGTTGCTCGGTATTCCTTATGCGCGATGTTTTGGCAGAACAGCGAAAGAATTACACCTGGAATATCTGCTCGCCGCGCCCGATCAGAGCATCCACTCCTTCGGATCCAGACCTAATCGCTGGTTGCTGCGCAAGGCCGCATTTCGCCAGGAAGGTGTACCGCATACACTTCTTTTGCTTGCAGATGTCAGCCAGCCTCTTCGCGAAGAAGAACAAGCCGCATGGAAGCGCCTGATTCGCGTGCTTGGCCATGAGCTCTCCAATTCGCTTGCACCGATCAAATCCATTGCCGGCAGCCTGCTGGCGCGGGTGGATCAATTGCAGGGCGATGAGGACACAACACGGGATTTCCGGCGCGGTCTCGGCGTGGTGGAGAGCCGCGCCGATGCCTTGCACCGCTTTGTTCAGTCCTACCGGATTCTCGCTCAGCTCCCTCCGCCGCAGCTCAAAACCGTGCATGCGGGCGCGTTGCTGGAGAGGGTGGCGCTGCTTGAACAACGCGTGCAGGTGCAGCTCGATCCCGGTCCCGCCGCAATGTTGCAGGCTGATCCTGATCAGCTGGAGCAGATGCTCATCAACCTGCTTGCCAACGCGGCAGACGCGTCTCTCGCGAACGGCGCCAAGCCCGTGCGCATTAGCTGGCGCCTGGTTGAATCAACATTGATGGTCAGCATTGAGGATCGCGGTCTGGGGATTGCCAACACCGAGAATCTGTTTGTGCCGTTTTATACCACCAAGCCGACCGGCAGCGGAGTGGGCCTTGCGCTTGCGCAACAGATCGCTCGGGCTCATGGCGGCGAAATTCGCCTGGTAAATAGGGAAGATGCAGAGGGCGCCCGAGCCATCGTTCGCCTTCCCCTTGCCTGACAATGTACTCCTGCGCCAAAGGATTCCGGGATCAATCAGAAGGGTTGGACTTCAGTTTCCCGTGACAGGCCGATCTCGGTTGCGACCACGCAATTGCGCCCGTTCTTCTTGGCTCGATAGAGGGCGGCGTCTGCCTCGCGTATCAACTCTTCAGCACTGGTGGGAAATCCTGAGGCGACACCAAAGCTCGCGGTCACAGAAATGGTGGTCTCGCCGTCCACGACGCGCGCTCGTTCGATTGCAATTCTCAGCTCCTCTGCGCGTTCCGCCGCCTGTATGAATCCGGAACCCGGCAGGATGAGCAAGAATTCTTCGCCTCCATAACGGCCTACCCAGTCGTAGCTTCTCACCATGCCCTGGAAGATTGCGCTTGCCTCTTTTAGCACGAGGTCTCCGGCAGGATGCCCAAAGGTATCGTTGATCTTCTTAAAGAAGTCCAGGTCAGCCAGGATAACACTCAACGGGGCTCCTTCACGCCGCGAGCGCTCCACTTCACCGCGGAGCCGACTGACAATGATCCGGTGATTCCAGAGCCCCGAAAGGTCATCGTGCTCCGCAAAATGGCGCATCTGTTCGCGTGTTCGGACAAGCTGAGCTTTTTCTCGCTCCAGATCCAGCGTTCGCATCCGCACCGATTCTTCCAATTGACGCTTTTGCCGGATCAGCATGCCAACTCGCCGGCGCCAGATGACTACGAGGATCAAAACCGAGAGCACTCCGCTGACGATCTGCAGATTGCGGTTCTGCCACCACAAGGGAACGATGCGAAAGCTGAAGATTGCCACCGGAGATACCGCATTCCCTGACTGGTCTGCGGTCGCAACTTCAAAACGATAATTGCCAGGTGTGAGATGCCGGTACCGCACTTCAACTTCGCGTCCCACCTCCCAGTCCGATCCTTGTCCTCCGATCAGCCGATATCGGATCCCTTCGTCCTGCGTTCCTTTGAACGAAAGCATAACCATTGAAATATCGAGAGGGCTGGAGCTCCATTTGGCGGAGGCTCCATTTTCGAGTACTTCCGTCCCATAGGTGACTTTCGAGAAAGCTGGAGCACGTGGCGATGCCGACGGCGCTTCTGTCGGATCGATCAGGTGACTGAGTCCGCCGGAGGTACAGATCCACATGCTGCCGTCCGCATCCTCCGACAGCCCATAGCTGTCTGTATCGTTCCAGATCAGCCCGTCGTCTTGCGTAAAGCTATGCCACGATTTGCCATCGAAGACCGTTAAGCCCGCATCCTGCCCCAACCATAGCCAACCGCGATGATCCACGGTCATCGAGACAATTTGCTGCGACAGGACTTGCGGTCTTTCAATATGCAGCGCCGAAACGACCCGGTCGCCGGAAACGTGCAATCGCATCAGGTCCTGCGACGGCCCCGCGGTCCAAAGATCGCCGTCATGGTCGATTGCTATCAGGTCAGGTTTCGCGCCGGAGGCGCCGGGATCAATCCGATGCATGCCGTTTCCATCGAGCCGGAATATCCCCTGTTCTGCCGCCACCCAAACATGCCCCGCCGGGTCGGCAGACAAATCTGTAAAGCGGCCTTTCACATTTGAGAATGCAGGTGCTTCAACAAGCGATGGTCCCTTATCAAGCGCACGTGTATCCATCACATAGAGACCTTCGCTTGTAGCCGCCCAAACCTGGTGGTTCTTGTCGGCTAATATCTGAAACACCTCGGGAATCTTCCACTCCCGCGCCTGGAGCGATCGCTGATCAATCCGAATGAGGTTTCCGGCGGTGGTCCCGAGCCAGATTGTTCCATCCTCTGCGATCTCCAGCGATCCAGCGCGCGCAGTCTGGATTCCCGGCTCCTGCCATACTTTCGGATTCACTTCGTGAGCGGGAATCCAATCCAGCCCTGATTCCGTCGCGATCCACAATCGTCCCTGGTGGTCCCGCGCTGCGTCCCATACGAGGTCATCGCTCAGGCCGTCAGCCCTCGTATACCCTTCCCAGCGGTCCTGGCCGACCCAGCGTCGCAGTCCATGCCCGACCACACCGATCCAAACAGAACCTTCCCGGTCTACGAAGAGGTCTTGGATCTCAAAACGGGACAGCCCGTTCTTTTCCGTGACCAAGCGCCATCGTCCCTTATCCCACAGCCCCAGCGACGATCCTTGTGACGTCAAGATTCGTCCCTGAGAGTCTTCGACCAGTTCGGGATAGGGTTCGGAGAACGCGGGCCCAGGCAGGTCGTGAAGGATGAAACGCCCTTCCTGTGGTATCAACTCCCCGATGTGCTTGCTGCCTCTCAGCCAGATGTGCCCGTCTCGCGCCTGCAGCAGATTCGACCATTGCTCCAGGGGAAGTTTGAGTGCTGCGCCCACATGGGTTGTCTTGCCCTTGGCCATCCGGCATAAATCCAGATCGCAGCCATACCAGAGTGTTCCGTCGTTTCCAAACAGAAGCCCGAAGATGTCGTGGCCCTCAAGCTTTATCGTTTCAGCCTTCCACTCATCCTGGCGCGCACGTCGCAGATCGATCGCCGCATGCCGCGTTGCCGCCAAAACTTCGTCCGGCCCCTTTGAAGTTAAGACCGTACCCGCGCGCTGCAAGATCTGTGTCAACGGCGCCGGGGGTTTTACCTCCGCAAATTTCCCGTCACTTTTCTCGTAGAAGATGCTCGAGGTGGTAGCCACCCAGAGCGTCCCATCTGAGGCCACATACAGGTTCTGGATCATCCTCTGCGGAAGGCCCTGGTCTTCGCCGTATCTCTGGAACTGACCCCCGTCGTAGCGATACAGGCCGTTCTGAGTTCCCACCCACAGATAGCCGGTCCGATCCTGTGCCAGACACGCGATGTTCAGATTTCCGAGTCCCTCGACGTATTCGCGGAAGCTATAGCGCTGCGCCAGAAGGGCATGGCAGCACAAGAAAAGCACCGCGCATCCGCTGACCAGCGCCTTGAGGTGCCTTCGAGGATGATGTGATTTCCGCACTTGCCCGAAGCTTCTCCCTATAACCTCTGAACCCCTGTTGCTCCAATGCGTCCCGACCCCAACCTCTCCAGATTTAGCCTGAACGCAGCCATCTTCAATCGCTTGATGCTATTACGAATGGACTCAATATAGGGATTACCTCTGGGAAAAGGAATCACACAAAGGTCGATGGTACTTGGCTAATAAGTGCATAAATCAAAGGAAGTTAGTCAGCTTCGAGACCTGAGCGAAGTCGAAGTTACCGAGCGGCGGTTCAGGGCTAGTCGCAAACCAGCGAGGTCTCGGGAAATCCGGGCGCATCGCTTGTGTCCGCCGCCTCCATTACGTCCGTGCCAAGCTGAGTTTGCGCAGTAAAGAACCGGTCAACCTCGGCGAGAACAGCGGGCCCGGTCCTTGACTCGTAGATCGCCTTGCGCAGTTTGGCTCCGCCTGGCACTCCGTGAGTAAACCAGGTGGCGAATTGCTTCATCTTCCCCGCCGTTTCACCCATCTGCGCGGCACGCGGCAATTCTTTGGTCGCTTCGGCTTCGTCCAGCAACATCTGGAAATAGGCCCGAATCATTTTGTAGCGATCATCGACCGTCGGATGATCGTAGGATCCGGTCGCAGTGTACTGGGCGATCTGTCTGAAAATCCATGGATTTGCGGGCGCAGAGCGACCGATCATCACCGCATCGCACCCAGTCTCTTCAACCATTGCGGCTGCGTCTTCCGGCGTCCGGATGTCGCCGTTCCCAATGACCGGAATCGTCACTGACTGCTTGACTTTTGCAATCCAACTCCACTGAGCCTGTCCGCTGTATCCCTGTTCCCGCGTGCGGGCGTGGAGGGCGAGGCCATTTAGCCCTTCATCTTCCGCCATGCGGGCCAGTTCCACACATACGATCTGTGTTTCATTCCAGCCCAAACGGAACTTGACCGTGAACGGAATCGAAACGGACTTCCTTACGGCGCGAAAGATTTCCCGGATCCGGGGCAGGTCGCGGAGAAGGCCCGAACCACCATTACAGCCCACTACACGTTTGGCAGGGCATCCGAGGTTCAAATCAACCAGATCAAAGCCCGTATCCTGCACAATCCGGGCGGCTTCAGCAAGGGTCTCGGGATTTGACCCAAACAACTGCGCGCCGATCGGATGTTCATCGTCGTAAAAGGTGAGGTAACGGCGCCGCTTGGTTTCCCGCGTCCGGGCCAGCCCATCCGCCGACGTGAATTCGGTCATAAGCAACCCACAACCGGATTGCGCGTTGGTAACTTCGGCATCGACGGTCGATTCACCAGGAATTGGGATCGAGGAGAACAGACTTGCATGGCGAATGAAACGCCGGAAGACTGTATCAGTGACGCCCGCCATCGGCGCAAGTACAGTTGCCGGAGTGACCAGAACCGGTCCCAGCCGAAATTCGGCTGGAACCCGCACCGCGACGGGCATGGCGTGCTCGGCCGGATTGTCCCAGTTTTTCTTCACGGTGAATCCTCGGCGCGGCATCTCTGCTTCCTCAGGATCAATTCAGTCCGGTGAAAGATTGCCTTCTCGGCACCAGGCCGCTTTTGTGGCCCGGACGAACGAGGGCCTCCGCCATGGCGGAGGCCCACAGGAACAAACTGCGTGGTGCCTTTCACTTCACTTTGCAGGCGCCGCCCCGGCTGCCTTGGCATATTTGCGCCGGAAGCGCTCTACGCGCCCTGCCGTGTCCACGAGTCGCTGTTTACCCGTAAAGAACGGGTGACAGACCGAGCAAATTTCCACGTGGATGTCGCCTTTGTGGGTCGAACGCGTTTCAAAATTGTTTCCACATGCGCAAATCACGCGCACTGCGCCGTACTGAGGATGAATCTTTTCCTTGGGCATCTCTTTGAAGACAAACCTTTCCTGCAATTCTCGCTTCCTTCATTGTAGGGGGATTCAGGACGGAGCGCAATCGAAGCAAGATATTTGACGGCCGCGCGGCTCGTGAGGCGGCTCAGGTATGGGTCGGAGTCTTATTCCATTGATTTCCTGGCGCATAGCCGCAAAGCCAGTTCAGCGCCTTGTGCCGTTCGCTGGAAATGGACATGACACTGTCGAATTCTTCGGCCGAAATCTCGCGATATGGCTTTCCGAAAACGGTGTAATCATCCGCAAGGGGAAAGTCGAATCCTCCATTTCTGGCCGCTTCAGCGGCAGACAGACGTATTACATCCGCCATTGTCAGGCCGTTCTCAAGAACAGGCGGGATTTTACCGTCCTTGAGCAGGGCGTGTGTCCTCGCACGCCAATGCCAGGCTTCGGCCAGGTCGCGCTGCCTGTCGATCTCTTCGGCGGGCCGCAACTTCGCTTGCTCGGTGAGAACGTGAGCGCGCACTTCGGGTTCGAATTTGACGGTCTCCGGGTGAACCTGCTCGTCGTAGTGGGGAAATTTGTCGAGCCGTCCCAGGGCCCATTGCAAACACATGATGGATTCAACAGACCAACTGGCATCAATCTGTTGTTTTTCGGTTGTTTCCAGGGGGCCGGTTTCCATAAAAGCGCGCTCCTCCTCAACCAAGTGATCCCAAAGGCCGGCTTCTTTAAGCTTCATCTCCTGAGTTGCAAACCGGTCATTGAAATCGTCGAGGCATTTTTGCTTATCTTCGGGACTCCAAGCGGTCATCCATTGTTTGAGGTAAACCGAAGGTGGAGTCGAAGCAGCCTTTACGAAAATATGCGTCAGGATGATTGCCCGCCTCATCACCGCTTGCGCATCTGGGCGCTTTCCGTTCTTTTCTGGCGTTGTGGACATGGGTTGACGGTATCAAACTGATTTTGGCACAAGTTCTTAAGCGATTCCAAAGCCCTGACATTATTGCGCCAGCGCTATCTCGATTCCCGTCTCGACGAGGGGAGCCATCATGGCGTAGCCGGCCGGCAGCGGGTGCACGCCGTCCTTGCTGAGCGATGGCGGCAGACCGTCTTGCGCATCCTTCATTGCCGAGTGGTAATCGACATAGACGTATCCCTTCCGTGCCGCAAAGCCCTTCATCCAGGCGTTGATCTTGTCGATCTTGGGCGCAGGATCAAGGCCGCGATGCCATGGATAATCGAATGCCGGAGTGATGGAGCACATTACAACCTTGATGTGATTGGCGGTGGCAAGGTCAGTCATCGATGCCAGGTTGTCTTCGATCTGCTCCAGTGTCTCCGGACCGGTGTTTCCGGCAATATCGTTTGTCCCGGCAAGAATTACTACGACTTTCGGATCGAGATCGATCACATCCTGACGAAACCGCACCAGCATCTGCGGTGTCGTCTGCCCACTGATTCCACGATTGATATACGGCTTGCCTGGGAAGGACTGATCGAGGTGCCAGCCTTCGGTGATCGAGTCTCCCATGAACACGACGCGGTTTTCGCCGGGTGCCGGAGGCCCAAGTTTCTCGTCCGCTTCGTGGAATCTGGAGAGCCAGGGAAAATCGTTGAGAAGCTGCTCATCGTGCGTGCGCCAATACTGGTCGTTCGGGTGCGCGGCGGGAGCCGTTGTCGCAGGACCTGTCGTGCTCGGCGGCGGTGCCTTGGTCTCGGGCATACTCCCGGGTTCCTGAGCGGCAAGCTGAGCAGGAAACGTTATTAGAAAAGCTGCAGTAATGACAAAAGCGCTGGGCAAGGCAATTCGCATCACAATCAGTTCTCCCCAAATTCACGCGAAATGAAATTGATCTTCCGCTGCGAATCCGATTATAGGTCGGCGGGCGGAAGCCCTTCAGATGGCATCGATTTCCACACAACATGACCTGATCCGCACCGCTCCGTGCGCGTGTCGTATGCGCTACGCTTTGAAGAGTCATGAGCGAATGTCCCATATGCGGTGGAGTTGGTTTGGTGCAGGTGGTTTCCGCCACCGGTCACTGGGTTTCCCGTGCCTGCGAGTGCCAGGAAGCTGAGCGGGAACAACGCAGACTGACCGCTGCCCGGATTCCGCAACGCTACCGGGAATGTACGCTGGATGCGTACGACACCAACTTTCCCAGCGCGCACCCTTCGCAGAGCCGGGCGCTCATCGCTGCCCGCTCGTTTGTGAAGGAATATCCCGTTGAAACGGCCGGCAAAGGGCTGCTGTTTACCGGTCCAATCGGCGTGGGCAAGACTCATCTGGCGGTGGGTGTTCTTCGCCGCCTGATCCAGGAGAAGGGCTGCAAAGGTCTTTTCTGCGATTACCGCGAGCTGCTGAAAAGCATACAGAACAGCTATAACCCGCAGGTTCAGACGACCGAACTGGAGCTTCTGAAGCCGATTTTTGCCGCCGAAGTGCTGGTATTGGATGATCTGGGTGCACAAAAACCAAACGAGTGGGTGTGGGATACGGTCGCGCTGATTCTGAATTCGCGCTACAACGACAAGCAGACGACGATCATCACCACGAACTACGATGACCGGCCGGCCGGCGAAGGAGAGAAGAACGATGCGGAGCGCGCCGCCCGCGAGCAGACCCTGGGTGATCGAATCGGCGACCGGATGCGCTCCAGGCTGGCGGAGATGTGTATTCGCGTCGATATGAAAGGTGTCGACTACCGCGAGCGAATCAAGCGTGCCTGGTCTGCATAAAAGGCAATCCGCTTCTCCCCAAAAACGAAAGGAGCAGCATGCGCAAGACTCTGGAAGCCATTGGGCTGATCGCGCTTATTGTGCTGTTGTGGATCACCTACCAGGCGCTCGCGGGACCCAATCCGCTGCCGAACCGCATACCGACACACTTCGATGCGTCTGGGAATCCCAACGGTTGGGGTTCTCCGGCCATGCTCATTCTCTTGCCCGTCGTTGCCATCGGACTCTATCTGGGCATCACGGTGGTATCGAGGATACCGTCAGCGTTCCATTATCCCGTGCGTGTAACGAGGGTGAATCTGCCGCGCATCCAGAATCTGACCCTCGATATGATCACCTGGATCAAAACCGAGCTGGCATGCTTGTTCGCAACTCTTCAGTGGTGGATGATCCAGGCTGCGCGCAACGGAGGGGGCCGGCTGCCTCCGCTGCTGGTGCCGGGATTTATTGTGCTGATTTTCGGGACAATTGGCGGCTATCTCTTCGCCGTGATTCGCGCTGCAGCTTCCGGCAGGGATTCCAATTGATTTGGCACGGTAGAAGTGCTCAGCATGTCGCGCCGAGTCGCAATTCCTGGATCAAGAAGTAAGTGTCGGAGGTCTGCAGGTCTTTAGAATACCCAGACGCTAACGAGAACCAGAAGGATAGAGGCGATGGTGACTGCCTGATAGACATACTCTTCGTACCGGCGAGATGGCGTCGAACCTGCTGCCTCAGCCGGCACGATAGAAGATGCGTATTGGGGGGAGGGCTGCATCACTCTTCTGCGCTCCAATGCTTCCTGCAACTGGTTACGACGCCATTTACCAGCGGGTTCCGTTTGTTTTCTCTATTTGGATGCCAAAGGACTTGAAAAGAAATCAAACAAAAGTTGCAAGCCTATTGGCGAATCCGATGCACTACGCGGATTATCGGCCAGATCAGGATTTTCAACACTTGAAATGTGAGAACGCGGAAGACGAAGGTAATCCTTTCGCAACGGGTGTAAAATCCGCTCGTGAGCACGGGGCATGATCTCGACCTGATGCCACCCACGGGGACGAGGGAGCGAAACTGGCTACCTCTTGCAATTGCGGCGGGAGTTGTCGTGGTTGCGGTGGTTGCGGCCGTGCTGATTCTGGGACGCGGCCGTCAACAGCCGACTGTCACCCCGATCAATGCTCCCCTTGCCTCCTACGCCCCCGATCTTCCGATCTCCGGGGTCGTGATGAGCGAGTCAAGCAATCTGGCCGGGGGCAAGGTGACCTACGTTGATGGTCACATTGCGAACCACGGAGCCAAGACGGTTACCGGAATCACGGTGCAGGTGCTTTTTCGCGACACCGCGAACGAGGTGACCCAGAACGAGACGCATCCCCTCCAACTGATCCGCACACGAGAACCCTATGTGGACGTAGAACCGGTTTCGGCAGCTCCGCTCAAGCCGGGAGACCAGCGCGATTTTCGGCTGATTTTTGATGCCGTCTCGCCGGACTGGAATGGAGCTTATCCAGAGATCCGCATCGTTGGCGCTGAAGTCAAATAGCCAAGCCGACCTTGTTACCCGGTAGAACTTACCCGTCCCTGTAAAAACTACATGTCGGTCGATTCCGGAGCCTTGAGAAATGCCCTCAAACAGGGAACTCTCCGGCTAGGTAACTGCAACAAATAAAGTAAGATAGATGATTTCCGCCTGGGCCTGCGAGTTTGGCAAACCCGTTGCACACTCCAAGGGCAGGCGGCAAGTGTTCCTTTCCGCAACAAGCATGCGGTCGCCCAGAAAAAGAGGTCATAGAAACTCCATGAGAATTTCGACTGCGGTACGGACGTTGTCACCCAGCCAGTTTGCAGTTGTCTTGCTGGCATCCGCCATATCGATCCCAGTAGTCGCTCAGCAGTCCGCTGACCAACCCCAGAGTGCACCTCCGGCTGCGACGCAGCCCTCCTCCTCAGCCTCTTCCACACCGGCAGACAAGGAAGGCTTCTGGGGTCACATGAATCCTTTTGCTCGCAAGAAGTGGGTGAAGAAAAGGCTCGATCCGATCAACGATCGCCTGACTGAACTGGATGAAGTAAACGCCAAGAATTCGCAGGAGATCAAAGACGTAGACGCACGGGCGCAGGCGGGAATCCGCCAGGCACAGTCAACCGCGGAGGCGGCCAACCAGACGGCTACCGCTGCCGGGCAGAAAGCTCAAAGTGCGAACACCATCGCACAGGGCGCATCAGGCCATGTGGACCAGTTGAACACCACGGTGAATGGCTTGGATCAGTACCACCAGATCAGCGATCTGGACGTGCATTTTCGCGGCGGCAGCCCGGTCCTTTCAAAAGATGCGAAGGACCAGCTAGACAGCATGGCCACGAATCTGGCCGGTCATGAAGGCTACATCCTCGAAATGGAAGCGCGCGCGCCGGGCGCAGGCGCAGTGGGTATCCAGACCTCTCAACGACTGGCCGAGTCGGTTGAGCGGTATATGGTTACCGAACATCAGATTCCCGTCTACCGTATGCACTTTGTGGCTCTGGGCAACGCGCCGGTCGTAACGCCCGGCGATGATACCAAGCCGGAGCGAGTGAGAACCAGCAGCGTGCATATCCGGTTGATGGAAAACAGTTTGGCGGCCCAGGACACCACATCCCCCCATGGTGTGGCTTCCACGACGCGAGCGGAGCAGCCATAAGCAGGCTGCGCAGCCACCCCCCTGAGGCTACTTTCCGCCCCGACGGCTCCCCGGCCGTCTGGCCGCCAACAAGCTCTCGCAACACGAGAGAACCAAGGCAACTTGGCCCCCGCCGAAAACGGGGGCCGATTTTTGTCTGGAGCCAGATTACCCCCAATTCAATTGGTCAGCGTAATTATCCGCGCAAAGGATAGGAGAGCCATCGGAGATTCGAGCTGGCCTGGGAGTGGGCGATTCAAATAGACCACGGCACCTGTCTGGCCCCCTGGCCCGGTAGAATCAGGCTGTATGGAAATGGATGACAGGAATCCCGGCGCACAAGAAAACCTTCTCGTCGGCAACCGCTTTGTGCGCGCCTGCCTGCGTCGCCCCGTTGACCGCACGCCGGTGTGGTTTTTGCGCCAGGCTGGACGGTACATGCAGGAATACCGCGACGTTCGCAAGCATCACACGCTGGTGGAAATTTGCAAACAGCCGGAACTGGCGGCGGAAGTGACGATCACGGCCGCGGAGAAGCTGGGCGTGGATGCGGCCATCATCTTTGCCGATCTGCTGCTACCGCTGGAGCCGATGGGCTTGCCGTTTGAGTTTCAGGCGGGCGAAGGACCGGTGGTGCATCACCCGGTACGAACGGTGGCGGATGTTGTGGCGCTGCGCACAGACCGGACGGCGGACCTCGCTTATGTGGCAAGGGCAATTGAGAAAGTGGCGGCTCATTTCCGCGACACACTCGGGATCATCGGATTCTGCGGTGCGCCCTTCACACTCGCGAGTTACATGATCGAGGGCGGCGGTTCACGCAATTATGTTCACACCAAACGGATGATGTACGGCGATTCCACTGCGTGGCGCGGCCTTCTGGACAAGCTGGTTGTTGTTCTGACCGAGTATTGCCGGTTGCAGGTGCAGGCGGGTGCGGACGTGATCCAGATTTTCGATAGCTGGGTCGGCTCCCTCAGCCTTGCCGATTATCGCGATTACGCTTTCGAGGCTTCAAAACGGCTGGTGCGAGCTGTGCAGGAATTGGGTGTACCGGTGATTTACTTTGGGGTGGAGACCGCAGGCCTGCTGGGCGCGATGGCGGAAACGGGCGCGGATGTGATCGGTCTCGATTGGCGGCAGCCGCTCAATGAGGGTTGGGACGCGGTGGGGTATGGGCATGCAGTGCAGGGGAACCTAGATCCCATCACGCTGTTTGCGCCGCTGGAAGTGCTTGAGCTGCGCGTGAAGCAGATTCTGCATGCAGCAGGTGGCAGACCGGGGCATATTTTCAACCTGGGGCATGGGATCATCCCCGAAACACCGGTCGAGAATGTTCAGGCGGTAGTGAAGGTGGTGCGGGAGTTCCGCCGGGAGGAGGCTGCGATTGGCTAAGCAGGCAGTGCTGCTTCTGGCCCACGGGACGCCTGAGACCGTGGAGCAGATTCCCGAATATCTGCGTAACGTTGTGAGCGGGCGACCGCTGCCACAGCAACTGATAGAGGAGATTCAGCACCGATATTCGCTAATCGGGCGCAGCCCTCTGACCGAGATCACAATTGAACAGGCGCGCCTGGTGGAACAGGAACTGGCCTTCGGCGGGCTTCCGGTGAAGGTTTACGTGGGGATGCGCAACTGGCGGCCCTATATTCCCGACGTAGTGCGGCGAATGCGCGACGACGGAGTGGAAGAAGCGGCGGTGATCTGCCTCGCACCGCAGAACTCGCGGACCAGCGTGGGTTTGTATCGACGCGCCGTGCAGGCCGAGGCAGGATCGCTGCGCATCGATTTTACCGAGGGCTGGGCACAGCATCCATTGCTGGCCGATGCATTTGCCGAGCGTCTGAGAGCCGCAATGGCGAAACTGGAAGCAGAGACAGGAGAACCGGTTCCTGTGCTGTTTACCGCGCACAGCGTGCCCTTGCGGACAGTTGAGCCAGCGGCCAATGATGGCGCTGCAGGACAGCCACGGTTGTGGCCGGGACAGGGCGCCGACCCGTATGCCGTGGAGGCGAGGCACACCGCAGAACTTGTTGCCGGGCGCGTATCGGGGATTCCGCGATGGTGGTTTGCGTTCCAGAGTCAGGGCGCGAGCGGCGGACCTTGGATTGGTCCCAGCGTGGAAGAGACGCTAGACGAGATTGCTGCAGCGGGAGTGAAGACTTTGCTCTTGCAGCCTATTGGGTTCCTATGCGATCACGTCGAGATCCTGTTCGACGTGGACATTCTGTTTCGCGAGTACGCGAGCAAGCTGGGAGTACGTCTGGAACGGCCGGAGTCGCTCAACAACTCGCTGACCTTGGCGAAGGCGGTGGCTGACCTTGCGCGGAAAGGGATTGCACGCCTCGATGCCCCGGTAATTACCTGATAGAAACAGCGATTCTTGCACAACAGAATGGGGTAGAATTCCGGTTGAGTTCCGGTACGACATGTGAGGGTCCCGGTGACCACAGCTACTCAATCCAGATTCAAATCCGGCGGTCCCAGTCTGGCCTGTCCCCATTGCGGGAGCAGGCATTTGCGCAGACTTGCACGCTCGGGATTTCTTCAAAAGAGGGTCTATCCACTGTTTGGATACTACCCTTGGGAATGCCCAATCTGCCGAGTGACCAGGTATTTCAAAAAGCGCGGCCAGCGAGTACGGCACCGGAAACGGATCGAAGAACCTGCTATCGATATCGAGGGCTGATTTTTCGAGCCGCGCTTCTATGCCAATTGAGTGCTGCAGCACCGCGTCTTCATTCCAAAGTGCGGCCAATCGACACATATTCCCCTGCATCGATCACGCGACCTAACCGCCTGGAGCCAGTGCGCCGAACTACATTCTGAAAGCATTCGGTCCAGGCTTGAACTCGTTCGAAGCCGGTGACGAGCCGGTTGCATTGTATTCGGGAGGCCAAAGATGAATCGCGAAGTGACTTTGAAGATCGTCCTGGTTCTTGTGGGCCTGCTTTTTGTGGCCATGGTTTATCCGATGGTGCTATTCATGCGAGACGAGCCCGCATTGTCGATGATGATGAGTCTGTACGTTACGCTCGGAGTATTCCTGCTACTGGCAGTCCCCAACCCGCCTGACCACCGCAGCCTGATCGCCTTTACGGCTTGGTCCAGTTTCGCTCACGCCGCTTTGATGGGCAGCCAGGCTCTGCTCAAGATGATTGCCCGAGGAGAGCTGATTGGTGTGGCTGTTCTGATCGCCGTCGGTGTAGCCTTGATTGCGCTCGCCCCACCCAGGCATCGTGCGGATCAACCGACAGTTCAGGCGTGACAAGTTTCAATTCGACAGCGCGGGGTCGACCATTTCTGGATGATGATCATCCATCGAAGATCATCCCCCACGTGACCAACGAAGGCCACGTGACGGGTCGCAGCTTACTGCCGCAGCATGTTCTTGGCGAGGAACACGACATTAGCCGGGCGCTCTGCCAGTCGGCGCATGAAGTACGGATACCATTCGCGTCCAAAGGGAACGTAGACGCGGACGTTATAACCCTCGGCGACTAACTTTCGTTGCAGGTCGCGGCGTACCCCGTAGAGCATCTGAAATTCAAATCGGCCGGGCGCGATGTCATGCTGTGAAGCAAAGGACTTTGCCTCCTCGATCATGTGCTCGTCGTGTGTAGCGAGGCCGTGGTAGATGGGACTCTCCAGCAGCATGCAGCTCAAGCGAATGTAGTTTGCATCCACATCTGCTTTGCGGGGGAACGCAACGCTGGCTGGCTCTTTGTAGGCGCCCTTGCAGAGACGCACGCGGATGCCCTCGGAGATCAGTCGCGCGATATCGTCGTGAGAGCGATACAGGTAGGCCTGAATCACGATGCCAATTGCGCCTCGCAGATCGGGCCGGGCATGAAGCCGTCGTACCATGTCGAGCGTGATCTCGGTGAGCGTTGAGTCTTCCATGTCGATGCGCAGAAAATTTCCGGTGGAGTGAGCGTGCTCGGCTAGGCTGGCGGCAATCGATTCAGCCAACTGCGGATCGATAGACAGGCCCATCTGCGTCAGCTTGACGCTGATGTTCGAATTGAGCTTCCGCTGCGCGATGGCGTCAAGCAGGCGGTGGTAGACTTCTGCGGCGGCTTGCGCCTCGGCCTCGGTGGCGACGCTTTCACCGAGCGAGTCGAGGGTGACGAGCACTCCCTGCTTGTTTACGGATTCAGTGATGCGGAGGGCGTCTTCGATTTCGAGACCGGCAACAAAACGGGCGCTGAGCTTGTTCCCGATGCTGGAGTGTTCACAGAAGGTGCGCAGTGGACGATTATGGGAGAGTGCAATAAAAGCGGAACGTAATACGGGCATTTCATTCCCCGCCGGACTAAATACGGATCTTCCTTGGATGAACCGGACTCATTAGTGTCGCACATCGGGGCCGGATGAGCGGTGAGATGGAACCGTCAGCTAATGTCGGCCGTAACCTGGAATTGTCGTTTGCAAGATCATCGGAACAACTTGGTCATCCCGCGGAGTTCAAATGGATTCATTCAATAAAGTGTTCGGGGCCTTGCTGGCACTTTCAATCGGATTGGCGGGGCAAGCTTGTTTTGCACAAGCCATGCCGGCAACGGCGGGCGAGACGCTAAGCGGCAAACATATTGTGCTTGCGGATGTGGTGCACGGGCACGAGGCAATCCTGGTGGCCGGGTTCAGCCACGAGGGCGGCATGAAGGCCGGCGAGTGGATCAAGCGGATTCATGCTGACCCGGCACTGGCAGGGGTGACGGTCTACGAAGTGGCGATGCTGGAAGCAGCTCCCAGCTTTGTCCGCGGCATGATCAAGAGTGGGATGAGGAAGGGAATGTCGCCGGAACAGCAGGATGACTTCGTGGTACTGACTCAGGATGAGAAGGCGTGGGAAACCTGCTTCGGCGTCGGCGACGACAAAGAGCCTTATGTGATGCTGATCGATGCTGGAGGGAAAGTGATTTGGCGCGGCCATGGAGGAGCAAGTGATCTAGAACCGCGACTGCGTGCCGCGGCGCATCAAGAATCGTGAGCAGTCGGCCCGACCTTGCTGACCTATTCCATTCGGAACAGAGCGCAGCCATGCGGAGGCAGGTCAACATGCAGGGCCTTTGCCCTGGGGAGGCTCTTCTGGTTCCAGATATCGAAAACTGCGTGCGGTTTGTCGGCCAGGTGAAAGACCATCCAGGGAAGGTTGGATGAGGTTGGGTGATCTTCCAGGTTAAAGACGGCCAGGTATTGTTTGGGGTGCGCCCCGCCGGTCCTGGCATACCAGAAGCGTGATGGGAAGTTGTCTGATTGGGCGTTGCGCAGAGGCATGAGCCCCGGGCCGCTTTCCACGGCCTTCTGATCAATGTCGAGGACTTCTCTGTTGGTCATCAGAGACCGCGTGAAGTCGTCTAGCTTTGTCAGGTTGGCGCCGACGATGAGGGGCGAACGCGAGACGGCCCATAGGGTGAACTCTGTGCGCTGTTCGTCGTGTGTTTCACGGGATTGGCGCGGTTCGCCCCAGCCCGGATGAGGGCCAAGCCAGCCCCAGGGAAGCATGTCGTCATCCGGCCAGTTGCCTCGTTTGACATAAGGAGCCCATTCGGCCAAGCGGTCGAATGCGTCGCGAATACCGAAGGGAAACTCGCCATTGCCTGGCTTATGTTCTGAGCTCCAAACGTCCCAGTGGTCGTCGGCGATCCGCCACATCTGGGCGTATTTTGCGACTTCGGCCGCATGGTCAAGTTGGGTGGGACCCGGTGAGAGGCTTAGCACGATGGGCCGGTGAGTTTTGCGGATGGCCTCAGCGATCTGGCGGATCTCTGTCGGGCGGTATGGGTGGTCCGAGATGCAGTCGACTTTGATGAAATCCAGTCCCCAACTCGCAAAGAGCTTCATCTCGGAGTCGTAGTAAGCTTGACCGGCGGCGTTGTCGGCGACGCCGTAGTTGCCCTCGTCCCAGGGGCAGGTAGCAGCAGTATCGGCTGCGTCGCGGGCGTGAAAACTCGAACCTGCGATTGGAAGGTTCTGTTCCACCACCTGGCGTGGAATTCCCCGCAGGATGTGGATGCCGAACTTGAGACCCTGCCCATGCACCCAATCGGCGAGCGGCTTGAATCCTGCGCCGTTGGCGGCGGAAGGGAAGCGATTGAGCGCCGGCATCAGGACTCCGTTTGAGTTCCAAACATACTTGTGCGCGGCGACGCTCTCGGCGAAGGGGTCCTGCATATACCAGCCCTCGTCGATTACGGAGTACTCCCAGCCATACTGCCTTATTCCCGCCAGCACCTGGGTATTGGCGCGGTAAGCGGCCTCGTCAATGGTGAGACCGTAAGCATCCCAGCTATTCCATCCCATGGGTGGAGTGGGAGCCGGTTTCTGAGGGACTGCTACCAGCGGAATCGCGAGAAAGATGGCGAAGCACAAGCGATGCCTGAACATGCGAGAACGTATATCACAGTTTTTGGGCAAGGCGTGGTATTCTCTCGGGCGATCATTGGGCCGCGAGCTGTGATGTCCCTCACCTTCATTTAGGCCTATAATGCTGTCCAATAAAAATCAGACAGCTGCAAGATGCCTATCCCCGACACCTGCAACTGAGGAGAGCTGGTATGTTGAAGCCGTTTCTATTCCTTTCCGCCGCAGCTTTGTTGGTGATTGCTTCGTTGTCGGCGCCGGCGACGCCACCGCAAGCTGCCCCTGCAAATTCCTCCAGGAATGCCGCCTCAAAGAGTGCTGCGGCAAAGTCGTCGGCTGACACCCAGGCAATGGCCAAGGCGAAGCAGGTGTACAACATGGATTGCGCCTTGTGCCACGGAGCTACTGGAGACGGCAAGACAGATGTGGCCAAGGATATGGGGCTCGTTCTGGATGATTGGACTGATCCCAAAGCACTGGCGGGACATCAGGATGAAGAGTTGTTTAATATCATCCGGAATGGCAAAGAAAAGATGCCGTCAGAAGGACCCGGAAGGGCATCGGACGCCGAAGTCCGGAATCTGATTGTTTACATCCGCGGGATGGCCAAGGATCAATCGGCTGCAGCGCCGACACCGTCTGCGGCGCCGGCCGATTCCTCACAGACCCCGGCGAGTCCTCAGCCGTAAGAGATGTGAAATTCGCCCGACGGATCCGAACGGCTAAGAGCTGGTCATTCGTTTGATCCTCTTTGAGCCTCGGGCGGCGCCAGGTTGTGGGCGAAAGGAAGCGGGAAAACTCTACCTGGTCGCCCTTGGGCGCGGGCGTTGATGCAATCCGCGGAAAGTCGAATCGACACACGCGCGACCGCGCGTACACGAACCAGTTCCCGTGCAGTAACCTGATGCGAGGAGTCCTTATGGGTAATCTCCGCAAATGGAGCCGATCCGTTCTGATTGGTCTTTCCTTGGTCCTTGTATTGGCGCTCATTCCGCCGGCGCTGACAGGGCAGGGAAGTGGGGCGGATGCGCCGCTGCCGGTGATTCATGTTGACAACGGCCCGAATTCATCCACGGCCCAAAAAGCGCATTATGTCGTTCTGGTTTCGCTGGACGGCTTTCGCTGGGACTACGCGAAACGCGATGGCGCGACCCACCTGCTGGCGTTGGGGAGGAAGGGTGTTTGGGCTCCCGAGGGTATGCTGCCCAGCTATCCCTCGCTCACGTTTCCCAATCATTTCGCGATTGTGACCGGGCTCTATCCGGAGCATCACGGGCTAGTGGCAAACAGCTTTTACGACGAAACGAAGCAGGCCCGGTACGCGATCAACGACCCGAAGGCTGTCACGGACGGGAGCTGGTACGGCGGCGTTCCACTGTGGAGCCTCGCCGAGAGCCAGGGCATGCGCTCAGCCTGTTTTTTCTGGCCCGGATCGGAGGCTAAAATCGCGGGATTCCGGCCCACCTATTATCTGAAGTACGACGACAAAATTGACGATAAGGCGCGCGTCGCCCAGGTCCTGGCGTGGCTGCATCTGCCTGAGGCGGATCGGCCCCACTTCATCACTCTCTACTTCTCTGAGCCCGACCACGAGGGGCACGAATTCGGGCCAGACGCTCCCGAGACGAAGGCTGCTGTAGCCAAGGTGGATGGGCTGGTGGGCAAACTGGAAGCTGGTCTTGAGGCTACCGGGCTACCAATCGATCTTGTGGTGGTGAGCGATCATGGAATGGTCAAGACGCAAGGTGGATGGATCACCCTGGACCAGTTTGCCGATTTGAGCGGATTTGAAACCGCCGGTTCCCTTCTCTACGGCAAGACGGAGGAAGATCGGGCGCGCGCCTATAACCAGCTGAAAAGAGTCTCATCGCAGTTCATGGTGTTTCGACTGCAACATGTGCCGGCCGAGCTGAATTACAACCTGAATGCACGTGCGGGCGACCCGGTTGTGATTGCCACAGGGCCATATGCGATTCGTGCCCATGGGCCGTCTGAGGGCAAACCGGATCGTGAGCCAACCAAGGGAATGCACGGGTTTGACCCTAGAAAAATGCCGGAGATGAAGGCCAGCTTCTTCGCGGCGGGACCGGATATTCTTCATGGGCGAACCGTTTTGCCCTTTGAGAACGTAAATTTGTATCCCTGGCTGGCCCATATGCTGGGATTGTCTCCCCCCAAGTCGGACGGTAGCCTGAACGTGCTGGCTGGAACTCTGCGTGATAATGGCGTCGCAACTGTCGGTGCAAGTAATTCGTCTCTTAAGACGGGTCCGTAGAGAAACTCGAGGAGTCGGCGAAAGATGAACGTTGTCTTGGGTATCGACGGGGGCGGAACTCGTACTCGAGCTTCGATCGTCGCCGGCGAAAAGATTCTCGCGTTTGCTGAGAATGGCTCAATCAAGCGGCTGCGTGTTGGCGCAAAGGCGGCGGACGAAAACCTGAGAGAGCTGCTTGAAGAGGTCTACAAGCAGGCCGGCCTAACTGGCGTTTCGGCTGCATCGGCAGGCATTGCCAGCTCGAAAATGCCAGGCGTATCCGAATGGATCAATGGGGTTTTTCACGATTTTCACGTTGAGAGATCGGAGATTGTGGGCGATGAGGTGATCGCCCTGGATGCAGCATTTCGAGGTGGCCCGGGGATTCTGCAGATTGCAGGCACCGGTTCGAATACGATTGGCCGCGCACCGGATGGCGGAAGAGAAACCGCTGGCGGCTGGAGTTCGAGGCTTGGCGACCAGGGCTCAGGCTATTGGATCGGGTTGCAGGCGGTGCGCCGGGCACTGAAGGCATACGACCGGGAAGAGCCGACGCGGATCCTGGAAACTGTGGGTCGCATCTGGAGGACGTCGACCATGGACGAATTTGTGAACGTCGGCGACAGCACCCCGGGACCGGATTTTGCCGCGCTGGCACCGGCGATCAGCCAACTGGCTGAAGAGGGCGATGCAGTGGCCGTAGAACTGCTCCGGCAGGCAGCCGGTGAGCTGGTGGAGTCGGTCCTGCTGGTGCGCGCAAAACTGCGCCGAAGGCACGCTCTGACGCAAGAAGTTCCGGTGGCCTGGATCGGAAGCGTTATCGGGAAAGCGCGGCTGGTGCGCGAGGCATTTTTTGATGGACTACGCGACGCCGCGCCGGAGATGCCTGTCGGCGAGCAAGAAGTCGCCGGCATCGAGGGGGCCATCTGGCGGGCTAAGAAGTTGGCAAACGGATCGCACTGAGACCCGTTTCGGAAGCAAATCACGGGGCCAGACTCACCTTTTTCCCACGCACGATCGAACCTAGAAGCTTGCCGCTTTCTCCGATTGCGACCAGGTTGGCCGGACTTCCGGGAGAGAGCGAGCCAGCCTGGGACTCGAATCCTGACATGTGAGCGGGATTGGAGGTAAGCAAGCGAAGACCCTGCTCGAGGGTTGCGCCGGTAAATGCGACAAAGTTGGTGAGTGCGCGGTCGAGAGTGAGAACGCTGCCAGCCAATACTCCCCGTGCCATCGCGCGCCCGTTGGCAACCTGCACCGCAAATCCGCCGAGTTGGTACTCCCCGTCGGGCATGCCGGTGGCGCTCATGGCGTCAGTCACCAGGATGCCCCGTTCCGGCCCCTTGCAGCGCCACCAGAGCTGCACCATCTCCGGAGCCATGTGAATACCGTCGCAAATCAGCTCCGCGAAAACCTCGTCGCGTATGAGCACGGTGCCGAGAATGCCGGGTTCGCGATGATCGATCGGCCGCATTGCGTTGAACGTATGTGTAGCGCTGACTGCCCCTGCATGGATACCAACTTGTGTCTCGGCGGAAGTCGCATTCGAATGTCCCACTGAGACACGAACCCCGCGGCTCGTAGCGTGTTGAATGAGTTCCGGCGCGCCCGGCAATTCAGGGGCTACCGTGATGAGCCGGACGTGGCCCTCGGCAGCATCAAGCATGCGATCAAAGATTTCGATGTTGGGAGCAAGCAAATGCTCGGCTGGCTGCACGCCGCGCTTGGAGTGTGACAGGAACGGGCCCTCGAGGTGAATGCCGAGGGGACGCGCATGGCCATGCACGGGCGGCTTTGCAATCAGCTTTGCCAGCCCTTCGAGTGCGGTATACGTTCTATCCAACGAGGCCGTGACCGTAGTCGGGAGGAAACTGGCTGTGCCACGTGTGGCCAGAAAAGCGGAGATTTTACCGAGCGCTTCTGGTGTCGCTTCCATTACGTCGTGCCCAGCTGCGCCATGGAAATGCACGTCAAAAAAGGAAGGAGCCAGTGTCGCGCCAGGGAAGACGTGCACCATTGCACCGGGTGGAACCTCGCCCGCATCGCGAGTGGCGATGGAAACGACGGCTCCGTCTTCGACAAGTACAACGGGATGATCGACGAGATGGCCGCCCTCCCAGAGTCTATCCGCCGTGATAACAGTAGGCATACTGAAGATTATTGCAGGCAGCAACGGGTCAGTGCTGCGCTCGGGTTCAATTCAGTTTTTCTCGTGCGTGTGCTGCCCTGTTAAGTGGATGTAACGCCACGGCGGCCCCTCGTTTGTTATTGTTTTGACCATGAATATGAGAGGTTGGTTGTTGGTCGCCTCCCTGGTCACAGCTTTCTCCGCTGGGCCGCTCGTTGCACAAACCCATGAATTGCCGACTAGCAAGGAATGGATCGGGCCAATCCCGGGCCAGCCACAGAGGCTGAACAGCCTGCCGATGTCGATGGCTGTTTCGCCTGACGGCCGCTATGTGGTGACGGTGAATGCAGGTTATGGGACCTACGAGTCGAAGTATGAACAGTCGCTCGCGGTGCTCGACACAGAAACCGGGAAGCTGGTCGACTTTCCTGATGCGCGCACCCTTGCGCGCGTGGCGAAGCAGACCCTCTACTCCGGGCTCGCATTCAGCCGCGACGGTCTCCACCTGTATGCCAGCATGGGTTCTGAGACCGATCCTCTGGGCAAGGAAAAGGATGACACCGGCAGCGGAATTGTGGTGTATCGCTTCGATGCGGGAAAGATTGAGCCGGAACGTTTTATTCACCTGCCAATGCAGCACCTGGCGCCGGGACACACCACACGGCTGGTTGGCGAGAAAGAAGGGGACGAGGGGATTCCGTACCCGGCGGCGATTGCAGTGTTGGATAAAGGCGGAGCAGAAAAGCTGCTGATTGCCGACAATCTTTCAGATGATGTGCTTCTGCTGAATACGATGAGCGGCGCCATCGAGCATCGTTTTGACCTCTCTGAGAGCGACACGGTGCCGTCGGTTTACCCCGTGGGTCTGGCGTTGTCGAAGGATGGCCGCCGTGCGTTTGTGGCACTCTGGAACGCATCAGAGATCGTCGAACTCGACCTGACCAACAACACAGTGGAGCGGAAGCTGGCGCTGCTCAAGCCGACCAGTCCCATTGCGCCGGGCACGCACCCATGTGCGTTTGCGCTGGCCCCCGATGGCAAGACGCTCTATGTTGTGTTGGCCAATCGCGACGCAGTGGCAGCGGTCAATGTAGCCGGCGATGCGTTTGCGGTGAAGGGGTATTTTGATACACGCCTGCCGGGGCAGAGTTATTTTGGCGCGGAGCCGGTGGCTCTGGCGCTGAATCGCAGCGGCGACAAACTCTATGTGGCGAACATGGCGAGCGATGCCGTTGCCGTGCTGGATACGCGCAAATTGACGAGGGAGGCCACGAAACGTGGAATGGTGGAACCTGAGGGTTTCATTCCCACGGACTGGCTTCCGTTTTCGATGGCCTATGTGGCATCTGGCGACGGCGGAAAACTCTATGTAGCCTCGGGCAAAGGGCAGGGCACGGGCCCCAACAATTTTCCGCAGCGCGAGACAGCGGAGACCCGCGCAAGGGACTTCCACTCGCCGAACACGTATATTTGCACGCTGCTTTACGGATCGCTTGCGGCGATTGATGCCGGCCAGATCGAAAGCAATCTGCCGCAATGGACCCAGACAGTGCTCGAGTCAAATCGGATGAAAGCGGCGGCGGAAAAGATTCCTTTTGCGGGTAAGCGCGAGAATCCGATCAGGCACGTGATTTACATCATCAAGGAGAATCGCACCTACGACCAAATACTAGGGGACCTGGAGCAGAACGGCAGGCCGGTAGGGAACGGCGATCCCAGCCTGACGATGTATGGCGAAACGGTGACACCGAATATTCACAAGCTGGCCTTACAGTTTGGCGTGCTCGACAACTTCTACGATTCGGGCGAAGTCTCAGGAGATGGGCACGTTTGGTCCAATGCGGCCATCGGTTCCGACTACCTGGAGAAGACATGGGAACAGAATTATCGCGGCGAGCAGCGGACGTATGACTACGAGGGCGTGGTTGCCGACGATTATCCTCTTCTGCAGAAGATTCCCGATGTGAACGAGCCGATGAGCGGTTATCTTTGGGGCGACCTGGCCGAACACCACAAGACCTACTATCACTTCGGAGAATACATCTCGACAATTTTTTGCGACGAACCTGCGGCGAATGACCCGCAACTTGGCCCAATGCTTGGGGGGCGGCCATGCAAGCACAAGGCGATCGAGCCGGGTGAAGCAATTCCGGAGGACTGGGGTGGAGGAGTGAATAAGTGGCCGTGGCCGATTCCGCTGATGGCGGCGAACACCGCGACCAAGCCGGAACTTGTGGGACATTTTGCGAAGGAGGCGCCGGACTTCAACCTGGCGATACCCGACCAGATTCGCGTGAATATTTTCATGCGGCATTTGAAGCAGTGGATTGCGGACAAGGAAGGGGGGCGGGACACGATGCCGAACTTAATCCAGCTTCGCCTGCCCAACGACCACACTGCCGGCACGCGGCCGGGCGGGCCTACGCCCAAGTCTTCGGTAGCCGACAACGATCTGGCCGTAGGCCGCGCGGTGGACGCCATTTCGCATTCGCCTTTTTGGGATGACACGGCTTTTTTTATCCTTGAAGATGATGCGCAGAACGGGGCCGACCACGTGGATGCGCACCGCAGCTACGCACTCGTGATCAGCAAGTATGCGCCGCATGGGGCCAGCGGCGGAGCCTATGTGGACAGCCGGTTCTACTCGACGGTAAGCGTGGTGCGCACGATGGAGTCGCTGCTCGGGCTGCCGCCGATGAACAATAACGATGCCTTTAGCTCGCTGATCTCATCGTTGTTTACAGGGCCGGGCGACCAGCCGGCCTATAACGCGGACTATGCCAATCGTGACAACGGGCTGATCTATACGGCCAACAAGAAGAACGCTCCGGGTGCGCAAGAGAGCATGAAGATGGATTTCCGCCACGCCGACCAGGCTCCCGCACAGAAGCTCAACGTGATCCTATGGAAGGACGCGATGGGCGACAAACCAGTTCCGGCGATGATCAGGGCACACAGCAAGAAGGCTCAGAAGGATGACGACGATTAGCTTCTGTCATCGCAAATGAGCCGGCATTCAGGAGCCGGAAGGCCCGCTAAATCCGTGTATGGTTGTATGCGGCGGGAAATCTCGTGTCCGGGAGGGGACTTGTGCAGGCGATGAATCGCAGAAACTTTATCAAGACCGCGGGAGTGGCGTCGGCCGCAACATTGATTGCACCCGGTGTGCACGCGCTGGCATTACAGGAGGAGCCGGCGAAACCGGTTTCGACGAATGATCACATCCAGATTGCGCTGATCGGCGCGGGCGGTCAGGGACAATACGACACATCGATCGCGTTACAAGTGCCGGGTGTGAAGCTTGTCGCCGTGGCTGACTGCTACAACGGCCGTCTGGCGCGCAGCAAGGAACTGTGGGGTGACGACGTCTTTACCACCCGAGACTATCGCGAGATTCTCGCTCGCAAGGACATTGACGCCGTTCTCATCGGGACTCCGGACCATTGGCACAAGCAGGCTTCCATCGATGCGATGAAGGCAGGCAAGGATGTGTACTGCGAGAAGCCGATGATCCATCTCTACTCCGATGGTCCGGAGATGATTGAGACGGCGCGTTCGACCAACCGGATTATCCAGATTGGCAGCCAGCGCGTGAGTTCGCTGATCTACATCAAGGCGAAGGAACTGCTGGAATCGGGCGCGATTGGCAAGTTGAACATGGTGACCGCGCGCTGGGATCGCAATTCGGCGATCGGCGCGTGGGACTATACCGTTCCACCGGACGCCTCGCCGGAGACCTGCGACTGGCTGCGATTTGAAGGCACCGCTCCGAAGATTCCGTTCAATGCAGAGCACTTTTTCCAGTGGCGCAAGTGGAAGGCCTATGGAAGCGGTGTTGCAGGAGACCTATTTGTGCACCTCTTTAGCGGAACGCACTTCATCACCGGGTCGCATGGCCCGACGCGGGGCATGGCAACCGGAGGGCTGCGCTACTGGAAAGACGGGCGCGATGTGCCCGACGTGATGCTGGGGCTGTTCGACTATCCGGAAGGATTCAACCTGAGCCTTCGCGTGAACTTCGTGGATGGCGGCGAAGAGAGCGAAGGGCTGATTTTCACGGGTTCCGAGGGCACGATGGAGATCGGATGGAACGGCGTCACGCTCACGCGAGTTCCGCGCGAAACAGCGCCCGGCTACACAGTGGAGACCTTTCCTCTGGCGATGCAGAAGGAGATTATCGCGGCCTACGAGAAAAAATATCCACCCCATTTGGGCGAGTCGCTGGGCGGGACTGAACACTTCGCCGCCCCCAAGGGCTACAGTGACAGCTTCGACCACTTCAAGAATTTCTTCGCGTCGGTGCGTTCGCGCAAGCCAGTCGTGGAAGATGCAGTCTTCGGCTTCCGGGCAGCGGGCGCAGCGCTGCTCAGCAATCTCAGCTACGAGCGCGGCTCGGTGATCCGCTGGGACCCGGAAGCGATGAAGGTGGTGTAACTCGTGCTTGTCAACCAAGCGCAAAATGCAAAGCGCATCGGGGTCCACCTCGGCACGGCAGGAGGCGCATCGAATGCCGTCGAAAAAGCGCGCGAAATTGGCGCAAACACGCTGCAAATCTTCACTTCGAGCCCACGGATGTGGCGCGCGCCCAAGGTGGATCCGAAACAAGCCGAACGGATGCACGAGTTGCGCGCAAAATACGATGTCGGCCCTCTTGTTATTCACACCAGCTACTTAGTGAACGTTTGCAGCCAGTCAGACGAGACCCGCCAAAACAGCGTCTCTGCATTTCGCGGCGAGATCGAGCGGGCGCTCGCATTTGGAGCTGAATACCTGGTGCTGCATCCCGGGTCGTGGAAAGGGATGACCCGCGACGAAGGATTGAAGCTCGCCGCGGAGTCGATTGAGCGAGCTATCGATGGACTCAAGTGGCAGGGAACCGGCTTCCATATCCTGATTGAAAACACGGCTGGCGCGGAATGTTCGCTCGGAGGCAGCTTTGAACAGGTGGCGGAACTGGTAGCGCTGCTGCGGAATCATGCTCCCGTGGGCGTGTGCCTGGACACCTGCCACACGCACGTGGCGGGATACGACATTGTGACGCTGGAAGGCTACGAGAAAACGATGCAGCAGGCTCGCGCCACGGTTGGCTTTGACTCGGTGCGCGTGTGGCACTGCAACGATGCCAAAGCGGCGTGCGGGTCGAAGCTGGATCGCCATGAACATATAGGTCAGGGCATGATTGGTGTGGAACCGTTCCGGCGCCTGCTGAATGACAAACGGTTCGAGCATAGCGCGTTTATCGCCGAAACTCCCGTAGACGAGCCCGGCGACGAGGAGCGGAATGTGCGCGTCCTCAAGAGCCTGGTGGAGTAGTCGATCATTCACAGTTCCGCGCGCTGTTTCCTCGAATTTTCTTAACGGGTCAATCAGGCCTATCTCTTCATTCGATCGCCCTTCTTTCGGCATGGTTCCCCAGAAGTCTCGCCCGAAGAAGTGAGGTGCCGAGGCAGTTGAGCTCCCCAAGCGCAGCCCAATCCCGCCATTCTGACCGCCACCCTTCCGCCGTTTACACTAAGTAGTTATGGCGGAAGAGAAAGAACTAAGGTACGATCCGGCGACGATTGAGACCAAGTGGCAGCAGCGCTGGGCCGCGGACCCTGCGTTGTATGCAGCCGAGCCCGTGACGTGCGGAAAGCCCAAGTACTACGTGCTGGAGATGTTGCCTTATCCCAGCGGCGCGCTCCATATGGGCCACGTGCGCAACTACTCCATTGGAGATGCGCTGGCGCGCCACATGTGGATGCGAGGCTACAATGTGCTGCACCCGATGGGATGGGACGCGTTTGGGTTGCCGGCCGAGAACGCAGCGCTCAAGAACAATACACCACCGCGCGAGTGGACCCTCTCCAACATTGCAGCCATGAAGCGCCAGTTCGAGCGCCTCGGCATGGGCTTCGATTGGGCTACGGAAGTGACGACGTGCCTGCCCGACTACTACAAGTGGAATCAATGGTTCTTTTTGCGGATGTATGAAAAGGGCCTTGCGTATCGAAAGAAAAGCAAAGTGAACTGGTGCCCCGAGTGCTGCACCGTGCTTGCCAACGAGCAGGTGATCGATGGCAAATGCTGGCGGCACGAAGACACACTTGTTGAACAGCGCGACCTGGTGCAGTGGTTCTTCCGCATTACAGCGTACGCGCAAGAGTTACTGGATGGGCTGGAGAAGCTCGATGGGTGGCCGGAGAAAGTGCGCACCATGCAGCGCAACTGGATTGGTCGCAGCGAAGGGACAGAGATCGATTTCACCTTCGAGCGAAGCGCAAAGGAGATGCGCGAAGAGCGGGAAGGAGAAATTACGCTGGCAGGCAACCGCGAGCGCGAGAAGATCCGAGTCTTTACGACCCGGGTGGATACGATCTTTGGCGCGACGAGCGTGCAGTTGGCGCCGGAGCATCCGCTGGTGACGGAGCTCGCGGCGGCCGATGCGGGGCTCAAGGTGCAGGTAGGCAGGCTGATCGAGGAGCAGAAGAAGGCCAGGGAAGCCGGTGACGTAGGCATGATCGAGAAGCACGGTATTCCCACAGGACACTTCGCGGTCAATCCTTATAACGGCGAACCGGTACCCGTATGGGTGGCGAACTATGTGTTGATGGACTACGGGACCGGGGCCATCATGAGTGTGCCCGGCCACGACGAGCGCGATTTCGAGTTTGCAACCAAATACGCCCTGGAGATCCGCCGAGTGATTACGTCTCCCGAACCGGGAATCGAAGCGCCGACGCTGCCGTTCACGACCGACACTGGTGTGCTGGTGAATTCGGGCGAATTCAGCGGGCTGACGTGCGATGAAGCGCAGAAAAAGCTGCAGGAAATTGCCGAGCAGAAGGGATTCGGAAAGGCGACTGTCACCTACCGCCTGAAGGATTGGGGAGTGAGCCGTCAGCGCTATTGGGGCACGCCGATTCCGATGATTTACTGCGAAAGCGATGGCCTGGTTCCGGTGCCGGACGACCAGTTGCCGGTGATCTTGCCCGAGAATGTGGAGATTACGCAGCAGGGCGGTTCACCGCTGACTCGCGTGGCGGAATTTGTGCACGTGAAGTGCCCGAAATGCGGCGGCCCAGCTCGCCGCGAGACCGATACGATGGATACCTTTGTCGACTCGAGCTGGTACTTCTACCGATACACGGACGCGAAGAACGCGAAGCAGCCGTTCAATCCGGCACTGGTGAAGTACTGGTTTCCGATTGACCAGTACATCGGCGGCGTGGAACACGCAATTCTACACCTGATCTATTCGCGTTTCTGGACCAAGGTAATGCGCGACCTTGGCCTGGTGGCAAATGATGAGCCTGTGCAGCACCTTTTCACGCAGGGCATGGTGATCAAAGACGGCGCAAAAATGTCGAAGTCGAAAGGCAACGTGGTTTCGCCCGATGATATGGTCGCGCGCTATGGCGCCGATGCGGCGCGCATGTATGCCCTGTTTGCGGCCCCGCCCGATCGCGATCTCGACTGGCAGGAGGATGGGGTTGCCGGGGTGAGCCGGTTCCTGGGGCGGGTATGGCGCATTGTGACCAAATATGCTCCGGTTGCCCGCTCGGGCACCGGAAGCGCCTCCACAACCCAAGCCGAAGGAACCGCCCTTAAGTTGTTACGCAAGATGCACCAAACATCGGCGAAGATCACCCTGGATTTTGAAGGCCGATGGCACTTCAATACGTGTGTCGCAGCCATCATGCAGTTCGTGAACGAATTGCAGGGCGTCGATGCGCGCCTCGCCGCGGGAGAGGTTGCGCCGCCGGTGATGAACGAATTGATGCGCACGCTCGTCCTGCTGATGGCGCCATTTGCGCCATATCTTGCAGCAGAATTATGGGAGGAACTGGGCCAGGAAGGCTCGGTGCTTCGCGCGCCATGGCCCAAAAGCGACCCTGAATTGGCCAAGGAGGACGAACTCGAAATTCCTGTGCAGATCAACGGCAAGCTCGTGACCGTGGTACGAGTGGCCGCGGATGCGGAGAACAAGACGATCGAAGATGCCGCGCTGGCCGACGAAAGAGTCCGGTCGCGTGTGGCGGGGAAGGACGTAGTGAAGGTGATTGTCGTTCCCGGCAAGCTGGTGAACCTGGTGCTCCGCCCCAGCGACAAAGTCCTGTCGCCGGGGACCACGGTGGTTAAGTGAACGAACGTAGTGCCATGGCGGCGCAGGTCCGCGGAACCCAGAAGCTGGTCGACCAGATGGGATGGGTGATCCGCAGGCCTCTGCTCTCATTCCTCGAAATCGGATGGCGCTGGGTATTCGGGATTCCATTTCTCATTGTGTGCTGGCGGCAGATGCAGCAGATTGCGATCGCCGTTCCTCCCGATGACACTGGCGTGAACAACCTCAATACGCAAAACCCCTGGGTCGCAATTGTTCAGCTGAACGGCGTGTGGACGCACTATCAGCCGCATGTTGCTTCAGCCCTGCGATGGCTCTTGCCTGTGGCGGCGCTGGCGTGGATTGCGATTTCCGCATTCGGGCGAAGCGTCGTCTTCAAACGGTTGGAAGGCGGTGTACGCTTCAGTCCTCTGCCGATGATCCCACTGCAGGCGGCGTGGCTGGTTTTCCTGGGCATTACCGTCTGGTGCTGGCTTCGCTCGATGCAATGGGCGGCGGCGACGCACATTCTTCCAAACGGCGATTCGGACCTTGTGGGGTATTTCATCTGGGCCATTTTCCTATCGCTGGGATTCTTTTCACTGTGGGCCGTCGTTAGCTGGCCTGTCTCGATCGCGCCGGTGTTGATGCTGAAGGAAAAGCGCTCTGCGGCGTCCGCTCTGGGCGAAAGCTTCAGGCTTGGGAGGACCTTTACCAGCAAGATCATGGAAATCAACCTGGTAATGGGCATCGTGAAACTTATGCTCATCGTTTTGGCCATGGTGTTCTCGGCTGCACCATTGCCTTTCAGCGATGAACTCGGACCCGGCGCGCTTCGCGTCGTCTCAGCCTGCGCGGTCGGTTTTTATCTGGTGTCGAACGACTATTTCCAAGTGGTTCGGCTCAAGAGCTTCTTCGAGTTTTGGCGAACGTTCCG
>DATKPJ010000017.1:0-5131 GCA_035524195.1 Occallatibacter sp.
GTTCAATCAAGCAGTGGATGGCGGGCGTCCGAAAATGAAGCCGGACACGTTCAGTATTGTCGTTGTCGGACACCAATAGCCGCCAGCGGACACGCGGCAGCTTCGCGAGGCCTTCGCACGAACGGCGACGGCGTTGCACGGCGGTTCTACTCTGCTCTGAGCGCGTCGACGGGGTCCATGCGGGCAGCGCGACGCGCGGGGACGGCGGCGGCGATCAATCCGCAGAGGACGAGACCCAGGGGCGCCAGAGCGAGAGCCCACGGATCGAATGCGGTGACACCATAGAGGAATGCGTGCAGCAGGCGGTTGCTCCAGAGTGCAATGCAGACTCCAGCCGCGGCTCCGAGAGCCATGAGCAGCAGGGCCTGGCGCATGATCATGCTGATGACGGCAGAGCGGTCGGCACCCAGCGCCATGCGAATGCCGATCTCTCTCGTCCGCTGTTCGACCATGTAGCTGAGAAGACCATAGAGACCGACGAGGGTGATGAGCAGCGCGAGGCCGCCAAAAACGCCGACGACTCCGGCAGCCAGTTTCTGCGAACCGATGGAGTCTTCCACGGCTTCAGACATGGTGGAAAATTCACCGATGGCGAGATGAGGATTGACTTCGGCGATCTGGCGACGCAACTCGGCAACCATCGTGCCAGGGGCAACTTCAGTGCGGATGGCAATCTCCATGTATTTGCTAACGATCGTCAAGTAGAGTGGATTGTCGCGCGCGATCTGCGGGATGCAGAGATAGAATTCGGGGCTGCTGGCGTCGGTGAGGGAGTCCTGGTGGATATCGTCAATGACTCCAATCACTGTTGCGGTGACAGGTTTGCGGCCAAATCGAAATTGCTTGCCGAGCGCATTTCCCCCACCGAGATAGCGATCAACAAAGGTGCGATTGACGACTGCTACCGGGATGCTGGAGGCGGTGTCGCTTGAGTTGAAGAAACGGCCGCTGTGCATGCGTATGCCGAGCACATCCATCAATCCCGGTGAGGCGGCGCGAACGACGGCAGCGACATTGTCTTCGGTCCAGTTGGTCTTGTAGACGAGGGTCAGCCACTCGACGGGGTGCTTTAGCGGCATGACTGTGGAGAGTGCCGCGTCTTTTACACCGGGGTGTTGGCGCACCGCATCAAGCAGAGGCTGCCAGGCGGCGGAGCCGATGTTCTGATCCTTATAAAGATCGCCGGGCGCGGTCAGACTGGTGACCAGAAGGTGGTCGGTGCGGAAGCCCAGGGGAACATGGCGCAGGGCGTACATCGTGCGCATCATGAGGCCGGCGCCAGTAAGCAAGGCGATGGATAGGGCGACTTCGCTGACGAGGAGTACGGCGCGCGCCCGGTTGTGGCGGCGATCGCCTGCCTGGCTGCGGCCGCTGTTCCTCAAGCCAGCTTCGGAGCCTGCCCACGCAGCGAGGAGCGCGGGCACGGTACCAAAGGCGAGAGCCGTGAGGAGGGTGAGAACGACGAGACCAGCAAAGACAGACCAGTCCAGCTGAATGTTTTGGGCCATCGGAAGCGCGGTGGTCAAAATGTGGCGGAATATGCGCAGGATGAGGGCGGCAATCCCCAGCCCACCGACTGCCGCGGCAGTGCTGAGCAGGAGCGACTCGGTGAGAAACTGCGCGACCACGCGGCGCCTGGCGGCTCCGAGCGCAGAGCGGACCGCGATCTCAGTGCGGCGCGCGGCAACACGCGCCAGGAGCAGGCCAGCCACGTTGCTGCAGGCGATTAGCCAGACTATGGCCACGGCTATCCCGAGGGCTCTAAGCGCAGGCTTGACATCGCGCACCAGCCGATCATGGAGGCGCAGCAAACGGAAGCGCTTGGGAGCGTCGCTCTTCGCAAATTGCGAATGCACATTTGCCAGCGAGCTCTCAAGCGCTTGGGGCGGAACACCGGGGTGCAAGCGGACAATCGGGTGCCAGGTCGCCCCATAGGGCCCGACGGGCTTTGAGGCCAGGGCAGTGCGCTCGATCGGGACCCAGACTTCCGCGCGGATGTCCCCCAAGGGATAACTGAATTGTCTGGGCATGACCCCGATGACGGTATATGGATTTGCGCCGATGTGTACCGTTTCTCCCAACACGCTGCGATCGCCCGCGAAACTGCGCTGCCAGATGTCGTAACTCAATAGCACGACATTGGGATGGTCGGAGATCGCCTCGTCCGGCGTAAAGCTGCGTCCAATGATTGGCTCAACGCCCAGCACATTAAAGAGGTTGGGACTGGCTGTCACCGCGGAGATCATTTCCGCGCCGGCAGGAGCGTCGATGATATTTACATAGTTCGAGGCAAATGCGACATCGGCAATGTTCGCCGTTGCCTGCTGCAATTGCGTGATCTCGGGGTAGGAGGCTGCGAAAGTCTCATCGCCTTTAGCGGTGCTCTCAACCACGTCAAACAGTTGACGGTCGGCCCGAAACGGCAACGGCTTCATCAGAACGCCATAACTGATAGTGAACATGGCCGTGACGGTGCCGATGCCGAGAGCAAGAACCAGTGTGGTGAAGATGGCATAGGCTGGTGCGCGCCGGAACTGCCTGGCGGCGAAGCGTACGTCCCCGAGGAGATTTCCGATTGACGCAACGATGTAGCTCAAGGGCCCGACCTCCATTTTGATCAAAGAACCATGTTCTCTTGTTTTTGCCTGGATCGAACCGAAGGCGCAACGACAAGAGCGATTTCTCCTGAAACAATGTTCAAGCTGACATTCGATCCATGCTGAGAACGTAGGGCAGCATCACAGTTTTGGAATCTGTCGCGAGGACCCGGCCCACCAGCATTCCTTCGTGCGGAATCAGTTTTAGACTCAGCGTCTTCGCTCCGGTGCGTATTGTATCCGGGGATTCGATCAAACCGGTGGATGCTCCTGCGAACCCTACACCTTCCAAGTGCATCTCGGTGATCTTTTCCGCGGGTTTCTCGCCAAGTTGCAGCGTGGCCGAGTCGGAAGATTCGATATTCAGTCGCGCCTGCATTTCTGCGCCGTCGTTTGTCAGTGTTCCTTGCCAGTGGCCGCCTAATCCGGATGTAACGACGAATGGCGACGGCGACGGTCCACTCGTCTCGTCTGGTTGACGCCATTCAGCCAAGTAACTGGAGAGGATTTCGCTGCAGACGCTTGAACATAGTTCTCTGCCATTTGAGCGGTTGGTCAAAACCAGACATGCAAGTCTCTCCGACGGGACGATATAGAGAGCAGTCGCAACACCAGGCTGGCCACCATCTTTGAAGATAACTTGATTCCCGGACTTTACATTTCCGGTAAACCAGCCGAATGTGGTTGCGACCCCGGAAGGACCAACAAAGACCGGCCTGTGAAGTTCTTCGATCCAGCGATCGTCAAGGATCCCTGCTCGATCACGAGGTTTCATGTTGAACATCGCGAATCGAGCGACATCGTGAGCGCTGGCGTATAGTTCTCCAGACGCGGGCGTCGCAGTTATGTAGTCCGGGATCGGGTTTCCCGAGGAATCGTATCGCACCGCACCCGTCCGAAGCCGCACAATACTGGTGCCGAAGAAGCTGTCGTTGAGGCCGAGTGGTGTCAGGACCCTCTGTGTCATTAGAGCTCCGATCCCAACTCCCGTCAGGTTCGACGCGATGGCACTCAGCGCCGCAAAACCAATGTTGCTGTATTCATAGCAGGACCCGGGCGGGTACGCGAGACGTCCATACTTCGTGAGGAGCGCCTCGGGACTGGGAGCAAGATTGGCTTCATTGCGATCGAACATGGCGAACATCGTGGGCAGTCCGCTCACGTGTGCCCCTAGCCGCCGAACTGTTGCGGCATTCGCGTTTCCGTTCGTGCCAACGATCTTGCTTTTCGGAAGGTAGTTATTTGCGGGACCGTCCAAAGAGAGTTTTCCCTCAGCAATCAGGGTCATGAGTGTCGTAGTGGTGAAAGGTTTCGTGAGGGATGCGAGGTTAAACGGGGTACGAGAGGTCGCCTTTGTGCCTGCCTCGCGATTCGCCCATCCAAAGCCCTCTTCCCAGACGATCTTTCCGTTGTGTGCGACAGCGACAGCCACCCCAGTGGCTGCTCCACGCGCAATCTCGTTAAGGATTTTGTTCCGCACAGGACCAAAGTCGCGTTTGTCGAGTCGTGCAGCGGAAGTGTTCATGCCACTCGTGTCTTGCGTCGAAGCAGGCAGGATACCTCGCATCGATGCGAACGCCAGTGTGCCTAAGAACTCGCGACGGGTTGTATGAGTCATTTAGTCGCTCCGAGGGCTGGACAATGGAAGTTATCTGCAGCTATTCCTGGATCGCAGGCCCATGATGGGTGCCTGTTAGGATCGATGTGAGAATGCGGCAGTGGGACGAGTTGTATCGGCCTCATCCCCAAGGTCCATCGCTGCGATGAGACCGTTGCGCACGGTGAATATGTGGAGAACTTCGCTGTCCGAAAGAACATTCCCTTCAAGATTTCTAACGATCTGGTGCACTCTGACTCTGATCCTGCTTCCATCATCCTCGGTGATTGCCAGCGGTTCGACATGGCCATCGAACTCACCCCATTGTCGAGTCCAATAAGCGCGGATCCCTTCTTTTCCGACAACCCTGCCTCCCTCTGAAGCCTTGGGCCAGCTCACGTCTTCGGTCATCAGTGCCAATGCACCATCGATATCCCGCCGGTTAAATGCGGAATACGCCTGCTCAATAACGGTCTTCGTGTCTGTCATATAACCTCCTCCGGCGCTGCTTGATGTTCGGTGTTCCATGCGGTCAAGAGCCTAGTGTGTGGTGTAGACGTCTGCGATCGTCCACTGCATTCCCTTCGTCAAGGGTGTCATGTACGGTCCGATCGTGGCACCGTGGCGAAATTTTTCCAGGTCCTCTTCGATGGAGGGCAACCCGATTTGAGCTCGCCGCTGGTCCGCAGCGGCGATGTTGCCGATCAGGGGCCAGTACAACTTTGCGGCGCCCGGAGTAGCCTTGTCCGGACCCATAATGGTGCCGTAGATCTGCGGCTTGCCTGCAACATTCGCGAGGCGATCGCAGAGGTGAGCATACATTCGTGGCGTGACATGATCCTCCCGGAAAACCCTCGTCAGAGTCGCGCGTTGAGTTAGTCTCCAGGCGTTGTCGTCATCAGCGTGTCCGAAGAGGAAGAAGAATTGCGCCGCGGCT
>DATKPJ010000018.1:0-46423 GCA_035524195.1 Occallatibacter sp.
CTCTGTCAATCCCGAACCTTCATAACCGGTAGGCCCGTTTGGCCGTTCTCCAGCAGATATCTTCCTGTTCCTCGGCAGAGAGATCGGCAATGAACCGCCGAAATGTGTCCACCCATTGCCCGTAGCCCGAGGCTAGGGTCAGGACCGGCCAGTCCGAGCCGAACATCAGCCGCTTCGGACCGAACTCGGAAAGAACAATGTCAACGTATGGCCGCAACTGGCCCTCAGTCCATGCCGTCCAATCCGCTTCCGTCACCATGCCCGAGATTTTGCAGAACACATTTTCCCGCATGGCCAGCTCCTGGATATTCTCTTTCCAGGGCGAAAGCTTGTTCTTGCCGATTCGCGGCTTGGCAATGTGATCGAGAATGAACACCTGGTGCGGATGGCAGTCCACGAACTCGACGGTCTGCGGCAGATGACGCTCAAACACCAGAATGTCGTAGGCAAGTCTGTATCGCTGTAACAAACTGATGCCGCGGTTGAAATCTTCGCCCAGCATGTAGAAATCATCAGGCTCATCCTGCAGCACGTGGCGTACGCTTTTCAGCTTGGGATCGAAGCCAAATCGATCAAGGTGTGCCCGCACATCAGGCGCGCTGAGCGGCACCCAACCCACAACCCCGAGGAGAATTGAATTCTGCCGCGCCAGATCAAGCAACCAATCGGTTTCATATAGAGTCTGGCGCGCCTGTACAACAACCGTTCCATCCACGCCCGATCCACGGGTGACTGCGTCGAGCTCTGGAACAACGAAGGTGTGGCGGAGCGCCGCCATTGCATCTGTCATCCAGGCATAGTCGCGAGGATTGTATTCCCACAAATGATGGTGCGCATCGATCAACACGCTCTTTGCAACCTTCCTTGATCAGAACCGGTTCAATCCTTTTCCCGCACGCCTGTTGCACTTCGCCTCGGAATCGGCTTGCGCTTCAATAAGCAGCAGGTCCTGGAGAACCGCCTTCGTCACTCGGAAGTGTATCTGATTTCCAGCCGGCGCATTCGATAGCAGGAATACAGAAGCACGACAGCAATCAGCGTGATCAGGCCAACGACGGCCGCCCACGCCGGTACCGGTTCTGTCTCAACCGTAAGAAGAGCGAAGATCCCTTCTGCGGGAACGCTGACCGGCATGAGATGACGCAGATACGAGGCTACGCTGAACTTCTGAAGCAGCGAAGGCAGCACTGGATTGATCGCCTCCCAGCCAAGGAGAAGCATCGCGCCCGGAGTGGGATTGCGGAACATCAGGCTGAATAAAAGAAACAGCGAGCCATAGCCGAGACTCGCAAGCACCACGATGAGCAAATAGGATGCAAGCTGCCCAAGTCCCGGGCCTTGAAAGATATAGTCGCGGCCCGCGGCGCCGAATCCCGCGTACATCAGTGTGAAGTCCGCAATGATAGCCGTGCCAAAGATGACGACCGCGCCAAACGCGCCGGCCACGAATTTTGACAATAGAATGACCTCGCGCCGTACGGGCGACAGGAGGTAGAAGTGTAAGCTGCGTTCGATCATCTCTCCCCGGATCAGGCGAAAGAAGATGCCGAGGCACCCAAAGAAAATCCCCAGCCGAACGTAATAGAGTTGGACGACTCCGGCCAGCACGACTGTATCGTCGCTGAGGGCAAAGTCAGGATGCCGGTCCACAAGAAGATGAATTGCGATGATGACCGTCGGAATGAACGCCAGGAAATAGATCCAGCCGCCTCGGCGGGAAAAGAGATTTCTCCTGATCTCGATTTGCGTGAGCCTGCGCGCTTGCAGCAACCAGAGAGACCATGGCTGCTGCCGCAAATCCTTGATCGCGCTTTGAACTGATCGCTCCATCATGAGGCGCTCCCGTCTGTGCCGATCAGATATTGATAAATTGCGTTCGCGTCGTCGTCGGCTGGCGCTACAGCCTCAATGTTGATGAGCCCCTCAACCGCAATCTCGTTCAGGAGATGGTAAAACTGGTCGATATCGCCGGTGCGAAGAAACACTCCGCGCCCGTCGTCATGTAAGCGCGCTTCAACGCAGTGATTCACGCTGAACATCCTGGCGGCCAGCAATTCCGGCTTGTTGCAGCGGATCAGCACCTGCATCGGCCTATCGCGAACTTCCTTCCGAACCTCGTGAATACTGCCCTGTGCGATGAGGTACCCGCCGGTGATGAGGACAACACGATCGGAGATGCGATCCACCTCATCCAGAATGTGGCTGGATATCACCAGATGCATACCGAGCCGCCCAAGCTCCTGGAAAAGGGCGATCGACTCGGCGCGCGCCATTGGGTCCAGCCCGTTGAGCGGTTCGTCCAGGACCAGGACGCGCGGATGATGCGCGATCGCCTGCGCCAGCCTGATCTTCTGGCGCATGCCCTTGCTGTAGCCCGCGATCTTGCGATGCGCCGCTTCCGAAACAAGCTGCACACGATCGATCGCTTCATTCGCCAGTTGAACCGCTTCATCCTTGTCGGTGCCGAATAGCATTAATCCATCCAGGATGAACTGAAACCCGGTAATCGCGCGGGGAAAGGAATCGAACTGCGTGCAATAGCCCACGTCAAAGAAGACCTGCGTGGCATTCGAAGGGTTCAGGCCGAGCACGGAAACGGTTCCGCTGGAAGGCTGCACCAGACCGGTCATCAGGTTCATGAGCGTGGTCTTGCCGGAACCATTGGGGCCTACCAGCGTTGTAATGCCCGATGAAATAGTCAGCGAAACACGATTGACACCGAGTACTTCGCCATAAAACTTCGAGACATTGTCGAACTGGATGGTTTCGTTCATCGCGCTCATCCTCGCACCACTTCGCGTGCACGAATGCGCGCATTCAGCATGGCTGCAAAAATCAGCCCGGCGAGCACAAGTACGACCGCCATCGCGGAACTTGGCAATTGGAGGCGGGGATTTCCGAATGCAGGCGCGCCCAGCAGCCGTTGCCAGATCTCCGTCATCACCACCGGCATATTCAGGAGCAGTCCCCATCTTGTGCGCAGGATCGCACTGGCGATGCCCCCGATTCCGGCCGGCACAAACACCACCGCGAAAATCGCTCCCGTGGCAACCACCCGCCACTTCACCCATGACGAGACGGCCAGCCCCAACAGTGAAAGCAAGGTAATCCAAAGCAATGCTCCCGCAAACAGGCCCATTCCAATTGAAAAATGCTTGGCTGCCCATGGCTGCGGCGAGGAGTAGCACTGGTAGAGGAAGAGCGCGAGACAGGGAATCCACGTGATATACGAGAGCGAAAGAATGAGCGCGAGAAACTTGCCCAGGATGTATCCGAACCGCGAGATGGGGTGGCTCAGCACGATGGGCAATGCGCTGTCGGCCAGGTCAAACGAAATGAGGCGCGGCGCAATCCACGCGGCAAGAACCAGCGCCAGCCAGCATTGAGTTTCAAGGACTCGCAGGAAGAAAGCTTCGTTGATTGTAAGAATGTTGCTATCCCGCGCAATGATGGCCCGCGCAATGGGATTGTCGGCGAGATAGATAATGACAAGAAAAACGATGGATGGGAGCAGTGAAAGAATGGCCAAACCGGTCGCGATCTTCGACGACCAGACCTCGGCGAGCCCATAGCGCGCCAGCACCAGTGGTCGTGTCCACAGCGGTGTTACGCGGCCCGTGTAGGCCCGGTATTCATGATGGAAGACTGACATGCTCTGCCCGGCTCCCTTCGTATTCGACGGCGCGCATGAAAATATCCTCGAGCGAATCGCGTCGCTGCTGGATGCGCCGAATCTGCGCATCGAATTCCGCTGCGGCTGTGTACACGTCGCGCACCTGCAGTTCGTCTGTCATCACGAGCTTCACCCGGCCACCTGCGAACGATGCGCACTCGCAACCCAGGGCCCGCATCTTTTGCGTAAATCCTTCGGTGTTTCCCGCCATTTCAAGCTCGATAAAGTTACGATGCGAGCGCCGCTCCTCTTCAATGTTTGAGATGGCCGCAACTCGTCCTTTGTTCAGGATCAGAACTTCGTCGCACGTCTCGTCGATATCGCGCAGCAGGTGCGACGAGATAAGCAGGTGCGTGCTGCCCTGCTTGCGAATGTCCTTTATGAGCTGGATCATTCTCTGCCGTGCCGTCGGATCGAGACCATTGGTGGGCTCGTCGAGAATGAGCAGTCGTGGTCCGTGCGCGAGGGCCTGCGCCAGCTTGATAAGCTGCTTCATTCCCAGCGAGTAAGTGCTGATCAGGCGATAACGCACCTCACCCAGACCCACGAAGAACAAGGCCTCGTGCGCGCGCTCAAGCGCTTCGGCTGGAGGCAGCCCCGAAAGCTCGGCCATGTAGCGTACAAAATGCACGCCGTTCATGTTGCCGATAAATGAATCATTCTCCGGCATGTAGCCAACGCTCTGCCGGATACTCATGCGCTCGCGCTTCGCATCCAATCCGAGCACCCGCGCACCGCCGCTGCTCGGCGTATGAAAACCCAGTAAGGTATTGATCAGCGTGGATTTTCCGGCGCCGTTCGGCCCAAGGAGGCCGATCGCCTGGCCGCGCAACTCTCCCTGCAGGCCGTCGAGCACCGTACGGCCGCCAAGCTGCACCACCAAGCGATCAAGATCGATAACGCCCATGTCTTCTCTTACGCGCAGACTACTCCACTTGTTCCGCAGATGTGCGATGAGAGCTATGCTCGATTGCGAGAAGTCTCCCGATCGTCAGGAAGTCGAATCCAAACAGGTTACTGCTGCTTTCCGCCTCGATGCCTGCATCCTTGCCCCACGCGCACATTACGGTCGGGTGCGAATCGGAAGCCAGCTTCCGAATCGCGTCAGCCGTTTCTCCGCTCACATGTGCAAGCAAGGGAGTGATCACAGGGCTCAGGTTCTGGTAGGCAACGGCCGAGTAATTGTCATTCTGGTCCTTTGGCAGCAGGGCCTTGAACCCGGTCGAGTGCGCAAGGGAATCGCCGTCATCGTAAGTGCGCAACGCATCCATCAGCAGGGCGCGGGTTGGCGCGATGATCATGTAGCCGTTCGAAAACGTGTACTGCGCAACCTCCTCGCCGGAAGCATTACTGCGCACCGAGTGGAAGGTCTGGGACCCCACCACGCTCGTGTCGATCGTGATTCCATGCCCGCCGGCCTGGCTCTGCGCGTGGTTGTCAATTGAATTCGCCAGCTTCTCAAGAGTTGCCTCAAGGCGGTTCGAATCGCGTACCTCGATGACCGCTTTCCACGACGGAGTCGGCAGCACCGGACCGTCCAGTGAGAAGAGAAACTCGCCACCCAGGTTTGCCGCCAGGTCATTTCGGAAATCAATCTGCAAATCCTGCTGAGCCTTGTTCCAACTGGCCAGGCCGTCCTTGCCGGTCGAAATCATGGCGACCATATCGTCGGCAATGGCGGCCGGATCTTTCGACAGCACGGCCACGGCGAGTGCCGCGTTCGGCGATACGAAATCAAGCGAACCCACTGGGGCAGGGCTGCCCAGCCACGACGCAACCCGTTGGCGATTGCCCGAGAATTGCAGATTGAGGAAGTTATCCGGCGCTCCGCCGACGTCGCGGTGTTCCGCGATCAGGTAGCGGACGCCGCCGATCCCCGACGTCTGAAGAAAAGCTTCGCCTTTTTGTCCGCGGCTTCCGTTGACCGGGATCGCGGCGAGCATCTGTTGAAGATTCGCAGCTAGGATGACGCCGGCCCCACGCTTGTAGGCGGATTCAATCTGCTGGCCGAAACCCGTTGCCGCAAAGCCGCTTGAACCGCCGTTGAGTTGCAGGTCCACCAGCCTGAGCGTATCGATGCTATTGGAAAACACCGCTACATGCGGTCCGATCACGGCATAACTCCCGTTGCTGTGATTGCCGCCGGCAGACCGGAGCGCCTGCTCGTCCAGTACCATCACGCCCCCATGCGCGCGGCCCGCGAATTGCTGCTTCAGGAAGCTGTCGAGACCGCCGCGTTCCACGTCCGCTACCACCGCAAAACTCGTGCCCGAAGGCTGCTTCATCCCCACGATCACTATCTCGTTGCCGAGATACTGGCTCATGTCGTGCAGGTTGTTCACCATCTTGTCGAGTTCTGCGGTCTTGTCCACGCTGCCGCTCTTCCACCACTGCTGCAGCGCAGTGCTCTGCTTGAGCTGATCCTCAAAGATTCCCTTTGCCTGGGTAACGAAATCGCCGAGATTCGGAATACTCACATAAAGTAGCGTGTCTTTGGGCATGCGATCGAGCAAGTCGCTGCTATATCGTGGCTCCGGCATCGGAATCTGTTCGATGCGGTGCTGCAACGTTGAGAACTGGCCGAGAAGTTGGACATACTGATCGTGATCCCGGCTCCACGCAATTTGCTGGGGCACCGGCTTCGCAGTCAGATTTTGGCTAGTTGCAATCGCATCTCCCGCGTGCAGAACCGAGTCCGTGCCGGCGTGCGCCACATCCACGGTCCCCTCGAGAACGGCAACTCTCGATCCTTTGATCCCCGCATTTACCGAGAACACTGTTCCGGTAACGGCTGTGCGGCAATCAGCGGTTTGCAGATACAAGTGACCTGAAGTGCGATGAGCAGCCTTCACAATCACCGCGCCCTGACCGAGCGCAACCGTCATGTTGTGTCCGCGGGCCCCGACGCCCACCACGCTCCGTTCGTTCATCTCCACTGTCGAGCCGTCAGAGAGGCGCAACACCGCCTGCGATCCCCCCGAAGTGCGCAGTTCATCGCCTTCGCGAAGTTGTGCCCCGGGCGAAACCAGTCGGTCGCCCGATGCCGTAATCACGGACGCGGACCCGTCAATCGATTCCACTTCGGCTCGCACGCCTGGCGGAACCTGCCAGTAGGCTCTGTAGACGAAGAATCCGGTGATGAGAACGGCGAAAGTCAGGGCGAAGGCCCATCCCAGAGTCCTAGGACGTATGACAGCATGAGGCTTGAACACTTTGGGAGCAGACCAGTCGACTGCTACGGATCCGCTGTGAAGGCGCCGCAGGCATACACCGCATTCGCGCAGATGTGCCTCGACCAGCAGAGAACGAGCGGCCGGCAACGTTCCGTCGCGGTACCCCGCAAGCAACGGCCGCATATCATCGCAGCTTTCAATCGCACCGGTGGCCGTCATATTCTCCGCTGCAATTCCAAGCCTCCCGGCTACCTTCGCGGCTGACGCTGAAAACTGATCGGGATCGGGCTTGGCATCGCGCATCGACTGAATCGCACCGTCCAGCAGTATTTCTTCCTGTTTCTTCATCGGTTCCCCCGTTGAAACTCCATGAGCCTTTTCTTGAGTTTCGATCGCACCTGGTGCAGCGTGACGGCAACAACAGCCCGTGACGTCTCCGTCATCGTCGCTATCTCGCGATGATCGAGTTCCTCAATGTAACGCAAGGTGAAGATGGCAGCTTGCCGCGGGCTCAACTCGCCGATGGCCTTTCGCAGCCACTCTGCAAGCTCTCTGCTTGAAGCTTCAGCTTCGGGTCGCGATCCGGTTGCCTGCGAAGCCAGGCCTGCAGCCGACTCCAAAGGATCGCTTGCCGCGGCATTCCTGCGCCGCAGCAAATCAAGCGCTCCGTTGATCGCTGCTCGATACAGGTAGCTCCCGGCATTCTTTATCGCGACTTCGTCGCCTGCAGCCAGGCGCAAAAACACGCTCTGCGCTACGTCTTCGGCGTCCGCCATGCTGCCCGTGATCCGGTAAGCAGCAAGCAGGACCCGCCGGTGGTGCTTTCCGAAGAGATCGGAGAGACACTCACGTGCTTCGACAGGCGGCAGAATCGGACTTGCGACGGCCACGGGTTGACCTTTCGGACTGTTCATAGAGATGACGCTGGAACCAGCTGGAATATTAATGCGGCTCGTGCAGATTTACGAAAAGGAAGCTCTGGAAGTTCAAGATTTGATGCACCGGCTGCCACGAGTGCAGGTTTGCGAATGGTTTAGACGAAAGGTCTGGCGGATCCGAGCCTCAGGGTCGAGGAGCAGTCGGAACGGCGCGAACCTCAACAGAGTCAGAGGGCTGGCTGACCAGTTCGAGGGTCTGTTTGGCGACCGTGAAGCGCGCCACGCGCCGGGCGCTGTAGACATAGGTCTCGCCGGGTTTGAAATCCTTGTCGAGAAGCTGTGCTGCGCCGTTCCCCGCCTCGAAATCCCGTCCTTCGGGGACAGGATCGGGCGCGGTTGAGTCGGTCTCGTCGGAGCTCCGAAGGACCACGCGGACGCGGTGGATTTGAACCACGGTATACGAGTCCGTGGCCGCCAGCGTCCAGTGCAGAAGGATTCCGGCGGGAGTCATTGCGGCGGTAAAGCCTCCGACGGACGGCGGCGGAGCTCCTGCGAGCGAAGAGACGCGATTGGAAAGTCCGGTGGAATGGTCGTTCCGGTCCAACAGTTCGACGAAGTAGTCGATCACGCGAGCATCACCGGAAGCGAGTGCAGGAGGAAGCTCGTCAGAGAAATATCCCGTAGCGCCTGGCGCGAGATGCAGCGTTTTGCTCGCGTCGGTGCAGGGGCCAGCGGCGCTTTCGCGCCAGCACACGCGCACTGCGACGAGGCCATGGACGGCAAGTTTGGTAGCGCGTTTTTCCGGCATGGTCCAGGTTAGCGTAAGCTGGTCGCCGGCGCGGATGGAGGCAAGATCCTTGACTGGTCCACTGCGTGCCGGTGCGAATGGCCCGGAGACCGATGGGCGCTTGCAGCCGTTGGCGGCGAGAAGGCTGAGAACAGCGAGCAGAATAGATGCGCTGATCTCGGACCACTTGGTGCTAGCCGTCATTTCTTCTTCGCAGCCACCAGCGCTTCGTTCTTCAGAATCTTGCCGCCCTCTTCGAAAACGTAAAGATGGTTCACATCGAGGTCCTTGAACGTGTCGACAATTCCCGAGACGGGCCAGCGAACCTCCACCAAGTCGACCTTCTTTGCTTCCCCGAGCCCAAAATGAATGCGCAGATCGCTCGCGGAAAAATACCCATTGCACGAACGAACTTCTTCGATCTGCGTCAGGGGGGATCCGGATTTGGCGGTAAGCACCGGGGTGCCGGTCTGGGCAACAACTTTGATCCGCGCGCCGATACCCGTGCGATTGCTCCTTGTACCCACAACGCGAATCTTTATCCAGCTCCGATTCAGCGTCGAATCGCAGCGTAGCAGTTGCGGCAGGGCGTTGACACAATTCACCACCGCATCGATGTCCCCGTCGTTGTCGTAGTCGCCGATGGCAAATCCGCGCGCCTTCGCAGGGGTCGTAATCCCACTTCCCCCAATCAAGCTGAGGTCCTCGAACTGTCCGTTGCGGAGATTGCGGTACAAGTACTTGCGCTCCGCATAGGCCGCATCCACCTGGGTCCCGTCGACCTCGGGATAAACATGGCCATTGGCCACCAGAATGTCGAGCCAGCCATCATTGTCGATGTCGATAAAGCTAACACCCCATCCCAGCAGCCGCGTATTGATGCCCAAACCCGCCTGGTAGGTGCGGTCGTCAAACGAGCTGTCACCGAGATTCATAAATAAGGAGTCGGTGTCGCCCGCGAAGTTGGTCTTCACAATGTCAAGCAGGCCGTCTCGGTTGTAGTCGCCGATGGAAACCCCCATCCCCGCCTGTGGTTTGCCGTCGGGCGAATATGCCACTCCAGCCTCGATCGCCTGATCCTTGAAGGTGCCGTCCTTTTGGTTCACATAATAGGTAGCGGACGTGGAATCGTTGGCGACATAGATATTCGGCCAGCCGGTATCGTCCAGATCCGCCGCGCCGCAGCTCAGGGCGTAGGTTCCGAGCGTACCCCACATGCCGCCTTTCTGGCTCACGTCCGTAAACGTCCCATTGCCGTTGTTGTGGTAGAGAATGTTTTTGCCGCCTTCGAGCCCCGGCGGTCCGCAAGCTACCTGGATGCCCTTGTAAGTGCAGTTTGCGTCTTCGGGCAGTGGCGCGGTTTTGATGTCGAAATCAATGTAATTGCCAACATACAGGTCGAGGTTTCCATCCTTGTCGTAGTCGAGGAACGAGCATCCCGAGTTCCAACGCAGCCGGTCCTGCAGCAGCCCCGCCTCTTTCGTCACATCATTGAAGGTCCCATTGCCGTTATTGCGAAAGAGCGCATTCTGCCCGTAATAGCTGACGAAGAGGTCATTCCATCCGTCGTTGTTGTAGTCGCCAACGCAGCAGGCCTGTCCCCAGCCGGAACGCGCCAGGCCCGCCTTCAGCGTTACATCGGTAAACGTGCCGTCGCGATTGTTCTTGAAGAGATGGCAAACCGGTTCTTTCCCTTTCGGAAACCCTTCCAGCCGCCAGCCGTTCACGAGGAAAATGTCGAGCCAGTCGTCCTGGTCATAGTCAAAGAACGCCGCGCCGCACCCCGTGGTTTCGAGCAGATACTTGTTGCGATGCTCGCCGCCGAAGATCGTTTCCTCGACGAGTCCTGACTCTTTGGCCACATCGACAAACTGCACGCCCAGTGGTGTACCAGTCACCGGCGACAGCGCACCCTTGGGAGCTGGCCGGGCCTCTGCGGAATATGTCTCGCGCGACATCCCCTTTGGGTTTTGGGGCGGCGCACCCTGTTGTCTGGAAAGCCCGAATACCGGAAGTGCAAGCTTCAACACATCTTCCAGAGATAAGACGAGTGCGCTCCTTGAAAGCGACTTCAAAAATCCACGGCGGGAAAAAGACAAACCGAATTTCTCCTGGAACTCACGCTGTCGTTTGCGGCGTCCCCTGAACACCGAGTATATCGGCTGGCATGCGCTGCGCACATCCAAGCAGGCAGGCCCGCCTGGCGATGGCGTTCATTTCTCAGGAGATGAGGCTTTTCGTGGACTCGCCTTCACCAATCCGAATTGCATCAGGCTTTCCGCTGTCGCGATGATGGCCTCTTCGCGTGTGCGCGGTCTCCAACCCAGGACGCGTTGCGCCTTCTCACTTGTCGCACTCTTCACCTTCCCGAGCTCAGGCAGAATCTGCTTCACCGCCGGATCGCGCAGCGAGACGAGACGCACCAGCCAGTTGGGCAACTCTCGTGTTGGAACTCGTTTGGCAGCCTCGCCCAAATGGCGCTTCAACATGTGTGCAATCTCAACCAGCGACGGAAAATCCCCTGAAACGGCGAGAAATCGCTCGCCCTTTGCCGCCGTATGCGTCATGGCACGCAGGTGAAGGTCCGCTACGTCTCGCACATCCACGATCCCGAACCACAGCCGCGGTAGACCTGGGAACGATCCATCCATCATGCGCTGCACCAGCATGATGGATGTCGCGTAATCCGGCCCCAACACTGGCCCAAACACGCCGACAGGGTTCACCACCGTCAACTCGAGCGCTCCGCCTTCCCTTGCAATGAAGTTCCAAGCCGCGCGCTCCGCCAATGTCTTTGACTTTGTGTATGCCGCCAGTCCAGGCGTGTTCGGATCGGTCCAATCGTCTTCCGTGTAAGGTATGCCCTTCGGTTCATTGCCGTAGCCGATGGCCGCAAACGACGAAGTAAGAACGACCCGTTTCACGCCGGCGTCCCGTGAGGCACGCAGCACGCGCACAGCTCCTTCGCGTGCCGGAACAATCAGTTCATTCTCATCCTTCGGCACCCATGGCGGGAACGGCGACGCCACATGCAGCACATAGTCGCACCTGGCAACCGCCTCGGCCCATCCTGTGTCGCGTTCCAGGTCTGCGGGATGGAACGACAAACGGTTGCCCGCGTCCACGCCGCCCTGCTTCAACATCCTGCGCACTGCGCTTTCGCGCTCCAGGGTGCGCACCGTGGTATGCACGGTGTGTCCGGATGTCAGCAACTGTAGAATGCAGTGGCTGCCGATGAATCCCGAACCGCCGGTTACCAGGACTGTGCTCATAACGATCCCTATCAATTTGATTCCGTGGCGAATTCGAGTCAGCCTTGATGCAGCACCCGGCAGAAGGTTGTGCAGCAAGCTTACCGGATAGCCATGCTACCACTTCGGTAAGAACCCAGTGGTTACATCGGGAGCCCGCATCCCTCGAAGGTGTAGGCCGCCTTCCTGCATGCGGATGGTACACTTCGACTTCAATACAAATAACTCCAGGTATCCATAGCTATTCACGAGAGGTCCCCCACAATGCTCGAAACAAAGGGCCAGGATCACTACGAGTTTCTCCAGATCAGCCCCAACGCAGACGCCGACACCATCCATCGCGTCTATCGGTACCTTGCGGCGCGATTTCATCCCGACAATCCCGAGTCGGGTGATCCAGAGAAGTTTCGCCTGCTGAAAGAAGCATACGACGTTCTCTCCGACGCAGGACAGCGCTGCCAATATGACGCACAGCGCGAGCGAGAGAACGTCAGCGGCGTGCCGATGTCGACCAAGGTCGACTTCATGGATAACCTCGAAGGCGAGCTAAACCGGCGCCTCGCAGTACTCGCAGTGCTTTACTATCGCCGCCGCACCAATCCCTACGCACCCGAAGTTGGACTTGCCGAGATTGAGAAGCGCATGGGCTTTCCGCGCGATTATCTTGACTTCACGACCTGGTACCTCACCCGCAAGGGCTACATTACCAAGGCTGACAACTCCGACTTCACGCTCACGGCCGAAGGTGTCGACTTTGTGGAAACCCAGCGCGTGAATATCCCGGTTCTGAACAAGTTGCTGACCGATGGCACCGAAATCTCCAGTGCACAGCCGGCACCAACGCCCTGCGATCCGGGAGCGGCGGTTGAGGCATTGGACTCCCCCGGCTCGCGCCTTATCGTGCTTCCCGATATGACGGTCATCCAGGACAGGCGCATGAGCACGAGGGATCGCCGTAAAGCCACGGATCGACGAGTCGACCGGGACGATCGGCGCTCAGGAAGCTAGGGCACTCAGGGACGCTTTTTCAGACCGGCAGTTGAGATCCGTTCCCAACGGCTCGTTTCAAGGCAGCTCGCGCCAGCAGCCGCGTTGAATCCAGCGCAGGCAAGGGAGAATTCTGGTTGTTGATGATCAGCGGAATCTCGGTGCAGCCGAGCACCACCGCGTCACAACCGTCGTCTTTCATGCGTCGGATTACGAGCTGGTGTTCCGTCACGGCCTCTGGCCGGAAGACGCTGTAAACCAGTTCATTCATGATGATGCGGTTGATGGTCTCCCGCTCATTCGGCGTCGGCCTCTCAAAATCCAGCCCGCGGCTCGTGAGCTGTTCGGGATAGACCTCACTCTCGACCAGCCATCGGGTGCCCAGTATTCCAATGCGCCGGTAGCCGCGTGCGACCGCTTCGTCGGCCACAACGCCGGCAATGTGCATCCAGGGAAGCGGGCTATGGGGAAGCACAAACGGCATCGCCTGGTGGATGGTGTTGTCAGGGCAGATCAGGAACTCCGCGCCACACCCGGCGAGCTTGTGTGCCGAGCGCAACATCAGCTCACCCACGGCCTCCCAGTCATTGCGATATACGCATTCCATGTAGACGCCGAGCGAATAGGTGTGCAGCGTGACCTCGGGGTGCGCGTGAGGGCCCACCCACTGCGCGCCTTCCACACAAATCGTCCGGTAACATAGCGCGGCGCCCTCGGCCGAACAGCCTACGATTCCAATGTGCATCGGCATGTTTTGATTCTACAGAGAGACCACACCGATCTCTTCTCGCGTTTTTTAAGCGCTCAGACGCTCCTGTGGAAGGGAGGCCGGGCTGCATGCCTTAGACACGCCCATGACCTCATGGCGTGAGAGTAACCGGAGGTTCGATCGTGCTACCCTGGGCGCAATAGATACCGTTGGAGGTGGCAAGAAAGCCGCCAGCCAAGATGGATTGGCTGGGGCACGCTCCCCCGCCGTAGACATACGTTCCGCTCGTTGCGTTAATCGCTCCAATGTGGGTTCCCGATTGCGATCCATCCGCCAGAATGTACGCATCCCACACGATTGAGCTTGACGGAGTCTCCTGGATGGCGATGCCGATCGGAATGTTCGGAACGGTAATCGAACTTGTTACCTGCATGGTTTTGCCGCTGGATGTGTCGGTGCTGACCAGTAACACGGCATCATCGGAGGTCGACAACACGGCGGCCACCGAGGATAGAGTGAATGCCTGGACCTGGTAGGACGCCGCATAGGGAAATGTTCCACGAACCGTACTTACCGGAGTCAATCCCGTAAGTTCCACCGATCCTTCAATTGTGCCGGCGGGAATGAGGATTTTAGTAAGGCCGGGCAGACCATTTGTTGACCATTGATCGCGCGAAAGAACATAAGCGTCCAGCTCGGTCCCGTTAGTCATCGCCACTGCCCATGGCTGGCCGGCCACCGAGATTGATTGGTACCCGCTGCAGTCCATTTTGGCGATTCCCACAAGATTATCTTTTGGATCCGTAGCGACGATGTATCCACCCTTGGCTGCGACTGCGGAGATTGCGGTCAATCCTGGCGTCAACGAACACTGCAAGTTTCCGCTGTCGTCATAGACGGCAATCTGGGGACTGTTGGCTGTTGACACGTAAACAATATCGCCGCTCACATCGTCAATCGCGATCTGCGTAGGTGTGCTTGCCTGCGCGGGGCCGGAAAAGAGCGTTCCCGTCGTCCCGGATGTGTTGAGCGTATACACCTGCCCCGACTTCTGATCATCCTCGAACAGAGTGCCAGTCACCGGAGAAACCGCGAGCGTGCTTTGACTGCCGGTGCCGAGGAATGCAGTGCTCCACTTGCCAACGAAGGTCCCTCCGGGATGTTCAACTTCCCACGTGTTCATCCACGGCTCAAAGGTACCCTGCTGCCAGGACAGAGACACGTTAAAAGTCGATTGTCCGGGAGTGATCGAAAGCGTGAGATCCGGGGTGAAGAGCCCCGAAGCGTCGTGGAAAATATCTCCGTTTTCACACCCGGTGCAGTAGACCGTGTAACTTAAATTGGAACAGAAGCCATCGCAAGCTGCGTAGTTCGGAGAGATATTTGTAATGGTGGGAGGCACCACCGATACGGTGATGTTAGCCGAGCCGCTTACGCTGGTGTATCCCGTTTGGGTAGAGTTTGCCGTGCAGCTCGCGTTTCCGCCTCCCGATGGCGTGAAGACGCCGTTCGAAGTGATTGTTCCGCCGGTCGCAGACCACGTTACGTCCGTAGTGAAAGCTCCGGTCCCGGTTACCGACGCTGCGCAGGTCGAAGTTTGATCGGTCGTAATGGTTGCCGGGGTCGCAACCACCGTAATGGCGGTCACGGTCGGCGCCACTGCGACGATGACGTTTGTCGAACCGGTCTTGGTGGAATCCTGGGTCGAAGTCGCCGTAATCATCGCCGTGCCGGCGCCAGTGGGTGTAAAGACTCCACCACCGGTGATCGTTCCACCCGTCGCGGACCAGCTCACGGTGCTGCTATAGCTTCCCGTCCCGGTTACGGCAGCCGAGCAGTTCGTCGTCTGTACCGTGGTAATGGATGCCGGCGAGCAGGACGCGCTGATCGAAGTGATCGACGAGGATGTGCCCCCGCCACCGCCGCTGCCGCTGCCACCACCGCATCCGACCGCGCACAGTGCGCCGAGCGACAAGCAAACCAAAGCGCTGCTGCGTCTCATTTGTACCTCTTGCAGATTTTCATTACCCCGGGGGAGAGTGAATCGGAGTGTAAGGTTAGCACGGGCTTTCAGCGAAAATCAGCACCATTCCTATCGCTTTCACTCGATCCGAATCCACTCCGGCAACAGGGCCAGGCGTCGCAAGAGTGTCGGAATCGAGCTTGTTTTTCGCGACGGACTCTCTCCAACGCCCAGACAGTGGTCTCTGACACTTTGTCTGGAGTGCTGCTCGTTTCTATTCCGTGCGCAGCGCCTGGCTTGGATCGACTGACACGATGCGGCAAACAGGAAAGAAAATCGCAATCACACCGACCAGCAGCAGGATCACGCTGCTCCACAGATACGGGCTCAGCGCGGTCGGCTGGGGAGCCCCAAGCAGTTGATGGATTCCCTTCGTAAGGAGGAAAGCAGCCGCCTCTCCCACAAGAAGGCCGATCCCGATATCGAGCAATGCTCTTCTCTAGAGTTGCTTGATCATGATGTTCCTGAAGCAGAGTTTCACTCCCGGTTCACCCTTCGGCTCGGTTCCCTGCAACGAGATGTGTCCCGTGTGGTATTTGCTGTACCCGGGCATACGGGCAAACTTTGTTCCGGCGATCAACTTATTCCAGGCGTCGTCCCACAAATGCGTGTCAATGACCTCGTGCCCGTTCTGAAACAGTTGCAGGTGGCCGTGGTCCGAGATGATCTCAAACTGGTTCCACTCGCCGGCAGGCTTCACCCACTCGACTTTGTCCGAGATCATGTCGAAGATATCGCCGGAGCGCTCCATCAGGATGCGACTGTCGGGAACTGTGCAGGCCAAATCCGCGATCTGCATCTCAACGCCCGTATCGTAGGTGTCGTGGTACTCGGGTGACTCGTGCACGTAGAACATCACGCCGCTATCGATACAGGGACGCGCCTTCCACTCGAGTTTCAGATCGAAGTTCGAGTACTCCCCGTCCGTTACGATGTCCGCATAGTCGGCCGGCGGGTCCTGGTTAGTCTTTTTCAATTGGATTGCGCCGTCGACGACTGACCAGTCGCTTCCAGTTCCCTTTTGCAGATAGGAGTGCCATCCATTGAGGTCCTTACCGTCGAACAGCAACTTCCATCCGTCCTGCTTCTGCTGCGCCGACAGCGTGTTCGGCTCCTGTGCCCTTGCAAGGGAAGAGAATAAAACAGAGCCCGCCATCGCAATCCCAAGTATCTTGCAGATCATCATCACCCCTCCTAACAGAAGTATGCATGCCCCTACTCCTTTCGTGCTAATGCCTGCGTCCCCTCTTTCAGATAAAGTCACACCATACAACTTCGCTTCCCTTCGTTTTAGTTTCGCCAAGCCTCTGCATCGCCATCGATCCGCTGCGTTTGTTAACCAGTTTATGAGAGATTCTATCGACTCGAACGCGTCGCAGCCCGCAACGATTGGGCTTTCTCCGGATACTTCCGGATGGGTATGGACACTGCATCGGAGATCGCGGTCTGTCATTCTGACTTTGAGCACGCTCGCAGCTCTGCTCGTGTGCTCTGCCCATGCGGCGTTTGCAGGAGCAAACACTGTGCCGGCATCGGGCATCGGCTATCTCGCACTCACGCTGGTTCTGTCCGGCTGTGCTCTGGCTTTCTGGACCCGCGCGCGCTGGATCCAGGGCACTCTCCGCATCCGCTGGTCCCTGATCTCCGCGGCCGCTCTTGCGGCATCTATCGGCTATGTGCCTTCCTTTACCGAAGCCATCTTGAATACCGCGCCGGAAAGGCAGTTCCAGACCGCCTGCTTCAATGCAAGCGAGGCGCTCTATATGCTGGCGGCCGTGCTTTTCTGTGCCGGCGTGGGCCGGTCCATCCTGATCGTAGATATGATGCAGGCGATGCTGTTCGTCGTGCTGCGCTTCAATCTGGTCTACTCGCCTGCCACGCGCGACCACTTCACGCACAATCACCTGCTGATCGGCCAGCTCATGGCGCTTTTCTTGTTCCTGGTCGCAATGGTCGCCCGCCTGGGGGCGGCTTCGCGCGCCGAGTTGCTTTTCCTGCGCACGCTCTCGTGGTTCTTCGGCTTGCGCCTGATCGGATTCTTCCTGTCAAACCAAGTCTCCTACACCTGGCTGCACTACGCCAACTGCAGCCTGTGGGACGTACCGGGGCCCATGCTCCTCGCCGGTTTCGCACTTTATCTGCTCTACACCAGTCGTTCCGCACAGGCCGAGGCGCTGAAGATTGAGCCGTTGCGATCGCCAAGCATAACGGTGCGCAGCCTGATGCCATCGTTCCTGGCGCTCGTGAACATGATGGTTGGCCTCTTTCTGCTACCTGTCTCGGTGCCGCTGGCCGTCGCGGCCATCTCGCTTTCACTGGTCTGCTACATGGCGCGTACCGTGTTGCTGCAGGCACAGGCTGCAAAGGAGAAAGCGCTTCTCGAGAGCCGAAATGAGCAGCTGGAAGGCCTAGCCATTCTCGATCCACTCACCGGCATCGGGAACAGGCGCTCGCTTGCCGGAGTCTACAGCCGACTGCAGGCTTCGACCGTCGGCGCAGGTCTCTCGCTCCTGTTGATCGATATCGATTACTTCAAGCAAGCCAATGACAGTCACGGCCATCAACACGGCGACAAGGTCCTCGTCGCTCTGGCCAGAAAGCTGGATAGACTCGCGGCCAGCCTCGCCGGAAGCCATTGTGCCCGCCTGGGCGGAGACGAGTTTGCGCTTTTGTTGTTGGATGTTGCCCCTCAGCAAGCACTCAAACTGGCTGAAGAGCTTCGCGCTCTATTCCGGGCGCGCGAGTTCGAGACGAGAGACGGGAAGGTCAGCCTTAGCATCGGCATCGCATCACTGCGGGCGGCCTGCGATCTGCCCCTCGAGACCCTTATCTCTCTTGCCGACAAGGCCCTTTACCGAGCCAAGCTGCTTGGCCGCGACCGCGTGGAAGTCCAGCCACTATGGGAACGCGGGATCGCACTCGATGATCCGGCAACGCGCCTCATGGAGTTGGAGCGTATCGCCGGTTAGCCTCCTGAAGCGAAAGAGAGCCACCCGGTAAGATCAAATCCCAGTGGCATATTCCGCCGACTTAAACGCTACTTTGCTTTTGGGGCGAAAGATGGCGGCGAATCGTCCGCTCCGGAGCCCCAGTGTTTATCCGGCGCAGAGGACAACACGTATTCCAGTGTGCCTCCGCGGTGGATAAACGACTCCGGAAGCCACGTCTTCGACGTAGGCTTCCCATTCACCTTCAGTGCGTGAACGTACGGCGCATCGGTTGCGGAGCCCTGGCTCTTGATTACGATGTCCCCGCCGGGCCGGTGAATGCGAATCTCGGCAAACAGCGGGCTTCCCAGCACCATTTCTGCGCGGCCCGGTATCTCCGGATAAAGGCCCATCGCCGACCATACATACCACGATGACATCTCTCCGAGGTCGTCGTTGCCCGGCATGCCTTTCGGTGTGTTCGTCCAAATCGTGTTCAGCACACGGCGAACCGTTTCCTGCGTCTTCCACGGCTGGCCCGTAAAATCATAGAGCCAGGGTGTTTCGATCGATGGCTCATTGTTCAGTTCGGCATGCAATCCTCCGGACTCCGTCACCGCCCACGAGCCATCCGTATTGTGAAAGAACGCATCTAGACGCTGGTTGGCGCTGTCGTTCCCTCCGAGCAGGTCAAACAACCCGCGTTCATTGAAGGGAACCATCCAGAGATACTGCGCGGCGCTGCCCTCTACGAATCCATCGTCGGATGCCGGATCGAACTTTGGCCATGACCCATCCGCGTTCCGGTTCTGGATGTAGCCGCCAATGCTTGTCGCCTTGGGGTTGAAGATGTTCTTCCAATACTGCGCACGTTCGAGAAAGAGCTTCTCATTTGCCTTGTCGCCGAGACGCCTCGCCAACTCTGCAATCGAAAAGTCCGCGGTGACATCCTCAAGCGTGTCGGCTGCAGGTCCCCACGAATTGCCGTCGGTAGGGATGTAATGAAGCTTCATCCACAAATCGAGCGATGGGCGCTCGCCGATACATTCGACTGGACAGCCTTCCTTGCTCAAATCGTGTTCCGTGGGCACGGTTGCTGCGTTCAACAGCGAGCCATAGGCCGACTTCACATGGAACGATTTCCCTCCAAAAGCGAGAATATCGGCAATCGCGGGCGCAGCCGGATCTCCATTCATGACGTGGGTAATGCCGGAGTTGTGCGTCCAGCGGTCCCATTCGCCTCCATTCTGGTCAGCCTGGTTCAACAGCGACTGGGCGATGTCGCTCCCTACCTCCGGCATGAGCAGCGTGACCAGTTGCAGTTGCGAGCGGTAGACATCCCAACCTGAAAACGTGCTGTACTGCGCCCCTTGCGGCGGCGCGATCGCGTGGATCTTCTGGTCCATGCCGAGATATTTGCCATCGACGTCGCTGTAGAGATTTTCGCCCAGCATGGTGTGATAGAGCGCCGTGTAGAAAACTGTGCGCTCATCGGCGGTTCCGCCGCTGATATGGATGCGGTCGAGTGCCTCGTTCCACGCCGCATGTGCCCGCGCGCGCAGAGCGTCAAAGCCGGTTCCTTCAGGATTCTCTGCCTGCAGGTTGGCTTCGGCATTCTGCTCGCTTACATAGGAAATACCCACGCGGACGTGCACGACGGGGGATTTCGTCAGATCCAGCACGACCCAGCCGCCCGACCCTTTGCCCGGCGGCGGAAAGCCACGAGTCCCATAGGTAGTGCCACCGTTTGACTCCGTCGTGCCGGGCTGCACAGTTGAATCCTGCCATGTGCCTGTCGAAAGAAATGGCTGATCAAAATGGGCCACGAAATAGAGTGTGTAATAGCTGCGGCGGTCCGTCGTCCCCAGATAGCCGCAGAAGTTCCCGCTGGTTACGGAACCTGAGACAGTGCGCGTTGCGGCGTCAATCTTTACTGACGCGTCTGTGCTTCCCGTCTCAGAATTGGACGAGCGCACCAGCATCACCGCCGGTTGTCCTGTCGGATAGGTGAATTGCCCGGCACCAGTGCGCTGCGTCGCAGTCAGTTCAACGGTCACTCCATTGGCGAGTTTCACGCGGTAGTAGCCTGCGACTGCTTTTTCGTCGGCGTGAGAGAACTGGCTTGCATACACGTCGTTGTTTACGTCATCTGAAGGCGAACTCTGCACACGGCCAACGTACGGCATGAAGGGAATATCGCCGCTGGCGCCCGCGCAACCCGTGCCCATCAGGTGGGTAAGAGAAAAGCCGCGAATCTTGGCAGCCGAATACTCATATCCTCCGGGAGCAGCCGGCCGGCTGCGGTCATCCCGCATCGACCCCGGAACGCCTTCCACCTTGGGGCGAGGCTTGTTCCGCGGTTCTTCCGGGCTCCACGCCACCATGCCAAACGGAACCACGGCACCGGGATAATCGTTGCCGCCATTGGTTGTTCCGATCAGGGGATTCACAGCGGAGGCAGGATCGCTGGCTTGCGCACAGGCATACCGGCCAGTTCCGAAAAGAGCCATTGCAAAGAGAATTCCTGCGGCGGCCACATGACCGCCCAGGCAAGTCCGTCCCGGCCAAATCAATGTCGATAACTCCCTGGTGAGAAGACAGGCCTTATACGCCAGACCCGATGTTAAGGGAATTGTAGACCTCGATGAGGAGTTGCACTGAAGCGTCGGCAGGCGTCGCAGGTTGACTGAATCGTCGCGTGAAGCTTCAAGCTCCGTGGTGGGCTCGTTTCCCACTCTTGCGGGTCGCTGCGGCCGCCGTGGCAGAAATGGAGAGCCACCGCAGCTTTCAGCCTTGCGTCATGCCACGCGCGCTCTCTCTGCATTGTTCGCACGGACTCGGAACTTTCTGGTGGTGATGGCAAGTGTACGCTCGATCGTACGCAGCGCCTGAGCCTCGTCTGGAGCAGCGAATGTTGAAGCCATACCGCGGCTTGAGGCCCGGCCTGTCCGTCCCACGCGATGCACAAAATCCTCGGCTTCGCGGGGCAGGTCGAAGTTCACCACGTGTGCGACATCAGCCACATCGATGCCCCTCGCTGCCACATCGGTGGCTACCAGGATGCGATGACGACCCTCCGCGAAGTTGCGCAATGCAGCGCTTCGCTGCGACTGCGACCGGTCTCCATGGATCTGAGTCGCAGAGTGCCCAGCCCGTGACAAGCGCCGCGCCACGCGATCGGCTCCGTGCTTGGTCCGGACAAAGACCAGAAAACTCCCATCGTGCTCACCCAACAGGTGCTCCAATAACTCCTGCTTCTTGTCCACCGGAACCTCAAAGGTCTGCAACTCGACATTCGGCGACGGCTTCAGCACCGATCCAATTTCTACTCGCACCGGATTCCGGAGGTAGTCACGGGCGACCTCGCGGATCGCGGGGCTCAGTGTGGCCGAGTAGCATAGGGTCTGTCGATCAGCTGACAGCACTGCGGCAATGCGCCGGATGGCGGGCTTGAAGCCCATGTCCAGCATACGGTCCACTTCGTCCAGCACCAACATCTTTACGCCGCTCAGGTTCACGAGGCGGCGCGACAGGTAGTCTTCCAGGCGGCCTGGCGTGGCGACAATCAGGCGAGGTCCGCGCCGTAGCGCAGCCAGTTGTGGAGCCTCCGCCAAGCCACCGCACACTAATACCGCAGTGCCGTTGCTGCAGGTGAGATTGCGCCAGGCTTCGAGCACCTGCATCGCCAACTCGCGCGTGGGCAGCAAAACCAGGGCCGTGGCAACCTTGCCGGCTGCCGGCATGCGTTCGATGAGGGGAATTAGAAAGCTAAGTGTCTTGCCTGTGCCGGTCTGCGCGGTTGCCAGTACGTCATGTCCCTCCAGCGCCGGAGGAATTGCAGCGGCCTGCACTGCTGTGGGGTGGATAAAGTTTGCATTGGCCAGGTGCTGCTGCAGAGCCGGCGAAAGTTGAAGTTCGGAAAATCGTTTCAAGTTATTCCTATCCTGCGTCGCGCGGTTGATATTCCATCCTTAGAAATCATCGATGGATTCGACACGTCGATCGCAGTCGTATTGTTTTTCCAGATCCGCTCGACACGAGCAGAATCGAAGAAATATTCAGGTTCTATGCAGGAAAACCAAGGAAGCGCTGAGAACGCGCTGATTCAGGATTTGGCCCACACGCTCAAGTCTTCGGCTACGGCGCGCAAATCGCGTGGCAGCCTGGCCCGATCAAATCTCGACATCAAGAGCCATTACGCTGAGGGCCTGGGGAATTTACGTGGCGGACGGTCTTGCGGGATGAAGGCGAGAACGACTCACAACCAAACAACTGAGCGTGAACTTATTCTAGCATAGGACGTTCCGCTCACTGGGGAGCCTCAATCCAGCCAGAACCGCAGCGGGCATAACTCGATAAGCGCCGGCATATTTCTCTCACGTTTTTGAGGACTCGCCTCACTGTTGATACCTTGCCGTGGTCACTTCCCAGAGGCGAGTGTTTCCAGTAAAGTGTCGAAATCTGCCAGACTGGCGTATTCGATCACAACTTTGCCCCGTCCATGATGGTCGTCAATGTGCACCTTCAATCCAAGCGCCCGTTGCAGCTGCTCTTCGACCTCGCGCACATTGGCATCGACAGGCGGAGCCGGCCTCGGTTCCTTTTTGTTCTTTTCGGGATAAAGGATGCCTTGGACGAGACTCTCCGTCTGACGAACAGAAAGCGAAAGTGTTGCGACCCGGAGAGCCGCCCTCTCCAGATCCGGGTGCGAGGTGAGGCCTAGGAGCGCTTTCGCATGCCCGAAGCTTAGGTCGCCAGTCTCAATCCGCAGCTGGATACTGTCAGGTAACTTCAATAATCTCATATAGTTAGAGACGGTTACGCGATCCTTTCCAGTTCGCTGGCCCATCTGCTCCTGGGTCATGTGGAACTCGCTGGAAAGGCGCGCGAAGGCACGTGCCTGTTCCATCGCGTTCAGGTCGGCGCGTTGAAGATTTTCTACAATCGTGATCTCCATCGCCTGTTCGTCGGAAACCTGGCGGAGGATCGCTGGAATGGTCTGCTTGCCTGCGAGCTGCGAGGCGCGCCAACGGCGCTCGCCGGCAATCAACTGGAAACGGCCGCTGGCCAAGGGCCGCACGAGAATCGGCTGCACGACGCCATTTGCCGTGATGGACGCTGAAAGCTCGGCGAGTTGCTCCTCGTTCATTTGCGATCGCGTCTGGTATGGATTCGGGTCGATCTGATCGACGGGAATCTCGCGCGGCTTGCCTCCTTCCGTGTCCATGGCCGCGGGAGCGGGTGTGGCCGGATGTACTCTGGGGAGCAATGAGTCGAGCCCCTTGCCCAATGCACGGCGTTTTGTATCAGTCAAAGCGGTAGTCATGGTCAGTCAATCCTTCGTACCGGGGTTTTGATCCAAGGCAGGTCTTTCGCGATACCATTTCGTCTTCATCTACGTTGGTCGTTACGAATAGGGCCAAAAGCGGACTTCCGGTTTGGCACGCTGATTCGCAGCTTCCTTGCGTTGGATATTGCGCGGACTATCCATCTGATTTCGCGCGAGATACTCACCCGCCAGTTCAAAATAGGCTTCGGTCCCCCGTGAACGGCCATCGTAGAGGGCGATCGGCTTTCCATAACTGGGAGCTTCAGCCAAGCGAACATTACGCGGAATTACGGTGCGGAAGAGCTTATCGCGAAAGTGTTGCCGCAGCGTCTCTGTCACTTGCTGGGCGAGATTCGTCCGGTCGTCATACATGGTAAGAAGAATCCCTTCAATCGTGATCTCCGGATTCAGCGCGGCACGGACGCGGTCCAGTGTGGAAATCAGTTCGGAGATCCCTTCCAATGCGAAGTACTCAGCTTGCATCGGGACAATCAGGGAGTTGGCTGCGACGAGAACGTTGAGTGTGAGCAGGTCGAGCGCCGGGGGGCAGTCGAGGACCACCAGATCGTAATTGTCGCGGATCGGGGCGAGGGCCTGGCGCAGGCGGATGGCTCGGTCTTCAGCCCCCGCCAGCTCGATGTTGGCGCCAGTCAGATTCTTCGAACCCGGCAGGAGAGATAGTTGTTCGACTTCGGTGGGCAGGATGACCTGATCGGCCGGGGCATTGCCGACGAGAACGTCATAAATCGAATGACGGTTATCATCGCGCGCGAGCCCGAGGCCTGAAGAAGCATTCGCCTGGGGATCACAGTCTGCGAGGAGGACCTTAAATCCTTCAATGGCAAGGCAGGCTGCGAGATTGATGGCGGTTGTTGTTTTGCCTACACCGCCCTTTTGATTGACCACGCCCAAAATCTTGCCCATGGCATTTCAGACTAAAGGAAGGGTGCAGTTTGTGCAGGCGTGCAGGCTGTGGAGAACTTCAGCAAGCTGTGGAAAGCCTCCTGCCTGTGGATTTTCTTCGCAATCAAGTCCCTGAAAGATAGAGGGTTAGAACGGCTGAAAAATAGAAGCAACCAAGTTGAAAAAACACGCGAAAGTGGAAAACCCGTGCAGAATCTCCTTCGCCTTGACCGGCGCGGACCTCAGGAATTGCGGCGCTTGAGGTGCGGCGAGGGGATGGGGGTTCCACGTGGAACATCGAGTGATTTGGACTCTTCAGCGTTCCACGTGGAACATTGCATCGGATCCAATTCACGCCTTCGTGCGTTGCAGCCTCGGCGGTTCATCTGCCTCGACCTTGCAGCCAAGAGCCAGAACCCGCTGTTCACTGCCCGGCAACATAACCGGAGCAGACCAGGCGAATGCCGACCCCGCGGCGTGATGAAGAGCGGGCATGTCCCGCTCGGTCGTCATTAACGCCAACCACCCCCGAGAAAGCACAAGCCGCGTCGCCGCGCAGATGGCTTGCTCCATTCGGTCGACAGCCCGCATGGTCACGCAGTCAAACTGCTGCTCCATTGTTTCTGCGCGTGCTGCAACAACCAGGGCAGACAGCTGAAGCGTCCGGACGGCCTCTCGCAGGAAGGCAGCCTTTTTGCCCTGCGATTCCGCGAGTGTTACAGCGACTTCGGGACGGCAAATAGCAATCGGAATGCCCGGAAAACCGGCTCCAGAGCCAAAATCGAGAAGAGTATTGACTCCTGCAGGCAGTGCGTGGCTGCAGGCGATTGATTCAACAAAATGACGTGAAAGGATGCCGTCTTCCTCTCGGATGGCGGTCAGATTCGTGCGGGCATTCCAGCGAACAATGAGTTGCAGATACTTCTCGAATGTCGCGGCCTGACGGAGATCGAGAACTGGGAGGCCGGCTGTTTCAAGAAGGCGGTTGAGTCTATCTTTTGTCGCCGGCATAGCCGTTTAGCGCGCCGCCATCGACGCCGCAACCTGGCGCAGCTGCCATGCGCCGGCTGCCTGAACGAACACGGCGAAGAGCTTGCGTGAGAAATTGTCTGCGCCGTATGAACGCTCGGGGTGCCACTGGACCGCCATCACGAAATGATCAGGCGAATCAAGCTCGACGGCTTCAATGACGCCGTCGGCGGGCGAAACGGCTGCGATGCGAAGATTGTCTCCAGCCTTGCCGATGGCCTGGTGATGGCTGGAGTTTACAAAAACTTGCGCCGCGGAGGGATCGAGCGCGGCAAGTCGGGAGCCTGGGGTGAGCCGGACAGGATGCGCGCGAGTCACGTCGCGGCCCGGGCGATGGTTGACGGAAGTACGGAGTACGGTTTCGATGTCCTGGATCAGGGTTCCATTGCGCCAGACATTCAGGGTCTGGGCTCCGTGGCAGATGGCGAGGATCGGCTTGCGGAGATTGAAAGCGTCCTGCAAGAGAAGCTCGTCGGCTGCGGCGCGGGCAGGGTCGGCGGGGCCGCACTGGGGGATGCGGTCCTCATTAAATCTCTGTGGATCAACATCATAAAGGCTTCCCGGCAGAAGGACTCCGTGCACATCGGCGAGTGCCCTTGCGATCTGATCCGGCGCAGTGGTGAGGCGAATAATCAGCGAAGACGCACCTGCGGCCTCGATCGCTGCCAGGTAGGGCGGGAGCGAACGCTGGTTATAGTCCTCATCGGCGGATGTTGGCTCAGGGATGGCAATGCGGACGGGCATGGACAATCCAGTGTACGGCAATTTGCACCTGGCCTTGGCGAAAGAGTGCGCGTCTTCAGCTGTGTCCGAGATGTCCCCGGTCCGTACCCATGAGCGCCTACCCCCCACCCCCGGCTTCTCGCGCAAATTCCTCCTTCTATTTGGGTTAGCGAGATGACTCGCGCCAAATTACTCTGCCCATTGACCTTAGACGTAAATTACTCTCATGAAAGTAGTTACGGCCACCGATCCAGGCCCCAGGCTGTACCCCCGCAAGTCCCGGGTTCGGCATTGCGTAACTCTCTCGATAGTTGCCTATTTCGATGGTGCGCCTTTTCGGGAATAAATCGGCAAAATGTGAGGGACTGCGCGCATGGTTCCAGCCGCTCGGGCGTGCTTCGGTTTCGGAATGAAAAAGCGTGGGCGATGCGCGTATTGTGTCAGCCATGAACCGAAGATCTGTTTTGCTGCTCTGTTTGTTTGCCATCGGATGCGTGCCCCCTGCCCAGGCAGTCTCCCGACCAGCGATTACGGGGCTTTCGCACGTAACCCTGTATGCGGATGACCTCGCGAAATCGCAGCATTTCTATGCAGGCCTGCTGGGTTGGGAGCAGGTGCCGACGGGGGATGCGCAATCGGGCGTCCGCTTTTACGCGAATCACGCGCAGTACATCGAACTGCTTCAGGGCAAGGGGCAGACCGACCGGATGAACTCGATTGGATTCTCAACCACGAATGCGGAACAGCTGAGGAGCTTTCTCGGTGCGCATGGGGTTGCAGTTCCCGCGAAGGTGAGCGTGGACAGGAACGGCGACACGTTCTTCGATGTTCAGGATCCGGAGGGAAATGTCGTCGAGTTCCGGCAGACTGGGCCCAATCCGCCGAAGGGCGGGAAAGCAGTTCAGGAGCGTTTGAGCACGCACATCATTCACGCGGGCTTTGTGGCGCACGACAGGGCAAAGCTGGACAGCTTCTACAAAGACCTTCTCGGTTTCCACCTTTATTGGGAGGGTGGATCGGGGCCGGGGCGCACCGACTGGGTGATGATGCAGGTTCCGAACGGGACCGACTGGCTGGAATACATGCTCTACCTTCCCAGCGATGCGTCGCGCGCTGAATTGGGTAGCGCAAATCACTTTGCGCCTGGAGTGGAAAGTGTGACGGCGCTGGAAAAGCGACTTCGCGCACGAGGTTGGGCGCCCACACCGCAGGAGAAGCCGCCGCTGCTGGGCGTTGATGGCAAGTGGCAACTGGATTTGTTCGATCCGGACGGCACGAGGGCCGAGTTCATGGAGTTTGTCCCGGTGAAGGAAGCATGCTGCTCGAGATACACGGGGAGGCAGCCGGAGCCCTATCCGGCGTGGTGAGATGCGGGCGAGACCACGAAATGCCACAAACCGTCTAAGGACAGGGAAGGGAATGCTATCAATTAGGCCCGCGCTTACCTCGACTATCACCGTCTTGGCTGTCTTTGTATTCTTGCAGTTTGCGGTTTTCAGTCACTGCTGTCCTGCACAGGATGACGGCAATGCACATTCAGGGCCTGCGGAGATTGAGTGCCCGGCATCGGACGGCGACAACATCGCCATCACAGTGGCAGTCACCGACAAGTCAGGTCGCCCCATCGCCGGACTTGAAGCAGCCGATTTCAAGGTCTTCGACAACAAGCAGCCGCAGAAGATCCTCGCATTTCGTGCCGTGGATACGGCGCATCCGCCCGCCGTTCCTCTGAAAGTCCAGTTTGTCATCGATGCCGTTAACTCAGATGCGCTTCTGGTTGCACAGGAACGCGATGGCCTGAGCGCATTCCTGAGGCAGAACCCGGGCAAGCTCGTCGATTCCACCTCGATCTGGATTCTTGAAAACTCCGGGCTGATACGGATAGCCGGGCCGTCACAGGACGGCGCAGCTTTGCTTACCGGCCTCAATGGAGCGCCTGCTCTACTGCGGGTCATCAATCGATCAGCCGGAACCTGGGGAGATGTGGAACGAACCGGTCAGGCCACTAAGCTGATCAAAGAGATGATCTCGCCCGACTCCGGGACACCCGGCCGAAAGCTGATCCTATTTCTCAGCCCAGGGTGGCCATTGCTCTTCAGATACGAGGCGGACCAACCGAGTTTGATCTTCGATGACATCGTCAAAATCTCGAACGGCCTTCGTGAGTCGTGCATTTCGCTTTATACGCTTGACCCGTCCAATGTGGGACGCACCTTTCAACCATTCAGCTCCGGAATCAGCGATTCCTCGGCATATCAGAGCTTTCTGAAAGGCGTTACGAAGAGCAGGGATGCCCAATACGCCGATCTTTCTTTGCAGGTCCTGTCCGAGCACTCCGGAGGGCAAGTGATTATCAACGGCAACGATATCAAGACCGGGATCGACACAGCCTTGCTCGATGCATCCACCTGGTACAACCTTGTCTTCGAGCGCGCACCCGGTGGCCGTACGACCGAGTATCATGCCATCCACGTCACAGTCGATAAGCCAGGTGCGAGGATTCGTACGACTGCGGGCTATTACGTGAGCGGTCCCTGAGAGTGCCGCGGCTTTGGCGTTGCTGGTACACCCGGCTTGCATGCGAGCTGAAAAGATATAGTTTCGAGGTAAGAGGCGGGGCGCCTTTGAAGCTGTTAATCGCGGTCTGCAACCCATTTCGTCTCAGCACAGCGCTGCTGTTCTCGATAGCGACAACGGTATTTGCGCAGCAAACCCAGGCGCCGCCTTCTCTTGCGCCGACCGCTGCTCCCCCAGCTCCAGGGCTTGGGATGCGGGCAACCGCGAACTCGGATCGGATGCCCGACCCCACCCAGGGGCTCATCCGCGTGGATGTCAGCGTCGCCGATAACGCCGGCAAGCCTGTCTCTGGGCTCTCGCTAAAAGACTTCACACTCCTCGACAACGATCGGCAGCAGAAGATCGTGAGTTTTCAGGCATTCGATGGTGCGAGTGCCAGGCCTGCCCCCTCAACTGAGGTCGTGCTCGTGATCGATGAGTTAAACATGCTGGCGAGTCAATCCCAGGAAAACGGCAGGGCGGCAAAGGACGCGGCGCATGCTGCGAACCCGAAGGAAAAGCTGGAACTGAGCGATGCGGTCCGCGAGGTGGAGACCTTTCTCCGCGCCAATGGAGGTGCGCTGCAGGAGCCGACCATCATCTACCGCCTTACCGAAGATGGCCTTTTCGCCACGCCCCATGCCTCGACGGACGGCAATGAACTCGCCAATGAAATTGAACAGCCAAGTCTGCAGCGTCGGATCTGGTCGCCGTCGATGATCACCAAGGATATCGGCGACCTCGATAAGGGCGGGGCCGTAAGTTGGAGAATCACCCACTCCCTCGTTGCCCTCGGCTCCATTTCCATAGAGGAACGCCGAAGGCCCGGGAGAAAGCTCTTGTTCTGGATAGGCAATGCGTGGCAAATCGAAAATCGCAGTGCCACAGGGCTCTCGGATTTCTCCATCGAACTCCTCACGCGTATGCGCGAGGCACGCATCGGCCTGTGGGGCGCCACCAAGTGGCCCTTGTACGACTCCAGTGGAAGCGCTTACAGCCGCGACGGATACGATCGCAACGGAAACCCGGTGCCTGTCGGAGACTATTGGCCCGTCACAGACTATGTCTATAAGGAGTTCCTCCAAGGACCGAAGCCGGATTCCAACGATCTCGGCTATCTCTCTCTCCCGGTCATCGCCGCCCGCGGCGGAGGCGGCGTGCTGGATGCGCATCATCATGAGCTCGCTGACCTGATCAGCAAGTACGTCAAACAAGAGAGCAGCTTCTATTCCCTCACCTTCGATCCCCCACGCACCAACGCGGTCGATGAATATCACCATCTGAAGATCGAAATCGACAAGCCTGACCTGACGTCACACGTTTTCGAAGACTATTACGACGAACCGGTCTTCTACGATCAGTCACCCTCAACTCAACCCACATCGGTGAAGCAGTTGGAAGCCTTCATCGCAAACGCGCACGACACCTCCGAGGCTGATTTGCTGCGCCAGTTCGAGGGCATGCAGCTCACCGAACGGTTGAGCAGCACAAAGCTGGCTGCGCTTGCAAAGTTGGTGCACGGGAGGAAAGCGCAAGAGGCGTTTGAAGTCCTGGCCGACGAGTCGGTGTTCCTCGCGCCGCCGCCCGATGAAATTCCCTCAACGCCGCCGCCGGATCTTGCCACGCAGCGTGAGATCATCTCCCGCACCGTCTCCTACATCAACACCGCGATCCCCAGGCTGCCCGATTTCTTTGCAACCCGGACAACCGTGCAATATCACGAGCTCCCACCAAGACCACACCAGACATGGAAGACCGCAGCGCCTGATCAGTCTCTGCACGAGGGCGAGACGACAATAGCAAGCATCCGTTTCCACGACGGCAAAGAACAAGTGCAGCAGCAATCCGTAAAGAACGAACCATTTAAGCCTGAAAGCGAACAGCTCGAAACCATCGGCACCTTCGGCCCTATTCTCGCCACGGTCATGACCGCTGCCACATTGCCCCACAGCCACCTGGCGTGGGCCCGCTGGGAACAGAATGAAAATGGACGTCTCGCGGTCTTTCTCTACCGCGCGCCGCAGGAAACGCCTCTTTTCTCAGCAGGATTCTGCTGCCTGGCCATCGATTTCGACGCGGTTCCCTTCAGAACATCTGCGCCCTTCCATGGGGAGATCGCGGTGGATCCGTCTACCGGGGCCATTCTGCGACTTACCATTCAGGCAGACCTGGACTGGAGGCTGCCGCTCCATCGATCCGACGTAATGGTGGAATACCGTCCGGTGGTAAAGGGCACAAAAACGTTTGTCTGCCCTTCAAGAAGCGTCTCCATCTCAAGGCAACGCAGGACGATGGTTATCGACGAGTGGGGCGAGGGTTTCAAAGTCTATGCCCCCTTTGAAACCCTTCTCAATGAGATGCGCTTCGACAAATACCACATCTTTGGCTCCACGTCGCGAATCCTCCCGGGGTTCGTCGAGCCACCCAAAGATAAGTAAAAGCCACGTCGCGAACACGAGGCCCAATGACTTTGGTGCATTTGGGGTTCCGGCGGACACTCCCTGACCGAAGTCACATCGAATTTGAGGGCGGGACATACGGCGCATTTTGCGGCGGTACGCGGTACCGCCTGCAGCGGAGAGAATGACGAGAAAGACGGGGCCTATCGGAAGGCATCTCATCGACAGTGGGATTTCGGAGGCCTGAAAGCCTCTGTCCCACCGTTGGTACAATCCCACCCGGCGAGGAACCGCGGCGGTTGCAGAGACAAGCTGCATCTGAGTAAGGAGGTCGGCTTTTAATGCATGTGGCTGAACCGAAGAAGAAGCACCCGCTGGGGGATTGGCTGCTTGCGGACCTACGATCGGAAAGACGCAAACATTCCGACGCGGAGACGGTCCATCCCTGGTGGAGGGTGATGTGCCTGACGGGACTGGATTACTTTTCGACGTTGGGATATCAGCCGGGGATTGCGTTTCTGGCGGCGGGCGTTCTTTCACCGTTTGCCACGCTGGTGCTTGTGCTTGTCACGCTCTTCGGGGCACTTCCGCTATACCGGCGAGTGGCGCAGGCCAGCCCCAACGGGCAGGGCAGCATTGCCATGCTGGAGAAGTTGTTTCCCGAATGGGGCGGCAAGATTTTTGTCCTGGTGCTGCTGGGTTTCGCGACCACCGATTTCATCATTACCATGACGCTCTCGGCCGCTGACGCCGCAGCGCATGTTGTGCACAATCCATTGGCTCCAAGCTGGCTGACGAGCCAGATGCTGGTGACACTCCTGCTGCTGAGCATTCTGGCAGCCGTTTTTCTAATGGGCTTCAGAGAAGCGATCGGGATTGCCGTGATCGTCGTCGCGGCCTACCTGGTGCTGAATGCGGTGGTCACGGTGCGAGCGGTGACAGAGGTGCTGCGACATCCTGACGTTCTCTCGCATTGGAAACACGCGCTGGTTACCGGGCATCCGAACTGGCTGATGATGGCCGGGCTTTGCATCGTTCTGTTTCCGCGGCTGGCATTGGGGCTGTCGGGATTTGAGACCGGGGTCGCCGTGATGCCCTTGATTGCGGGCGTGGACATGAAGGCCCGCATCCGCAACACGCAAAAATTGCTGACCACGGCAGCGGGCGTCATGAGCGTATTCCTAATCGCGACGAGTTTTGTAACGACGGTCCTGATTCCGCCGAGGGCGTTCGCTGAGGGCGGTGAAGCCAATGGCCGCGCGATGGCCTACCTGGCTCATCTCTACCTGGGCGGTGTTTTCGGCACGCTGTATGACATCAGCACGATCCTGATCCTTGCGTTTGCGGGGGCTTCCGCGCTGGCGGGGCTGCTAAACCTGATTCCGCGCTATCTGCCGCGCTTTGGCATGGCGCCGGAGTGGTCGCGCGCGGCGAGGCCGCTGGTGCTGGTGTTCGCCGCGGTCGCGTTTTTTGTCACGATACGATTTCACGCAAACGTGGATGCGCAAGGCGGCGCGTACGCCACTGGAGTGCTGGTGCTGATTACTTCGGCCGGCTGTGCCGTGTTGCTTTCGGTATGGCAGACGCGGGCGCGATGGATCTACCTGCCGGTGGCACTGGTCTTCATTTACACCACGCTCATGAACATCAGAGAGCGACCAGAGGGGTTGAAGATTTCGTGCATCTTTATTGCGTCGATTCTGTTTGTTTCCTTTGTGTCGCGGGCCACGCGATCCACGGAGCTGCGGATCACGGGGGTGCATCTGTCAGAGGATGCCCGGGCTCTGTTGAGAAGCAGCGGGCAGGACGTGACTCGCGTGATCGCGCTGAAACCGAAGCCGAGGACCGAGGAGGATCTGAACGAGATTGACGCGGTGGTGCGCCGCGTACATGGACTGCCGGCGGACGCGAAAATCATCTTCCTCGAGGTGGAACGCACGGATGCCTCGGAGTTCAAGGAACGGCTCTCAGTGGACGGGGAGCGGATTGGACGAAACAGCGTTCTGTATGCGAAGAGCCCAATTGTGGCGAATGCAATCGCGGCATTTCTGATCCACATGCAACGAAGCACGAATCGCGTTCCTCATATTTACTTCAAGTGGAGGGAAGGAAACCCGGTTGCAAACATCTTTCGTTTCCTGTTTTTGGGCGAGGGAGATGTGGCGCCGGTGACGCACGAGGTGCTGCGGAAAGCGGTTCCCGACATACAGCAGCGACCGATTGTGCATGTGAGCTGAGGGGTCGGCTCGATCGCCAAAACCGAGAGTAGGTATTTCTGCAGATGAGACGTGCTCATAGCCGCTTATCCAGAACTCGACTTCTGGCTCGGTGAGTGAGTTGGCGATTCGGCAACAATAAATAAATCCCTCGATCCGCCGGATGTTATCCTGCTGCCGCTATGGAAGCCAGGGGATTGACTCCGATATTGAACGTGTCAGACCTCGCCACTTCGTTCGCGTGGTTTGAAAAGTGGGGATGGAAGAAATTGTGGGACTGGGGCACGCCTCCAACGTTTGGTGCGGTTGGATCGGGCAAGGAAACTTGCATCTTTCTTTGTCAGGGGGCGCAGGGAGGTCGCGGCCGCGGCGCGAACACCACCACGTTTCAGCAGGACGGAGACGAAGAACATGACAAGGGCGTCTGGATGTCGATCTGGGTAGACGACGTGGACGAGATGCACAAGGAGTGCGTCGCCGCCGGGTTGGAGATCACCTTTCCGCCCACCGATATGCCATGGAACGTCCGCGAAATGCACCTTCGTCATCCGGATGGCCACGTTTTCCGTGTCGGCCGGGGATTCGAACCCAAAGAGTAAAGCCGACAGAAGGCAGAGCACGCACTCAGCGGGGGGGTGACGGAGGAAGGAGATCGGCGCGCTCGCGAAGGTACTGGCTGAGGGCGTCGCGCCAGTGAGGCATTTTGATCCCCAGAGAGGCCAGCTTGCTCTTGCTCAGGACGGAGTAAGCCGGTCGCCGGATGCCGCCGGGAATATCCTTTGTTTTGACGGCGATAACGTTGCGTTCGAGACCCGCGTGTTCAAACAGGGCGCGCGTGAATTCATACCAGGAACACTCGCCTTCGCTGGTGGCTTGATAGAGGCCGTACTCGCTGGTCGTAATCAACTGGGCGATCGCCTTGGCAAGGTCCGTGGTGGCGGTGGGTGTTGCTTTCTGGTCGTCGACGACGCGGATTGTGTCGGCGGGCGCGCGCTTGAGCATGTTCTCAACAAAGTTGCCGCCTTTGCCGCTACTGCCCGCATGGCCGAAGAGTCCGCAGGTGCGCACCAGGAAATACTGCGACATGGCAGACGCAATCAGATGCTCGCCGGCAAGCTTGGTAACTCCGTAGGTATTGATGGGGCGGGCGAGATCGTCTTCAGCGTAAGGGGTGCGCTTTATCCCATCGAAAACGTAATCGGTGCTGATATGGATGAGGGTGGCGCCGAGTTTCCGACAGAGTTGCGCGAGCCGAAGGGGCGCAATGGCGTTGACTTCGAAGGAGACGGCCGGCTGCTTTTCGCATTCATCCACTTTGTGGAAGGCACTGGTGTTGATGACCACGTCGGGCTGGGCCGATGTGACTACGTCCTCAACGCGCGGCACATCCCGGATGTCGAGATCGGCGTGTTTGACAGGCAGCACAGAAATGCCGCGGCTTCCAAGGACCTTGTGCAGATCCGTTCCAAGCTGTCCATTGGCCCCGATCAGCATTACGCGCATGTCAACGTCCTACAAGGTTTGCCTCGGCATGATCGAGTGCCTTGAGCACGCGAATATTGTAATAGGCGGGATTCTCCCAGTCATCGAACTTTCTCTTGTTTTGGATCAGGTCGCGAATAATTGTTTTGACCGTCTGATCGGGATGAAAGCTCAGGATATTCTCCGCTTTCTCGATGCTGACCTTGTAATTGCGGTAATCGGAAATGTGTCTGATGTCCAGCTGCACACTCAGGCCCAACTCCTGTTCCACGGTTTCGCGCACCAGGTCGGCAATTTCACCCACGGTGAAGTTTCCGGAAGCGACATTGAAGATGCCGGTGATTTTTTCGCTGGCCTCAACGGCACGCACATAGGCTCTCGCCGCATCGGCTGTGCCCAGGATGGGACGCCAGATCGCGGGGTTATTGACGGTGATGACCTGGTTGCGCACGGCGCTCATGAACATGGTGTTGATGACCAGGTCGAGGCGCATGCGCGGGCTGTATCCGCAGACAGTTCCCTTGCGCAGAGCGAGCACTGAGAAGTTGTTGTCGGCGAGGTTGAGAACTGCCTGTTCGCCCTGGAGCTTGGAGATGCCATAAGGGTAAGACGAGGAAACATGGCGGGTCTCATCGAACAATTCGTTGTCGGTGTATCCGTAGACCGAACAGGAACTGGCATAGATGTAGCGCTTGACGCCAGCTTTTTTTGCCATGTAGGCCAGACATGCGGGCGCGGCCGCGTTGGAGATGAAGTTCTTGCTTGGCGAGTATTCCGCCATCGGGTCGTTGGACAGACCGGCGAGAAAAATCACCTGGCTGTAGCTCTCGAGGTCAGAGACAGCGAGATCGAAGATGTCCTTGTGAATGATCCTGACATTTTCGGGCAGGTGACAGCCGAACCAGAAGAGATCGATGACGTCGACCTCGTAGCCTCGATCGATCAGGCGGGGAATGAGAACCGACCCGACATAGCCGGCCCCGCCGGCAATCAGCAACCGCATATTATGCCTCGCAGGGAACTTCGTACCTGAAGTGATCAGATTCCGGACGAGCAAGCCACTGTTCAAGGGTTTGCGCTGTCTGGTCCTTGTTCGAAATGATGGCTTCGCCCGAGGTAATGGGCCAGCCTATTTGAAGCGCAGGATCGTCCCAGCGGATTCCGGACTCGTGTCTGCTGTTATAGACGCCAGTGCATTTGTACTGTACCTCGGCAAAATCAGAGAGGACGCAAAAACCCCGAGCGAATCCCGCAGGGGCCCAGACCTGGCGCCGGTTCTCGGCAGAAGACTCGACGCCGACCCACTGCCCCAGAGTCGGAGAACCCTTGCGGATATCCACAGCTACCAGGAAGGCAGTGCCCCGGGTGACGCGCATGAGTTTCCCCATGGGGGGGTCCCACTGGAAATGTAGCCCACGCAAGACACCCCGGACCGAGCCGGAGTGATTGTCCTGCACGAAATGTTCGGGAAGGCCGAGGGTTCTGAACTGGTCGGCACGAAAGACTTCAGCAAAGAAACCCCGTTGATCCTGAAAGGCTTCCGGCACCAGCACCCAGACATCTCCTCCGAGATGACGCGATTCGACTTTGATCTCCACGTCTCCACCTTTTAACAGGTCAAGAAACCACGATGCTGCAAGGTAAGATGCTCGATCGCGAAAGAAAGGAACGCCCACTCTTCGCGGCCAAAGCATGGTCCCAAAGAGCGGGCAGATGAGACGAACGGATGATCAATCTGTGGACGGAACCAGCGGCGGTTTCCGCCCGATTGCTCCTTCGAGAGAAGGCTTGCTGCCCAATTACTGGCCGCGGATGACTCCCGGCTCTCCCCGTCCCGGCATCAAGGTCGGTTCCTGCCGCACGCGCGCCGGCTTTCCAACACTCCAGACGGGATGCTTGAAAGCGCCTTCGAACATCAGAGCGCTGGCGGTGTACCAGGCCACAAAAGCGGAGGCGATGAAGAAGTACCCCGCGGCGACGGTCCAGCCATCGCTGCCGATCAGGTAGGCGATTGCCGCACAGGTGGAACCAGCGGCAAGAAAGAACAACACCGCTGAAAGAGCTTTGCTTTCTGCGCCAGCGGCCACCATGCCCATCCATGTAATGGCGGCGAGCACGATGAACCAGTAGCCGAGGGCGGGAAAAGCCGGGCCAGGCGCCGGTAGCACGCCTTCCATGATTGCGAGTTCAAGCAGGCCGAAGGCAATCCAGAACGCGCCCCACATTCCGTGCATGGCTGAAGCCACTCCATCGCGGGCCTTATAGGACCACATGCCGGCCGTAAATTGTGCTACGCCGCCGAACAGGGCGGCAAAAGGGGCGAGGTAAAGATCAGTACGCGCTCCTCCAAACCAGTGGGCCATGTGGGCGGCCACCATAAAGGTGGCTCCCGCAAATCCGTAGAGCCCAAGGATGGAGGGAGCGGCGACAGGTTGTAGGTAAATCTGTGCCGGCGAATCCGGTTCCTCCCGAATTTCACGCACGGGAATAGCTGCAGCGCTCGACATAACTCCTCCTTCTTCGAATTCACGCTCTACTGGCTAGGATTCGAGCAATCTCAGGGGAGTTGGCCTTTCGCGAGTATGGAAACGGAATGGATTTCGATGGGACCACAACCAATCAGCGGCCTTAACCGTTGCGGATTGAGTGGGGAAAATCGCTCCCCGGAATTGGGCGGACGAAAGTGGCCGCGGTGCGCGTGGATTCGCGGGAATGTTTGTTTCAGCGACGCTACGAACGGCGCGATTTTTTTGTCGTTGACATGATTTTTGATCTTGACTCGACGATGAGATTCAAATAGGGTGCAGACATCAACAACTGAGATTGCGAATCGAGTAGATCTGTAGCGACACTCCTGCGCGAACTCCCCTTTGTGGTGTGCCTGAGCGTTCCATGCAAGACAGGATCTTGCAAGCCGAACTGCGCGCTCGGAACGGAAGGCACTTTTTTGAGACACCTTTACTCCCTCATCCTTCCTGCGCTGGCCGTGTGTGCCGCGCCCGCCTTAGCCAACGTAACCATCTCCTATCCATTTTCCGGCGCCCACGTGGCATCGCCGTTTGGGCTTGCCGCGAGCGCTTCGCCGTGCGATTCGCAAGCGATCGTGGCAATGGGGTATTCGATCGACAACAATGCCGATGCAGCAATCGTAAAAGGAGCGGCACTGAATGTAACAGCCAGTGCCGGGACGGGTTCGCACGTGGTGCACGTAAAGGCGTGGGGATCAAGCGGCGCCGTATGCCTATCGAACATGAATGTGAACGTAGTTCCGCCAGCGACATCGGCGGTTCCTTCGATTGCGCGGGTGTCACGCTCAATCCAGGCGATGAGCAACTGGGAGGCTACAAATGACACAGCGACAGGCGGCGGGAGCTCGACCGGCTTGATGGAGCTGGTGGGGGCACCATCGCTGAGCGGGTCGGCGCGGCGCTTCGTGACGTCTTTTTCCAACGCTGCAGGCGAACGTTACGACGTGTCCTTCGGAGCGGACATTGCGGCCGAGAACTTTCTTTACGACGGATGGGTCTATATCGCGGGGTCATCGAGCATGATCGCGAACCTTGAGATGGATATGAACCAGGTGACGGCGAATGGTCAGACGGTCATTTACGGCATCCAATGCGATGGCTATTCCAGCACGTGGGACTACACAGCAAACACGGGGAGCCCCTCGAAGCCGGTGGACAAGTGGTTCCACACCACCGCGCATTGCAATCCGCGGGAGTGGGGTACCAACTCATGGCATCACGTTCAGCTGCTTTATTCGCGCAATCTCCTGGGACAAGTGATTTACAAGTCGATCTGGCTTGACAACATCGAGAGCCCGCTGAATGTGACGGTTCCGTCGACTTTCGCGCTGGGGTGGGGATCGACCTTGCTGACGAATTTCCAGGTCGATGGACTAGGAGCGAGCGGAACGTCGAATGTCTACCTGGACAAGCTGACGGTATACCGTTGGTGAGCCAGGCACTGATGTGCCGGGCGGGTGAGAGGAGACGTTGCCGTTGAGTGTTGTTGCAAGACGGCGGGAGAGCCTCGTCAGTGAGCTTAGCCTGCGATCAGCGCGCACGCCGGCGCATAGGGCCGCCCTCCTGCCGTGAGGATGAGCCGTGCGGTCGCCGAGACAGGCCCCTCGAAAATATCTCGGGGAGGCAGCCAACCCGAAAGAGACCCATGTGCATCGAAATCAGCAGGTGAGGTGTTGAAGAGAGGGCTTAGCACGGATCGCTGGTCTGCCCGGTGATCCGGTGACATTGCTCTTCCATCCTGACCCGTTGTGATTAGGGTCCGAACAGCGATCCTCGGTGTTCTGGGGACCGAGCACCGTCCGGGTCAGGGGATGCGGCATGTCGGAACCGAATGGCTCATTCAGAGTACTGATTGTAGACGACGAAAAATCGATCTCCGACTCGTTGGGGCTGGTGTTCTCGGCGCGCGGGTACGAGGTGCGCGTCGCCTACACTGCAGAACAGGCTTTGGAAATGAGCGTGATCTGGCGGCCGCGGCTGGCGATCGTGGACGTGGTGCTTCCGAAGATGAGCGGGATCGACCTGGCCATTCTTTTCAAAGAGATCCTGCCGGACTGTCATGTGATTCTGTTTTCAGGACAACTTGTCACCGAGGAACTGGCGGTGGAAGCCAGCCGCCAGGGACATGAATTCGATATCGTGCCAAAGCCGGTTGGGCCGATCTATTTTCTTGAGGCGGCGCAGAAGTTGCTGAACGGGAGCGGCGACGCGGAAGCACATACAGCAAAGGAAGCGCGGCGCTCAAGCTGAAAGCGTTACCACCGGATCAGGCTGCCGGGATCGTCGACGAGCACAACATCGTATCTCTCGAGCATCGGCATGAGGATGTGTTCGAGTTCAGCTTTCCAGAGTTCTCCTTCATAAAACTTGGCTTTCATGGGCTCGCGTGCGTCGAGGTTGGGAAATCCGCGCATGAAGAAGAAGACATCGGGGTCCTCGATTGAAAGGAACGGGCCGAGAATCTTCATGCCGATTTCGGCGTGAGCGGGAACGGACCGTGTGCGGAAAACCTGGAGGAACTCTGCGCGTTTGCCGGGACGGGTTTTGTAGGTGCGCATTTCGATGATCATGGGGGCAAAAGTGACGATGGGGTGAGCACTGCGGCGACGCTTCAAAGCACCGGGGATGGTGAGCAACGACAGCGACAATGCGGCTTAGTGCGCAGTGATGTGGTCGGCGATGCGGTCGTATTCCGATTTCGAGACGATGTGGCGTTTCTCCAATTCGGCGGAGTCGCGATAGGGCCGGCCCGCAACGATGCGATGCGCGGTCGCGTGATCGATACCAGGCAGGGATGCAAGATCGTCTTCCGACGCCTTGTTGATGTCGATCGGACCTTTCTCTTTCAGGCCTTGAACGACACCTTGAGCTACGGCCTTTGCATCGCGGGCGGCGGTTGCCGTGGCGTTGGCGGTCTGCTGACGGATGGCATCGGGACTGCGGTTGGCGGAAGAACAACCTACCAGAAACAACAGGCCCAAGGAAAGCAACATGGTGCGCGTCATAGAGGATTGGATGCTGGAAAGCGGCAGCGGGCTGGCGTCGCGCAGATGAAGTTTGCGCGATGCTTATGTCCTTCTTCTGATTGGATTTGAGCGAAACGCTCTGGTGGGATCGAGAGGGCAAGATTTAAGGAATTGAGTGAGAGGCATGGGCGCCGAAGCGATAAGTGAAGGTAGCGCTGACGTAAGACGGAATGCGGACTCCAGTGGGCACGGCAAATGTGGAGGGATAAAGGTTCTCGAGGGTCTGGCCGGTGTAGCCGGCGGCGCCCAGCAGATTCATGCCGAGGTTGTAGCGTCCTTCGTGAAAGCCGCGGGCAAGCTCGGCGCGAAACTCTTTCACGGGCACGCCGATGCACTGAGCATCAGGGTCGGGCGCACAGCCGGGGCCGAGCGGTTTGGAACCGACATATTCGAATTCGGCCTTGGCCTGAAGACGCAGCGGCAGGTGCTGTGCGAGGCCGAGCACGTCGAGCATGGTGCGGGGTGCTTCGGCTGTGGGCTGGCCGGAGAGCAGATCGCGCGCGTCGGCTTTCGAGAACGTGACCAGCAAAAAACCGGCAGTGAAGTTTTGCTGGACGGCGGCGGTGAGAAAGCGGATTACACCAGGCCCCTGATTCTCTTGAAGACCGGTATCGGGGTCAATCTTAGCCAGCTGTTCGGCGGTGGTGACATGGCCGAGAGTGAGCTTCATTTCAGCATGCGCGACGGTTTTGCTGCCGACGAGCTGGTAGGAGTGGTTGCGGCTGACGGGCGTGCCGTGCGTTGAGCCAGTGCCGATGCGCGGGTCTTCAGTGAAAAAAGATTCGCCGAAGCTGGCGGCGATGAGCGGAGCCCACTTTGCGGAGCCGGGAATGATGGAGATGGTCGCCTTGGGAGAGTTGACGCCTACCCATTCCGCAAAGGAGTTCGGCGGGGTGATGAGGTCTTGATTGACGAAGTCGATCTGATCGCGGCGCCAGCCCGCATAGTAGCGCAGACGCGAGCCGAGCGCGCCCTGGAACGCGATATAAGGAGCGACGGGTGAGATGGTGACATTGTTTGCGGTAACTCTGGTGAAGGGTCCGTCGTTCGTGTCGCCGGGCGTGTAGAAGTCGTAGTGATCAAGGTCGTCGCGGCGCGGCGCTTCGCGCTGGTAGTCGAGGCCTGCAAGAACGGAGAGTTGCGGAGAGAAACGATTGGCATAGTTGGCGCTGGCGCCGGCCATGGTGCGGAACTCGCTCTGGCGAATGAGTCCCTGGCCGAAATCGGAAAAGAGCGCGAGGTTGTAAGTACGGAAGAAGCCGGAGAGTTGGGCCTGCTGCCGGGCATCGATCCTCCATTCGTCGTTAAGCGCGGCGATGGCGGTGTGGGTTTGATCTTTCTGACGGGGATCGATTGTGTCACCGTAGTTGACGAAGATGCCATTGTTGGCAGAGGGGTGGATGGGAACGAGACCGGGAACATAGGAAAAGCCGTAATAACCGACGCCGAAGAGCGTGATGCGATGCCTTGCCAGTTCAACGATGCGCTGGGCGTTGATCTTATATTGCTGACGATGTTCGAGGCGCGCGAGAAATCCGTTGCCGTAGGAAGCCTCGAGGGCGAGCCAGGCTGAGTTGGCCGAGCTGCCGATGGCCACCAGATCGATGTCGCGGTAATCCCCGGTGAGGATGAGCGCGGGTGGATTCTGGTCGCGGAAACCATACGTCGCGGCAAGATTGACGGAATGATTGCCTTCAAGGACGTTGAAAGAACCGCCGTCGACTTGCACATCGGCCAGGAGAGGGGCGACGAGGATATTGGGATCAGCGTATCCGTTGCCGTGGGCGTTGGCGGAAAGGTTATTGGGTAGTAGGTATCCGCCTATAGCGATGTATTGAGCGATGGGCTCGCCGTGATCTCCGGCAACTCCAGGGGCGAAATACTGCGGAGCCTTGATACCGCCGGAGGCTGTCTCGATGGGGTAGCCGGGGATGGAGACGGGAGCGCCGGGACGGCCGGGGTTGGCGTCGATGAGGTCCTGCTCCACGAAGACTCTCTCCACAGGGTCGGGAGAAAAGAGGTCGAAGTCGCTCATTTGCGAGGTGACGGTGACGGTTTCAGTCGCGCCGGGCAGCAGCGTGAAGTTGAGGTGAAGTTGCGCAGCGGAGCCGGCAAGTACGAGTTTGCGCGAGGCGATTTGGAATCCTGTGGCGTGGACGGTAAGCTGTACTGCCCCCGTTGCCGAGGTTGATAGATCGAAGACGCCGGAGATGCCGGTCGGCGCGGAAGTTTGCAGAGGTCCGCGGCTGTCGGAGAGTTCGACCACGGCGCCGGCGATGGGTTTGCCGGTGGGGTCGGAGATGACGCCTGAGATTTGAAAAGAAGCGGGCTGCGAATGTGCATAACCCGCGGCCAGGGTAAATCCGATCAGTAAGAAGAATTCTAAAATCGTGCTACTGAATTTGAATGCGCTTCCCAACGATTTAGCCTTTGCGTGCTTCACCGAACGTGGTGATGGCCGTGCTTGTGATTTTCTTGAAGGTCCTGAGATGGGACCGTCATGACAAGGCGACCGTGGCTGACTCCCTTGAGGCCGATGAGGCGGGCGGCAAACTTCTCGATCCTGGCCGACTTTCCATGAACGATAAGAACCTCAAGGCAGGAGTCGTGATCGAGATGGGCATGGCTGGTGGAGACGACCAGGTCGTGGTTGTCGTGCTGAATCTCTGTCAACTTTTCGGTAACGCCATGAGCCTGGTGGTCATAGATGAGAGTGACTGTGCCGACGACGGTCGCATTGGGCGATTCCGTTCGCTCGATGATGAGGCGATCGCGAACCAGGTCGCGGAAGGCCTCAGACCTGTTGGTGTAGCCCTGGCGCGCGATTAAACCATCAAATCGATCGAGCAAGTCAGAATCGATGGCAATGCCAATTCTGGAGAGTTCACCCATAGCCGCTCCAACGAGAAAGATCGGGCCCTCATGGGGAAGAATCAGAGTAGCACGAATCTTAAGATCATGCTACCAGCGCTGGATGCAGGCTCGATGCAGGAAGTGTCGGGAGGATTTCGATGGGTGTTCATTTCGCTAACGACGTTGTGCCCTGGAACGATTCCGTCTCGCGTGGGTGAGACTTGACGCGCAACTCTTTGATGGAGGCACGGAGTCGTGCGGTGAGTTCGTCGGTCTGGCGAATCGACATGCCCCTGGTGGAGATGGGCTCGCCGACGGTGAGGGTCATCGGGCCGGGGTAGAAGTGCCGGGTATGGATCGGCAGCAGGTCATAGACTCCGGAAAGCGCGATGGGAATGAGGGGTACCTGGGCGCGAATGGCGAGGTAGGCTGCTCCGGAAAGAAAGGGCTGCAATTCGCCGGTCGGCGTGCGAGAGCCTTCGGGGAAGACAAAAAGCGGCATGCCGGCGCGAAGAGCGCGGACGCCGCCGCCGAGACTGGAGATGGTGGTATGGGGATTCTCGGTATCGATGGGAATCTGGCCGGAGCGATTGAGATACCAGCCGATGAAGGGGAGCGACCAAAGCTCTCTTTTGGCCAGGATGCGGAACTGGAGCGGAAGCGCGGCAAAGATGACGGGAGTGTCCATGTAGGACGTGTGGTTGGAAGCGAAAACGGCGACCGGATGCTCGCGGAGACTCTCGGCTCCGAGAACAGTAAGGCGCGAGCCGGAAATCCAGATGCATCCACGGGCCCAGAGGCGGGCGATGCGATGCTGGGCGCGACCGGACTTGTCGAAGAGTGAAGCGACAAGCGCGATGGTGCCGAAGAGGGCGGTGGAGAGGAAGAAGGCCGGGGCCTGGATGAGGTTGGTGCGCCAGCGGTAAAGCCGTGACAGCGGAGCGGGCGGACGAGTCATGGCTCGACCTCGGCGGGCTGGCGTGATGAGGCAAGCAGGAGAGAGCGGGCTTCTCCGACGAGGTAGACGGAACCGGAGATGACCACTGCACGCGGAGCAGACTGCGCTTCTCGCGGGTTGGGCGCGCTGGAGGCGAGGTTCAGTGCTTCGGCGACGGAAGAGGCGGCGATGGCGGGCGTTCCGGTCGCTTCGGCGGCAGCGAGCAGGTCGGCCATCGGCGTTGCTCGCGGGCTTTGGATGGGCGCGAAGATGACGCGTTCGAAGAGCGGAAAAAGGATCTGGCCCATTTCGGCGGCGGGCTTGTCGCGCAGGCAAGCGAAGAGCAGCGTGGCTGCTTTTACTCCCTGGACATCGAAGAGAGTGCGAATGGCTGCGCGGAGAGCCCAGGCGCCGGCGGGGTTGTGTGCGACGTCGAGGATCCACTCTGTGGGGGTGGAGCCGTCGGAGGAATGCGTGGTAATGCGCTCGAGGCGACCAGGCCAGGCGGTCTTGCGGATACCGGCGGCAAGGGATGCGGGCGTGATGGGCACTCCATGACGGAAGGCCAGCTCGACGGCAGCGGCGATGGCGAGGGCTACGTTGCGATGCTGATGGGTTCCACGAAGAGGCGAAGCGATTTCGATGGCTGTGCCGAGGGCCTGGACGAAGTAGGGCTGGTCAGGATTCGACGAAGGGGAAGGCATATAGGGGACAGCGCTGACGGCGCGTACGGTGAGTTCGGTCGCGGCTTCGCCAAGGACGCGGTTGGCCTCAGGGTGCTGCGGCAAGGTGATCATGGTGCCGTTGCGGCGAAGGATGCCGGCTTTTTCGCGAGCGATGGCGGCAATGGTGGAGCCGAGCCATTCGGTGTGGTCGAGGGAGATATCCGTGATGATGGAGAGCAAAGGATCGACGATGTTGGTGGCGTCGAGCCGGCCGCCCATGCCGACCTCGAGGACGGCGATATCGATGGGCGCATCGGCAAAGTGAAGAAACGCCATAGCGGTGAGGGTTTCAAAAAAGCTGGGCAGTTGAACAAGAGTTCCGGCGGAGCTGAGTTGCTGCGCGAATTCGTGAACACGAAAAAAATGCCGGGCGAAGTCGTCGTCGGAGATTTCGGCGCTATTGATGCGGATGCGCTCGTTGGGGCGCTCGAGATGGGGCGAGGTGTAGAGGCCGGTGCGTAGTCCGGAAGCTGTCAGAATCGAAGCCAGTGTCGCGGCGGTCGAGCCTTTGCCGTTCGTTCCGGCGACGAGAATAGACGGGAAAAGGTGCTGCGGATTGCCAAGTGCGTCAAGCAGAACACCGATCTCCTCAAGGGAGAATTTGCGCCGGGGCTGTCCGGGGCGGCTGTGGAGTTCCGGGATCATTGCACTGAGCTGATCGATGGCTGCTGCGTAAGTCATGGAAAGACAAGTATAGAAGGATGGGGGATATGGAGTCAGGGGCTGGGAGTTGATCGGCGCTGACTCACGCCAGAGTGCACAGGGGCAGCTGTACAGACCCGGTTTGTTCTGCCGAAGGATCGAGGTCGAACGAAACGGCTCTGTGCAGAATGCAGTGGCCTGAAGTTGTTGATTGACATAAGGGCTGGACGGGCTCTCCACATAAGTCACACGAGATGCACAGGGGATCTGAGAGGTGTTGTGGAAGTCGTGGGAAAACTGGTGGTTGGATTGAGGGTTGGAGCGGGTTTTCCAATTCTCCTCAAAAGCACAGGCGGGATTTACAAAACCGGATATGCGGTAACCGCCGTAGGCGAAAGAGTGTGGGCTGAATATCCACTTTTCCTCGATGAACTACGGGTACTACTGTTTGTTTTTAAATATTCCCGGTTCATTTCCTCATCGTAGCCATCGCGGAGTGAAAATGTGTGCGCTCGATTGAAGAGAGGGCCAGGGCGGATGCGATGGGTCGAAAAGGCCAGGGGAATGGACGTTTGTGGGGCCGGAATTTGCGACGGAGTGAATGTGGGCGGAGTTGCGGGCGTGGAATCCAGAGAAGAGGACCGGTTTTCCACGAGCAAGCGATTGC